>JAGFIS010000014.1:70000-71630 GCA_024103425.1 Chitinophagaceae bacterium
GCAGGTTGAAGTTCTGGTAACACAGAATGGAGGACCGAACCCGTTAGCGTTGAAAAGCTTTGGGATGACTTGTGGATAGGGGTGAAAGGCCAATCAAACTGAGAGATAGCTCGTTCTCCCCGAAATGTTTTTAGGAACAGCGTTGCATATAGAAGTTTATTAGAGGTAGAGCTACTGATTGGGCTAGGGGGCTTCACCGCCTACCAAACCCTGACAAACTCCGAATGCTAATAAATATCTGCAGCAGTGAGGCTCTGGGCGCTAAGGTCCTGGGCCGAGAGGGAAATAACCCAGATTACCAGCTAAGGTCCCTAATACATAGTTAAGTTGATCAAACGAGGTGAAATTTCCAAAACAGCCAGGATGTTGGCTTGGAAGCAGCCATTCATTTAAAGAGTGCGTAACAGCTCACTGGTCGAGAGATTTTGCGCGGAAAATAATCGGGCATCAAACTATGAACCGAAGCTGTAAGATACTACTTTGAGTAGTTATCGGTAGGGGAGCATTCTGATTAGCACTGAAGGTGTGCAGCGATGCATGCTGGAGCATTCAGAAGAGAAAATGTAGGCATAAGTAACGATAAGTCAGGTGAAAAACCTGACCGCCGTAAGTCCAAGGTTTCCTGATCAATGTTAATCAGATCAGGGTTAGTCGGGTCCTTAGGCAAACCCGAAAGGGGTAGCTGATGGAAAGTTGGTTAATATTCCAACACCCGCTTTAGTTTCGATGGGGTAACGGGGTAGTGACAAGTCCGCGATCTGACGGAATAGATCGTTAAAGGGTGTAGCTATTAGTCTGGTAGGCAAATCCGCCGGATTAGGTGAACCTGATAGTACCACAAAGCTTCGGCAGCGTGGATAGCGACTGTAATCAAACCTCCAAGAAAAACCTCTAAGGCTAGGCTAAAGCGGCCCGTACCGTAATCCGACACAGGTGGACGGGATGAATATTCTAAGGCGCTCGGGTGAGCCGTGGAGAAGGAACTAGGCAAATTGACGCTGTAACTTCGGGATAAAGCGTACCGCAGCGATGCGGTCTCAGTGAAATGGTGCGACCAACTGTTTAGCAAAAACATAGGGCCCTGCAAAATCGAAAGATGACGTATAGAGCCTGATACCTGCCCGGTGCTGGAAGGTTAAGGAAGGATGTTCGTCTCGGCTTAGCCGAGACAAAGCTTCTGACTGAAGCCCCAGTAAACGGCGGCCGTAACTATAACGGTCCTAAGGTAGCGAAATTCCTCGTCGGGTAAGTTCCGACCCGCACGAAAGGCGTAACGATTTGGGCGCTGTCTCAACTCGAGACTCGGTGAAATCATATTATTGGTGAAGATGCCAATTACCCGCGACTAGACGGTAAGACCCCATGGAGCTTCACTGCAACTTGATATTGATATTGGGTATTGGATGTACAGGATAGGTGGGAGACTGGGAACACGGGACGCTAGTTTCGGAGGAGTCGCCGTTTGAATACCACCCTTTAAATACTGAATATCTAACCTGCAAGAGTGGATCTTGAGGGACAGTGTCAGGTAGGTAGTTTGACTGGGGCGGCCGCCTCCTAAAGAGTAACGGAGGCGCTCGAAGGTTCTCTCCGAATGGTTGGAAATCATTCAAAGAGCGTAAAGGTATAA
>JAGFIS010000037.1 GCA_024103425.1 Chitinophagaceae bacterium
CTTAGCTCCTGTGCGTGGCGTATCTGTGCCCTGTGTCAATACTACCACTATTATATTTTCCAATAAAACTGTAAATTACAACATGGAGTTTGGTGTTGACATAGTCGTAAAATTGAAGCACGATGCCAATGGCAACATCCTCACCATGAATCAATACGGTCTGAAAATAAATACATCACCATTGATAGACCAGTTAAGCTACACCTACCAGGCCAACTCAAACAAACTCTCAAAAGTTGTAGATGCCGCAAACGATTATACAAGCACGTTAGGAGATTTTAAATACAACCCTGCCACCAAAGGCAGTACAGATTATGCTTACGATGCCAATGGAAATTTGATTTCTGATGCGAACAAAAAGATCAGCAGCATCAGTTATAACTACCTTAATCTGCCCTCAGTAACAACGGTTACAGGAACCGGGACAGTTACCTTTACTTATGATGCTGCAGGAAATAAACTGAAAAAAGTAACTGTTGATAACACAACCACTCCTGCGACAACCACAACAACATTGTATGTCGGTGGTGCGGTGTTTCAAAATGATACGTTGCAATTAATAGGGCATGAGGAAGGCAGAATACGTCCTATAAAAGATGGAAGTGGCAACATTACCTCCTTCGCCTACGATTATTTTTTGAAAGATCACTTGGGCAATGTAAGAATGGTACTCACAGAGCAGAAAGATACCAGTTTTTACCCGCCTGCCTCAATGGAGACCGCGCAGGCAACAACAGAGGAGGCGCTGTATGCTAATCTGCCATCCACAAGAACAGCTATTTCTACTATATCCGGCTACCCGACGGATACTTATACCAACCCAAATGATGAGGTATCTAAAGTAAATGGTGGTGGCAACAAAATCGGTCCGAGCATTATCCTGAAAGTAATGGCCGGTGATAAATTTAATATCCGTGTAAGCAGTTGGTACAAAAAGAATGGAGCTACACCTAACAGCCCCAATAGCATAGCAACAGATTTGGTAACCAATTTGGTTACTAGCCTGACGGGAAGCAGCGGGCCGGTGCATGGTACAATTACATCTACACAACTGAATAACAGCGGAGTTATACCCACAGCAGCCAATAGCTTTTTAAGTAATCAGCCTGCACCGGGAAGCACAAAACCCAAAGCATATATTAATTGGGTATTATTAGATGAACAGTTTAAGTTTGTACAGAGCAGTTCAGGTGCAGAACAGGTAGGAAATGATAATACACTTACCATTCATACAAAGACAAATCTGGCGGTGGGCAGAAATGGTTATTTGTATGTATTTGTAAGCAACGAGACACCGAACATAAGCGTGTATTGGGATAATCTGCAGATCACGCATATTCACGGGCCGATATTAGAGGAGACACATTATTATCCATTTGGGTTAGTTATGAGCGGCATTAGTTCAAAAAGTGCAGGTTCCCTGATTAACAAATACAAGTATAACGGCAAAGAATTACAATCAAAAGAATTCTTGGATAACAGTGGATTAGAACTATATGATTATGGCGCCAGGATGCAAGACCCGCAGTTAGGAAGATGGTGGACCGTGGATCCACACGCAAGCAGCTACCCTCATACTTCACCATATGGTTTTGTAGTAAATAATCCAATTAGCAGGATTGACCCAGATGGAGCAGACTGGATAATTTCTACCGTAAAAAACAAAAATGGCAGTGAAACTGTGCATATAACGCTAACAGCAGCCGTGTTAAATTCTAGCTCTAATACTGCACTTAATATGGGAACTTTCGCTTCTTCTCTAAGTTCCCAAGTGAAGAATTCCTACGGAACATCCTATACAAGGTATGATGTTGTTGGTTTTCAGAAAATGGGTGGAGGTCTTGATGGAGTTCCAGGAAAAAAAGTGCCAATCTATAAAGCAGTACAAGTTAATGTTGTAGTAGATGTACAAGTTAGGGTTATAACTAAAGGGGCTGATGTAAAAAGTAATGAGCATTTAATTCAAATTCTTGATGGCAGTAAATTACCAGGTGTGTATGGCAGAGGTGATATTGAAGGAACAAAAGTTCAAATTAATGAAACAAAAGTTGCTAACATGATGAATGGAAATGATAATAATACATTGGTGCATGAGTTGGGGCATACATTTGGATTACGTCATATAGACAAGAAAGAAGAAACGTTTTTTGAAACTGTTTTATGGGGTTCCAATCCGCAATATTATGACCCTGCTAAGCAAAAAGCTAATTCCAAGAATGTAATGTTTTCAGGTGGCAGTAGCTATATGAATGATAAAAATTCAACAGAAATTAATGGACAGCAAATAGAAATCGGAAAGAAGAAGTATGAAGCGGGAGACCTTAATAATCATTAAAATTCTATCATGTTTAAGATTGGTTCTGTGTTGAAAATTTTTGTAATTATTTTTTCTTGTTGGCTTGTTGGGAGTTTCTTATTTGGGAAATTTGAGGCTTATGAAGATGGGTATAATGAAATTGGGTTTCCTTTTGTTTTTTATAGAACTTTTTCAGGAAAATGTTTTGATTGCAAAGAAATAGGCTTTCTATTGAGATACTTTCTATTAGATGCCCTCATTATATTAATACTTGCTTTTCTTTTAAGAATAATAATACACAAAATAAAAGCTGCTCAATGAGCGGCTTTTACAATTTATGCGGGTTAACCATTTTCAGCCCACTAATATTTGCAAAGTCTTTTTCGTTATTAGTTATTAAAGTGAAGCCATAAGCCAAAGCAGTAGCGGCAATGATAGCATCCGGCGTTTTCATTTTTTTTCCTTTGCGTAAGGCAACGCATTGAGCAATTATCTCAGGGCTAATATCCAGTACCACACTATCGGTAATAAAATTCTGTACATTTTGTGTGGTAGCTTCATCCGTATTCCAGCACAGCAATTCTATTTGGGTAATAACAGAAATATTAGGCACAGCATCAATAGCGGTATCCATCAAAGCCATACCGGCAACCGAAAAGGAAGCGGAGAAATAATCAGACACTACATTGGTATCCATTAAATACTGTTCCATTCGCTGCGCATTTGTTTGATGTGTTCGTTTAGGTTTTGCCCTTGTTCTTTGGTAATAATGCCTTTGTATTTATCGGATAGTTTCGTTTTAGCAGGAGTAAAATTTTCTTTCAACACTTTTATTAAATTCAGTTCCTGCAGTTCGTGTAAAAGCCCAACAGCTTTTTGGTTGGTAACTTGTATGAGCATTGTATTATCCATGGATAAAATCATTTAGTGTGTAGTAAACTCTGGATTTTTGTTTTAGCAATATAGGCATCCATCAGCGATAGTACCGTTTTTTTATCATCTGTCTCTAAACTTTGCACTTCTTTAAACCGGCTTATCAACTCTTTTTCCAGCCCGGCATCTTTTGCCACATCATCAGCCGTGCCATTCATTAAAAAATCAACGGTAGTATCTAACGCTTTTGCCAGTTTGGTCATCGCTTCGGCGTTAGGTTTTGTTTCCCCTCTCTCATAACGGCTCACTTGCGTAAAATGCACTTCTATCAGTTCAGCCAGTTCGCTTTGCGAAATTCCTTTGCGTTTGCGGAGGTCTTTCAATCTGTCTGCAAATTCTGTTTTATTAACCATTAGCGTAAAATTATACACCAAAATTAGCTTAAAAATCAAGCATTATCAAGTGTGGTTAGACAAGTGGATATTCTGGAGCATACTGACCCCTCAATCAGGAAGCAAGAAAGCGGTGATTTCTTCCACGTCAGAAACAAGTGAAGCGACGTTCTGGCGGATGCTGACCCCCTGATTCAGGGGCTGGTATTAGTTGGTTAACTCAGATTTTTTTTCAGTAAAAAGAAAAAGAGATTCCGGAGCATACTGCCCCCTTTGATTGATGGCCAGTTCTTAGATTCTGGAGCATGCTGACCCCTCTGATGCAAACAGAGGTTAATATTCCGGAGCATGTTGACCCCTCTCTCACAGATTTTGGTTTATTACGGTCTTACATTTTTAACCGTAAAAAGAACTTTCAAATGGCAGGAAAACCAAAATCTATGTCTCAGATAAAACAATTGATACTACTACACGCTCAGGGTAAGGGCAAAAAAACAATTGCCCGCACCCTTTCTATGAGCAAGAATAATGTAAAAATTTATTTGCAGAAGCTTGAAAGCCTGCTTTCAGACAGCGCCACCCCTGCAAGCATAGAAGCGCTTGTAAAATTAGATGACCCGGTATTAGAAGCTAAATTCCATGCCGGCAATCCGGCCTATAAAAGGGAATCCGGGCGCTACGACCGGCTTAAAGAACAGCTGCCGTATTTTCTTAAAGAACTTCAGCGTAAAGGCGTTACCCGGCACTTGCTCTGGCAGGAGTATAAAGAACAATATCCTGGCGGATACAGCTACGGCCAGTTCTGTTTCCATCTGCAGCAGCAAAGGATTGCCTCAAAGCCCTCTATGGTTTTGTTTCATAAACCTGCTGATAAACTCTTTATTGATTTTGCCGGTAAGAAGATTTATTATACCGACAAACAAACCGGAGAAGTTGTTCCCTGTTATTTGTTTGTAGCCTGTCTTCCCTTTAGCGATTATGGTTTTGCCATAGCTGTACCTACGCAGACGATTGCTGATTTTTTGTATGCACTGGCTTGTTGTCTCATCTTTCTGGGAGGGGTACCCGCTTCGCTGGTACCCGATAATCTTAAAGCCGCTGTTATCCGGGCTAACCGGTATGAACCAACCATCAACCGGGCATTGGAGGATTTTGCAAACTATTACGGTACTGTTGTTATCCCTGCCGGGGCTAAAAAGCCTAAGGACAAAGCCTTGGTGGAAAACCAGGTAAATATTTTCTATACCCGTGTATTTGCCAAACTACGCAACCAGACCTTTTTTGATTTGGGTTCCCTGAATAAAGCTATTACAGAAAAGGTTCGTGAGCACAACCAAACCCGTATGCAGGAAAAGCCCTGGTGCCGTGAAGAACGCTTTCTGGCAGAAGAGAAACAACATCTGATGCCCCTGCCCGAAAAACCTTTTGAATTAAAATATTATACCCGGCTTTTGGTGGCCAAGAACAATCATATCCGCCTGTCGGCCGATAAGCATTACTACAGTGTGCCCTACAAGCTTATCGGTCAAAGGGTGGATGTCTATTATACCCGCACCATGGTGTATATCTTCTCTAAAGGCGAGCAGGTAGCCGTCCATATCCGTTCATACCAGTCCGGAGGTTACACCATCAACAAGGAGCACCTGTGTTCTCATCACCAGCATTATCTGGACAGAAGCCCGGAGTATTATATTGGGTTGGCAACAAAACAATCGGAGGTACTGCGTGAACTGACAGAAGCACTTTTTAGCCAGCATGAACATCCTGAACGATTTTACAGAACATGCGATGGGCTCTTGATTCTTGCCCGTAAAACGGATAAACAAACTTTTGAACGGGCATGCACAATAGCTTTAGACAACGGTATTTTCTCCTATCAGTTTGTCAAAAACTGTATTGAAAACAAAACCGTGTATCAAACAGAAGAACCGGTGAATAAACCGCTACCCGCTCATCAAAACATCAGGGGCAAGAATTACTTCACCCAATTAAAAATCAGCTTTAATCATCAAAATAAAAACTAAAACCCAAAACGATGAATCAATTACAAATGCAAATGAGCCGGCTCAGGCTCCACGGTATGGCGCTGGCCTACCAGACTTTATCAGAGACCCGGCAGCTTCATGAACTATCGCTCTACGACGGACTTGAACTGCTTCTTCAATCTGAAGAACAGGAACGCAGCAACAGACGTTTTAAGCGATTGGAATACAAAGCTACCTTCCGCTACAAGGCTTCCTTAGAGGAGCTTAAAACAGATGCCGCACGCGGGCTGGACAGACAGTTAATAACCACCCTTGCTACCGGCGACTATATTGAGAAAGGCAGTGCGATACTTATCACCGGCGCTACAGGATGCGGTAAAAGCTTTTTAGCTTCTGCGCTGGGGCACCAGGCTTGTGTTCTTGGGTATAAGGTGGCTTACTTTAACACTCAAAAATTAATGCAAAAAATGAAGGTGAGCCGCCTGGAAGGTACAATTATAAAATCCTTTGAGCAGTTGGCTAAAACCAATCTTTTAATCCTTAACGACTTCGGACTCACCCATTTAGATGCTCAACAACAAATAGACCTTATGGAGATTATTGAAGACCGTCATGGCAAAGCATCCACCATTATTGTCTCTCAGTTACCTGTATCCGGTTGGTATGATGTAATCGGCGAAGAAACTTTAGCCGACGCCATCTTAGACAGATTAGTTCATACCTCCTACAGAATAGAAATAAAAGGAGAGAGCTTAAGAAAAAAACTGTAACATTGTCATACAAAAGTTCTTTTAAATAGACCAAAATCTACAGAGGGGTCAACATCACCGGAATAGGGGGTCAATATCACCGGAATATACAAACTAATTGGAAAATTATTAATGTAGCCGGTCTCCCTATTATTGTGAGAACTAAATATGTTGAAAAATAAAAGCGATAAATGTTTTATAAAACAGTCCTTTTAGGAATAATATTTTCTGTTCTTGGATGTTCCAATCATAGTGCATCTTATGGCATTGAAAGTAATTTTGACACTAGTCAAAACAATGCAGTCAAAATATTTAGAGCGACAGAAAAAACCAAATCCTTTTATTTGAGAATTAACGACAAGTTTTACTATAAAGATACGTTACCAAGATCTATGTCGGCATCTCCACGTTCTTATATTGGAGCCATTAAAAAGGGATACCAAGACTCATTTAAGATATACTTAAAAATCGATAATCGCGATACCTTGTTCTTTTTAAATGTAAACGGTATTGATAGTTTGCTCTTTGGCCGCAAAATTAATAGCACAGGTTTTTATATTTTGACTAATCTGCAAAAGGAAGGCTGGCTCTCTGAATAATAAAAGCGTATCAGTTTCACATCGCATACGCCTGTTTGGTTTTGACATCCCGGAGAAAGCCACCAATTACCCGGAGCAGGGCTGACTTATCTTCCTGCGGCAGGTTATCCACTTCTTTAAAATAGCGAATTAGTTCAGCATCAGAAAGCAAAGCATTGGCTTTGTCTCTCTCAGGCGCAGATTTGCAGCTCAGCTTCTGCGTGGCGTATCTGTGCCATATCTTAATACAACCACTTTATATTTTTCAATAAAACTGTAAATTACAGCATGGAGTTTGGTGTTGACATAGGCGTAAAATTGAAGCACGATGCCAATGGCAACATCCTCACCATGAATCAATACGGCCTGAAAATAAACACATCGCCATTGATAGACCAGTTGAGCTATACCTACCAGATCAACTCAAACAAACTCCCCAAAGTTGTAGATGCCGCAAACGATTACACAAGCACGTTAGGAGATTTTAAATACAATCCTGGTACAAAAGGCAGTACGGATTACGCTTATGATGATAATGGCAACCTGATTTCAGATGCAAACAAAAAGATCAGTAGCATTTCTTATAATTATTTAAACCTGCCCTCAGTAACAACGGTTGCCGGAACAGGCACTGTGACTTTTACCTACGATGCAGCAGGAAATAAACTGAAAAAAGTAACTGTTGATAATACAACCACTCCTGCAAAAACTACCACCACAGGCGCAGATATGCGGCCTGAGCCATAGTGCGCGGCGTATCTGTGCCGTAAATAGAACTATTCCCTTCCACCTATAAACATCAGCATATACCTGAATACAATTTCAATTTATCTTAAATTTGGTTATGACCCGGGAATACTAATTTTAGGATAACGAAAAGTTGTGTTACATCGGCTTTGTGTTGGTTTTTGAAAACAAGGTTTGAATAAATGACAAAGAAGGCACAGATACGCTTGTGCACAATTCTAACGCTGCATATCTGCTAATGAGGGGGCTATCCGACGGTGGCACAAGCTAGGCGTGCCAGTGGAAAATAACTTCTGTCTATTATAGTATCCATACTTTTCTACATTGGAAAAAATGTGATGAACGGAAAAATTTTTCTGTTCAAAAAATTACCTTTGAAAGGATGTGTCGTGATTTAAACCAAATTCCAAATATTAAAAACCAGTTTATGAAAAGTAAAAAATTAGCATTGTTGCTTGGGCTGATTCTTCCGGTATTATTCCTCACGGCTCAGCCACCAACAAGAACGGCAACTGCTCAGCGCCCTGATGGAGCGGCTGCCCCTGCTGTAACAGCCTCTAAAGACATGGTGAAAACATTCTCTGAATCTACAAAGTCTGTTACGCACGGAGTTGTAACTATCGAAGGAAAACAAATCAATTATCAGGCTGATGCAGGAATCCTGGTAATGAAGAACGGTCACGGTATTCCAACACTCGGTATGAGTTATGTGGCTTATTTCAAGGAAGGTGAAAAAGATCCCTCCAAAAGGCCTATCACATTTATCTATAATGGAGGTCCGGGAAGTGCGACCATGTGGCTGCACATGGGGTGCTGGGGTCCGCAAAAAGTAAACATTCAGGACATGGAACGTTCACGTGCGCCGTACAGCACTGTAAATAACGAATACAGCCTGCTGGATGCGAGCGACCTTGTATTTATCGATGCTCCCGGAACAGGGTTCGGCGAAGTGATTACCAAAGATATGGGGGGTGCAGGTAGTGGCTCTGATTTCTTCGGTGTTGATGAAGACGGACAGGCATTCGCCAATTTTATTGTACAGTTTATAACAGACTATAACAGATGGAGTTCTCCGAAGTATTTGTACGGAGAAAGCTATGGTACGTTCCGCTCTGCCGTTGTCGCTAATATCTTGCAGAGCTCAAAGAACGTAAGTCTGAATGGAGTAATCCTGTTATCACAGCTGTTTACTTACAGCAACATGACGGAGACTACATCCGGTAACCCGGGAACAGATTTGCCTTTCCAGCTGATTCTGCCATCCTATGCTGCGACAGCCTACTATCATAATAAATTGCCTAACAAACCCTCGGCATTAGAGCCCTTTCTGAGAGAGGTAGAGCAGTTTGCTATTTCAGATTATGCACTGGCTTTGAATAAAGGTGCGGATCTCGATCAGGCCACTTTCAATTCTATTGCTCAGAAGTTGCATCAATACACCGGATTGCCGGTTGATTACATTAAGAAAGCAAACTTGAGAGTAAGCGGGCCGCAATTTGCTCAAAGACTTTTGGGTGATGAGAATGAGATTACAGGCCGTTTGGATTCACGTTTCTCGGGGGATGCGATCAATCCGTTAAGCGAGAGTGCACAATACGATCCGATGAACTCATTTATTGCATCAGCTTTCACAGCTACTCTGAATACATATATGAGGAATACGCTGAAGTTTGGTGATGACATGACTTACAAAACCAGTGGAAATGTGCGTCCGTGGAATTTCACCAGAAGAGGTGGATTCATTGGGTTCCCGAATGTGATGAACGATATGGCCCGGGCAATGATATACAATCCGAATCTTAAAGTATTACTGACAGGAGGGTATTACGATCTGGGTACTCCTTATTACGAAGGTGTGTGGGAAATGAAGCATCTGCCCATGCCGAATGAATTGCAGAAGAATATTCAATATGAGTATTATGAGTCAGGCCACATGATCTATCTGCATCCTGAAGCATTGAAGAAACATCACGATACAGTAGCTAAGTTTATAAAGAGTACATATTAATTTCTACAGAAGATTAATAGAATTAAGAGCGGATTTTACACTTGTTAAAATTCGCTCTTTTGTTTACAGGTACGCCGTTCCGTCTTTCCCCTGAGCGTTTATTCCGCTAATTTTGCAGCATGAAAAGGGTTGTAGTAGGCTTATCGGGAGGAGTTGACTCCAGTGTTGCAGCATATCTTCTTAAAGAAAGAGGGTATGAAGTGATTGGTATGTTCATGCGCAACTGGCACAATAACGATGTAACGCTCGATAACGAATGCCCCTGGATTGACGATTCAAATGATGCTCTGGCGGTAGCCGAACATCTGGGAATTCCCTATTATGTGATCGACCTGAGCAAGGAATACAAAGAGCGGATTGTGGATTATATGTTCGCTGAATATGAAAAAGGACGTACGCCCAATCCGGATGTATTGTGCAACAGAGAAATCAAATTTGATGTTTTCCTGAAAGCTGCCCTCAAACTCGGAGCAGATTATGTAGCTACCGGTCACTATTGCCGTAAAGTAACGGACGAAAACGGAAGGCACCATCTCCTTGCTGGGAAGGATCCAAATAAAGACCAGTCATACTTCCTTTGTCAGTTAACGCAGGAGCAACTTGAAAAAGCTATTTTCCCAATCGGAGATTTGATGAAATCGGAAGTGCGCGATCTGGCGCACATGGCAGGATTGCCCACGGCCGATAAAAAAGACTCCCAGGGGTTGTGTTTTATCGGAAAAGTGGATTTACCCACATTCCTTCAGCAGCAGTTGGAACCCAGGGAAGGGGATATAATTGAAATTGATGCCAATCTCGGAAAGTTAAAAGCTTACCACAACCTGCCTGCAACAGTGGACAATGTTGAAGTGTTGGCCCGGCCATTTAGTTTTGAAAGAGAAGAAGGTATAAAGGTTGGAGAGCATACCGGCGCGCATTTCTATACCATAGGGCAGCGTAAAGGTGTCCATATCGGCGGCCGCCCAAATCCGTCTTTTGTTTTACAGACAGATACTGTAAATAACATCGTATTCTCCGGACAGTTAGGTGAGCATCCCGGACTCAATCGCAGGGCGCTGAAGATTAATGCTGATGAGATTCACTACGTTAATGCAGATTACGAATTGAAACCCGGCGAAACGCAAAGAGCAGAAGTGCGCATCCGTTACCGTCAGCCGTTGCAAAAGGCAACGCTTATCAGGAAAGAAGACGGGTTGTACATTCTGTTTGACGAACTGCAGCGCGGCATTGCCGACGGACAGTTTGCTGCCTGGTATCTGGGTGAGGAACTGATAGGATCAGGAGTGATAGCATAATCCTAAGCAAAGCCGGATTGCCATTTATCATGTTTGTACAATGATTATACAGTGCGTATGGTCATTAGTCGTACATTCGCCAGGCCAAAGTCTTCACATTATTTTTGAGTGGCAAAATTGACTAACCGTCACAATTGGTTCTCAAGTTTAATCTGAGGTATTGTTCACCCATAAACACCAAGAGATGCCAAGAGCCACCTTCAACAACAAACAGGCGACTTTCCTTCCTGCCCTGAAAAAAGATGTTGATGCCTACTTCAAAGAGAACAATCTGCCTAAAACAGGAAACTGGAAATTGTTTTCAAAGACCATTCTCTTCCTGCCATTAGCTGTGCTTCTTTATTTCATGCTGTTATTCTATCCGATGGCAGGATGGATAGCTATTATATTGTGTGCTGTGCTGGGATTGGTGCTGGCGCTTATAGGTTTTAATGTGATGCACGATGCGTGTCATGGTTGCTATTCGTCCAGACCTTGGGTAAACGAAATCTTGGGTTATACATTAAACCTGATAGGAGGAAACAGTTTTATCTGGAAACAAAAACATAACATCCTTCACCACACCTATACCAATGTGGATGGCTTAGATGATGATGTTGCTGTCAGTCCTTTTCTCAGGTTGTGCAGCACTCAGAAATGGGTACCCATTCACCGGATACAGCATATCTATGCTCCTTTTCTGTATTCGTTGAATACTATTTTCTGGATGACATATCAGGATTTTCAGAAGTATTTTACACAAAAAGTATATCGCACCAAGTTGCCCAATATGTCCTCCAAAGAGCACATTATCTTCTGGGTGAGCAAAGTGTTTTATGTGCTTGTCTATATGGTAATCCCGATTTTGGTGTTGGGATGGAAGAACTGGTTGATCGGGTATTTGGTATTGAATGCGGTAATGGGGTTAGGTACTTCCATTATTTTCCAGTTGGCTCATGTAGTAGAAGAGACAGAATTCTCCTATGTCGGGATTAATGATACGATTGTTATAGAAAACGAATGGGCAGTACATCAGGTAAAAACGACTGCGGATTTCTCGCCGAAGAGCAAGCTGGTTACGTTTCTTGCCGGTGGATTGAATTACCAGGTGGAGCACCATCTCTTTCCAAGGATAAGCCATATTCATTACCCTGCGTTGAGCAAGATCGTTGAGAAAAAGTGCAAAGAGTTTAACCTTCCTTATAATGTCAGTCCAACCTTTTTCAAAGCGGTGAATTCACATTTTAAGCTGATTAGGGAAATGGGGGCACGGCCTCTGTAGCTCAAATCTGTTTTTGTAACCTGCCTTTGATGATGTTAGTTTTTATCTTTCACTTGCAGACAAATATGCAGCTTTAATATAATATTTTTCATTAAAATATTAAATTTTCTCTCTAAATTTATATCACCCAATACTCATCACCTGAATAGAGAGAAATTATGAAATCCCTGCTAAACATTTCTTTGATTGCAGTTATGCTATCATTTGCCGGCGAAGTATCCGGCCAGGATTTATGGATCCCGTTTAAGGATGACAACGGGAAATGGGGCTTCCGGGATATGGAAAGCGATAAGGTCGTAATTCAATCTAAGTACGATGAAATCGGATTTTCATTTATGAACGGATTGTGCAGGGTGAAGGTGAAGGATAAATTCGGTTTCATCAATAAGAAAGGAGAAATGGTTATTCCTGCCGAATATGATGTTGTAGGAGATTTCTCGCAAGGTCTGGCCTTTGTAAACAAGGGTAGAAGAGAAGCGACCGAGGATGAAGCCTATGTACCCGGCTTGTATGGGTTCGTAGATACGACCGGTAAACTCGTTGTTCCTTTAAAATACTCCTACGCCGTAAGTTTTAACGAAGGCCGGGCTCTGGTAGAACTCGATGAGAAGATCGGATTCATAGATACCACCGGCAGACTCGTAATACCTATTGTATATTATGTAGGTGATCTCTACTTCAAAAATGGCAAAGCGTTGGTAAACTCTGCCGATGGTCGGGAGTTTTATATTGATAAAGACGGGAAGGAGATAAAAGAGGAGAATCCGGAGTAAATTAGTGTCTTTCTGCAAGCAATCTTTCTTGCGTATCTTATACAATAGAAACCCTTATACAAGCCTAAGTTAAAAGAGAAGTCGGAACTTGTTATCAAGCTCGCTTTATCTAATCAGGTTTTTAACTGGCAATATTATTGTGGAGAAAAATCATACTTTTTAACCCCTGAAAAAGGCGGGGTTTATTTACTTAACCAAAATAATATCACCATGTCACACAGAATAAATGTTTACGGTACCGATCCTAAGGCTTATGAACCCCTGATTGCACTGGAGAAATATGTTGCCAGCACAGGACTGGATATGAAACTATACCATCTTATTAAGATGCGTGCTTCTCAGATTAATGGCTGCCACTATTGTATAAATATGCACTCCCGTGATGCCATGAAGATGGGAGAGACTGCTCAAAGACTGTTTCTGCTCGATGCCTGGCGTGAGACAGATTTATATACAGAAAAAGAAAGAGCTGTCTTGGCACTGACAGAGGCAATGACCAATATAGCCGGAACACACGTTTCCGACGATGTATATAATGAGGCCGCCAAGCACCTGACCGAAAAAGAACTGATAGGTGTAATAATGGGTGTTTGTGCTATTAACTCGTGGAACCGTATAGCCATTACTACCCATACCCCGCTGGATTGATCCGGTAGCTTTCATTTCATCGCTTAAGCCATTGAAAGAGGGCATTTTATGATTTTTTAGAAAAAATTATAAAACCCAAGAATTATTTTTTTGTCCGTTCCGTATAAAGCGCCTACATTTGCACTCCCAAAAATAAAATTGGTTTAAAAAGTTCTTTACAATGGCTCAAAGAATAAGGATCAAACTTCAGTCTTACGACCATAATCTGGTGGACAAATCAGCTGAGAAGATCGTTAAAACAGTTAGAAGCACAGGTGCAGTGGTAACCGGACCGGTTCCTTTACCTACTCACAAGAAAATCTTCACTGTATTGCGCTCTCCGCACGTGAATAAAAAGGCACGTGAACAGTTTCAGCTTTGCACTCACAAGCGTTTGCTGGATATCTATACCAGTACTTCGCGCACGGTGGATGCCTTGTCAAAGCTGGATTTACCTTCGGGAGTTGATGTAGAGATCAAGGCGTAATAATAATGCAGTTGCTCGGGCAACTACATTTTAGTTCTTAAACAAGTAAGTAACATCCATCTCCGCCATATCGGAGCGCTGGGTATAAAAAAAAGAGATGAAAAGTATTATTGGAAGAAAGCTCGGCATGACCAGCATTTTCAATGCTAACGGTAGCCAGACAGCAGTAACCATTATAGAGGCAGGGCCTTGTGTGGTTACTCAGAAGAAAACAATTGAAACTGACGGCTATAATGCTCTTCAGATTGCCTTTGGCGACAAGAAAGAAAAACACACGCGTCTTTCTGAGAAGAATCACTTTGCCAAAGCAAATACTACTGCTAAAAAATACATTAAAGAGATACGCGATTGCGAATTAGATAAAAACGTGGGTGACACCATCAACGTTGATATCTTTTCTGAAGGAGAAAAAGTGTCTGTAGTAGGCACCTCCAAAGGAAAAGGATTTCAGGGCGTGGTGAAGCGTCACGGTTTCTCCGGTGTGGGCGAGAGCACACACGGTCAGCACGACCGTGAGCGTGCTCCCGGTTCTGTTGGTGCGTCTTCTACTCCCAGCCGTGTTATCAAAGGAATGAAAATGGCAGGTCAGATGGGTAATGACAGAGTGAAAGTGAAAGGCCTGAAGATCGTGAAGATTTTCCCCGATAAAAATTATATGTTAATAAGCGGTTCGGTTCCCGGACACATTGGTTCCATCGTTTTAATTGAGAAATAATTATGCAACTGGATATTTTAAATATAGAAGGAAAAAAGACCGGAAGAACAATTGAACTGCCGGACGAAATTTTTGCCGCATCGCCTAACAACCATGCTATCTGGCTGGCTGTAAAGCAATACCTGGCTGCACAACGTCAGGGTACGCATAAGGTAAAGGGCAGGTCAGAAGTACAGGGAAGCACCCGTAAACTGCACAGGCAGAAGGGTACCGGTGGAAGCCGTAAAGGAAATATCCGCAACCCGTTGTACAAAGGTGGTGGTACCGTTTTTGGCCCTAAGCCTCACAAGTACACAATTAAGCTTAACCGCAAGGTGAAAGATCTGGCTAAGATTGGTGCTTTAAGTGCGAAGGCTTCAGAAAACCAGGTATGGGTACTCGAAGATGCATGCATGGAAATGGAGGCACCTAAGACCAAGAAATTCCTGCAGATTCTGAATAGTCTGAACTCAGGATCAAGAAGCTTTCTTTTTGTAATGCCTGAGTTTAACGAGAATGTTTGCAAGAGCATCCGCAATCTGCCGAATGTAAGAGGTACCGTGCTGAGCGATGTGAATACGTATGAAATATTGAAGGCAGGCGCTTTGGTGATGACAGAATCAGCAGCTAAGATTTTTTCTGAAGAACCGGCTCCGGCTGATGAACCCGTAGAAGCATAAATTATTAACGGTAAAACTCGTAAGAAATGAAATTATCAGAAGTATTAATCAAACCGGTGCTATCAGAGAAAGTGAACGCACAGTCTGAAAAGCAGAACCGTTATACATTTATTGTTAACAGAAAGGCTAACAAGCTGGAGATTAAAAAGGCCGTAGAAGATTTCTATGATGTAACGGTTACTGACGTAAACACGCATACACTTCCTTCAAAAAAGAAGCAAAGATTCACTACATCCGGATTGCTGGTAGGCCGCAAACCTGCACGTAAGAAGGCTGTCGTTACTGTTGCCGATGGAGAAACAATTGATTTGTACAGTAACATTTAACTATTAAAAGAAGCAGAAAAAAATAATAATCATGGCATTAAGGAAATACAAACCGACTACCAGTGGCACCCGATGGAGGGTTGGTAATGCCTATGCAGAGGTAACTACAGACAAACCGGAAAAAAGTCTGGTTGAAAAAGTACCAACTACAGCAGGACGTAACAGGCAAGGTCGCAGAAGCATGCGCTATATGGGAGGCGGTCATAAGAAATTGTACCGTGTAATTGATTTCAAGAGAGATAAGAAAGGTATTCCCGCAACTGTAAAGACGATCGAATACGATCCGTACAGAACAGCATTCATTGCTCTGGTTGCGTATGCCGATGGCGAAAAGCGCTATATCGTGGCTCCGCAAGGGCTGCAGGTAGGTGCCCAGATCGTAAGCGGTGATGCTGCTGCTCCTGAATTAGGTAATGCCCTGATGTTGAAAAATATGCCCTTGGGTACTGTGATTCACAATATTGAAATGCAGCCCGGACAAGGTGGTAAACTGGTAAGAAGCGCAGGTTCTTCCGCTCAGTTGGCTAACAAGGAAGATAAGTACGCTGTACTGAAGATGCCGAGCGGAGAATTGAGAAAAGTGCTCATCAACTGCTATGCTACCGTAGGTGTGGTAAGCAACAGCGACCACGGATTGCAGAGCAAAGGAAAAGCCGGTGCTAACCGTTGGTTGGGCAAGCGCCCGAGAGTGAGAGGTGTTGCGATGAACCCGATTGATCACCCGATGGGTGGTGGTGAAGGTAGAGCTTCAGGTGGTCACCCGCGCAGCAGAACAGGTAAATATGCTAAAGGGCAGATTACCAGAACAAGAGGAAAAGGATCAGATAAACTGATTCTGCAGAGAAAGAACGGTAAAAAACTCTCCAATTAATAAACACATTAGTTAAACAACGATAAAAATTAGAAATGGCTCGTTCAATTAAAAAAGGTCCTTATGTGCAGGTGAAACTTGAGGAAAAAGTACTTGCGATGAACGAAGGAAAAATTAAGAAGAGTGTTATCAAGACCTGGTCACGCAGATCTACTATCACTCCCGATTTTGTGGGTCACACTTTCACAGTGCATAACGGAAACAAATTTATTCCGGTTTATGTAACAGAATTCATGGTAGGCCACAAACTGGGTGAATTTGCTCCGACAAGGAACTTTAAAGGCCATGCGGGCAAGAAGTAGTAAAGAGGATAAAAAGTAATTTTTAAAGTAAAACGAATCAGATATAATGGAAGCAGTAGCTAAATTAAATAATTACCCTACTTCACCTCGTAAAATGAGGCTTCTGGCCGATTTGATCAGAGGAATGGAGGTAGAAAAGGCATTAGATATTCTGCAGTATAATCCCAAGCATCCTGCAACTCCGCTTTACAAGTTGCTGAAGAGTGCAATCAACAACTGGGAACAGAAAAATGCCGGTGAGCGTGTAGAAGATGCAGGCCTGGTAGTGAAAACAATCATGGTCGACGGAGGAAGGGTAATCAAAAGATTGCGCCCTGCACCTCAGGGACGTGGATACCGTGTCCGCAAGAGGAGTAACCATGTTACTATCATTATAGACAAACCGGGCAGCAAGTCTGCAGAACAGAAAGTGGAAGCTACGCATGAAGCAGTTGAGGCAGAAGTGAAGGCTGAAGAAGCTCCGGCAAAAGAAAAGAAGACTGCAACAAAGAAAGCAGCTACTAAAAAAGCAGCAACTAAGAAAGCAGCTTCAAAAACCGACAAGAAAAAATCAACAGATAAGGAATAATAAAAATAAAACCGAATAATGGGTCAAAAAACAAATCCGACAGGAGCCAGATTAGGAATCATCAGAGGATGGGATAGTAATTGGTATGCAAACCCAAAAGAGTATGGCAAAAAGCTGATCGAAGATGACAAGATCAGAAACTATTTGAATGCCCGTATCAACAAAGGTGGGATTGCAAAGATTGTTATCGAAAGAACTCTGAATAAACTGATCATCACTATTCATACATCCAAACCCGGTATTATCATCGGTAAAGGCGGTAGCGAGGTAGATCTGATTAAGGAAGAGTTGAAGAAGCTTACCGGAAAAGAAGATGTGCAGATCAATATTCTGGAGATCCGTCGTCCTGAACTGAATGCAGTTATTGTAGCTGATACCATTGCCCGCCAGATTGAGAACCGTATCAATTACAAGAGAGCAATCAAAATGTCAATCGCTTCTGCTTTAAGAATGGGTGCTGAGGGTATCAAGGTTAGAGTAGGCGGACGTTTGGGTGGTGCAGAGATTGCACGTAGCGAGGAAATCAAACAAGGACGTACTCCGCTGCATACTTTCAGAATGGATATCGACTATGCAAGCACATTTGCACAGACAGTTTACGGAAAAATCGGCATCAAGGTTTGGATTTGTAAAGGTGAAGTGTTGGCCAAGCGTGATCTGAATCCGAACATCATCGCCGGAGGCGGAAAGATGGAAGAAGGTGGCAGAAGAAGTGGCGGATTTGGTGATAGAAGAGGTGGTGGAAACGACAGAGACAGAAGAGGCGGCCGCGGCAGTGGTGGACACAGGAGATAAATTTTAATTTGATAAACAGAGAATAAAAGACAAGCATCATGTTACAACCAAAGAGGGCCAAGCACAGAAAAATGCAGAAGGGCCGTATGAAAGGTGACACAAAGAGAGGAGCTACTCTGGCTTTTGGAACTTATGGATTGAAAGCGCTGGATTCAGTATGGCTTACCAACCGTCAGATAGAGGCTGCACGTCAGGCTATGACCAGGGCCATGAAGAGGGAAGGTAATGTGTGGATCAGAGTATTCCCCGATAAGCCTGTAACTAAAAAGCCGGCTGAGGTGCGTATGGGTAAAGGAAAGGGTAACCCCGAGTACTGGGCTGCAGTGGTTCAACCGGGACGTATCATCTTCGAAGCAGACGGTATTCCTCTGGAAGTGGCAAGAGAAGCATTCTCTCTGGCAGCTCAGAAACTGCCGATTCTGACAAAGTTTGTCATCAGAAGAGATGCAGTAAGTAAATAAGTGCTGTAACCTTAATAAAACAAAGTATCATGTCAAGCAGAATTGATTTTTTAAACGGCCTTAAGAATTTGTCAGAAAAGGATCTGGAGAATAAAATTCTTGACGACGAAATGCGTATCAAGAAGCTGAAGTTTGCCCACACTGTTTCTCCGCTGGAGAATCCGATGAGCATCCGCGATCTCAGAAAAGATATCGCCAGAACCAAGACTGAACTACATAAAAGAAAGTTGGCTAATAAAACAGAAAATAAATAAACATGCCGCAAAGAAATTTAAGAAAAGTAAGAACCGGTGTAGTATCCAGCAACAAAATGGATAAGACCATTACTGTTGTAATCGAAAGAAAGGTGAAGCATCCTTTGTACGGTAAGTTCGTGAAGAAGTCGAAAGGCTTCCATGCTCATGACGAAAAGAATGAGTGCAACATCGGCGATGTGGTAAAAATCATGGAAACCAGGCCGCTGAGCAAGACTAAGCGCTGGAGGCTTCTGGAGATTGTAGAACGTGCAAAATAATTTTGAAAGGAACGGTCTGAAACCGAAAAAATAGTATCGCCCCCAGGGGCAAAAATTGAAAGAAAATGATACAGCAAGAAAGCAGATTAAACGTAGCTGACAATAGCGGTGCCAAAGAGGTGCTTTGTATTAGAGTTTTAGGTAACTCAGGTCAGGACTATGCACACGTGGGAGATAAGATAGTGGTGACTGTAAAAGACGCTATTCCCCAGGGTGGTATCAAGAAAGGAACAGTGAGCAAGGCAGTAATCGTGCGTACAAAGAACAAGTTGCGTCGTAAAGACGGTTCTTACATCCGCTTTGACGACAACGCAGTAGTGTTGTTGAACAACGCCGACGAGCCTCGCGGTACACGTATTTTCGGGCCGGTTGCAAGAGAATTAAGGGATAAAGGATATATGAAAATTATATCTCTCGCTCCTGAAGTGTTATAATGAAAATGTATCTTTGCACCCCTTTTGAAGAAAGGAAATTTTAAGTATAAAAACAGGACAAACAGTTTGTCGTTATGAAAAATAGATTTAAACCAAAATTCAGCATTAAAAAGGGCGATTCTGTAGTAGTAATTGCAGGAGAGTATAAAGATTTGAAGAAGCCCCGCACAGTGCTGAAAGTGATTCCCGACAAAAGCCGTGTTCTGGTAGAAGGCGTAAATATTGTAACAAAGCACACTAAACCTTCTGCTCAGAATACAAAAGGAGGAATTGTGAAGCTCGAAGCTCCGATCCACATCTCTAACGTGATGTTGTGGGATGCCAAAGCTCACGCAGCAAGTAAGATCAGCCATTCAAAAGAAAATGGTAAATCAGTAAGAATCGCAAAAAAATCAGGGGAGGTAATTAAGTAATGAGCGAAACTAAGTACATACCGAGGATGGCCACTAAGTATAAAGAAGAAGTGGTGCCCGCTTTGATGAAGCAGTTCTCATACAAATCTGTAATGCAGGTTCCGAAACTGGAGAAGATTTGTATCAACCGTGGTGTAAACGGTGCTGTAGCCGACAAGAAACTGGTAGATATAGCTGTAGAGGAATTGACAGCAATTACAGGACAGAAAGCACTGCCGACACTTTCTAAGAAAGACGTGTCAAACTTTAAGCTTCGTAAGAAAATGCCGATCGGCGCAAAAGTAACCCTGCGCGGAGTGAAGATGTATGAGTTTGTTGACAGGCTGATTTCTGTTGCATTACCGAGGGTGCGCGACTTCAAGGGCATCAACGAAAAAGCTTTTGACGGAAGAGGTAATTATACACTGGGCGTAACTGAGCAAATTATTTTCCCTGAGATTGATATTGATAAGGTGAACAAGATCACCGGTATGGATATCACTTTCGTTACATCGGCAAACACCAATGAAGAAGCTTACGCTTTGCTGAAAGAATTGGGAATGCCTTTTAAAAACATGAATAAAGGAGCATAAGCTCACCCGATAATTAAAATACTATGGCAAAAGAGTCAGTAAAAGCAAGACAAAGAAAAAGAGAAAAATTATCAGCTAAGTATGCTGAAAAACGTAAAGCTCTGAAAGAGGCCGGTGATTACCGTGCGCTGGATTTGCTTCCGCGTAACAGCTCGCCCGTTAGGCTGAAAAACCGTTGCCAATTGACCGGAAGACCCCGCGGATACATCAGACACTTCGGTATCTGCCGTGTGGTATTCAGAGAAATGGCATTGGACGGAAAGATCCCGGGAGTGAAAAAAGCAAGCTGGTAATTTCAATAAATCAAACGCAAGTAAATAACATAGAACAATGGTAACAGATCCGATAGCAGATTATTTAACACGCATCAGAAATGCGCAGATGGCCAATCATCGTATTGTAGAAGTACCTGCAAGCAATCTGAAGAAGAGGATTACTGAAATACTCTATGATAAAGGGTATATCCTGAAGTATAAGTTTGAAGACGATAAGAAGCAGGGAATTATCAAGATAGCCCTGAAGTATGATCCTCAGACAAAAGCTCCGGCTATCCAGAGCCTGGAGAGGGTGAGCCGCCCGGGATTGAGGACCTACTCTAAGCCTGCTGATTTCAGACGTGTAAAGAACGGATTGGGAATATCAATCATTTCTACATCTAAAGGAGTGATGACTGATAAAGAAGCCAAGGCTCAGAATGTCGGAGGTGAGATTCTTTGTAACGTATACTAATAAGCAACCGATAAACAGATATTTTAAAAGATTTTAAATAGAATAGCAATGTCAAGAATAGGTAGAGCCCCGATACATCTGGAAAAAGGAGTTGAAGTGACGGTAGGAGCTGATAACGTGGTGACCGTAAAAGGGCCTAAAGGAGAATTGCATCAACCCATTGACCGCGACATTACCGTAGAGGTAAAAGACGGAGTGATCGAATTGAAACGTCCGACCGACCAGATCAGACACAGAGCACTGCATGGCCTTTCACGCGCGCTCGTACAGAATATGGTAACCGGCGTGACAAAAGGATTCTCAGTAACACTCGAGCTGGTAGGGGTTGGTTTCAAGGCTACTAATGAAGGTAATCTTCTGGATTTGGGTCTTGGATACTCACACAACATCCTGGTGGTGATACCTAAAGAGTTGCAGGTTACAACTACTACAGTAAAAGGTAAGAATCCGAAAGTGACTTTGACAGGTGCTGATAAGCAATTGCTCGGACAGGTAGCTGCTAAGATCAGAAGCCTGCGTAAGCCTGAACCGTATAAGGGCAAGGGTGTGAAGTTTGAAGATGAGGTGCTTCGCAAGAAAGCAGGAAAGTCTGCAGGTAAATAATTGGATATAAAATAATTCCGGCAAAATCCGGGATGAAAATCAGAATAAGATGAATTCGAAAATTAGTTCAAGACAGAAAATACACTACCGTATCAGAAAGAAAGTAAGTGGTACGGCCAGCAAGCCCCGCTTAAGTGTTTTCAGGAGCAATAAAGATATCTATGCACAGCTGGTTGATGATGATAATCATCAGACACTGGCTTCTGCTTCAAGCCGCGAAAAAGATATTGCTGCTCAGAAAGTGACAAAAATTGAGGCCAGCAAGCTGGTGGGAGAAGCTTTGGCCCGGAAATCTGCAGATTTAGGAATTACAGAAGTGGTGTTTGATAGAGGCGGGTACCTGTACCACGGCCGCGTGAAAGCACTTGCTGACGGAGCACGTGAGGGAGGATTAAAATTTTAATAAAAACGATTGTCAAAAAAGACAGTTTAGAAATACAGTCAAATGGTAAAATCTATTCAAAGAGTAAAAGGCTCTGATCTGGAATTAAAAGAAAAGGTAGTAGCTATCAACCGTGTTACAAAGACTACAAAGGGAGGGAGGGCATTCAGCTTTTCAGCTCTGGTAGTAGTTGGTGACGAAAACGGAGTAGTAGGCCAGGGAATGGGTAAGGCAAAGGAAGTACAAGAGGCTATCATCAAAGGGATTGAAGATGCCAAGAAAAACCTTATCAAGGTTCCGCTGACAAAAGGTACTATTCCGCACGAGCAATGGTGCAAGTTAGGTGCAGCCAAAGTTTTAATTAAGCCTGCCGCACCCGGTACAGGTGTAATCGCGGGAGGTAGTATGCGTGCTGTGTTAGAAAGTGCCGGTATTACAGATGTGCTTGCAAAGTCTTTGGGATCAGCTAATCCGCAGAACGTGGTAAAGGCGACAGTAAAAGCTCTTTCATTGCTGAGAGAACCGACTGAAGTGGCAAAGACCAGAAACCTTTCTCTTAAAAAAGTTTTTAACGGATAATCGGGGTGTCAATTATGAAAAAGATCAAAATAACTCAACTGAAAAGTACTATCGGCCGTACAGAGAGGCAAAAGAAAACCCTGAAGGCTTTAGGACTTACTAAGATTAATGCGGTGAAAGAAGTAGAAGCCACACCACAGGTAATGGGTATGGTTAAGAAAGTAGAACATCTTATAAAAGTAGAAGAACTGGGATAACCGGTTCTTTCTTTTGTATATATTTTTCAAAAGCGAGCCCGGTACAGGGCGTTAAGTAAAACAAAGTACAATGAAATTACACGAATTAAAACCTGCGAAAGGTGCGACCCACAGCGATAGAAGATTGGGACGCGGTGAAGCTTCCGGAAGAGGAGGTACTTCTACAAAAGGTCATAAAGGTGCGCAAAGCCGTACCGGCTACAAAATCAAAATGGCTCACGAAGGTGGCCAGATGCCTATTCAAAGAAGATTGCCAAAACGCGGGTTCAAGAACAACAACCGTGTTGAATATAAGATTTTTAACCTCGGACAAATAGATCAACTGGTTGAGAAATATGAAATAAAAGAGTTTTCTCCGGAGAATCTTTATATCAACAGCCTGATCAGTCAATTTGATAACGTGAAGGTATTGGGTAGCGGCGAACTGAAGACTAAACTTTCATTCAAAGTAAATGCTATCAGTAAGAAGGCTAAAGAAGCCATTGAGGCAGTAGGAGGCACAGTGGAGCTAATTAAATAATTTCAACGACATTTGTAAACTTTACAAATTAAAAATCTGATCCTTCCGTGAAGAAATTCATCAAAACGCTTAAGAATATCTGGACTATAGAGGAGCTGCGTAATAAAATAGGTTACACCCTTCTTTTAATTTTTGTTTATCGTGTTGGTTCTTTTATAGTTCTTCCGGGTATTGATCCTAACCAGCTTTCTAACCTTGAGCAGACAACCCGTACGGGTATGCTTGGTTTGTTGGATGCTTTTGTGGGTGGTGCTTTTTCTAAAGCTTCCATTTTTGCGTTGGGGATCATGCCTTACATCTCTGCAAGTATCTTTATGCAGTTAGTGACTATCCTGGTTCCAAGTATTACCAAGATTCAGAAAGAAGGTGAGAGTGGTCAGAGGAAGATAAATCAGTGGACAAGGTATCTCACTATAATTGTGACTGCATTCCAGGCGGCTGCCTATATCGGATTCCTGAAAACTACTACCCGTGAAGCATTGCTTCCGGCTTATGAAAGTTTCTTCTGGGTATCTACAGTTGTAATTCTTACAGTAGGAACGCTGTTTGTTATGTGGTTAGGGGAAAAGATTACTGATAAGGGAATCGGAAACGGTATTTCACTGATCATCATGATTGGTATCCTTGCCCGTCTGCCACAGTCCTTTGCTCAGGAATTTGCAGCAAAGCAAACTGAAGGTGGTTTAGGATTACTGAAGTTCACCCTGGAAATAGCTGCATTTATTGCTGTAATTCTTGGTCTGATTGTATTAGTTCAGGGAGTAAGAAAAGTGCCTGTAAACTATGCTAAGCAGATTGTGGGTAACAGGCAGTTTGGTGGTGCTCGTCAATTCCTTCCTTTGAAGGTGAACGCTGCGGGTGTAATGCCAATCATCTTTGCTCAGGCTATTATGTTCCTTCCGACAATTTTTGTTGGGTTCCAGACTTCGGGCAAGAACTGGGCAAAATACTTCACTGATCCAAAGAATGGTGTATATATGCTGGTTTACGGATTGATGACTGTAGTCTTTACTTTTATTTACACCGCTTTGATCTTTAACCCTAAGCAGATGAGTGAAGACCTGAAACGCAGTAACGGATTTATTCCGGGAGTAAAACCGGGTAAACCCACAACTGATTATATCGGTACAATCATGGATCGTATCACACTTCCTGGTTCTATCCTGTTGGGTATCGTGGGTATCCTACCGGGATTGGTAGAGCTGGCCGGTGTAACTCAGGGCTTTGCTACTTTTTACGGAGGTACATCATTGTTGATTATGGTTGCTGTTGTACTGGATACACTGCAGCAGATTGAAACCCAGCTGCTGATGCGTGAATACGATGGTTTGATGTCTTCCGGAAGAATCCAGGGAAGACAAGGCACCGCGGCACCCGGAATTACAGGAGGTATCTGATTTTAATAATTACAACAGAAGTATATAATTTTCAGAGCCCCGCCATGCGGGGCTTTTATTTATAAAAACAATCAGTGAGATGATTATTTATAAAACAAGAGAACAGGCTGAGCTGATTCGAGAGAGTTGCAAGATTGTTAATGATGCAATCGCCGAAGCTGCCAAGATGCTGGTAGCGGGTATTACTACCATGCAGTTGGATCGCAGAATTGAAGAATACATTCGCGATTGTGGAGCATTGCCCTCGTTCAAAGGATACAGCGGCTATCCCTTTGCAAGTTGCATTTCTGTAAACGATGCTGTTGTGCACGGTTTTCCCAATGATGTACCGCTGAAAGAAGGTGATATTGTGTCGGTGGACGTTGGGGCTTTTAAGAACAATTATCATGGTGATAGCGCTTATACTTTCATTCTCGGTGACACTGATGAGAAGGTGAAGCAGCTGGTGCGTACAACTAAAGAATCCCTTTACTTAGGTATCGAGAAGGCGGTTGCCGGGAACAGGATAGGTGACATCTCTCATGCTGTGCAACAACATACCGAAAGGCTTTTCGGATATGGTGTTGTAAGAGAATTGGTCGGCCATGGATTAGGTAATGATTTACACGAAGATCCCCAGGTGCCGAATTATGGAAAAAGAGGCAGCGGTCCGGTGATGAAAGAAGGATTAGTAATCGCCATTGAGCCTATGATTAACCTGGGTAAGAAAGATGTTGTTACGGCTTCAGACGGGTGGACTGTACTGACAAGAGACGGTAAGCCTTCTGCACATTTTGAGCATACTGTTTACGTTCAAAAAGTAAAAGCAGATATTTTATCTTCATTTGAAACTATAGAGGCTGCAGAAAAGGGCAATCTTAATCTTTTTTCATGATCAAAGCAGGGCATCCGAAGGTATCTGTTATCGATTTGACATTTATCAATAAAAATTTTCCTGAAAGTATTTTACTATTCAGGAAAGGAGTATCTTTAATTTTTAATTAATGGGTTTAGTCGGTCTTCTTATGTCTGATGCTTACTTACCAATGAGTTTCTTCAGTTCATTGTTGCTTCTAATTTCATTAATAGTATTTTTTATTTAAAAGCTTTTTTTCACAATGAACATTTATGTTGGTAATCTAAGTTGGTCAATGACCGACGAGGATCTTAATGAGCTGTTTGCTCAGTTTGGTACAGTATCCAGTGCAAAAATTCTTCGCGAGAAGAACACAGGCAGAAGCAAAGGTTTCGGATTCGTTGAAATGGAAAACGAAGAAGAAGCTACTAATGCTATATCTACGCTTCATGAAACTGAAGTGCAAGGCAGGAAAATTATCGTAAACGAAAGCCAGCCCCGTCCGCAAGGAAGCGGTGGTGGTTTCAAGAAGCCCTATGGTGGTGGCCGTGGAGGTGGCGGACGCAGTGGTGGATACCGTAAACCCGGTGGATACAGCGGTGGCTACAATCGCGATTAACGGATACAGTTAAGATAAACCTTAAGTGCTTTATGATTATTTCAGATAATTGTAAAGCACTTTTTAATTTGGAGTAACCGGGAGCTTATTCCCATTGCTTCTCTTCCTTCTCTTTTTCTTTTGCCACTTTCTTGCTGAGCATAATGCTGATTTCGTAAAGAAGTATGAGAGGTGCACCTACGATAACCTGGCTTATCCAGTCGGGTGAAGGAGTGATAACTGCTGCAAGAACCAGGATACCTACAATAGCATATCTGCGATATTTTTTAAGGAATGCAGGGGTAATGATACCGATTTTGCTTAACACAAGAACGATGATAGGCATTTCAAAGGCAAGCCCGCAGCCTAATATCAGCGATGTCAGAGTATCGATATAGTCATGCAAGGTGGGTTTGTAATCGTAAACCCCCATTGTACCAAGTTCGAAGTTTGCAAGGAAGTTGAAGGTGAACGGAGCAAGCAGAAGATACCCAAAAGCTGCACCAATAAAGAAGCAAAGAGAGACCCACCAGAAGCTTCCCTGAACATATCTGATTTCCTTCTTCGTAAGCGCAGGTTTGACAAATCTCCAGATTTCCCAAAGCAAATATGGGAATGCGAGAATAACTGCTCCCATAAACGAAATGCTTAAAGCCGACATGAATGGGCCACTTACAGTATCCCCCAGCAATCGTAGGTTTATAGGAGGCATACAAAGCGTATCACCTATATGCAGCCAGTGGCTTAGGTTACAGAGTGCTTTGTAGCTGAAGAAATCTTTGTTCGCAGGAGCAAAAATAACTTTGTCGAATACCCAATCGACATTAATAAAAAGAACAACAGCCAGGATAACGAGGACAATAGCAGAGCGCACAAGGTGCCATCGCAATACTTCCAGGTGCTCTACAAAGGTCATCTCTGCGCCATCAGAGTCCGCGCTCCCACGAATCTTTTTAAAAAAAGCTTTACGCTCGTCTTTTGTGTTAGGCAAAAGTTTCTTTTATTAATTTGTGCAAATATAATTTAAGTAAGAAGGAAACTGAATTTCAATTAAATCAAAATATCTTTAAACACGCGAAATGATATGAATGGGCAGAGGCCTCAAATAAAGATTGAAAAGAACGGAACAGATAAGGTATTAGAATATACCGGTTGGGCTTTCCTGATTCTCTGCTGGATTTATGTTTTTATGACTTTCGGCCAATTACCGGAGGCCATTCCCACCCATTTCGGAATTAGTGGAGAGCCCGATGGTTATGGAAGCCGTAATATGATTTTTTTGTTACCGGCCATTGCGACCGTTTTATTTATCGGGCTTACGGTGTTAACCCGCTTTCCTCATAAGTTCAACTATCTGTCGCGCATTACTGAACAAAATGCAATAACCCGGTACACGTTTGCTGTCAGACTAATCAGATTCCTAAAATGGGCAATAGTTGTGTTGTTTACATTTATTACTTATCAGACTATTGAAACAGCAAAGGGTAGAAGTACAGGAATGGGCGAATGGTTTGTGCCATTAGTGGTTATGGGTTTCGGTGTGTTTTTTCTGCTGATTTTAATATTTGGCCGAAGCATAACACCCACTGAATAGATTCAGAGATTAACGCGGTTTTTTTACTGATAAGAGATAGACTGTATGCCCGGCTTATCTTTTATGTCATCAGCAAGGCGCAGGAGTTGTTCGTTTTTACCGGTGAGATTAATTTCCAAGATGTAATTATTTTTTGAATTCTTTTCGGTAATCCGGTTGATTTTCATTTCAATGAGATTCATCCCGGCAGAGTTCATTGTCTCTTCAAGGGAGGTCAGAGAAAACTCCGTTGGTATCAGTTTAATGCTCAGAGAATGTGTTTGGATTTCAGAAATCTTGAAGATTCTCCTCTCGATGGGTTTCATCAAAGCGAGGATAATCAACACTAACACAGTGGTAGCACCTGCTGCGAAATACATTCCTCCGCCAACTGCCAGACCAATTCCTGCTACAGCCCAAAGTGCTGCAGCTGTTGTCAGCCCACGCAGTACTTCCTTGCGCCAAAAAAAAATTGTGCCTGCTCCTAAAAAGCCGATGCCGCTCACCACCTGAGCTGCAACCCTGGACGGATCCAGTTCAACATGTGGCTGTCCCAATACCTCAGCAAAGCCATATGCAGACACCATCATGATTAGTGCCGAACCGACACAGACAAGCATGTGAGTCCTTAACCCCGCAACCCAATTCAACCTCTCGCGTTCCAATCCGACTACACTCCCCATCAGGGCAGCAAGGAGTAATCTGAGCAGTATTTCCTGGAAAGAGAGAAGCATGGCTGACTTTTTTAAATATCGGGTGTTAATTTAATGCTCTGATGAAATCATCCTTTCTTCTGCGGGATACATCAAGTATTGCGCCATTTGAAAGCACGACCTGTCCGCCATCACCACGAACATACTTTTTCAGATGATTCAGGTTGATAAGGTATGAATGGTGTACTCTGAAGAAACTATATGGAGAGAGCAACTCATCAAACTCCTTCAACAGGCGGGTTACCAACAATACTTTTCCGTTTTCGAGATGCAAACGGCTGTAGTTTGAACTCGATTCGATGTAGATGATTTCTTTAATCTGATAGAATTCTATCCCTTCGGTCGTGTTGATGGATATTCTGTCTTCCTGCGATAAAGTGCCTGAAAGACTCTTCTTTAATACATCCAGCCTCTGCTGAGTATTACCTCCCCTGTTTTCAATAAGCCTGTTGATCGTAGCCTGAAGTTCTGAAACGTCAATAGGTTTTAACAGGTAATCGAAGGCGCTGATTCTAATGGCATCAATTGCATAATGGTTATAGGCTGTAGTGAAGACGATATCGAACTGTCTGTCGGTAATTGATTCCAATAGTTTGAATCCGTTGACTCGAGGCATTTCGATATCGAGAAATAGCAGATCAAACTTCTGCGAATTGATGATTTGTGCAGCCAACTCCGGCTTCTGTATGGTGGCAATTATTTCCAGGTCAGGACAGAATTCTCGAATTTTGTGCTCCAGGTTTTGCAAGCTGGGCAACTCGTCATCAACTATTATGGTCTTTAGCTTCATAGAGAGTTCCTTTTAATATTTCTCCAATCTGAATCTTCAACACGACTTTTGTCCCTGTCGGTTCATCATCGTGATAAAGATCGTGAATTTCAATTTCTGATTTTGTTTTTAGGCGCTGGCTGTAAATATCAAGTTTATCCTGAGTAAGCCGTAATCCCATACTCTTATGTTCGGCGTTTTTATTCATACGGTATTTGGAAGATTGCTTTCTGCCGATACCGTTATCTTCCACGACAAAGTGAATATAATCATTCTCGATAAATGCATTTATAGATAGTTTAAGGTCAGTGCGCTCGCTGGGTCCCATTCCGTGTAGTATCGCATTTTCTACATAAGGTTGCAGGAATAATGGCGGCACCTGGAATTCGGGATCGAGAAGGCGAGGGTCAATTTCTGTAGTGAAATTAAATTTATTATTGAACCTGAGCCTCTCTAACTCAACATAGATTTTTGTTGCCGCAAAATCTTTCTCAAACGGAATGGTATCAGAATTACTTCCTTCTAAAATCATTCGTATAAGAGCTGAAAATTTATTGAGGTAGCGGCTTGCCGAGACCCGGTCATTCTTTATTACGAAGTTCTCAATGCTGTTGAGACAATTGAAAATAAAATGCGGATTCATCTGGGCTTTTAAGGATTCCATCTGAACCTGAAGTATTTTTTTCTCGTACTCTGAGATCTGCCTTCTTCTGGATGCTTTCTGATTTTTGTAAAAGAAAAAGGCAGTGGTAGCCAGTAATCCGAATAGTATCCACCCGCTGATAAGCAGCAAATTCTTTGAGGCAATTTCAGATTTCTGTATAGCTGCAATTTGTTTCAACTTTTCATTTTCTATTTCCTGGCTGCGAATTCTCCAGTCAGACTCCCTGATAATCATACTCCTCCTGTTGTTATCCGAGAAAATGGAGTCGTTGGTTATTCTGTAGATGTTCAGGTATCTGATTGCAGAGTCTATCCGTTTTTCTTTTTGATAGTATTCCATCAGCAGTTTGGCAGCCAGGCTTTTACCTCTTGTGTAGCGGGTCTGTATGGCAAGTGCATAGGCACTGTCGAGGTAGATTAGTTTTTGTTTGCCGGAGATATTTTTTAAGTATTCAGCTTTTGCGCGGTAGATGTTAGAGGAACTTCTGAACCTTTTATCGGCCAGCGCTCCCATCATAGCCTTGTCAAAATATTTCCGGGCTGCTTCCATATTTCCTTTATGGGATTCGATTATACCATAGCTATTATTATAAATACTGAATACAGCATCATCTCCAATGATTAATCCGTATTTATATCCACTGTCTAACCGCTTTTTTGCAATATCAAATTTCTTCTCTGCAATATCGCATTGTGCCAGGAGTTCATAGTTCAGTGCGATACCTCGCCAGGCACTCAGCTTTTTATTAATTGCGATTGCCTGAGATGTGTATTCCCTGCATTTTTCGTAATTATTGACCTGATAAAAATTGTCGCCGATATTGTTCAACGCCATAGCTTTCAGCCTCTCTGAATTTGAAGAGTCTGCATATTGAATAGATTTCAAATATGCCTGAATGCCTGCGTCGTAGTTGGCGGAACTTGATGTCAACAGTCCTAGATTAAATTGAGCCAGGGCTTTTCCATATGAAAAGTTCCTTTCGTTGCTGAGCGTGTTTACTTTTTCATAATACTCAAAAGCTTTCTGTACATCTCTCTCAATGTAACTGTAACTTAGACGATGCAGTGTAAGTATATATTGCGAGTCAATTGTCGGGTTGTCGATTATCCATTTCTCAAGACTGTCAATTTTATTCCATTGAGCAAAGGTTTCCCTTGGCAAAAAGGCTGTAATTACTATCAGTAAATACACTAAGAAAAATCTTGAGAATGTCCCCGGTTTCATTATCTTAAAATTACCGTATTTCTTCCAAATACCTTCTAGTAACGAATTTTTCTAATGGCATTGTATAGTTGAATATAATCTCTCTTTTGCGAACCTAAATACGGTTGCTGTTTGCCGTTAAACTTCATCTCTACAGTAGCTGCCTTATAAATCTAGCCTAGAAGTTTTTGTTCTCTGATATAGCAGACGATTTTGTCTGCTGCTCCTGCATTTTTGTAAATATATGTACGGGCGGCATTTCCTGTTTTATTAAGTAAATCCTTGTTGCTAAGCAGATTGTCTACCGTGTGTTCAAGCTCAAGAGCCGTAGTGATCGTAATTGCACCACCTGTATCTATCATTTCTTCGGCTTCAAAATTTTTGTAGAAAACAGGTCCGAAGATTACCGGTTTTCCATAGACGGCAGCTTCCAAAATATTATGCAACCCTGAATCTCCAAACCCACCGCCGACATAGGTGATGTCTGCATAATGATACAGCTTTGAAAGCATCCCGATATTATCAATAACCAGACAATTTATTTCGTCCGGGGCTTCTTTCCCGTCTCTCAGCTCAGAGTAAGCGATACTATTGGTAAACCGTTCCTTAACATTGCGGATATGAGACGAATCAATTTCGTGGGGAGCAACAATAAAACGGATGTCTTTATTTTTATTGATGTAGTGTGCCCATACTTCCTCATCCTCTTCCCAGGTGCTTCCACAGACTATGATGGTTTTATTTCGACAAAATTTTTCAATTGTTGGAATAGGAGCGAAGCCTTCAGCTATCTCAATCACTCTGTCACAACGGGTATCGCCTGACATGCTAATGCGGCTCTTATCAACAAGAGTTGACAGATATCTTCTTGACGAATCATTCTGGACAAAAAAGTGAGTGAACGCGTCCAGCATTTCCCTGTAAAGGCCTCCATACCATTTGAAGAAAGGCTGGTTTCGCCTGTAGATCCCGGAAACCATAATCAGGGGTATATTTCTCTTTTGGATACCTTTTAAAAAAAAGTACCAATATTCGTATTTTACCCAGAGAACGAGAGACGGTCGCACCAGGTGCATCCATTGCTGGACATTGAGAAGCGAGTCTAATGGCAGATAGTAAACGTGTGGAAATTCATTCTTCTTCTTGATCACTTCGTATCCCGAGGGAGAAAAGAAACTGATGACCGGGGTGATATCCGGGTGCTCATTCAGGATTTTTCTCAGCACAGGTTTCCCTTGTTCATATTCACCCAGGCTGGCTGCATGCATCCATACGATTCTGCCTTCAACGTGCTTCAAATCTTTCTTGATTTTTGGAAAAAGCAGCACTCTTCCCTTGATCCAAAGTCGTGCTTTTTTATTGAAAAAGGAAGCCAGGTAGAAACCTGCGCGCATAAGCCAGAGAAAAATGTGGTAAAACAGTTTCAATTGCTGTTATGATTTATAACAAAACTAATAGCTTTCGGTCAATTGCCTGTAATTAACGACTGTTTATCAAACTGTGAATAATGGAAAATGGGCAGGGGTAATTGCGGTGTGTCCTGTATCTTTGCAGCCCAAAAAATTTGTTCTGATGTACCCCATTCAAATGGTTGATCTGCAGCGACAGTATCAACGGATCAAAGACCAAATAGACGCTTCACTTAAAGACATCATGGAAAAAGCCACTTTTATCGGTGGTAAGTATGTCAATGATTTTGCAGAGCAATTAGCAGCCTATCACAATGCAAAACATGCAATTACCTGTGCCAATGGTACAGATGCGTTACAAATTTCTATGATGGCCTTAGGCCTGCAGCCGGGTGATGAGGTAATCACCCCCTCATTTACATATGTGGCAACTACTGAAGTAATTGCGTTATTGCGCCTGCAACCGGTTTTTGTAGACGTAGATCCCAAAACCTTCTGCCTGGATCCTGAAGAAGTTCGCAAGGCTATCACTCCAAAAACTAAGGCTATAGTGCCGGTTCATTTATACGGGCATGCTGCCCCTATGGATGAAATTTTAGAGATAGCTAAGGAGCATAATCTGTTTGTTATAGAAGATAACGCTCAGGGTATTGGCTGCGATTATACCTCTAAGGACAAAAGAGTTTATAAGACGGGAACAATGGGAACCGTAGGCTGTACTTCCTTCTTCCCGAGCAAGAATCTGGGTTGCTATGGTGATGGTGGAGCAATGGTAACTAATAACCCCGCGCTTGCCGAAACTCTGAAGATGGTTGCCAATCACGGCCAGAAAACACGCTACTATCATGAGATGGTGGGTTGCAACAGCAGGTTAGATGCAATGCAGGCTGCAATATTATCTATTAAACTGCCGTTATTGGACGGGTATATTAAAGCAAGGAGGGAAGCTGCTGATTACTACGATACTGCCTTTGCTGCGTGTGAAAAGATCACTACACCTTATCGAGCTCCTTATAGTAACCATGTATTTCACCAGTATACATTAGTACTTGAAGGGGTTGACAGAGACGGTCTGGTTGCTTATTTGGCAGAAAATAAGATTCCATCCATGATTTATTATCCGGTGCCTGCTCATAAACAGAAGATGTTTGCAAGTTTTGGTGGTGCCAAGTACTCTCTGCCTGTGACCGACTGGTTAACGGAGAGGGTGATTTCACTGCCGATTCATACTGAACTCGATAAAGAACAGCAGGACTATATCATAGACCATGTGTTAAAATTTGTAAATAAAGCTTAATGAAAATTGCCGTAGTTGGTACAGGTTATGTCGGGCTGGTTAGCGGGACTTGTTTTGCAGAATCAGGAAATGAAGTAACCTGTGTTGATATTGATGTAAAGAAAGTTGAAAAACTCAAATCGGGGAAGATTACCATTTATGAACCCGGACTTGAAAAATTCTTTATCAGAAACCTGGAAGAGGGCAGACTGAAATTTACCACCTCATTAGAAGAAGGAGTTAAAGATGCACGCCTTGTGTTTTTAGCTTTACCTACACCTCCCGGTGAAGATGGAAGTGCTGATTTAAAGTATGTACTAGGTGTAGCAAAAGACTTAGGGCAACTACTTCAGGAGGGAGATTATAAAGTAATCGTAGATAAGAGCACAGTCCCTGTTGGTACCGGAGAGAAAGTTGAAGAGACTATATTAGCTGAATTGAAGAAAAGAAATGTTTCGAATCCTGAAAGCCTTTTTGATGTGGTGAGCAACCCGGAATTTTTAAGAGAAGGAGTTGCCGTAGATGATTTTATGAAACCTGACAGGGTCGTTATTGGAACAGATTCAGAAAAGGCACGTAGTATCATGCAAAGACTGTATGCTCCGTTTGTACGTCAGGGAAACCCAATCATCTTCATGGATGTACGGTCGGCAGAGTTGACCAAGTATGCAGCAAATTCCCTTTTGGCAACAAAGATTTCTTTTATGAATGAAATAGCCCAGATGTGTGAACGCCTTGGAGCAGATGTAGATATGGTAAGAAGGGGAGTGGGTTCCGATGCAAGAATCGGAAAGCGATTTCTATTCCCCGGAATCGGTTATGGAGGAAGCTGCTTTCCTAAAGACGTGCAGGCTCTGGTGAAGTCAGCATCACAGGTTGATTATGACTTCAAGATTTTAAATGCTGTTATGAAGGTGAACCAGACTCAAAAGTCACATCTCACACCCAAGGTATTGGAGTATTTCAACAATGATCTCAAGGGGAAGAAGATAGCGCTGTGGGGACTAGCCTTTAAACCAAATACTGATGATATCAGAGAAGCTCCGTCGCTCGTTTTGATAGATGAATTGATGGCACATGGAGCAGAAATAATTGCCTACGACCCCGAGGCTATGGATAATGTGAGAGATCAGATTGGTGATAAAATTAGCTATGCCGGTAATCAATATGAGGCTTTAGAAGGGGCGGATGCTTTGGTGATTGCTACCGAATGGAATGAATTTAGAATGGTGGAATGTGAAAGACTTAAAAAATTAATGAAGAAGCCCGTTATCTTTGATGGCCGTAACCTTTTCGATTTAGAATACATGAGAGACTGCAATTTCTATTATGTTAGTATCGGAAGGGAAACACTAATCCCCGAAGAAAAATAAAGAATCAAATGTCTTCAGCATCTTCCCATGAAGGAAAACGAGTTTTAATTACAGGGGCTGCCGGCTTTTTAGGCTCGCACCTGTGTGACCGGTTTATCAAAGAGGGTATGCAGGTGGTCGGAATGGATAATCTGATTACCGGAGATTTAAGAAATATAGAACATCTTTTTAAGCTTAAGGAGTTTGAGTTTTATCACTGCGATGTATCAAATTTTATCCATGTTCCCGGTAGGCTTGATTACATCCTGCACTTTGCCTCACCTGCCAGTCCGATAGATTACCTCAAAATTCCTATTCAAACCCTTAAAGTTGGTTCGCTTGGAACTCACAACTGCCTTGGTCTTGCAAAGGCAAAGGGGGCAAGAATTTTGGTGGCTTCTACCAGTGAGATTTATGGGGATCCTCTGGAACATCCGCAAAAAGAAACTTATTGGGGCAATGTAAATCCGATAGGTCCCAGGGGAGTGTATGATGAAGCCAAGCGTTTTCAGGAAGCCATGACCATGGCATATCATACTTTTCATGGTTTGGAGACACGCATTGTGAGGATTTTCAACACTTATGGCCCGCGGATGCGTCTTAACGACGGCAGGGCTTTACCCGCATTTATCGGTCAGGCACTCAGAGGCGAAGACCTTACTGTATTTGGTGATGGCAGCCAGACGAGAAGCTTTTGTTATGTAGATGATTTAATAGAGGGTATTTATCGTCTGCTGATGAGTGATTATCACCTGCCGGTGAATATTGGAAACCCTGACCAGATAACGCTTAAAGAATTTGCTGAAGAGATAATAGCACTCACAGGCACTAAACAAAAAATTGTTTACAAACCCTTGCCTCAGGATGACCCCAAACAGCGCCAGCCGGACATTTCGCTTGCCAAAAAATTATTAAACTGGAAGCCCAAGGTGAATCGTGCAGAAGGTGTGAAGATTACCTATGAGTACTTTAAATCACTTCCCAAGGAAGAACTGTATAAACAACCAAAAGAATTCCAGAGCAGGAAATAGACAATATTGAAATTATTATTCTGAATGATGTACGAAGAGTTAGTTAACAAAAAGAAGAAACTGGCAGTAGTAGGATTAGGTTATGTTGGACTGCCAATAGCACTTGAGTTTGCAAAGAAGATATCAGTAATCGGTTTTGATATCAATTCCACAAGAATTGAAATGATGAAAAACAAGGTCGATCCCAGTAATGAATTGGAATCAGAAGCTTTTGAAGGAGCAGATATTGAGTTTACTGATTCATTGGATGTTCTTGCTAAAGCCAATTTCTATATTGTAGCTGTTCCCACTCCCGTAGATGAAAATAAAGAGCCCGATCTGACTCCTGTCTTGAGAGCAAGCGAAACGATTGGAAAAGTAATTAAGAAGGGCGATTATGTAGTATATGAGAGTACTGTTTACCCCGGGTGTACTGAAGAAGATTGTCTCCCGGTTATTGAAAAGATTTCCGGATTAAAAGGATGTGTTGACTTCAAGCTGGGGTATTCACCTGAAAGAATTAACCCGGGTGATAAAAATCATACGTTGAGCAGTATCGTTAAGGTGGTGAGTGGTTGTGACGGGGAGAGTTTGGATACCATCGCAAAGGTTTATGAATTGGTTGTAAAAGCCGGCATTCACAGGGCTTCTTCAATTAAGGTTGCTGAGGCTGCCAAGATTATTGAGAATACACAGCGCGATTTGAATATCGCTTTGATGAACGAACTCTCAATTATTTTTAATAAGATGGGAATCAACACCTACGAAGTGTTGGAAGCGGCAGGAACCAAATGGAATTTTCTTAAATTCCAACCCGGCCTGGTAGGCGGGCATTGTATTGGTGTAGATCCGTATTATCTGACGCATAAAGCAAAAATGCTCGACTACGATGCTCAGGTTATCCTGGCAGGGCGTTCTATCAACGATGGAATGGCAAATTATGTCGCAAAGAGTGTAAAATTATATCTGGATGGCAAAGGTGTGAAAGAGCCGAAAGTATTGGTAATGGGTGCTACTTTCAAGGAAAATGTCAGCGATATCAGAAACTCTAAAGTGGCAGATGTTGTGAAAGGGTTGAAAAAACTCGGATGTACTGTACATGTAACTGATCCCTATGCCGATAGCGATGAGTTAAAACACGAATATGGGTTTGGTTTAGACGAAGATCTGAGCTATGATTATGACGGACTGGTTGTAGCCGTACCTCATAGGGAGTATCTGAGTATGGATGAAAGTGATTTTGAAAAGATGACAAAAGATACTGCGATTATAGCTGATGTGAAAGGAATCCTCAGGGGAAGAATCAGTAAAAGGTATTATTGGAGTTTATAGAAAAGAAAATAACATTGTCTAATCTTTATCATTTGGCAGATTTAAGCAACGCCTCTTTTTTAGTAACCGGCGGTGCCGGTTTTATCGGTAGCCATATTGCTGAGTATTTGTTGAAGAATGGTGCGGGAAAAGTGAGGGTGCTCGATAATCTGAGTAATGGCTTTCAGTACAACATTGATATCTTAAAACAATATTCTGCCTTTGAGTTTATTGAAGGCGATATCAGGGATGCTCAGACATGCAAAAGAGCATGCGAAGGAATAGATTACGTAAGTCATCAGGCTGCTTTAGGTTCTGTGCCGCGCTCTGTCAAGTTTCCTGAGATGACGAATGATGTGAATGTAGGTGGTTTTGTGAATATGCTGAAAGCTGCTACAGATCAGAACGTTAAGAAATTTGTTTATGCCTCTTCTTCCTCTGTTTATGGTGATGAAGTAACATTACCTAAGAGAGAAGAACTGACAGGGAACTGTCTTTCGCCGTATGCTGTTAGTAAAAAAACAAATGAATTATACGCAGATGTTTTTTACAGAACCTATGGCATTCCGGTTTTAGGCTTCAGATACTTCAATGTCTTCGGGCCAAGACAAGATCCTGATGGCCCTTATGCTGCAGTAATCCCTCTTTTTGTCAAGGCAGTTCTTAATAATACACCAGCTTATATTAATGGAGACGGAGAGCAAACCCGCGATTTTACATATGTTGAGAACGCAGTCCAGATAAACATCAGAGGAATGCTCTCAGAAAATAAGTTTGCAGAGAATAAGGTTTACAATGTAGCAGTAGGAGAGAATTTCTCGATTAATGAATTGTACCGTCTGATCAAAGAATATTTCGGAAGCAACTTGGAGCCGGTTCATCGCGATCCCAGAGCCGGAGATATCAGAAACTCCTTGGCGGATATTTCTCTCGCGAAAGAGAATTTAGGATATTCGCCGCAGATCAGGTTTACGGATGGATTAAAGACAACTATCGAATATTTTAAGACCCTTTACCAGAATAACAAATGACAATTGAAAGAACAGATTTTCCGGGACTCATAATTCTCACTCCCAAAGTATTCGGCGACAGCCGGGGTTACTTTTTTGAGAGTTATAATCAGAAGGAACTTTTGAAAGAAGGTATTCATTATAACTTCCTGCAGGATAATCAGGCAAGATCAGTTTATGGAGTTGTCAGGGGGCTGCACTATCAACTGGAGCCTTATGCACAAACCAAATTGGTGCGCGTATTATGGGGTACTATTTTAGACGTTGTTGTGGATATAAGGAAAGGATCGCCGACCTATGGTAAATCATTTTCGATAGAACTTTCTTCTGAAAATCAGAAACAACTGTTAGTACCCAGAGGTTTTGCACATGGTTATTCCGTGCTATCAGAATCAGCAGAAGTTTTTTATAAGTGTGATGCTTACTATGATAAAGAGCATGAGGGAGGGCTCGCCTGGAACGATCCGCAGCTTGCAATCGACTGGAGAATTCCGGCAGATAAAGTAATTCTTTCGGAAAAGGATTCTAAGCATCCGGGTTTAGAAAATTGCGCGAATAACTTTACTTTTATCTGATTAATCAGTAAGTTATTTTCATTTGTGAGCCATAAAAAGATTTTAGTTACCGGTACCAACGGGCAGCTGGGCAGTGAGTTGCGTGAATTGTCTGCAGTTTACTCAGATTACAAATTTGTCTTTACAAGCAGACAAGAGTTACCGATCGAAAACAGAGACAAGGTTCTGGCTTTTTTTGAATCTCATCATTTTGATTTTTGTATCAATTGTGCCGCTTATACTGCAGTCGATAAGGCTGAATCGGAAAAAGAGATTGCCTTTCTTGTTAACGCAACCGCAGCCGGAACACTTGCAGAAGCCTCCTTAAAAACAGGAGCAAAGCTGATTCATATATCAACCGATTATGTTTACGATGGCTCAAAGAAGGAACCTTTAAAAGAGGATGATCCAACAGGGCCGTTAAATGTTTACGGTGAGTCAAAACTGGAAGGGGAAAAACAGGTTCTTGCGAAAAACCCTGATTCAATTATCATACGTACTTCCTGGGTGTACTCGTCTTACGGAAAGAATTTTGTCAAGACAATGATGCGTCTGTTGAGTGAAAAAGAAGAGCTGAAGGTAGTAGCGGATCAGACAGGTAGTCCGACTTACGCAGCAGACCTGGCAGACACCGTTATGCTGATAGTAGAAATGATTGCTTCAGGAAAAAATGTCTCAGGTATTTTCAACTATTCAAATTCAGGGGTGACTACTTGGTTTGACTTTACCTGCTGGATAAAAGAACTGATTTCAAGTAAGTGTAAAGTATTACAGGTCACTACGGAAGAATATCCTACCCCTGCCCGACGGCCTTTATATTCGGTTTTAGATACCTCTAAATTGCGTGCAGTGCTGGGTAATGAAATTCCTTTTTGGAAAGATAGTGTAGCGTCGTGTGTTCAGAGGTTGAAAAGCAATTAAGCCTCTGATAATTAGATTAAAAGCCTTTAATAAAAAAGAGACTGCCCTAAAACAGCCTCTTCTCTTTGTTGCGAAGGGAGGGATCGAACCTCCGACCTTCGGGTTATGAGCCCGACGAGCTACCGCTGCTCTACTTCGCGATGTGGACGGCAAATTTAGGGCTATAATTTCTTGCTGCCAAATTTTAATCATCGATTTAATTCGGCGCAGATTCAAGTTATAAGTGCAACAGTTAGTTAATTGGGTTTAAAATTAGCCATAAAAACCTGTAAAGGTGTTTTGTATCCTAATAATTTTCTGGGTCTGTTATTTAACTTATTAGTAATGGTTAC
>JAGFIS010000040.1 GCA_024103425.1 Chitinophagaceae bacterium
GACCTCTTGAACGACCTTCCATTTGAAGGACTCACTGTAGTGAATCTGCTTTTCTTTACTCATTTTAATCCTGATTTAAGTTGACTTATCCACATTTTTGGAGTCAACCTATTTCAGGACTATACAGTGTCGGCTTTAGCCGCAAGGATCCCGATAGCTATCGGGACTGTCTGAGTCACGCTTTTTGGCGTGACGAGTTTATTCCCTTGAACGAAACGGAATTCTCCCGGATAGCTATCGGGATAGCTACGCACAATGTCAGCCTTGACTTTTTGCTTTCCCGATAGCTATCGGGAGGTCAAGACAAAAGAAGATAGACTAATTCTTAGCTTTAAATTTCTCAATTATCACATCTTCCGCCGCAGCCTTCTTCTGTACTAATTCATTCATCAGATCATTAGGCACTGTAGTAGACAGAATGTACTGTTTCAGCTTCCAGCCATTAGGTTGTTTTACCATTACGCCGGAGCCCCTGCAGATTTTCATCTGAGTGTTTACCAGTTCGTCAAACCAGGCGAGTTTACCCGTTTCATCAAAATAGATATGTCTTTCTAAAGAAGTATAGCTCCACGCCCTGCCACGGTCAAAATAGGGTTTTGCAAAAGCCATGAATTCATCTTTATTCCACCGCTCGGTAGCATCTGTTCCGGTGAAGATGGCATCGGGCATGTAGAAATTGAAGTAACTATTGAAGTCTGCTTTTGCCGCTGCCAGGTTGAATGAGTCGAGGGTCTTATTGATGATTTCTGTTTCATCCTCCTGAGTTAAAATCGCAGGATGGTGTTCTGCCGTACGCGATTTGGAAAAAGCAAACAGGACAAAGAATAGGGCAAAGAGAATAGTTGAAATATAGTAACGGTTCATGGAGCAGGTTTTTATTAAGACCGAAAATTAATCAATTTAAAATTTGCAACACGAGAAAATAAGCGAAGCTACTGCAACACTATTATTCCAACAACTTATGCGTGTCCTTAATCACGCCCATCACAAACACACTCTGTACATGGCCAACATTCTCAATCTCACTAAGGGTATTGACATGAAAATCGTAATAAGTATTCATATCCTCACAAACAACCTTCAGTAAAAAGTCAAACTCGCCCGATATACTGAAACACTCCACCACTTCAGGCAGGGAAAGGACAGCATTAATAAAATGATTACCCGCTTTCTTGCCGTGTTCTTTTAATGATACATAACATATGACGGTTAGAGACTTGTTGACCTTTGTCGCATCCAGGAGCGTCACGTATTGCCTAATGACTCCCGACTCTTCCAACCTCTTAATCCGTTCATGGACAGGAGTAGTACTCAGGTTGACCCGGTCGGCTATCTCGCGGATGGTAAACCGGGCATTCTGCTCGAGAACTTTAAGAATCGCCAGGTCTTTTTCATCCAGCACCGGACTTCCGGTAGAAGAATTTTCTTTTACGAGGGGCATAAACGGCCTTTTTAAATAGTTTATTCTATGATTATACTCAAAACTATGTACTTATTCTAATTATTTCAAATTATTAAGAAAATTATTCTTTTTAAAGTAACTTTGCGTACTTCATTTAAAAATATTAATCCATATGTCAACCCAAACAAAGAACGAAATAGATTTTTCGCTTAAGTACAAGGTGAAAGATATCAGCCTCGCCGAATGGGGCCGTAAAGAAATCAATCTGGCAGAAGCTGAAATGCCGGGATTAATGTCGCTTCGCGAAGAATTCGGAAAAGATAAACCCCTGAAGGGAGCCCGCATCGCGGGATGTCTGCATATGACTATCCAGACGGCTGTCCTCATCGAGACACTGGTAGAATTAGGAGCAGAAGTAAGATGGAGCTCTTGTAACATCTTCTCTACCCAGGATCAGGCGGCAGCAGCAATTGCCGAAGCTGGAGTTCCTGTTTTTGCGTGGAAAGGGCAAACTGTAGAAGAGGCAGACTGGTGTATTGAGCAGACACTGTTCTTCGGTAGCTCCGACCGTCCGCTGAACATGATCTTAGATGATGGTGGCGACCTTACTAATATGGTATTAGATAAATACCCTGAACTGGTACAGGGTCTGAAAGGAATTTCCGAAGAGACTACCACAGGTGTTCACAGACTCTACGAAAGAGTGGAGAAAGGTACACTTCCCGTTCCTGCTATCAATGTGAACGACTCTGTTACCAAGTCAAAGTTTGATAACAAATACGGTTGTAAAGAAAGCTTAGTAGATGCTATCCGCCGTGCTACAGACGTAATGATGGCCGGAAAAGTAGCTGTAGTAGGTGGTTACGGAGATGTGGGTAAAGGTTCTGCTGCAAGTCTGCGCGGTGCCGGTGCCAGAGTGATCGTAACTGAAATAGACCCTATCTGTGCTTTGCAGGCTGCGATGGACGGATACGAAGTGAAGAAAATGGTTGATGCCGTTAAGGAAGCTGATATCATCGTTACAGCTTCAGGATGCCGCGATCTGATTACAGGTGAGCACTTCAAACTGATGAAGGATAAAGCGATTGTCTGCAACATCGGTCACTTCGACATTGAAATCGACATGGCATGGCTGAATGATAACTACGGAGATACTAAAGACACCATCAAGCCGCAGGTAGATAAATACACAATTGATGGCAAAGATATCATCGTACTGGCCGAAGGCCGTTTGGTGAACTTAGGTTGTGCTACCGGTCACCCGAGTTTCGTTATGAGTAACTCCTTCACTAACCAGGTACTGGCTCAAATGGAGCTGTGGCAGCACCACGACAAATACGAGAATAAAGTATATGTACTGCCGAAGCATTTAGATGAGAAGGTTGCCCGTCTGCACCTGAAGAAAATCGGTGTTGAGCTGGATACACTGACTAAGGCTCAGAGCGAATACCTGAATATCCCTGTTGAAGGCCCGTACAAAACAGACCTTTACAGATATTAATATATAACTGATTAATTGTAGAAGCCGGCCGATGCGCCGGCTTTTTTTGTACTGCCCAGCATTTTATAAGGCACAAGTTGCAAACTCGCGCCAGTGAAGCTGAAATACCAGTCGATAGTACCGCGACCATCCTGGTCGCGGAGAAATAGGTTGGCACAGATACGCCACGCAACGAATTCTTCGCTGCATATCCTCGCCTGAACAGCCAAAATTCCCCTCCTCTGGAGGGGCAAACGTGGTCTGAAAACTTAGAGGAAACGCAACCTTTCAAGTGTAAGCGAAACGCTCGTTCATAACCTAAAAAGTGAAAAACAAATCCGGATACAATCCGGCAGATTTAGGAGACACAAGTTGCAAACTTGCGCCAGATATCAATAAGTAAGGTCGATAGAACAGGAACCATCAATGGTCGCGAGGAGGAATCTTGAAGCGCAGCGTCTTCTTTCTACGGTCATAGAAAACACTGCGACGAAGGGAAAGGATATTTCGCTTTTGCGCATTCCTTCGCGGTCTTTGCGAGAGTTTTCCCTTCTACACCTCCTAAAAACAAAAACGCCGCATAGACATGCGGCGGTTTGTTAAGAACCAGTAAGGTTCTGTAACCCCCAAAGAAAACCCATTTAATATCTTAGAGATTGATCATTTTTACACTACTGTACTGTAGCGAGCCGTCTAGACCGACATGCTTCAATCTGTAATAAGCTTTTTTGCCTGAAATTTTATCGAAACACTCGTATTGATCACCGGGCTTCTGAGGATCGGGCCCGAATACGAGAGCAACAGTCTTAAAATTCTCACCATCACTACTTCTCTCTACTTCGAAGTAGTTGGTTTCTACCTTGTTATCTGTAGCCCAGTTGATGTTAACTTTCTTAGCCTTTTCAACCTTGAGCTCAAACCTGGTGATCTGTATGTTATCGTTGTCTTGTGCCTGAGCAGGGAATGCTGCAAGAGCAAATAAGACGATTACAATCCATTGTATAATTCCATTCTTTTTCATTGTCGCAATTTTTGAATTTAAAATTTGCGGTCACAATGAATATCAGACTAACAATTGGCTTTTTATAAAGGTTGGATTTCTTGTGATGAGATCAAAACATCTCCCTGTACCGAATACCGGTTCTTACTTATTGATAAAATCTTTTGAGTAATTGAGTGGCTGGTAGGCCGGAATAAATACTCGCCTTAAATAAGGAAAGAAAGTCCGTAGTAAAAGAGTAAGGGTAAAGTTTTGGTTCATTCTTATTTTTTAAAGTTCCGAAATTTTGTTTCTTTCGGTTCTTCGCAGAATGAGGATTATAACATCAATATGATCCAGCGAGGTAAGCGTTTTCTCATAATGACAATGCAAACTTATAATGCTGATTTCATTTTTGCAATACCGTAAAATTACCGATTTTTATTTTTTTGATATTATTTATCATAATTACTTATTTATTAGATAAAACTATTATTAGAGTTAGATTATCTCGCAATAATTAAACTTAAATTAATGTAGTTTTCATTTTTATCTAATCTATCCGTATTTTTTATTGAAATTTTATGATTCCTGCCCTTATGACAGATACTGAGTCCCGACTTCAAAACTCCATTACGGAATGTCATCTTCGCACAAGGAGCCATAATAAATATTGCCTATATAGGAATTTATTTACCATTAAAGTTTATATTATCATTGTAATAAACTGTATATCAGTTATTATTAATTATATTTATTAACAATTCTAACGTTCTCAGGATTACTGCTATTTTTGGCTTAAATAATCTGATTTTCTTCAAATTTTATTAAACTAATAGAACTGCTAACCTATATTATCTATTGATAATCAGTGATCTTATTTTATTTACTATCTAGTAAAATAATTAGCATCAATATTCGCTGCCTGTTTCAGCCTGAAAACTAAAAATATTAGCTCGAAAAAACGCTTGTTTCAATGATTGGAAACTGCTTTATCTTTATCCTATGAAAAAATTATGGCTTGTAGCAATCTGCTCTTTCGTCATACTATCCTGTGCTCCACCCCTGGCCCTTGAATACAAAACCTACTACAACTTCAGGGTTAAAAACCTTGGTTTCAATAAAAGTACAGTGACGCTGGATCTCGAATATTACAATCCCAATAACTATGGAATGAGGTTAAAGAATACCGAACTGGATATTTACATCAACAATAATTTCCTCGGACACTCCTCTTCAGATACGATTATTAATATTCCAAAGAAGGCAAGTTTTATCCTGCCGGTAGTCTTTGATGTGGACATGAGAAACGCGTTTAAGAACGCTTACAATACAATGACCGGGAAAGAAGTAGCCATCAAACTGATCGGAAAAATAAAAGCAGGTAAAGGAAATGTCTTTATAACCTTCCCCGTGAACTACGAAACCCGCGAAAAATTCTCCTTTTTTCAATAATTAAGCGTCTCCTGAGTGCGATATTTCGATAATATCTGGGGTATGTGTGGGAATATTCATCTGAAAGTGTACTTAAAAAGTAGAAAAATGAATGTTTTGGGTAGTTAGTTGACTGAAGAAAATTACTGCCCGAAATTCTATAATGCTGACAGACCTCAATATTTTGAGCAGAAATATTATAGAATGCAGGGCTCTACTCTACTTTCATCACATTAATCCAGCTCTCATACGGATGATACAAATCACAGATAATAGCCCTGGCCGTACAGTCTTTGATTTTTACAAACGTAGCCTTTACCTTATCACCGCTGCTATAGTTGGCAAGTGTTTCTTCGTTGCAAACTTTATAATCCAATCCATCCACTTTCAGATACAGGCCGGTACAATCTATAACCACAGTAGCCTCTACCAGGTTGAGGTTGCCCTCTTTCTTACACCCTTGAAGAGAAGCAAAAAGAACTAAAACAGTAAGGAAAATTAGACGTCTCATATATCGTAATTAATATTAGTATGGTAATTCCCAAACTTTATCGCTTTACTTGTTTAACCGTGACAAGGCTCTCATAAGGATGATACAAATAACAAGTAACGGGTTTTAGACTTTTGCAGTCTTTTATTACTGTAAAACTAGCTAAAACCTTCTCACCATTTTCAAAGGATGCCAACTTTTCTTCATTACAAACAGCGTAATCTAATTTAGCTACCCGAAGGTATGTGCCGGTACAATCTATAACCACAGTAGCCTCTACCAAGTTGTAATTGCCCTCTTTCTTACACCCTTGAAGAGAAGCAAAAAGAACTAAAACAGTAAGCAAAATTAGACGTCTCATGTATCGTAATTAATATTAGTATGGTAATTCTCGGCCATACACTATCAGAAAGGTCCCGGTATCTCACCTCGAACGCTCAATCTCACTATAAATTACCCTTTTTACCCCCATCCTCTTCCTTCGTCATGTGCTGGCAAGTCTTAGGCAGCCTCTTGTAAGCTCCCGGCTCTGCTTCTACATCATCAGCATCATATCCCAGGTTAGCCAAAGCAGTTTTGATATTTTCAATGTTCGTCCTGCCGGGAATCCAGGACACGGTCACCGTATGCTTTCTGTAATTGACATTAGACGACAGCACTCCGTATTCTTTTTGCATAAACCTCTCGATACGGTTCTTGCATGCTTCATCCTGTGCATTTGGAACAGAAATTACAGCCTTCACCGGTTTTTGGGCAGAAACAGTACCCGAAACGGCAACAGCCATAAAAGTGAGTAATGATAAAAACAGAGTTTTCATGGTCGTACTAACTTTGTTCATACGAATTTACCCCATTCGGCAGGATTTTCCCGCCAGTTTAACAATGCTTTTTGATCTTCGGAATCGATAATATTTTGCTCGGTTGCCAGTTGAATGAGTGAAGGATAGTCTGTTAATGAGATCAGCTTGATACCTTTTTCTTTGAAAGCGTCCACCGCCACATCAAAGGCATAAGTAAATATGGATACCATACCCACCACCTGTAAACCAGCATCGATAAGTGCCTGAGCGGCTTCCAGACTGCTTTTTCCTGTGGACACCAGGTCTTCTATCAACACCACGCTTTTTCCCTGCTCGTAATAACCTTCAATTTGATTGCCTAACCCGTGGTCCTTGGGTTTGGAACGGACATACACAAAGGGCAATTTTAATTGGTCTGATACCATTGCCCCCCAGGGAATGCCCGCTGTAGCCACACCTGCTACAATTTCAGCATCGGGAAAGGAAGTGAAGACTTCATTACACAGTTCAGATTTAATAAACTCTCTGATGTAGGGAAAGGACAGTGATTTTCTGTTGTCGCAGTAGATCGGGCTCTTCCATCCGCTGGCCCAGGTAAACGGGTTATCAGGGCTCAGCTTAATCGCCTTGATTTGCAATAATTTTTGTGCGACTGCTTTTTTATTTGTCATTTTGCGAAGGTAGTATTTCAGATTGCGACCATGAAAATTTACTTCGATAATCGTATTCTTCATGTCACCTCCGATGGCGAAAAGTTTCCGCAAGATTCTGATGGGAATAACTATACTTCTCCAACCAGCCAACAAACAGAAGAGATCGTCACCGCACTTGAAGACGGAAAGCTTCGGGAAGCGACGGTACGGATTACAGGCGATATCAGAAAGCATTTGAAATCTCATTTTACCATTACTATTGCTGGGGGCGGAATTATCTTTAACGGAAACGACGAGATTCTCCTAATCTTTCGCAGGGGCAAATGGGATCTGCCTAAGGGCAAACAAGAGGATGGCGAATCTGATGAAGAAAGTGCTCTGAGAGAATGCACGGAAGAAACCGGATTGAAAAACATTTCTATCATCAGGCAATTCGGCAGCACCTTTCATGTGTACAGAATGCATGGAGAGAGAATTCTGAAGGAAACCAAATGGTATCTGATGCAATGGAGCGGTAATGAAACAATGACTCCTCAAACGGAAGAAGACATTTCTGAGCTCAAATGGGTTTCCGTATTCCACCTGCCGGAATACTTCGATAAAACTTATGATTCCCTGAAAGAATTATTGGAAAGGCTGCACGCTGCTGTATAATTTCTATTAGGGCATTCTATGATTTCTGACAGCCACTGTCAATCTGCCAACACAAGTAAGTTCTTTCTTCTCATTAACGATCTTCACCTCCCACACATGAACTGTCTTTCCTAAGCGAACAGGTGTTGCCGTAGCCACCACTCTCCCACTCTTTACGCTTTTCAGATGGCTGGCATTTATCTCAATGCCGACACACATTTGTTTGCTGACATCAATCACCATTGCAGAGGCAATACTGCCGACAGTTTCTATTAAAACGCAATTAGCGCCACCATGCAGAAAGCCATACGGTTGTGCTGTCTTAGGCATAACGGGTATGGACATACTTAAATTGTCATCACCGATTTCTTCTATCTTCAATTCGAGAAATTCGGCCATCGTATTGGCCATAATGGGTTCAAGTTGCTCGGGTTTAATATCCTTATGAAACCAAATCATTCTTTAATTATTTATCTGGGAATAAAGATTTGTTCACCGGATCAGGAAGAAACTGCGATACTACCCCACCGTTTCGATAAACATCTCTGATCAGGGTGCTGGCAACGGACATATATTTCGGCAAGCAGGTCAGGAATATAGTTTCTATTCCATCGCTGATACTTCTGTTCATATCGGCAATCGCTTTCTCGTACTCAAAGTCGTTCACATAACGAATGCCTCTCAAAATATAGCTGGCTCCTACCCTTTTGCAACACTCTACTGTAAGGCCATCATAAGCCAGCACTTCCACTTTCGGGTTGTCTTTATAAATCTCCTTTATCCACGAAAGGCGTTGTTCTTCAGAGAACATAGTGGACTTGTTGGCGTTCCGTCCGATACCGATAACCAGCTTATCGAACATTGGTAATGCCCGGTCGATAATATCTTTATGTCCTAACGTAACAGGGTCAAATGTGCCGGGAAAAAGGCAGATATTACTGGCCATAATCGCAGTTTTAGTTTATCGAAGTGCTCCGGTTACTGAGGAGGAATAACACAGCCATTCTTACAGCAACTCCATTCTCTACTTGTTGCAAAATAATGGATTGATCCGAATCTGCCGCATCTGAGCTTAATTCTACTCCTCTGTTAATAGGTCCGGGATGCAGGATGGTAATCTTTTTACTGAGGCTGTCTAACAATTTTTTATTAACTCCGTAACTCAGGCTATACTCACGCAATGAAGAGAATAGTACCTGATTTTGTCGCTCTAATTGTATCCTCAGAATATTGGCGACATCGCACCATTCTAAAGCCGTTCTCAAATTGTATTCTACCCTGATATCAAATGCTTCTTGAATATATTTGGGAATGAGTGTCGGCGGACCGGCAACCGTCACCTCTGCTCCTGCTTTTTTCAACAGATAGATATTGCTCATAGCAACACGTGAATGAAGTATATCTCCGACAATAGTCACCTTGGTGCCTTCTAACTTTCCGTGGTTCTCAATGATAGAGAATGCATCGAGCAACGCCTGCGTTGGATGCTCGTTGATACCATCACCCGCATTGATAATAGAAACAGGGATATGCTTTGCCAGAAAGTGCGGTGCTCCCGTTGCGCTGTGCCGCATCACAACCATATCTATTTTCATCGATAGGATGTTATTCACTGTGTCGAGAAGCGTCTCTCCTTTTGATACCGACGATCCGGTAGCCGTGAAATTCAGCACATCGGCACTCAACCGCTTTTCTGCGAGCTCAAATGAGATACGCGTACGAGTACTGTTTTCAAAAAACAGGTTAACAATAGTGGTATCCCTTAATGAAGGAACCTTTTTAATAGGCCGTTGTAATACTTCTTTAAATTCTTTTGCTGTAGATAGAATCAGATGAATATCATCTATCGTGAGATCTTTAATGCCCAGTAGATGGTTGGTAGAAAGTTGCATTAAAAGTCAAAGCTAAATAAAAAAATTCTTATCAGCCCAAATAGTATTTCAGGCTACAAAATTTCTTCCAGATGCTCCTCTACCTTCGTCACTTTCACTACGTTGGTCGGCAGATGCAGGCTCACGGGTGTACTTCCCGTATTGACTACCACATCGCCCAATTTCAGATAACCACGCTCCCTAAGTATATTAATCTGGTCAGAGAAAATTGCATCCAGACTTTCTTCTTCATCATAGAAAAAACCTCGTGTACCCCAACACAGACTCAACTGGTTAATCAGGCTCTTCTCTTTACTGAAAACATACAACGGAGATTTCGGCCTGTAGCTACTCAACATAAAACCGGTGTAACCACTTTGCGTCATACCGATAAGTGCGTCAGCTCTCAGGTCTTGAGCCAGTTTACAGGCACTGTAACAAATAGCATCGCTCAGGAATGAAGGCGAATGTGGTTGCGGTGACAGAATATCTTCTCTGTTATAATCGTATGAAGTTTTTTCAATCTCCATGATGATCTTGGTCATTGTCTGAACCACAAGTGTAGGATGTTGTCCCATGGCAGTCTCACCGCTCAGCATTACTGCATCAGCACCTTCGAGCACTGCATTCGCTACGTCGGTGATCTCACTTCTGTTAGGTTTGATGCGCTCCATCATACTTTCCATCATCTGCGTGGCAACGATTACGGGCTTTGCCCTGTGCATACACTTGCGTATGAGGCCCTTTTGAATCAAAGGAACTTTTTCCACAGGTAATTCTACACCTAAATCACCACGGGCTATCATAATGCCGTCGCTCTCCAGAATAATCTCCCTGATGTTGCTAAGCGCTTCGGGCTTCTCAATCTTGGCGATGACTTTGCTCTTACAATTATTTTTTGCGAGAATTTCTTTCAATCCGATGATGTCTTCCACTTTTCTCACAAACGAAAGTGCAATCCAGTCCACTTTCCTGCTCATGATGAACTCCAGGTCTTTCAAATCTTTCTCAGTCAGGGCAGGAAGAGAAATTTTCGTATCCGGCAGGTTCACTCCTTTTTTAGATGACAGGATACCTCCCATTACAACCTCAACTTCCACATCACAATTCGGGAGTACACGGGTAACTTTTACTTCCAGTTTTCCATCGTCAATTAAAATGGTATTTCCGGGAACTACGTCTTTGTGTAAATCCGGGTAACTAACGTATATGCGTTCCTTAGTACCGACACACTTCGTATTGGTAAATACCAATTTCTCTCCCGGCTTCACTTCCAGAGCATTATTCTCTATATCTCCCACTCTGAGTTTAGGCCCCTGCAGGTCAGCTATAATAGCAATGTTGTACGGAAGCGTATCATTAATTTTCTTAACGATCTCAATAATCTTGTCTTTGTCATCATGAGTTCCGTGGGAGAAGTTCATCCGGAAAACGTTTGCACCCGACTTCACTAACTCGACCATGGCCTCATAGTTATCACAAGAAGGACCAATTGTAGCAACAATCTTGGTCCGTTTCAGGGAGTGGTCAAACCCCGCTTTGTTATCCATCTCCAGGTGGAGATATTTCTTTATGTTTTTTGACATGTTCTTTTTTTTGTTACGGATTAAACATCAGCTCGCCAAAATCTTCACAATCTTCAGCCATTCATCGCTGACTCCGTCTTCGTGTTTTGTCACTTTATTCAGAGGAATGTAGTGCAAATTATTATTGCGAATACCAATAAATACATTGTTTCGCCCCTCAAGAAGGCATTCTACCGCAGTATATCCCAGCCTGCTTGCAATCAGACGGTCCATACAAGTGGGTGCTCCGCCACGTTGAATGTGTCCGAGAATACATACGCGTACTTCCAGGCCAGGAATATTCTCAGTAATCATTTTTGAAAGTTCTACGGCTCCAAAATCACCGCCTTCGGCAACTACAATAATATTGACCAGTTTCTTTCTGCGCTGTTTTTCACTGAGACTAGTCAGAACTTCGGAGATATTAGTTTTCTTTTCGGGAATCAAAATATTTTCAGCACCGGTAGCAACTCCGCTGTGCAAAGCAATATATCCTGAATCACGGCCCATTACCTCTATTACAAAAAGGCGGTCGTGTGCATCTGCAGTATCCCTGAGGCGGTCAATAGACTGAACGGCTGTATTTACGGCAGTATCAAATCCGATGGTAAAATCAGTGCCGTCAATATCTTTATCAATCGTTCCCGGCAAACCGATGCAAGGAATATCAAACTCGCTGCTGAAAGCGCGGGCTCCTTTAAATGTACCATCACCTCCTATCACTACCAGTCCCTCGATACCATGTTTTTTCAGATTATTATATGCTTTTTGTCTTCCTTCGGGAGTCAAAAATTCTTTAGATCTCGCTGTTTTTAGAATAGTACCACCTCTCTGGATGATATTGGCCACACTCTTGCTTTCCATTCTGAAAATATCTCCTTCCACAAGCCCTGCATATCCTCTCATGATTCCAAATACTTCCAGATCATAGTAAATTGCGGTACGAACAACTGCCCTGATTGCGGCATTCATTCCCGGTGCGTCTCCTCCTGAAGTCAGCACTCCAATTTTAGAAATTTTATTTGCCAAGGTACTCTGTTGGGTTTTTCAAGCTTAAGAAATTGCAAGTGGCAAAAGTACAATAAAAATAGTTTTACATATTATGTAATCTTATCCGATGGCTGCCGGAAGGAGTTTCAAATTCAGGTTTTTATCGTCAATTTTATTTTAAACGAGGGAGCAGCGAATTACTCAAAATTTGAAACCCAACCGCTTGTAAATGAAGCTCATCAGCCACATCGGGCCGATCAGCAAGAACTGCAGATCTTTGAAAAAAGAAGGCTTCTTACCTTCCAACCCATGCCCGTAAAACTGGCCGATCCAGGCTACGATAAAAATAATCAGACAGGCCACCCACAAAGGTGCCGGGAGTACACTTTCAAGAAAATAACAGATTCCGAGACACAGGGCAGCAAAAATCAGCATACCAATCCCCAAAGGAAAAGACAATCTAAAATAATATACCGCCAGGAAGATCAAAGCCGCGTGTGCCAGATTCCATCCACCTCCCAACCTGACAGAGAACAAGAAGCCAATAATCGCTAAGAAGATAGAAGGAACACAGATCCAGTGTATCAGTTTGTTGGTAGGATTTTGGTGGCTTTCTCCATACTCCTGAAGCCATTGGGTAGCCGATTTCATGGTATTGTTGTATTATATCTGTTAAAGTTAGCAAATTCTGTTAATCAGACTCTCTTACGCTGATTTAACCGAAAACTTAACGGCGGATCGGTATATCCGGAATTTCTCATGCTTTTTAGCATTCCTTTTCTTTAATTTTTTTACTCCAACCACACAGCTTCCTTATAGTAATGCACACTATTTAGTAACTTTGCACCCCTGTCAATTTGACTGAATTCAATTTTGTTGCACGTCATTTGACAAATACTATTTTTTGAAAGCTTATTAACCAAAAGATTATATGTCAGGTTTTTTATCCCTGTTGTTTGGTGGAGACAAGAGCCAGAAGGATGTTAAGAAGATTATGCCTCTTGTCAACCAGACTAACTCCTACTTTGCTCAATTTGCCAATCTTACCAACGATGAGTTGCGTGGTAAAACACAATACTTCAAGGACAAGATTAAAGAACATACTACAGCAATAGACGAAAAAATCCGTCAAAGGCAAACTGAAGTTGACTCTCTCGACTCTGCCGATATCTCCGGACGCGACGCTATCTATCGTGATATTGACGAGATGAAAAAAGAAAGGGACAAAGAGATTGAAGTTGTCCTGATGGAAATTCTCCCCGAGGCATTTGCAGTAGTAAAGGAAACCGCAAGGCGTTTTACGGAAAACAAAGAGATTATTGCCACTGCTACTGAACTCGACAGAACACTAAGTGTAACCAAGCCTTATATCACAATTGACGGAGAGAATTCAATTTTCCAGAATCACTGGCTGGCTGGTGGTAACGAGATTACCTGGAACATGGTACACTATGATGTTCAACTCATCGGTGGTATTGTGTTGCATCAGGGCAAAATTGCCGAAATGGCAACAGGTGAAGGTAAAACCCTTGTTTCTACACTCCCTGCATACCTGAATGCACTTGCAGGGTTAGGCGTCCATATAGTTACCGTGAACGATTACCTGGCACGACGCGACAGTGAATGGAACGGTCCCATCTTCGAATGGCTGGGCCTTACCGTGGATTGTATTGATAAGCACCAGCCCAACTCAGCAGAAAGAAGGAAAGCCTACCAAAGCAGCATCACATACGGTACCAACAACGAATTTGGTTTCGACTATCTGCGTGACAACATGGTACACAGCCCGGAAGAAATGGTACAGGGCAAGCACCACTTTGCCATGGTGGACGAGGTGGACAGTGTATTGATCGACGATGCACGTACACCTTTGATCATTTCCGGTCCGATTCCACAGGGAGATAAGCAGGAATTCGATTTATTGAAACCCAGAGTTGAAAAAATAGTAGAAGCACAACGTAAAGTAACAAGCCAGTTCCTCATCGAAGCGAAGAAGAAGATCGCCGAAGGCAATGATGATGCGAAAGATGGAGGAGGCGGACTGGCACTTTACAGGTCTCACAGAGGATTACCCAAAAACAAAGCCTTAATCAAATACCTGAGTGAGCCGGGGATAAAAGTGAAAATGCAGAAAACAGAAAACTTTTACCTGGCCGACCAACAGAAGAATATGCACATTGTCGATAGCGAACTCTACTTTGTAATCGACGAAAAAATAAATTCAGTTCAGCTTACAGATAAGGGAATTGCGCTCATCACCAAGAGCGGAGAAGATCCCGAATTCTTTATCCTGCCTGATATAGGAATGAAACTGGCTGAAATTGAGAAGAGTGAAATCTCTGCAGAAGAAAAGTTGGAGAAGAAAGAAAAACTTCTTAATGATTACAGCATTAAAGCAGAAAGAATTCACACTATCCAACAGCTGCTGAAAGCCTATACTCTTTTTGAAAGAGACGATGAATATGTCGTGATCGACGGTCAGGTAAAAATCGTGGATGAGCAGACCGGACGTATCATGGAAGGGCGCCGATATTCCGATGGTTTACATCAGGCGATTGAAGCCAAGGAAAGTGTGAAGATTGAAAGTGCCACCCAGACATACGCTACCATCACCCTGCAGAACTACTTCAGGATGTATCACAAGCTGGCAGGTATGACGGGTACTGCTGAAACAGAAGCCGGAGAGTTCTGGGATATCTACAAGTTAGATGTAGTTTCAATCCCTACTAACGTACCGGTTATACGTAAAGATAATCAGGACCTGGTTTACAAGACAAAGAGAGAGAAATACAATGCGGTTATAGAAGAAGTAGAGTCTTTAACCAAAGCCGGCCGTCCGGTGCTGGTAGGTACCACTTCGGTTGAGGTGAGTGAATTGCTCAGCCGTATGATGAAGCAGAAGCACATCGAACACAACGTATTAAACGCAAAGCAGCACGCTAAGGAAGCACAGATCGTTGCCGAAGCCGGTCTTCCCGGAGCTGTAACCATTGCTACTAACATGGCCGGTAGAGGTACGGATATCAAACTCGGACCCGGTGTGAAAGAAGCGGGCGGGCTTGCCATCATAGGTACAGAGCGCCACGAGAGCCGTCGTGTAGACAGGCAGTTACGAGGCCGTGCCGGACGTCAGGGAGACCCCGGATCATCACAATTCTATGTATCGCTTGAAGACGACCTGATGCGTATGTTCGGCAGTGAGAGAATCGCTTCTCTGATGGACCGTATGGGATACAAAGAAGGTGAAGTGATTCAACACAATATGATCTCCAAGAGTATCGAGCGTGCACAAAAGAAAGTAGAAGAAAACAACTTTGGTATCCGGAAAAGACTGTTGGAATACGATGACGTTATGAACAAACAGCGTAACGTTATCTACGAAAAACGCAACCACGCATTGTTCGGGGAAAGGCTTGCACTCGATCTCGACAATGCTTTCTACTCAGTATCCGACGGCATCATTGCAGCTTTTAAAGAGATAGAAAATTATGATGAGTTCAAACTGTCTGTTCTTTTAAGTTTTGGTGTTGATACAGCCATTACCGAAGATGAATTGGCAAATGACCATCCTGCTGCGTTGACAAACAAACTTTATTATGAAGCCAAGCAGCAATATGCTGATAAGAACACACACCTTTCGCAGCAAACGCTTCCTGTGATTAAAAACATCCGCAAGGAGCAGAGTGCTTCTATCATTAACGTGGCAGTGCCTTTCACTGATGGAAAGAAAGGAATGAACATCATTGCCAACCTCGATAAGACAATAGAAACAGAAGGCGCTGAATTAATTAATGCCCTTGAGAGAAATGTGACACTTGCATTAATCGACGATGCATGGAAAGAACATCTGAGGGCAATGGACGATCTTCGCCACACTGTACAGTCCACTGCGGGATACGAACAAAAGGATCCGCTGATTATTTATAAACTTGAAGCATTCTCGGCTTTCAAACAGATGAATGATACTGTCAACAAAAATATTGTAGGCTTCCTCACTCACTGCCAGATACCTGTTGAGCAAACCCGTGCCAGTTCAGCACTTGACGAAAGAAGGCGCAGAACTGATATGAGTAAACTGCAACAGCGTAAAGATGCATACAACAGCTCGTCTGAAAGTCACGGTGAAATGATGGACGGCAGAAATGAATATCACGATCCTTCAGAAGCAACCCGCCACGAACCTGTCGTTGCAGAGCCTAAGATCGGACGTAATGAATTATGTCCGTGTGGAAGCGGTAAGAAGTACAAACACTGTCACGGAAAATCTTAATCTTCAACGCTCTTAAACCATCATTTCCTGACAAGAAGAAGGGAATAAGTTGATGATGAAATGATGTGATGCAAAAACATTCGAAAGAATGCGCATAACCGTCAGAATTTTTCATCTATAAATATGTTATTAAAAAACTATTCATAAGTACTGATAATCACTTAAATTTACAAAACGGCCTGATTTCTATCAGGTATGACACATCATTTTTAAACAATTAAAACTTATTCTATGTCTAAGATGATTACGGCGTATTGCATGAAAACCAAAGAAAAGAACGTACCCATGCAAGACGCAGTTATTACCAAAACCTCAAGAGGAGGTTACATGGCCCAGGGCCACGATGGAAAAGGCAATAAAATGACTACAATGCTTAGCGAGGCAAGAGCCTTAGAAGCCGTTAAAGACGGTGTCGCTAAGAAAGGTTGGTAAACAGTCTTTAATAATAAATAAGTAGCCGGCTTTGCTTTCTGAGGCTTTAGCTGAGGGGAGTTTTGTCGGCTATTATTTTAATCCGTTGCCGTTACTCTTGTTTTTTGGCTGCACCTTCTCTATGGATGGCTCCATATCGATAGCACTCCATCCTCCATTGACAATTCTTATGTTATGAATCTCGTGCTTCTTCAATAGTGATGCGGCAGTAACCGCATCTCCTGTTTTATCAGAATATAAATATATAGTACCTTCTTCATCCAGGTCTGCAATTTGTGCAACATCTGTTAACTCTGCAAAAGGCAATGAGGTTGAACCAGCCACATGTTTTTCCTGAAATTGCGAAGCATCCCTCAGATCAGCCAACACAATGTTATCATCAAACTTTATATCCAAACTCATTTCGCCTGCATCTACTGCAATCACTAGATCAAAACGCGCGGGTTGCCTCCACCCCTCTCCTTCCGCCAGGAAATAGGAAGACTGATTTTTGATTCCGGATTTAGCTATTATACTTTCAAGCGAATTCTCGTCTGAAGGATTTATAATAAATACAACCTGATCGCCCTGTTTTAAAAATAACGGGGCATAATCTTTTAATTGTTTTTGCTCGAAAAAAATACTTCCGGGCACAAACCCGGAAGTAAATTCTTCTTGACTCCTTAGGTCTATCAGAACACTGCCACTCTTGTATGCAGAACGGAGTTCCTGAATTGACAATCTTGTCATCTTTTTATTTAACCAGATTATTTACAAAGTTCATAATGCTGTCGATCCTTTCGTGATTAACAGCGTAATAAATAAACTTTCCTTCACGAACAGTAGTTACCACATTAGCTTTACGCAGGATGGCGAGATGTTGTGATGCCACAGACTGCTCAAGTCTTAATTTAACGTACAAGTCGGTAACAGAGATCCTCTTGTGTTCATAAATGGTCTGGATAATTTTTTGTCTAAGTCCGTGATTAACTGCTCTAAGAACCATTGCGGCTTTCTTAATATTCAGGTAATCATTTTCTTTTAACGGACCATCAGAGCTGACCGCATGCTGCGGTGCAATAAGCGTATCATAGTTCATACTTGTGGGATTTTCTTTAAAATACTGGTTGTGTTTTCAAATAGATAGATTACAAAGATAAGATATTTGATACTTGTGTTGAATCAATAAAATATTAAAATCTTTTAATTATTTTTTGGTGTGGTGGTATATGCTTCCTTCAGATAATTAGGTGTAATATCTGTAGCGGATACAATTTTACCTGTAGAAAACTTCTCTAAAACTAACTTCAGGAAAACCTCCTCATCCGGAGCGTTGATTAACATCAGTTTATCACCAAAGGCTATGTTAGTAATAAACGGCTTATCCTGCTCCATAGCCGCAAACAGGACGCCTTTATCTTTAAATGGGATTGTTTCATTTTTCAAATCAATAATTCCTTCTGGCCGCAGCAAGTTTCCTTTTTTATCGTACCAGCCAAAATAATATTCCTGCATACGCGCGTGAACGATGGGAGCGCAAACATCATAAGGTTCATCTGATTTTTCAATCGCAGTGCGGGCAATTAATTCCAGTGTGCTACAGGCTACGATGGGAACATCCAGAGCAAATGCAAGCCCTTTTACAGCAGCCAGGCCTATACGTATTCCTGTATAGCTTCCCGGACCGGTTGTGACTCCGATCAAATCTAAATCTTGTGGCTTTATCCTGTTCCCGGCAAGTAAATCACTTACAGCCCGATGCAAAAACGAACTGTGCTCTTTCTGATTTTCACTTTTCAATATACCAGCAATTCTATTATCGTTTGCGAGTGCAACCAGCGCGTGCCCGAGTGTCGTATGTACCAGTAAAGTGTGCTGACTCATCAATCATTCTCATTTTTTCTCTTCCGGTCTTCTGCAAGGCGGCCGAGCAACCGGTTTACATTTTCAATGCCAATTTTATTCCCCCATTCAAAAGGACCATAGGGATAATTTGTCCCCAGTTTCATGGCACTATTGATTTCTTCTTTAGAACTGACACCTTCTTCAAAAGCAATGAAAGCTTCATTAATAATATTGCATACTACAGTGGCCGCAACAAGCCCGGGAACATCATCAACAAAAACCAATTCCCTGCCTAGTGAGATTGCAATTTTCACTACTGATTCAGTTTTCTTACCTGCCACTTCCCAAACTTTACGTCTTAGAAAACCATTCCATCCATTTATTCTGAGAAAGTTTTCAGGAAGATTCATTTCGGAGTTAGTTCTTACTACTTCATTAATAAAAACAGGTATTGATGGTAATCCAATCGATAACAATTCTTCCGCTCTATTATTCAGAAAAAAAGAAGCATCAACCGGCTGCGAGAAATCAAAGTCAGCGGGAGCATTAATTCTGAAGAACTGAATCTGATCTGACGGACATCCTTCCAGAATCTCACCGTATTGCCCATCCGTTGCACAGATCAAAATCTTCATTATTTCTTTTTTGCAAAAATAAGTTTGTTAAATGAATGATACTTTTGCACTTCATCATTAATCAAAATACACGCTTTATTATGAGTAAAGAAATTATCAACAGCGATCAGGCCCCTGCTCCTATAGGTCCGTATAACCAGGCGGTAAAAGCAGGTAATCTTTTGTTCTTGTCCGGACAGGTATGCATGGATCCTGCAACAGGTGAACTAAAAAACGGTAGCATTGCCGAAGAAACTGCCCAGGTTATGAAAAATCTGGAGACTGTATTAAAAGCTGCAGGTGCTTCTTTCGATAATGTAGTAAAGACAACTATTTTCCTGACTGATATGAGCCTGTTTGCAACAGTAAACGAAGAGTACGGCAAGCACTTTACAGGTGATTATCCCGCACGCGAGACCGTAGCAGTAAAAGCCCTGCCACGCAGCGTGAATGTTGAAATCAGCATGATTGCCAGTCTGTAAATATTTTATAGCTCACATTGGATCGCATTGTAATTATTACCGCGCCCGCACACCCTCTTCTGGCAGAAACACTGCAGAAGAAAGGTTATGTCGTTCAGAATGCTGAAAAAATCACCTACGAAGAACTTTATGATACCATCGAGGTTGCTGAAGGGCTTGTAGTTACTACGCGACTGACAATCGATAAAAAAATCATCGATCGGGCATCACATCTAAAATGGATCGGAAGATTAGGCAGCGGTATGGAACTGATTGATGTGCCATATGCCGAATCCAGGGGAATCAGATGTGTCAGTAGTCCGGAAGGCAACCGAAAAGCCGTAGCAGAACACACTCTCGGGTTACTGCTCAACCTTTCTAAGAAAATCACAAGCAGTTATTTGGAAGTAATAGACGGACAATGGATCAGAAATGCAAATCGCGGGTTCGAACTGGAGGGTAAGACCATCGGCATCATCGGTTATGGAAATACGGGCAGCACCTTCGCTTCACTGGTGTCTTCTTTTGATGTTACGGTTTTAGCCCATGACAAATACAAGTACGGATTTGGCAAGGAATATATTAAGGAAGCTAATCCTGAACAGATAGCCAGATACTGTGATGTTATCAGTCTGCACCTGCCATTGACCGACGAAACATTCCATTATGCTAATGATGCATTCTTCAATGCTTTGGAGAGAAAACCGGTCTTCCTGTCTTCCTGCCGGGGAAAGGTAACAGATACCGAAGCCCTCATCAGAGCTCTGGAAAACGGGAAAATATCGGGAGCCGGGCTGGATGTACTTGAAAATGAGCAACCGGCAAAAAGGAGCCGGTCAGAAAAGGATCAGCTCAAAAGGCTTACCGAGCGGCCCGAAGTGATTATTACACCCCATATTGCCGGCTACAGTTATGAGGCTTTATACAAAATGGCAAAAGTTTTACTGGAAAAACTGAATTTGTAGTTTTTTCTCATTTAATTTCTTATATTTGTGTACGTACAACGCTTTAGCGCGACTAGAGCGTTGTATTTTTTTTATTTCAGTTGAACTGAAATTATTATCAAAATGAAGTACAGAAACGAATATCACCGAAAAGAGCCCCAGGACTCGCTGCGAGTCTTCCGGGAGTACTAATTCTGTACCCAATCTAATATTTACATTCTTTTACTTTTAATCTTAATGTCATGACACAGGTAAGCTATGTAACACAAGAGACTTTTGACGAAATGCAAAAGGAACTGCAACGGATGAAAGCAGTAGATCGCCTTGCCGTATCCAAAGCTATAGCAGAGGCCAGAGAGAAAGGCGATTTAAAGGAGAATGCAGAGTATGACGCTGCAAAAGAAGCTCAGGGGATTTTAGAAGCTAAAATCAAACAGCTCGAGGGTACTATTGCGAATTCTAAAATTATCGATACCAGCATGCTGGATACGAGCAGGGTATCCATACTCACACATGTGACAGTAACGAATCTTAAAACCAATAAACAGCTGACCTATCAAATCGTATCCGAGAAAGAGGCTGATCTCAAGATGAAGAAAATATCAGCAACTTCCCCGGTAGGTGCAGGCTTGCTGGGTAAGGAGGTAGGCGAGATTGCAGAGATCAATGCTCCTGCAGGATTGCTGAAGTTTAGGGTGGAAAAAATTTCCGTTTAATTTTGCAGCTACTGAAAACAAAATTTAAACGATTATGTCCATCTTCACAAAAATCATCAACGGCGAACTTCCTTCGTATAAGATTCTTGAGAACGATAAGTTTTATGCATTCCTTGATATCTTTCCTCTTGTTGAAGGGCATACTTTGGTAATCCCTAAAGAAGAGATAGATAAATTTTTCGATATGCCCGAAGACTTGCTCTCTGAAATTCTTGTTTTTGCAAAACCTATTGCAAAGGCTATCGAGCAGGCATTCGACTGTAACCGTTGCGGCATCAGTGTTGTAGGCTTGGAAGTGCCGCATGCGCACATGCATATGGTACCACTCAACACCATGGAAGACCTGAATTTTACAAGGAAGAAAATGTCGCCAACACCGGAGGAATTGAAGAAAACTCAGGAGAAAATCCTGAAGTACCTCAACCCGGGCAGGCAGCCTGAAACTGTTTAAAGAAACCAAAAATATTAAGAGCCCTCTTTTTTAACAGCCGTAACTCCATACGGCTGTTTTACTTTTGACACCTATGAAACAATCTACGCCTTTCTTAATTCTTACTTTGGTGCTCCCTTTCATGCTAAAAGCACAGGTAAAGGATACCGCAGTTAAGGTAGATGGGCAGTATGTTACACTTTCTGAGGTGATTATTAACCGTAAGCTCGATGTTGCATCTTTCATTGCCAGAGTGAAGAATGACACAACGTTTTATAAAGCCTTCAAGAATTTGAGAGTTGTCGGTTTCACTTCCATCAATGACATTCGGATGCTCGGCAAGAAAGGTAAACTTCAGGCAACTTTGAAAGGAACATCCAAACAGATTATAAAAAACGGTTGTCGGGAAATGGAAGTACTGAGCCGCGAAACAACCGGAGATTTCTACGACAAGAAAGGAGACTACAATTATTACACCGCGTCAATGTATGCACAACTTTTCTTCACGGATAGTGTTATTTGCGGAGAGACGAATATCGTCGGCAACACAGAACTCAGCACTGGCGGACTCAGCGGAATAGAGAAGCACAAGGCTCAACTTAAAATGCTGTTTTTCAATCCGGGAAAGCGAATTAAAGGACTCCCCCTTATCAGTGGCAAAACAGCCATATTCGACCGCTCAATGATAGGAAACTACGATATGCACATCGACTTCGACGAGCGAATGCAGGCGTATGTCTTTTCCATAAAAGTAAAACCCGGAAGGGAAAGTAATGTAGTCATCAAAGAAATGATTACCTGGTTTGATCAGAAAAATTTTGATGTGCTTGCCAGAAACTATGTGCTGAAATACAATGCAAGTGTTTACAGCTTTGATGTAGATATGAAGGTGAAAATGACGCGCTTTGATAACCTGCTCATCCCCTCAGTTATCTCTTACAACGGGTCATGGAAAGTAATCTTTAAAAAGAGAGAGACCGGCCTGTTTACTGCTACCCTATCCGGTTTCAATCGCGGATGAAAATACTTCCCGGTCAAATCTATCGAAAAAAAGAGGCGGTCTTCACCGCCCCGTTTTTATGGTGTTTATGAAAAGAAAAAAGGTAATTCTAATTTTTTCTGACGTGATTCAGGAAATAATAAGGATTCAACGAGTAACAAATACTGTGGTTTTTGCCTCGTGTTCCCATCCTGAGGTTGAGGAATTTATTTCCTTCGTCAATTTCTTTCAATTCCAGATCCGGACAGATTTCAGGAAGCATTTCCCTCAGAAGTCCACCCCAGCAGGCCTCGGCCAGCTTGTCTTTATTAGACATGTTTGACATTGCTGAATATTGCTGTCGGTAATGAAATTCTTTGGAGAAAAATTGACTGTTGGGTGCAATCAATACCTCGTGGTAGGTAATAGTTTCCATAGCGGTCAGGGTTTTGGTTTTGGGGGATTCCTGACCTGAAACCGTATTTTTCAGGTGCGGAATCGGTAATAGAACGGCAGCTATCTCAAAATTGTTGTGTTTTTTTCTGAAAATTTTTGTCCGTTTCAGAGGAAGGTTCCCTCTATTTTCGCACTTTTACCCTGAAAATCAATTGTTATTCGCAACTTAAAGTGGATATCGGCCGGCATTCTCTTCGCTCTTTTCTGGGCGTCAGCTGCTACAGCTACTAAGTTCGCTTTGCAGACGGCGCAGCCCCTGGTAATAGCACAAATACGCTTTGCGGTTGCTGGTTTAGTAATGATTTTCATCTCTCATGTAATTCTGAGGCACCCCCTGCCCGGGAAGCGAATCTTCAAACAAATAACGATTTACGGACTGTTGAACATCACCATTTATCTCGGCTGCTATGTTACTGCAATGCAAAACGTAACTGCCGGTATCGGTGCCCTGGCTATAGCTATCAATCCTATCTACATCGCTTTCATCAGCGCCTTTTTCCTGAAGAACAAGGTGAACCTGAAAATTATCATCGCCATTATTACCGGTACTTTCGGGGTAGTATTTGCCTCTCTCCCACTCATGGCCGACGCCAGTGTTACTACAGGCGGCCTCTTGCTGCTGCTCTTCGGTATGCTTTCCTATTCTTTGGGTGCCATCTACTTCTCCCGTCAAAACTGGGGCAGTACTCAACTGCTTACCATTAACGGATGGCAAACATTTATCGGTGGTGCCTTCCTCTTACCCTTGACACTTTATAATTATGAGGACCCGGCTAATCTCCTAAATACTAAATTCTGGTTCAGTACCCTATGGCTGGCATTTATGGTTTCAATACTGGCCGTCTCTCTCTGGTTATGGCTGCTGAGACACGATGCTGTTAAAGCAGGAATTTGGTTGTTTTTATGTCCTCTGTTCGGACTGCTGATCGCTTTTATCCTGCTCAATGAGCCTATTGACTATCACACATTTATCGGCTTGGCAGCCGTAATCGGTGCATTGATGCTGGGCGAAAAAACCCCGGTAAAATCTGATGCGGGATAAGTCTTGAAAACTACACTGACTTTTTTTCACTTTTTACTGACAGGTATCTTGTCAAAACTGTCAAGAATAGTACAAAATCAAGATTGGCACAATTATTCATATAACAATGCAAACTCAAAAAATCTTAAAAAATCAAACAACTATGGCAAAATTGAAAGTTGAACTCTTTGACGACAGAGTTCTGGTTAAGCCAAATGCGGCTGAGGAAAAGACTGCCGGGGGAATTATCATCCCTGATACAGCAAAAGAAAAGCCCCAGAAAGGAACTGTTGTTGCAGTTGGAAAGGGTAAATATGCAGAACATACCGGAAACCTCATCCCTCTTCAGGTAAAAGTGGGTGATGTTGTAATGTACGGCAAATACGGTGGAACAGAAATCAACATCGAAGGAACAGACTATCTCATCATGAGAGCTTCTGACATTTTAATGAAAGTGAACTAATTAAATCAAATAAGTTAAACCAATTAAATAATCATACAACCATGGCGAAACAAATATTCTTTGATATTGAAGCCCGGAACAAAATGAAGAAGGGTGTGGATACGCTGGCAAATGCTGTGAAAGTAACCCTTGGTCCTAAAGGACGCAACGTAGTTATTGAGAAAAAATTCGGAGCTCCCAGCGTTACAAAAGACGGTGTTACCGTAGCTAAAGAAATTGAACTGGAGGATCCGATTGAAAATATGGGTGCACAAATGGTGAAAGAAGTAGCCAGCAAAACCGGCGATATCGCAGGTGATGGTACAACTACTGCCACCGTTCTCGCACAAGCTATTATCGGCGAAGGCCTGAAGAACGTAGCTGCAGGTGCTAATCCGATGGACCTGAAGCGCGGTATCGATAAGGCTGTTAAGGGCATTATCGAGAGTCTGAAAAAACAATCTGTTTCCGTAGGAGACAACAACAATAAAATTGAGCAGGTAGCTACAATTTCCGCAAACAACGATGAAAGCATCGGTAGCCTGATTGCTGAAGCAATGCAAAAAGTGGGTAAAGAAGGGGTTATCACTGTTGAAGAGGCAAAAGGAACTGATACTACAGTAGAAGTTGTTGAAGGTATGCAGTTTGACCGCGGTTACATCTCTCCTTACTTCGTAACCAACAGCGAAAAAATGCAGGCCGAACTGGATAATCCTTACATCCTGATTTACGACAAGAAAATCAGTAACATGAAGGATATCTTGCACATTCTCGAGAAAGTTGCACAAAGTGGCCGTCCGTTGCTGATTATCTCCGAAGACCTCGAAGGTGAAGCTCTTGCTACACTTGTTGTAAACAAACTGAGAGGTACTTTGAAGGTAGCCGCTGTTAAGGCTCCGGGATTCGGCGACAGGAGAAAAGAAATGCTGCAGGATATCGCTGTTCTTACAGGTGGTACAGTTATCAGCGAAGAGCAGGGATATAAACTTGAGAATGCAGACCTCACCTACCTGGGGCAGGCAGGTCATATCTCTATTGACAAAGACAATACTACAATCGTTAACGGTAAAGGAAAGAAAGATACCATCAAAGCAAGAGTTAACCAGATTAAAGCTCAGGTTGAAACTACAACCAGCGACTACGACAGAGAAAAACTGCAGGAACGTCTGGCTAAACTGAGTGGCGGTGTAGCCGTATTGTATGTTGGTGCTGCTACCGAAGTTGAAATGAAAGAAAAGAAAGACCGTGTAGATGACGCTTTGCACGCTACAAGAGCAGCCGTTGAAGAAGGTATCGTACCGGGTGGTGGCGTTGCTTACATCAGAGCAATACAGAGTATCAAAGACCTGAAAGGAGATAACGAAGACGAAACTACCGGAGTACAGATTGTAAAAAGAGCTGCTGAAGAGCCCGTTCGTCAGATCGTGGTAAACAGCGGATTGGAAGGAAGTATCGTTGTTCAGAAAATCAAAGACGGCAAGAAAGACTTTGGCTTTAACGCACGTACCGAGACTTTTGAAAACCTGTTTACCGCCGGGGTTATTGACCCCACTAAGGTTACCAGAATTGCATTGGAAAATGCCGCTTCCATTGCTGGAATGTTGCTGACAACCGAATGTGTAATCTCTGATAAACCTGAAAAAGAAAAACCCGCTATGCCTCCTATGGGTGGCGGAATGGGTGGTGGAATGGATATGGGATACTAATCCACACTCACATCATAATTTTAAAAGAGCTGCTTCGTTTTGGAGCAGCTTTTTTATATCTGTCAATAATCAAATCTTTCGGATTCACATACTGGTTCAAGTGTTCGGCAAAGCCGGCCACTTGGACCGATTACTGATACCTGATTGTATCAGGGAAAAACAGGACGAGATAAATCATTAGAAATTCTAGTTCACTCTCGCGGATAGAATCTGCGAGGCACCAATAGACACAAGTGATCCTTCGGAACACTTGCGCCCGTCGTTTCTTCGTACTGGTTCAAGTATTTGCCGAAGACGGCCACTTGGACCGGTTAGTGGAACCTGATTGAATCGAATAGTAAGCAAACTGCTATAAATCAATTCAGGTTAGATGATGTGAGCACCTCTAACGAGCGAAAAATCAAAACAAATTGGTTTTTTACCCTTAAAATCAATTATTTTCACGCCTGCATATCCATGGGATACATTAAAACCAAACTCACAAAAAATGACTCAAAACCTGTCTGCATCTGAAAAGAATTATACTCCTCAGATTATTATTATCGGAATCCTGTTTTTCATTTTCGGTTTTGTTACCTGGCTGAACAGTACACTGATTCCTTATCTCCAGATCGCTTGTGAACTTGAGACTTCTGAGGCCGTATTGGTAACTTTTGCATTCTATATTTCTTATGCCGTGATGGCTTTCCCGTCATCATGGGTGCTTCAAAAGACAGGTTACAAGAATGGAATGATGCTGGGCCTAGTCGTAATGGCATTGGGTGCTTTACTATTTATTCCTGCTGCTAAGGCAAGAGACTATAGCATGTTCTTAACAGGACTTTTCGTTATAGGTACAGGACTTGCATTGTTGCAAACAGCTTCTAATCCATATATCACCATACTCGGCCCGTTAGAGAGCGCGGCAAAACGAATAAGCGTTATGGGTATTTGTAACAAGCTGGCGGGCGTACTGGCTCCTGCAATTATGGGTGCCTTTCTTTTGAAAGACTCAGAAGCCCTCATTGCAAAAGTCGAGGCACTTGGTGCAGTAGAAAGAGCAGTAGAATTAGATGCACTGGCTGCGAGAGTAATTAATCCATATATCGTCATCACACTTGTATTACTGGCACTGGCTGTCTTTGTGAAATTCTCTAACCTGCCCGAGGTGAAGGCTGAAGGCGAGGAAGAATCGGCTGAAGGACATGCAGACGATGGGAAAACACTTTTCAGTTTTCCTTATCTGTGGATGGGATTCATTGCTCTCTTCCTCTATGTAGGAGTTGAAGTAATGGCCGGAGATATCATTCAGATTTACGGTAAATCAATAGGCATCAGTCTGGATATTGCCAAGCACTTTACCTCATATACCATGGTAGGAATGCTCGTTGGTTACCTCGTAGGAATTGTGGCGATTCCAAAATATTTATCACAAACAACTGCCCTCAAATGGTCAGCTATTCTCGGTGTTATCTTTACCATTCTGGCCATCTTTACCAAAGGGTATGCTTCTATATTTTTCATAGCTATTCTCGGTCTGGCCAACGCATTGGTGTGGCCTGCGATCTGGCCGTTGGCTATTCACGGACTGGGGCGGTTCACCAAGACCGGATCTGCATTGTTGATTATCGGTATCGGTGGCGGTGCAATCCTTCCGAGATTATGGGCTTCATTAGGAGAGAAAATCGGCTTCCAGGAGGCTTTCTGGATTATGGTGCCTTGTTATCTCTTCATCCTCTACTTTGCGACATATGGTCATAAGTTAGGGGTGAAGGAGAAGGAATAATAAGCAATTCCCTATTGCCCGCGTAAACGTTGATAATAACAACATCTTTTCAATAGTCTTTTCATAGAATTATTCTTTCACTGAAATAAAATAAATAAGGAAACCAAGATTGAAAAACGTTTGAAACACTGGTACCTGTTATTAATCACCGGTCTCTTGTTTATCGCTTTAAGTATTTGGGTATTTATGACGCCAATCGCCTCCTTTCTCGCTTTGGCATGGGTATTCAGTATAGGATTCGTAATTGCAGGACTTTCGGAAATTATTTACAGCATTGCCAACAGGAAGGAACTCAGAAGCTGGGGATGGTATCTTACGGGTGGAATACTCACTTTTCTAATCGGATTTCATCTGTCGCTCAGGCCTGAATTAACAGCTCTCGTACTCTGTTACTACATTGCTTTCTGGTTGCTTTTCCGCTCCATAATGCAGATTGGTAACGCCTTTGAAATAAAAGATATCGGAATCAAAAACTGGGGTTGGGTATTCGTATTTGGTCTGCTTGGAGTCGTTGCAGCTCTTATTCTTTTATGGAATCCTGTAATTACGAGTATCACCGTAATCTACTGGTTAAGTTTCGGAATCTTATCGTATGGCATACTGCAAATCGTACTTGCCTTTGAATTTAGAAAACTTAAAGTCAAAATTGAAAACATAAAAGACGGAGTAAGGGAATTTCTTTCCCGTTAAGTTTCGTTTTCGACCGGCCGGTAAACTTTAACACACCAATCTCCGGAATCGGGGTATTACCTCCTTTGTTGTTCTTACCTTTAGGTCTGAAAAGCAAAACGCGACTCCATGAAAAGTATAACAGGCCTGATTTTGATATTGCTCTTGTCAGCAGTTGCTTTGACGGGTTGCGAAAAAGATAAAATAGCTTGTTCAGACGACCGCGCCTTCTGTGCCCTGGTTCAGCAGGAAAATTATGATGATCTTGTTCCCATCATCAACAAATTCCTGAAAAAGCAGAACAGAAACCTTACAGACACTCAACAGCTCAACCAATTGAAAGATTGGCTAGAATGTAAAAGCTGTGTTTCCTATGTGGAACTCCTTTGCAATTCATGTGTTTATACCCTTCCTCCTCAAAGCGAACTGCTGGTCCGTTTTTCAGTAAACGGACAACAAGTAGATAAAGTGTTGGACGTGATAATGGACAAACCGCTGAGAATCCGGGAGTTTCACCAATAAAAAAATATCTATCTCTCCAGGGTGTATATCGGCATAACTTATCAACAGCATTTCCTTTCTACGGTTATTTTATAGAACTTTGCGGCACAAAATAAAATAGCCTGACAGGCTGAGTACGCAACTAATTCAAAAACAAGGACAAATAACTATCAAAATGAACACCCAAGTCGGATTTGAAGAGCACCTGGATGCTCATGTAAAAAGAGAAAGAGCCGCAGTAAAGCTGGCCAGTAAAACCGGTCAACTTCTCTATGACAAAGGAGTAGAACTGGTATTTTTCAGAAATCATTTGGTAGACTTGCCCATCGCAGAGATTCTCCACCTGCACGAGTATGCAAGAAATGTAATTGAGAAACCTGTAGATGTGCACATCTCCTCAGATCTGGCAGAAGCTTTAACAGCGATAGATCTCGCTCCGTCTAAGCTGGATATCGGCAGGTTGGCTTATGAATACACGCAGGCAAAAGGCAAATACAAAGATGATAAGATAGCCTTCCTGAAGGATACCCTGAAAGATTTTATCGGTCAGGACAAATTCAAGATGGTACCGCGAGACGTTGTGCTATACGGATTCGGACGTATCGGACGCCTGGCTGCAAGAGAGTTGATCCAACAGGCAGGTAAAGGTCAGCAATTGAGACTCAGAGCCATCGTAACCAGAGATAAAGACCCGGAAATGATTGAAAAGCGCGCTGCTTTATTGAGGAGTGATTCTGTACACGGTGCATTTAATGGTACTGTGGTTGTTGATAAGGAGCACAATGCAATGATCATTAACGGAATGATCGTTCAGATGATCAGTGCCAACAATCCTGAGGATATCGACTACACTCAATACGGAATCAACAATGCATTGATTATCGACAATACGGGTGCGTTCAGGGATAAGGAAGCATTGGGCAGGCATCTAAAAGCTAAGGGCGTATCCAAAGTTATCCTGACAGCCCCGGGTAAAGAGATCCCTAATATTGTTTACGGAATCAATCAGGATGAACTGGATCTGGAGAACGACAGCATTTTCTCTGCAGCTTCCTGCACGACTAATGCAATCTCCCCTATCCTAAAGGTGATGGAAGACAAGTTTGGTATTGTAAAAGGCCACATAGAAACTGTTCACGCATACACTAACGACCAGAACCTGTTAGACAACATGCACAAGAAGCCCAGGAGAGGGCGCTCAGCTGCTATCAATATGGTAATCACTTCTACCGGTGCCGCAAAAGCGGTTACCAAGGTAATTCCGTCTCTGGCTAACAAACTAACTGCAAATGCAGTACGCGTGCCAACCCCGAACGGATCGCTGGCAATCATGTCGCTGGAATTAGGAAAAGAAGCTTCTGTTGAAGATGTAAATAATGCAGTGAAGGATGAAGCTCTGAATGGTAAACTGATTAACCAAATTTACTATTCGGTTGATGACGAATTGGTTTCTACCGACATTATCGGTAACACATGCTGCGCTGTGTTCGATTCTCCTGCAACACTCGTTTCTAACGATAAAAAGAATGTTGTGCTCTATACCTGGTACGACAATGAGTACGGTTATACAAAACAGGTAATCCGCTTGGCAAAACACGTTGCAGGCGTAAGAAGGCTGATCTATTATTAATGGATGAGATTTAAAGATTTGAAAGTGGATGAAATTTCTTTCATCCACTTTTTTTCTTTTAGTAACTTCATGTGATAAGAATCTCCATTCAAAACCTTTTAAACAGAAGCTTTCGGCCATGGCCCAATACAAAGTAAGCGCAACAGATTCTAAAACTTTCCCTCTGACACTTGATAACACCAATATGGGGGTACTGATTTACAAGAAATGGTATTCACTTGATGCAGAAATCCATCTGGCTGACGGTTCTCAATTCTACCTTCAATCTCCGGGATTCTGGAGTAATAAAATTGAGCTGAAAGATGCCAACCAGACCACCTTACTGGATTTCAATCTAAGATGGTCAGGGATTATCATCAATACTTTCTTTGATGATTATAAGGATAAACTATTACTGAAACACCATGGCCTCCTCAATTACAAATATACTTTGCTCAATGAAGCTAAAGAGGAACTACTGTTTGTGGAAGCGGATTTTAAATGGAAGAGATTTAAGTTTGATTTTACATTCAATACAACGCCGTTATTTGATGGACTGATGCACAAAGAATTGATATTGCTCAATGCTGCTCACTGTGTCAATTACTATATGACTATGATAGCAGCAGCATCAGCATAACTCAGAACACGTTGAATTATCAGAATGCTAATGCCCCCTGCCGTATCCAAACCAGTCGTTGAAGTTGACGTAAATCAACAAGGCAAAAAGGATTACCATTCCTACAATTTGCGCATATTCCAGAAACTTATCACTCGGTTTCCGACCGGTGATCATCTCTGCCAAAGTGAATACCACATGTCCTCCGTCTAATGCCGGAATCGGCAGCAGGTTCATGAAGGCAAGTATTATAGAAAAGAAGGCAGTAATCTTCCAGAATGCTTCCCAGTTCCAGCCGTTATCGGGAAAGATGGTAGCCATAGTTTTAAATCCGCCTAATCCTTTATAGGCTTCTGTCTCAGGACTTAAAATCAATTTGAACTGCTGAACATACATATCCAGTTGCTTGCCCGTCATCCTCACACCGGCAGGGAAAGATTCAAAGAAGCCGTATTTCTTCTTTTCCTGCTTGAGGTAACCCAGACTATCCAGCTGGTCGCCTGCCACTGCAAAGAAGCCTATTTTACCGGCTGAATCAACAGGCACTTCCCTATGAATAACCTCTCCTCCTCTTTCAATCGTCAGATCAACAGAGCTGTCTTTGTAGGCAGCCAAAACAGGAGCCATCTCGTCAAAATAGGTTACCGGCAGGCTGTCAACAGCTAATATTTTATCATACACCTCCAAACCTGCCTTTTCAGCATTTGATGTTTCATCGGCAAACCCTCCGATAATAACCGGTTGCCGTGGCATCACGAGCGGATTTCGGCTTTTCTTTTTCTCTACAAGCTGGCCAATCAGGTTGATGGGGACATGAATCGTTTCCTGCACACCGTTCCTCTTCACTTCTATCTCTTTACCCAAAAGAATTTTGGCAGTGAGATCATCGAAGTATTCAATCGGTTCTCCGTTGATTGATACAATCTCATCACCTGTCCTCAAACCGATATCTGACATCAGACTGTCCGTTACCCAAATACCGCCGTTAAGATTTTTCATCGGGAGCTTTGTCTCACCCCAGGTATAGAGAATCATCGCATAGATAAAGAAGGCCAGCAGCACATTCATGGTAACTCCTGCCACCATAATAATCAGCCTTTGCCAAGCCGGCTTGCTCCTGAACTCCCACGGTTGTGGGGGCTGTTTCATCTGTTCCTTATCCATGCTCTCGTCAATCATACCAGCAATCTTCACATAACCTCCTAACGGCAGCCATCCGATTCCGTATTCAGTACCCTTTACTTTCTTCTTAAAAATGGAAAACCAGGGATCAAAGAAGAGATAGAACTTCTCCACACGGCATTTGAACCACTTGGCTGTGATAAAATGTCCGAACTCGTGTATAATTACGAGGATAGAGAGCGATAAAAGAAGGTATGCAACCTGCAGGCCTACGCCTGGCCAGTTAATTGCTAATATGCTGATGCTTGTCACTTTTCAGTATGTGGTTTACGAAAATATTTTCGGATTTATCTTATAAATTAATCAAAGAGGCAGCAAAATTACGGGCCTCACCGTCGCTTTCAAAATATTCGGAAAGATTTGGCTTTTCTATAAAATGTACCTGTTCGAGGGTTTTTTCAACTACGGCGGTCATATCCAAAAATCCGATCCGGTTATTCAAAAATGCCCATACGGCAATCTCATTGGCAGCATTCAACACTGCCGGCATATTACCACCTTTTTCAAGGGCCATACGGGCGAGAGCAAGATTTCTGAAGGTCTTGGTATCCGGCTCTTCAAACTCAAGAGCTGCCATCTTCCTGAAATCAATCCGCGGATTATCTGTCTTATGCCTCGTCGGAAACGAAAGGGCGTATTGAATCGGCAACCTCATATCCGGAACAGCAAGCTGAGCTTTCACACTGCCGTCTTCAAATTGAATCATACTCTGGATGATACTCTGTCTGTGGACTATAACCTCAATCTGCTGAGGTTCCAGATTGAAAAGCCACTTGGCGGCAATCATTTCAAGCCCTTTGTTCATCAGAGTAGCAGAATCAATAGTCACCTTCGCCCCCATATTCCAGTTAGGATGCTGCAGAGCGTGATGCCGCTTGATATTGACCAGGTAATTAGGCTTTCGGCCAAGGAATGGACCTCCGCTGGCTGTGAGGATAACTTTTTCAATCTTATTCCTGCCCTCACCTACCAGACACTGAAAAATTGCTGAATTACTACTGTTAACGGGGATTATCGGCACCTGCTTTTCTACTGCCAGTTTCATCAGCAAATCACCGGCCACCACCAGGGCCTCTTTATTCGCCAGTGCAATCACTTTGCCATGCTCAAGAGCTATAATAGTCGGTTTAAGGCCGGCAAAACCCACTATAGCTGAGACCATGATATCGTAAGTATCAAACTCGGCAGCCTGCTCAATGGCTTTATCCCCTGCAAAAACTTTGATATCTGTAGAGGCAAGTGCCTCTTTAACGGCGAGATATTTTCTCTCCTCACCGATTACCACAGCATTAGGCCGAAACTGCAGCGCCTGTTCTATCAGCAGGCTCTCGTTATTCTGAGCCGTCAGGATATCGACCTCAAACTCATCGGGTAAAGCCTTGATTACCTTGAGTGCCTGCGTTCCTATAGATCCCGTAGAGCCAAAAATTGCAATCTTTCGTTTCTTATCCTCAGCCATAATAAAGAATCTCCGCTAACGGAAAGCGGCAATTTACTGCAATAATTTTTTTAATGCCAGATTGACCTCGTCAAAATTAAACAGCTGAAGTGTTTTTTGCAGCATTTTGGCGATTTCTTCATTGTGTAAATTACCCGCAGATCCTTCGTGGGTATGATGTAATTCACCGGAAGACCGGAAAGTACCCTCTGCCACCTGCATTCCGATTTCCCTGTAGGCATCTCTCAAAGGAGTACCCTGCAATACAAGTTTATTCATCTCTTCAACAGTGAAGAGGTGAAGGTATTTCTCATCATTCAGAATATCTTTTCTGATGGAAACATTGCTGAACATCAGGTGCATCATCCCAATACAATCTTTCAGATGGCCAATAACCGGAAATACTATCTCTTTAATCAATTGAAAATCACGATGATAACCGGATGGCAGATTGCTAATGACAGACTGTATAACTGCAGGTGCCGATTGAATCTGATTGCATCTGGCACGGACTAATTCCAAAACATCAGGGTTTTTCTTATGCGGCATGATACTGCTGCCGGTTGTCAGTTCATCAGGAAAACTGATGAACCCGAAATTCTGGTTCATAAACACACAGCCGTCCATTGCACATTTTGCCAGTGTAGCAGCAATATTGGAAAGCCCCTGTAAAAAGATGCGCTCTACCTTTCCGCGCCCCATTTGCGCATATACGACATTGTGGTCCAAATCGCTGAATCCTAACAATTGAGTTGTGAGCGTCCGATTGATGGGAAATGAGCTGCCATACCCCGCTGCGCTGCCTAACGGATTCTTATTTACGAGTAACCATGCAGGATATAGTGAAGCTATATCATCCGCGAGACTCTCGGCATAAGCCCCGAACCATAGACCGAACGAAGAAGGCATCGCCAGTTGGAAATGGGTGTATCCCGGTAATAGATCATTTTTATGTTCTTCGCTCCTTTGCTGAAATAATTCAAAAAGACGCTCAGTCAGCCTGATAATCTCTTCCAGCTCATTTCTCAGATATAACTTTAAATCTACCAGCACCTGGTCGTTGCGGGAACGTGCCGCATGTATCTTCTTACCGGCATCTCCCAATTGTTGGGTAAGCAGTAATTCTATCTGCGAGTGAATGTCTTCAACTCCATCTTCCAGGGAAAAATTTCCTTTTTCAATTTCTTTATAGATAGCTTTCAAGGCAGCCCGGAGCGAACTCAATTCTTCTTTAGTCAACAACCCTATCGACTCCAGCATCTGAATATGAGCGAGAGACCCCAACACATCATACCTGGCTAACAGCACATCTAATTCACGATCTTTTCCAACCGTAAATTTTTCTACTTCCTTCAGTGAATCAGTATCTTTTTGCCAGAGTTTCATACTGTATGATTTTTAGAACTTTTCAGCTCCTCGCCAAAATTATTCAATAACGATATGTAGGTACGGATGCCCTGATCTATTTCTTCGGCAAAGATAAACTCATCTGCAGTGTGGCTTCTGGCAGAATCTCCCGGACCGATCTTCAAAGCCGAAAAGTCGATTAACGTCATATCCGAACAAGTCGGCGACCCGTAAGCATCCAACCCCAACCTTTTTCCTGCCATTGTCAACGGATGATCTGGAGCGATAAAAGAAGGTTTTAACCTAAGCGATCTCGGCGAAATAGTGCTCTTCATATTTGACTGTAACACTGCCAGTACTTCTTCAAAAGAGTATAATTCATTCACGCGCACATCAACTATAAAATTACATTCGTCAGGAACTACATTATGAGCCTTATTAGGTGTTTCGACAGAGGTAACTGCAATATGCACCGGACCTAACAACTCAGAAACCTTCTCAAAGGAATGATTCTTCAGCCATTGAATATCTTCTATGGCAATGTACAGAGCATTCTCTCCTTCATCACGTGCTGCGTGCCCTGCTTTTCCTTTGGCTTTACAGTCTAATACCAACAATCCTTTTTCAGCAACTGCCATCTTCATCAATGTGGGCTCTCCGATTATTCCACAGTCAATTGGAGGTAGTTCAGTCATCAGAAGTTCTATCCCGTTCTTTCCTGAAATCTCTTCTTCTGCTGTGGCGCTGTATATCAAATTGAACGGAAGCTCTTCCTCATAATAATACAGAAATGCAGCTAATAGAGAGACCAGCGCACCGCCTGCGTCATTAGAACCTAAGCCGTAGATTTTGCCCTCCTTTTCAACCGGAGTAAAAGGAACTAAGGTATACCCGCTGTTAGGCTTCACCGTATCGTGATGTGAATTTAAAAGCAGTGTCGGCTTCTTATAACTAAATTGCTTATTCGTAATCCAGACATTGTTCTTAATACGAGCCGGACTTAAAGCTTTTTGTTTCAGGAAATCCTCAATCAAATCCGCTGTTTTGTCTTCTTCCCTGCTCAAGGAAGGGATAGCAATAAGCTGCTTCAGCAAATCCTTGCTCTCCGCAATCAAGATTTCAATATCGTTATTCCTGATATTCATTTTGATATTCTGGTACCACCGTTTCCGGCAACTAATTCTTTCAGATGAGCTGAATTGCCGATAACAACTTCTTTAACTCCGTTCTCTAGGGCGTTTAGAGCATTCTCTATCTTGGGGATAATTCCTGAGAATAATTTACCGCTGTCTTTTAAATCTCTGTATCTCTGCGGTGTTATCTCCTTAATTACTGAATTTACATTCTCTACATCTTCCAACACACCGTCTTTTTCAAAACAAAAGACGAGTGAAGTAGCATAGAAATCAGATAAAGCCACAGCTAAAACAGAAGCGATAGTATCGGCATTCGTATTAAGGATATGGCCTTCATTGTTGTATGTAAGGGGTGCCACCACGGGTCTCCAGCCTGCATCCAGCATTACCTGCCAGGCGCCCGTATTAATCTTCTTCTCATCTAAATCTCCTACCCAGCCGTAATCAATTTTTACAACAGCCCTTTTCACAAAAGGCCTTTTCACAGCAGGAATCAGGCCGGCATCTGCGCCGGTAACTCCAATGGCATTACAATTAAGAGATTGCAATCTGCCTACGATCTTTTTATTCACCAGTCCGCCATAGACCATCGTCACCAGATCAATCGTTTCGTCATCTGTAATCCTTCTTCCGTCCACATACTTTGACTCAATACCCAACTTTTCACCGATTGCTGTGGCCACTTTTCCACCACCGTGCACTAAAATCTTTTTTCCCTGAAGGGCAGCAAAGTCTGAAAGAAAAGTATGCAACGCCGTAGCATCGTCTATAACATTTCCTCCAATCTTTATGATGTACAACTTTTCTTTAACCATCGGTATTAAAAATTACCTCTAAGTATTTCTGAAAGTACTGTTTGTGCAGACCATACCCTGTTAGCTGCCTGTTGAGTTACCAAACTGTGTTCACTGTCTAATATCTCATCACTCAATACCAGATTTCTCCTCACCGGAAGACAGTGCATGACTTTAGCATGCGGATTATTCCTGAAGTCTTCTTGCGTCAACATCCATCTCTCTTTTACCGGTAAAATTTTTCCATAGTCTCTCACACTGCTCCAATTCTTCACATAAATAAAATCTGCATCTTTCAAAGCTTTCTCACGGTTATATTCAATTGTGGTATTTCCGGTAAATGTGCTATCCAGTTCATAGCCCTCGGGATGCGAGATTACAAAATCTGCTATTCTCCAAGCGTTCATCCATTCTGAAAAACTGTTAGCTACGCATTGCGGTAGCGGCTTGATGTGTGGCGCCCACATCAGAACGACCTTCGGTCTTTTTATTTCTTGCAGAGCCATCTGCTCTTTGATAGTAATGATATCCGCCAGACTTTGTAAAGGATGCCTGGTCGCGCTTTCCAAGCTGATGACCGGAATACCGGAATACTTTACAAACGCATTCAGCACATGCTCAGAATAATCATCCTCTTTGTCCCTAAGAGAAGGGAATGTCCGCACTCCAAGTATGTCAAAGTAGCTGCCTAATACCGGAGCCGCATCTTTAATGTGCTCTGCTTTATTACCATCCATCATCACTCCGTCGGCAAACTCTAACTGCCAGGAATCTCCGGATGTGTTGAGCACAATGGGCTCCAGACCTAAATTGAGAGCTGCGACCTGTGAACTGATCCTGGTTCTGAGACTCGGGTTCATAAACATCAATCCCAACCGTTTGCCAGCATATTGCCTGTTGGCCAGGGGATTAGCTTTAATCCTCAAAGCTTCCTCTGCCAGTTCATCAATATTTCCTGCATCAGCTGCCGATAGAAAGTGTCTCAATTCCCGATTGTTTTATGGATGAAATTTCTTTTTTGATAGCATCGATTAACTGGTCAATCTGCTCACGCGTAATACTCATCGGCGGCAGAACCCTTATGACATCGGGCTTTGCCGAACCCGTAAAAATGTAATGTTTGAAAAGCAGGTTATTCCTCAACGCCTTGAAGGGTTCTTCGGCTTCAAAACCTACCATGAGTCCCTCACCTCTGATATTCTTCAACTCAGGAATTTCATGAAGTTTTTCCGTCAGGTACTTTCCCATCTCCGCAGCATTTTGAATCAGATTCTCTTCTTCCATAACTTCCAAGACTCCCAAAGCTGCAGCACAAGCCATGTGATTACCTCCAAACGTGGTGCCCAGCATAAAGTGCTTTGCGGGAATTCTTGGATGAATGGCTATTCCTGCTACAGGAAATCCATTACCCATCCCTTTAGCCATGGAATAAATATCAGCATTCACGTCTGCATGGTCCGTATAAAAGAATTTGCCCGTTCTCCCATAGCCACATTGTACTTCATCGGCAATAAATAAAGCGCCGTACTTATCACACAATTCGCGAATTAACTTCAAAAATAAGTCAGTTGCCACCCTGATGCCTCCTACCCCCTGGATGCCTTCAATAATAATTGCTGCCACGGAATTTCCCATTTCATCCATGGTTTTCCTCAGAGTTCCTTCATCATTAAAAGGTAACCTGATGACATCTTCCACACTGTTTACCGGTGCCTGAATAGCAGGGTTATCCGTAACAGCTACTGCCAGTGATGTACGACCGTGGAATCCTTTTGAAAAACTGATTACCTTTTTCCTGCCGGTAAAAAAAGAAGCTACTTTGAGTGCATTTTCGTTCGCTTCGGCTCCAGAATTACACAAAAACAACTGGTAGTCTTCTTTCCCCGAGAGCTTTCCTAATTTATCTGCAAGTTCTGTTTGCAAGGGAATCTTTACAGAATTGGAATAGAAAGCAACTTTGTTAAGTTGATCCTGAATCCTCTTCTTCCAATGCGGATGCGAATGCCCGATGCTGATTACTGCATGGCCTCCGTAAAAATCTAAATACTTATTGCCTTTGTCATCCCACACACTGGCTCCCTCTGCTCTTTCGATGGCGATGTCGTAAACAGGATATACATCAAATAAGTTCATGTGCCGTGTTTGAGTTCATTTAGAAATAATTTGCCTTCAGCTTCAATCCTGCTGTTTCGTCCAGTCCGAACATGATATTCATATTCTGAACTGCCTGTCCGCTGGCACCCTTGAGCAGATTATCCACTACGGAATGTATAACAAGGTTACTTCCCACCTTCTCAAGATTAATGAAACAGTAATTTGTATTCACCACCTGCTTAAGAAAAATTGGTTCTTCCACCACTTTCACGAAAGGGTGTCCTTTAAAGAACTTCTTGTACTTATCATACAGTTCAGGCAATTCTTCATCGCACTTCACTTGTGAGGTGATGAATATACCCCGTGTAAAGTCTCCTCTCCAGGGCACAAAATTGATATCAGACTTTACCTTCTCTGTTGTTACCGATTGCAACGTCTCATGAATTTCATCGAGATGCTGATGCGTCAGAGTCTTGTATGCCTGCACATTATTCTCGCGCCATGAGAAATGCGACGTCTCACTCAACGACTGCCCTGCCCCCGTACTTCCGGTTATTCCTGTCGTATAAACATCTCTTAACCCGCCCATCTTTGCCAATGGCAATAAGCCGAGTTCTATAGATGTGGCAAAGCATCCCGGATTGGCAACATTATCTGAACGTGCAATCTTCTTTCTGTTAATTTCAGGTAGTCCATAAACAAAATTTCTTCCCTTTATCCTCTTGTTTTTCTTTAAGCGAAAATCCTGACCGAGAGAAATAACCTTTACTTCCTTAGGCACTTTGTTGGATTCGAGAAACTTCAGCGAATCACCATGTGATACACATAGGAACAGCACATCGATGTTGTACTTAATGTCACCGGTGAACTTCATGTCCGTTTCTGCCGCCAGGTCTTTATGTACCTGACCGATTTTCTTACCTGCATTGCTCGTACTGTGGATGTAAGCAATTTGCACATCCGGGTGATTAATCAATAACCTGATCAATTCACCTCCGGTATAACCCGCACCACCAATGATTCCTGCTCTAATTTTCCTTTTCATCTTTTCTGTTTTCTATAGAATGATAAATGGCAGTCTGATTTCCAAAGATCTTACTGAATCCTCTGACATCCTCGCCTGTCCATCCTTTGTTCATCTCACCGTAACTTCCAAACTTAGCACTCATCAAATCGTACGGAGATTCAATACCCTTAACCACATACCTGTACGGCATCAGCTGAAGATAAACTTTTCCGGTCACATGCCTTTGTGATGACAATAAGAACGCTTCAATATCTCTCATCACGGGGTCCAATAATTGTCCTTCGTGAATCCAGTTACCGTAAAAATCTGACAGTTGCTTTTTAATATTAATCTGCCACTTGGCAAGTACATGCTTTTCTAACGCCTGATGCGCTTTAATAATCAGTATCGGAGCAGCTGCCTCAAAACCTACTCTTCCTTTTATTCCGATAATCGTATCACCTACGTGGATATCACGACCAATAGCGTAAGGCGCTGCAACAGACTGCAGGTGCTCTATCGCTTTCACATGGCTGTCAAACATCTTATCGTTCACGCCCTTCAAATCTCCTTTCTCAAAATGCAACACAAGTTCCTCGTCGCCTGTTTTTTCCAGCTGAGTTGGCCATGCTTCTTCAGGAAGTAGTCCGTTGCTTTGCAATGTTTCCTTTCCTCCCACACTCGTTCCCCAGAGGCCTTTGTTAATTGAATACACAGATTTCTCAAAATTCATCCGTACACCTTTCTTTTTCAGGAATTCAATTTCTTCCTGGCGGGATGATTTCAAATCACGAACAGGGGTGAGTATATCCACATCGGGAATCATGATATTAAAGATCATATCAAAACGCACCTGGTCATTGCCTGCTCCCGTACTACCGTGAGCCACAGCATCTGCTTTCAATGCTTTAACATGATCGGCAACCGCAATTGCCTGGATCACTCTCTCCGCACTTACACTCAGCGGGTACGTATCGTTCTTGAGTACATTACCGTAAACTAAAAACCGTAATATCCTGGAGTAATATTCTTCACGTGCATCATAGGTCGTGTGTGTGGCCACTCCCAATGCGTAGGCGTGCTCTTCTATTTTTTTTAGTTCCTCAGTGCTAAAGCCGCCTGTATTGATAATAATGCTGTGCACTTCATATCCCAGTTCATCAGAAAGATATTTCACACAGAAGGAGGTATCCAGACCGCCGCTAAACCCCAAAACAATTTTCTTCTTCATAAACTACAGATTTGAAAAAAATGAAAAGAATGATTTCACATTCGGCGCTGCCTTCTGTGTAGCAGTTTCTACTCCGTTTGTCTTCTCCCCTTTCTTACTTGCGAGATACCTGAATAACCTTTTTTGTTTTAAACGCATGAAACGTTCATACAGCTTAGACTTTTTATTGAAGTCTTTTACGGTTTCTTTCGGCTGAGGATGATCTTTAGGATCGTACAACATCGCGGTGCACAAGCAATTCTTCCTTCCTTTGCTCACAAGAATCGGGTAGTTAACGCAACTCTTGCATCCTTCCCAAAACTTTTCATCATCTGTGAGCTCTGCATACGTCACCGGCTTATATCCGAGTTCGCTGTTGATTTTCATTACTGCAAGTCCGGTAGTCAATCCAAAAATTTTTGCTTCCGGATAAATTTTGCGCGACAAATCGAAGATGACTTTCTTGATCCTCTTGGCAACGCCCGAATTCCTGAAATTGGGAGACACTATCAGACCACTGTTAGCAACAAACTTTTCATGCCCCCAGGCTTCTATATAACAAAAACCAACCCATTCGTTCTTTTTTGTAAGGGCAATCACAGCCTTACCTTCTAACATCTTTTGGGAAACATATTCGGGTGTCCTTTTTGCTATACCTGTGCCACGCGCTTTGGCTGACTCAGCCATTTCGTCGGTAATTGTCTTTGCAAAAACCACATCATCAGATGTAGCAACACGAACAATAATATCAGATTGTTCCAAAGTACATTAAATTTAAAAGTAATGATCAATTAGAATATCAAGGCAGGGGACTTATTTCACTGATAGGGGCTTTTGGAAAAAGCTCGTCCTATCAGCATCCACGTCGGCTGGAGAAAGTAATGAACCGATATTGATTAAAAGATTTCAATGCTTCTCTTTTAGAAATTGACAGCGCAAATGTAAAGTAAAATCAAATTCAACTTCCACTTTTTTTCTTTTGTTTGTTAATACAATTGAAAATGTTCATCAGGGATTTCCATCTTTCTCTTTAAGGCATTGATCTGACGGTTCCTGATTTTTCTTCTGCCGATATTAAGGATCAGGAAGCTTGATGCCGCACAAGCCATCATTAATCCCGTCATCGGCAATGCTGTCACACTGCTGAACATCCCTACCAAAGCTGTTGCCAACGCACCAATTCCCAATTGGGCTGCGCCCATTAGGGCAGATGCTGTTCCCGCATTTGCCGAGAAAGGAGATAAAGCCAGTGCTGATGTGTTAGGAAATGCAAACCCCTGGGTACCCAGGAACAACCAAATCACGCCAATAGTTGAATACAGCCCTAACCAGTTGAATACCGTGCCTGCCACTAATATCACCCCAAGAGTAACCTGACAAGCCAATGCGACATAAGTAATTTGCTCACTGGTATACTTCCTTAACAAAAGCGTATTTAACTGGCTGCAGATTACGAGCCCGAGTGAAATAAAGGCAAAAATCAATCCGTACTGCTGTTCTGTTACCCGGTACAATTTCATAAACACAAACGGAGATCCGGCCAGGTAACAATACAAAGCGGAAGATGCAAAAGCTCCAGAGAGGGCGTAAGTATAGAATTTAGGAATCATTGCAACTTCTCTATATGCCTTAAGGATAGGTCCTGGTCTTAACGATTTCCTTTCATCCGGCCGACTGCCTCTCGGTAACCAATACACTGAAGCCAACAAAGTCAGCAGGGCAATAATTGTCAAAACAATAAATATAAAATGCCAACCTAAAATTGAGGTGATATATCCACCAAATGTTGGTGCGATTATAGGCGATACTGCAATCACCAGCATCAACATAGAGAATATTTTCGCATTTTCATTCACGGGGAACAAATCCCTAACCAAGGCACGTGCTGCCACCATTCCTCCACAACTGCCTAATGCCTGGATAAACCGCACCACAATCAGTGTATCGACATCCCGGACGAATACACAAAAGAAAGAACTAAGGATATAAATAGCTAATCCGACATAAAGGGGCTTCTTTCGTCCAAACCTGTCCAGTAGCGGACCGTAAATCAACTGCCCAACCGAGATGCCGATAAAGAAGCTGGAAAGCGATAAGCCAACTCTGCCGACTGTAGTATTCAGCTTTTCTGCAATCTCAGGAAAGGCGGGCAAATACATATCTATAGAAAAAGGCCCTATTGCTGACAGCAACCCCAGTGTAAGTATTATCAGGAAACGTCTTTTCTTTCTCTCCATCTTCATTCTAAAAAATTGTGCAAAGTTATACTTCTTCATTTTCGTAAACAGGAGAAAAATGAATAACGGTAAATTTGCCTGATGGCTACACAAAACCTTGACAGCGATAAAATACTCCTAAATCTGGGATACGAAGAACTGACACAGATGCAGTCGGAGTCTTTAGAGCACTTCAGTGGCGGGAAAAACATTATTCTTTCAGCCCCCACAGGCTCAGGCAAAACAGTAGGCTTCCTGCTGATGATGTTAAAGATTGCACCTGCCGGCTTCAAAGACACGTTTGCACTTATTATCACACCAACGAGAGAACTGGCTTTGCAAATCACCGAAGTGTTTCAGAAAATGAAAACCGGGTTGAAAGTCACCACCTGTTACGGCGGTCATAAAAGAGAGATAGAAGAGAACAATCTCCTGGACGCTCCTTTTTTGATTGTCGGCACGCCGGGAAGGCTTGGAGACCATATCAGACGAGGTAACATAAGAACACAGAATATCCAAACGCTTATTCTCGACGAATTCGACAAAAGCCTCGAACTCGGTTTCGAAGAGGAGATGAAATTTATAATTGACAATCTCCCCGGCATCAAGAGTAGTATTCTCACCTCTGCCACCCCGATAGATTCGTTGCCTCCATTCCTCAACCTGACGGAGGTGGAACAACTAGATTATTCTGACGCTCACGAACCACAAGCACACATAACTAAGTCAACTTACAAACAGGAAGAGAAAGATAATCACCTTCTCAAGATACTTTGCACGGCAGGTAGCAGAAGAACGATTGTCTTTATCAACGAAAAAGAATCGATAAAAACGATTGGAAAATATCTGTCCTCACAAGGTATCCCCCTGGCTGCTTACCACGGATCCATGGAACAAAGAGACAGGGAGACTTCCATCGCAAAATTCAGGAATGGTTCTGTACTGTTCCTCATCACAACAGATCTGGCAAGCCGCGGGCTGGATATATCTCATGTCAGGTTCATCGTTCACTATGACCTCCCGTCTTCTGAAGAGATATTCATTCATCGAAATGGACGTACTGCCCGCATGGATGCCAGTGGAGACATTATTGTAATGACTCCGGAGGATACCCCCTTGCCGGAGTTTATCCCCGATACTATTGAAGAATTCCCGATTAAGGCAGCTGCTCAGTTACCGGATAAAACCGAGTGGACCACATTGTATATATCCGCAGGAAAAAAGGATAAAGTAAACAAGGGTGATATCGCAGGCTTCCTGATGAAAGATGCAGCGCTCAAAAAAGAAGATGTAGGACTGATTGAGGTTAAAGACTTTTATTCTTTTGCAGCAATCAGAAGATCAAAGATGAACATGCTGCTGGGACAAGGAAAAAAGCAGAAGATTAAAAATAAAAAAGTGCTCCTGGATGTTGCCAGATAAAATGAGAATCTTTACCGAATAACATATTCCCCAAAAAAAGCACTCACCGGGAGTGCTTTTCTGTTATTAAGAATCAATATTAAATTACAGGAACAGCAGCCAAAGTACAACAGCACCGGCGAGACCAATCCACGCCCATTTTCTCCTGTTTGTATCAACCGCTGAGTTATTGCCTATCAGATAAGCAATCAACACACCTATCGGACCGATCAAAAAACCTAATGCAAATCCGCCCAGGTGAAACCCTTGTGAGGGATCATCTAGTGACATCGCGCTCAGAAGTTTGTCATTTTTAAAGGTTCCGTCCTTGGCAATACTCTTCCGGATTTTCTTTTGAATTATTTTCAGTTCTATCTTCTTAAATAAATTCAAATGTTTTCCGGTTACTTCTTCGTACTCCTTTACCGTCATAACGGAAAAATCTTTTAACGATACCTGGGTATTATTGCCCAAAGGAAGGTAAATGTCTGATGCTCTTGGGGCAGTGGTTACAGGAGTAACCATTGAAGCAAATGAGAAACTCCCAAAAAGAAGTACCATCAAAATAAGACTGATTTTTTTCATGGCAGTGGTTTAAAGTGGATAAAAAAGTTGACTCAGTAAATGTACCCACCTGATCTGAAATTCTTAGAATTTCTTATGCACAAAAAAGCAGCTTGTGTGAAAAAACACTCAACCAATACATCCGGTTTATTCAAAAGTTTTTTTCATGGCCTTCATCATTCCCTGGGTTGACCATGTACCGGGCACTATCATTCTCCTGACGGTATAGAGTGGATTTGCAGAGTCCCGTTTTGTAGATAAAATAAAAGCTAGTTTAAAATCTGCTTTTTTTAGAAGCTCAATTGCATTGTTATCCCATATACCATAGGGGTATGCGAAGTATGCAGCAGATTTGCCGGTAATATCTTCGATTGTTTTCTTCGGCTTCATCAACTGGTTCTCAAAATCCGTTTCGTCATACTTCTTGACATTTTTGTGATCCCATGTGTGCGACTCGATAGCATGTCCGTTTTGTGCCAGATCTTTCAATTCTTCTTTCGACATGTAGCGGGGCTTATTGATAGAAATGGTCATTATAAAGAATACACCTTTAAAGCCATATTTATCCATCTCTTTTGCTCCAATTGTATATTGCTCACCGTCTGTATCGTCAAAGGTGAGCATCACCGGCTTCTCAGGCAGAGGATCTCCATAAGCCAGATAGTTATACAGCTGGTCGGGAAGAATTGTCTGATATCCGCTATCATGCAGTGCCTTCATTTGTTCTGCAAATTGCGCGGGTGACACAGAATAGCTTCTGAAAGTTTCACTCTGACCGGGTTTGGGGTCTCGGATATGGTGGTAACACAAAACCGGAACCTGTTTGCGTTTCATAATCTCCTCTGCACTCGCCATTTTCCTTTCCTGAACTATTGCAGATGGTACCATCACTTTTTCAGTTGCAGGCGCCATAGCTTCGCTGATCTTAGTGTTACCCTCACCGTCAGACCCTGAGCAGGAAAATGAGTACACAGAAATCCACAAAAGAAGTGCTAACAAAGTCTTCTTTCTCTGAGCAAAAAACGGGATCATTGATATTGTATATAATTAGGTTGGGGGGTGAATTTCAAAAGTTCTTCCGGTGTGTACAACTGATCAGCGCCGGTTTTAGTATCGTTCTTGTAAAATATTTTGAATCCTGTAAACTGTACTGGCTCTTTATAGACATAACGCAGCCACGTAGATCTTTTCAAAAACTTAGGTCCCCAGCCGTCCATATCCACAACTACCTGTACTTCAGGAAGTTTTTTAATATTCTGGTAATTGGTCATCATACCCTGAGTGAAACGATGCAGAATCAGAATCTTCGGAGGAAGGTTATTCTCTTTTACCAGCTTTGCGAGGTGGTCAATCACCCAGTTAATATCCACAGCATCAAAAGTTCCGATCTTCTTCCCCGGCTGATGCCCGCCCTTCATTGAAAACTCAGGATCAATGCCCAGATGAACAGTTGGCATTTGGAGGTACTTATCCAGTGCAGGAACTTCTTCTTGTACAGTACTGTGGCCCACCTGTATATCCACGAAGGTCAGAGCATTAATTTCTTTAGACCAGTTCAGGATGGTATCTATCTGGTGGAAGGGCATTCTGAGGCGATACTTACCTGAAGGGCCGGGCGCCTGTTGAGCAGTAACTGCGATGTAATGCAATGCAGGAATTACAGGTATTGAACTATCAGCCTTTTGCCATTGTTCAACTTCTCTCTTTAGCTTCGCCAGCATGTCTTTCTTCGGTATTTCACCCAGAATACCCATTCTGGTAGAGTACAAATTACCATAAAAAGCTACAACCCTATGAAAGGGAAAAATAGCCCCGGGTAATGGAACAGGCATCTTTGCCGGCCATTTACCTGTTGTATCACCGTTTGCTTGTCTCTGATTCAGGCTGTGGAACAAGGCGGTGTCGATTACCGGTTCCACAGGCTCTTTAACAGGAGCAATTGTATCCTTAGATTCGGTTAATGATAAGGCATTCGCAGATTCACTGCTGTTGCACGATACGGAGAGGAGTCCGGATATAACCAAGACAAACAGAATTTTAGTTTTCATTGGCGGCGAAGATATTGTGAACTATCAGTTCGAAAATTAACTCACTATATTTTGTGCAAATATTATAAATTAAATCAATTCCGAGCTCAATTTATATTAAAACGTTCTGCAAATACATTTGTTTTGAAGTGCTGTAAACGATTTTATAGATTAATTTAAAATTATATTTATATATCTTTAACAAATTATAACAAAAAACACTATCTAATTATTACCTCCTATTGTCAACATATAAAGTGTTGAAACAAGTTTTACCAAATAATATTCAATAAATAGGTATTTTTTATTGATGATTTATAATTGATTATTTCAAAACTTGCATAAACAAAAGTATTAGTTTATATTTGTGACAGGTCCATCCCTATTTAAAACGCCCCTTAGAAAGTACGATTTTTCAAGATCCTTTCGAACATCATTAATTAATTTTTAAAATTAACGATCATGAAAAAGAGCTACTCGACAGACCTGCAAGACACATTTGTGGCAATCGCTATTATTCTTGGCTTCTTTGCAATCATGGCTGGAATCGCTTTCCTGACCGGAATGTAATAGTGCCGATAAACCCAATTTTGCCTTGTGGATTTGCCTTTGTGAAGAAGAGCAAACAAGGGATTATTTATACAATTGGATTTCTGTAGAATTTAATAGTTAATGAAAAAATTAAAAGCATAGTCCTTGACTATGCTTTTTTATTTGCCAGAAACACGTAACACACTTTCCTCTTGAACTAACCTATACAGTTACCTGAAGTTTACTTTCTTTTATTTTTTTAAATAAAAATCCCTGCGGCAAAACCGCAGGGATTCAAAACAATAGCTTATTAATACCTCAGGCTATCTGAGTTTAATCATAGACTTGGTTGTAACCTCTCCATCAATACTTACCCTATAGTAGTATGTGCCTGCAGGTACATTCAAAGGTTGCCATTGAACCTGGTGGCTTCCGGCCTCCTGAACACCTTCCTGCAGAACAGCCACACGCTTACCTGCAAGATCAAACACTGCAACGTTCACATTTGCTCTGTGTCCTAAATCATACCTGATGATGGTATGGTTCGTGAATGGATTTGGCACGTTTTGGTACACCATATTCAGGCTGATAGCATGATTCACTCTAACAATCTCAGAGTAGGTTATTTCTCCGGCTTCTCCTACAATCTGCAACCTGTACAGGTTGGTACCATTATTCGGACTGTGGTCATAGAAGCTGTAATTGTTTTGTGTTCTGCCCGCATTAGAATTCACACTACCAAGTGTTATCCAGTCAGATCCGTCCATCCGTTGTACTTCGTATCTGGAAATGTTCTGCTCTTGTGCTGTCTTCCAGTTTAGCAATACGCTCTCTCTCACACTCTGGCCGGTAAATGAAACCAGGGTAACAGGCTGAGCATTTGAGTAGTATGCCACAGCGAAATCACTGAAGATATTCAATCCGGACACCTTAAGGACATTCCCGGATAGTGTGGTGTTTTGTACAACCCACAAACCCTCTTTATCAGCTCTCTTAACTATAACAAATTTCTCGGGATCCTCACTTCCAGAGTAGCTGCTGATATCGATGCTGATATCGTAATTCGCCCTTGACAGAGGGCTGCTGTTTCCTGAGTATGCTATAGTAAAATATTTATCGAGAAGAGAATTAGGTTTAACAACAGTACCGTCATTTGAAGTAGCTGTTTCATTATTTACAAATGTCTGTTCATTAGGCTCAGTATTAAATCCTGCAATTCTAAGAGAGTCAGAGTTAGCTATAGTATTCATCTTGACAGATACCCCCAAATTGCTTTCGGTTACCGTTTGTCCGTTTGTTGTAATCTTCTCAGCCTTGTAATACGATGGGTTTGCGTCAAAGAAATGGACATCAGAAATCCAAACGTTATTCCCCATGTGTGCAGAAGCCCTGAAAGCAACTAATACGCTCGACTCACCAATGTAATTAGACAAATCTACCATCTCATGCCTCCATGAAGCTGCAGATTGGGGTGAGAATACCGTAGTTAAATTAACCGTTTCAAGTCTGCCGGATCCTGAACCCGAGGTTTTCTTATACAATACAGGCGTACTCTTGAAGGTTACACCTCCGTCTAGAGATACCAGTACTTCCAATTCATCATAATATACATTGTTTATCCTCGCAGATGCAACATAAAAACTTACGATGGGTTTAGATGCATTAGTCAGATTCAATAACGGCCCCAGCAATTCAAATTGTTTTCCATCTGCTGAATAGGTTTGTGCCAATGCGGTTTTAGTTTTAACTCCATTGGGTCCGATAACATCTACTTCGGGAATATAAATTGTCTTAAACACATCTGTAAATTTCCAGGGTGCCTTTTTTACCAGCCAGTCATCATGGGTAGAAAAGTTAGTAAAGTAAGGGAATTGCGTTATCGGTGTCTGAACAACCATATTTACAATAGTTGTATCATTTAATTTGTTGGCATCACTTGCATACTTGGAATAAATCCTAAGCTTATAGTTACCCGGAGATGATGGAACAAATGCGTTCGCATTATTAAATGTTACGGTTGTTGAACCACCTGACGAGATTGAAGAACTTGTATTTACAACTGTCTCGCTACCCCCATTCACAGTGTATGCAATGCCAATACCCGATGAAGCAGAATTTGATCCAAAATTATATACAGTTGCATCGAAAGAAATTGTCTCTCCTGTTTTGTATATTTTATTTGCATTTAGGCTGCTCGCTGTTACACCGATATCATCGTTTAGCGTACTGGTAACAGTAATATCGTCCAGATAAAAACCAAGCCCCATGTTCTGCTGCTTGTTTCTGATAGCTATATATATATCGTTTCCCGTAAAGGATGATAAATCGACTGTTCCTTTTTGGTATGAAGTAGATTTTCCCCTCATAGAAATCGTCAAGACCTTCGAGAAACTTCCCAGATTAGTATTGGTTGTACTTACATAAACATCCAGATCATCCTCCCATCCGGTACTGTTATCAGAAGAGACCGGAGCATACCAAAATGTAAGCTCATCACCATTACTAACACTAAAAACTTTTGGAGTGATCAACCAGTTCTCTCCATTACCTGTTCCGTCGTAACTAATATCCTCCTGTTCAATAAACATTGAAAACGATCCGGTTCTGGGATTTGCATTAGAAATCACCCAGGAATGTTGCCCTTCCACATGCACAGTCGACCATCCGGAAGGCAATACACCGCCCTCGAAACCTTGCAAAATCTGCTGCGAAAAAGCCGGTGAAACAATAAGTGAAGCTACAAGAGCAAAAAAAGCATGTCTAATTCGTAACATAGATCCAATATTAACTTTTGTATTATTACCTGATTTTCATTCAGGACATGGAACGAAAAAATAACGGGAGGTTTATCTTGGATCTCAGACTGAAATGTAAAAATAAAACTATTTAATCAATTCAATACAAACTTTTTTGAATACCGGCCGGGTTTCTTACCTCTTTACTGTATGACCCTGTATCTTTGCAAAAATTTTTTATGAACGAAAAGAATCCCATAGAGAGCAGAGTGATTATGACGGAAATTGTGCTGCCAAACGATACCAATACCTTTGGTAACCTGATGGGAGGCAGACTGATGTACTGGATGGATATCGCAGCTGCCCTGGCGGCAACCAAGCACAGCAATGCTCCTACCGTTACGGCCTCGGTTGATAATATTTCGTTCATGAACCCTATCAAGCTTGGTAATACAGTTAATATTGAGGCGAAAGTAACCCGTGCTTTCAACAGCAGTATGGAGATTCATCTGGAAGTCTGGGGCGAGGATCATGTACAACAGTACAGATATAAGAGCAACGAAGCCTATTATACGTTTGTAGCCCTGGACCCTAACGGCAAACCCAGGAAAGTCCCCGGAATCACCCCGGAAACTGAGGCTGAAATAGCTTTATTTAACAGCGCCCTTCGCAGAAGGCAGCTACGACTGATTCTGGGAGGTAAAATGAAGGTTGAAGATGCTACCGAACTGAAAGCTTTATTCAAGGAATAATCAACTGTTTTCCTTCACACTTGCGGGGTTAAATCGAGCAGACTGTTCGATTGCATCCATTACAGATGACAAGATCTCGTCAAGAGATTCTTCAAAAGTAAACCGGAGCGGCTCCTTAAACTTCACACTAAGCTGATTTCCCCAACCTCTCATTTTCAACCCCTTTTTATCAAAAGCCTTTGAGAATCCATCAATTACAACCGGTATAACAACAGGTTTCTCCTCCTTAATAATAAATGCTGTTCCTTTTCGTCCGGGAGCAAAAGGCTTTGTAGTGCCTTGTGGGAAGGTAATCAGCCAGTTATCTTGTAATGCATGAGTGATATTCCTGGTATCTGTTATTTCAAGCCCTTTTCTTACCTCTTTTGAGTCTTTATTCCATGTGCGTTTCACAGTTATCGCCCCTGCCCAGGTAAAGAGTTTACTTAACCAGCTTTTCTTCATAGTCTCAGCAGCAGCCACATAATACACTCTTGTAAAAGGATTCAGCAAATAATATGGAACGCCCAACCGGTTCTTTTTACCCCATTTTACAGCACAGAAAATATGCAGAAAAGTGATGACGTCTGCGAAGTAAGTCTGGTGGTTACTGACAAAAAGTACATTTTTTCGCGGAAGGCCGGCTATATTTTCTGTTCCTTCAATTTTCAGCTTATTAAACAGTGCCAGTCCCGGATAGCTCGCAATTCCTACAAAAAAGTAAACCAACGCTTTTACGAAACGAAGTCGCCTAAATTTTGTAGTTATTTGACTCATTTTTAAGGGATTTATCAAAAATATCCGCGTGCCGGGGACATCTTTTTCGGTTTTCTCCTAACGGCCACAATTTCCTGATTTTCAGAGGCAATAAATAATATAATTTTTACACAATAAAATTCAGTAATACAATCGTATTTCTTACCTTTGCACTCCTCAAAAAAGAGGGTATTATTTTTTTAACACTAAATGCTGATCAGCAGAACTCCGTCTCGCGGAGTACAGCAATAAAAAAAGGATCTGCTTCCATAATATGGAGAATAACAACGAATCTGCAGAGAACGAAAAGAAATTATCTGTGGAAGACATGCCGCAAGGCGGAATCGAAGGCGTACCCTTCCCCGATTTTCCCGACACAGAATCCACAGCCGCAGCTCTTGAGCCTCAGCCTACTGCTGAAGAAATTCAGGAAGAAGCACTGGCATCTGCTCATGACGACTTCGACTGGGAAATGGACAAGAGAAACGTTACTGTTTACAGTAAGGAAGAAAGGGCAAAGTACGACGAGGTTTACGACAAAACTTTCAAACTGATCAACGATCAGGAATTAGTGAACGGTACTATTGTCGGAATGACCAAAACAGATGTCGTAATCAACATCGGATTTAAAAGTGACGGCCTGGTAGCTCTGAACGAATTCAGAGATACCCCGGGACTCAAAATCGGTGATGAGATTGAAGTAATGGTTGTTGAAAAAGAAGACAAAGACGGCAACCTGCACCTGAGCCGCAAACAGGCCAGAACAGTACGTGCCTGGGAACAGATTGTTGAGAAACACAAATCAGGCGAAATTGTTACAGGTTTTGTTACCAGCAAAACCAAGGGTGGACTTATCGTTGACGTTTACGGTATGGAAACCTTCCTGCCGGGATCGCAAATCGATGTTAAGCCTGTTACCGACTACGATCAGTTCGTTGGTAAAACAATGGAATTCAAGGTGGTTAAAATAAACGAAGCCATCAAGAATGCCGTTGTCAGCCACAAAGCTCTTATCGAAAGCGATATCGAAGAACAGAGAATGGCGATCATCAGCAAACTGGAGAAAGGACAAGTTCTCGAAGGAACTATCAAGAATATTACAGACTTCGGTGCGTTCCTGGATCTTGGTGGACTGGACGGATTGCTGTACATCACCGACATTTCATGGGGACGTATCAACCATCCTTCAGAAGTACTGAAACTGGATCAGAAACTGAACGTTGTGGTGTTGGATTTTGACGACGACAAGAAACGTATCAGCCTCGGTCTGAAACAACTGACTCCTCATCCTTGGGATACACTACCTGATACCATTAAGGAAGGCGAGATCGTAAAAGGAAAGGTTGTCAACATTGAAGATTATGGTGCATTCCTCGAAATCCTGCCGGGTGTTGAAGGTTTGGTACACGTAAGCGAAATTACCTGGGCCAATACACCGATCAATGCTAAAGAATTCTTCACCCTCGGTGATGAATACGAAGCTAAGATCGTTACACTGAGCAAAGAAGATCGCAAGATGAGCCTCAGCATCAAACAGATGACTGAAGACCCATGGGATACCATTGAAACCCGTTTCCCTGAAGGAAGCAAGCACAAAGGAGTTGTGAAGAACATCACTCCGTACGGTGTGTTTGTTGAACTCGCTCCGGGCATCGGCGGTATGATCCACATCAGCGACCTCAGCTGGATCAAGCGCTTCAATAACCCTAATGAATACACTAAAGTTGGTGAAGAGATCGAGGTGATTATTATGAGCATCGATAAGGAAAACCGCAAGCTTCAGTTAGGACATAAGCAAATCGAAGAAGACCCATGGAACTCTCTGGAAGAAACATTCCCGATTGGAAGCATCCACGAAGGAACTGTTATCCGCAGAGACGACAAAGGTGCGGTAGTTCAGTTACCTTACGGTCTTGAAGGATTTGCTCCCGGCAGACACCTGCGCCGCGAAGATGAAACAACAATCAATGTAGATGAGACTGCTCAGTTCATGGTGATAGAGTTTGACAGAAATGAAAAGAAAATAATCCTGAGCCACTCACGTATCTGGGAGAAAGAGAAAGCAGACGAAAAGAATGCTGCTCTGAAAGAAAAACGTGCTGAAGAAGCATCTACCAAACGTGCAGTGAAGTCTATTCAGAGCAAGGTTGAAAAACCGACTCTTGGCGACTTAGGCGTTCTGGCTGATCTGAAGAAGAAGCTGGATAGCGATGCATCAAAAGAAAAAGCTGAAACTGCAAAAGCAACTAAGGCTAAGAAAACAGAAGAAGCTGCTGACGAAGCAAATACTGAAGAAGCTAAAGCTGAAACTAAGACAAAGAAGAAAGCTAAAGCAACTGATGAATCTGCACCTGAAGCAGAAGGAGATGCCGAAGAAAAAGGAGAAGCATAATTTCTCTTTTAGACATAACAAAAAAGTCCCGGAGCAATTCCGGGATTTTTTTTACTCCTAACATCACAGGCTAATTACCTTCAAATAAAAAGCGGTACCCGAAACCAACTTTCAGACACCGCTCTGATATTTTATTGGAACCGGTAAGAACTACAACAATTCCACGACCATCGCACTGGCTCCTCCCCCTCCGTTGCAGATACCTGCCGCTCCGCGCCTCTTTCCGTTTTGTTTCAAAGCATGTAACAACGTTACTATAATTCTTGCACCACTTGCACCCAGTGGATGTCCCAGTGAAACAGCTCCTCCGTTTACATTCACTTTAGAACCATCCAAATTCATTTTCTGTATATTAACGACTCCTACTACGCTGAAAGCTTCATTAATCTCAAAAAGATCAATATCATTCTGGGTTAGCCCGGCTTTGTGAATTGCCTTAGGTAAGGCTAATGAAGGGGTGGTTGTAAACCACTCCGGTGCCTGCTCTGCATCGGCATAGCTCACCACTTTAGCAATCGGCTTAATACCAAGCTCTCTTGCCTTATCGGCACTCATCAGCACCACAGCAGCCGCACCGTCGTTAATAGTGCTGGCATTCGCAGCAGTAACACTTCCGTCCTTTACAAAAGCAGATTTTAACTGAGGAATCTTATCGAATTTTACGTTGAAAGGTTCTTCGTCATTGGCTACAATTACAGGATCCCCTTTCCTTTGAGGTACTGCGACGGGAACAATTTCCTCCCTGAACTTTCCTTCATTCACAGCCTGCTGGCTTCTTTGGTAGCTTTGAATAGCAAAAGCATCCTGATCTTCACGGCTGATGTGGCACTCTGTTGCACACAACTCGGCGGCATTACCCATCGCATAATTGTTATACACATCTGTGAGGCCATCTTTTGAAATGCCATCAATCACGTTACCGTCACCGTACTTATTACCCCAACGCATAGACTCGAGGTAAAACGGTGCGCTGCTCATATTTTCCATTCCTCCTGCTACGACAACTTCAGCATCTCCCAAAAGAATTGCCTGCGCCCCGAACATGATTGACTTCATGCCGCTTGCACAAACCTTATTTACTGTAGTACAGCACACATTGTCGGGTAAGCCGGCAAACTTAGCCGCCTGCCTGGCAGGGTTCTGACCGAGATTCGCCTGTAATACACATCCCATAAACACCTCATTTACCCACTCAGGTTTTACCCCCGCTTTTTCAAGGGCTCCCTTGATGGCTATTGCACCAAGATGCGGTGCAGAGATACTCTTCAGACTGCCTCCAAAGCTTCCCAGGGGAGTCCGGACTGCAGCCACTATAACAACTTCCTTCTTATCCATTTTTATCTGATTTATCTGCAAAGATAATCAAGAATGGCTCCTTTACCTTGCGGGTTCGGGAAGACGATTATATTATAACAGTTAATAAATATTAAGACCTGCTCCGGAACTTTTTACAAACCCATATATTGCGTAATTTCGATTACCGCGTCGGCGGGACTTTTAGTTTTAAATAAATCTTCTGTTATGTCTTCATTCACAACCAAGAAATTTGTAACAATCATGGTGGTTGCAGCCGTAGTTTTAGCAGCCATATCCATCCTCAGCCTATCTTGCGGAAGATAAAGGAGAGGATTATTGAAATAAAGTGATTTCGCGTGACACCATACAACAGGTAGTCAGCAGTATAGATATTGTTGACCTTATTGGCGACTTCGTTCGTTTGAAGAAGCGAGGTGTCAATTATCTCGGCCTGTGCCCGTTCCACGATGAGAAGACACCATCGTTTACTGTATCTCCGTCAAAAGAAATTTATAAGTGCTTCGGATGCGGAAGAAGCGGGAATGCGATTACGTTCCTGATGGAGCATGAGAAGTATACGTATGTAGAAGCCATTCGCTGGCTGGCGCAGAAATATGGTATTGAAATCGAAGAGACGGAAACCACTCCGGAACAAAAGATTCAGATACAGGTTGCCGAGAGTCTTCACGTCATCAATAACTACGCACAAAACTTCTTCTCAAATGCCTTGACGGAAACAGATGAAGGCAAGAGCGTAGGGTTGAGCTATCTGAAACAAAGAGGATTCAGAGATAATATAATCAAGAAGTTTCAGTTGGGATACTGCCCTTCCGATGACAGTTTTGCATCTACAGCTATACGCAATCAATACAATCCTGAATTACTGATAAAATCAGGATTAGTTGTTGAGCGGGACGGCAAATACAGAGATAACTACCGCGAGCGGATCATTTTCCCCATCCACAATCAGACAGGGAAAGTAATTGGTTTTGGCGCCAGACTGATTCGCAAAAACGACAGAGCTCCAAAGTACATCAATACGCCCGAAAACGAGATATACGTAAAGAGTAGAGTGCTCTACGGACTGTGGCAGTCGAGACAGGCGATCGGAAAGTCAAACGAATGTCTTCTTGTTGAAGGATATACCGACGTCATATCATTGCATCAGGCAGGAATTGAGAACGTAGTTGCAAGTGGCGGTACTGCCCTCACAAAAGATCAATTGCGTTTGATTAAAAAGCTCACCCACAACCTTACAATCTTCTACGACGGTGACTCCGCAGGAGTAGCTGCTGCAGAAAGAGGGCTTGATCTCGCTCTTGAAGAAGGGCTCACCGTACGCATCGTTATGCTGCCTGCCCCTGAAGACCCCGACAGCTACGTCAACAAATACGGTGCTGAGGCTCTTGAGAATTACATTAAGGATAATAAGCAGGATTTTATCCTGTTCCAGATGGAACAGGCAATAAAAGATGCAGGAAACGATAGCATTAAAAAATCGGCAGCGGTAAGAAAGATTGCAGAATCCATCAGTAAGCTGATGCGGCCCGAAGAATTTACTATCCGGCAGGACTACATCAAAAAAGTTTCTGCCAGATTGAACATTGAGGAAGAAGGTCTGGTGAATCTGATTAACAGTATCTCGCGGGAATATCTCGAAAAGCAGCAAAAGCGTTGGGTGGCCGAAAATAAAGGTGAAGGCCGGGACGGAGGATTCCAATCTCCTACTCCTATTCCTCAAATAAAGACAGAACAGGAAGAAGATATCTCAGATTTATTAAGTAAAGATATCTTTCACGAACGGGCTCTTGTAAGATGTCTTTTAGAATACGGAAGCAAACCATTCGAAGACGGGCTAACCGTAGCCGAATACTTGCTTAAGAATACTCCAATGCTGGAAGACATAACCGACGAAGTGCTTTCTGAAATTACAGAAACATATGCACGGTTATTATCAGAAGGAAGAATACCCGACACGAAATACTTTATATACATCGACAATCGAAAAGTCAGTGAAACAGTCGTGTCTCTGATTGCATTTCCGTACGAAGTCAGCAAAGGCTGGACGGAGAAGTACAATCAGGATGTTGCGACCAAAGAATCCCAATACATTGTGGACATACAATCATCGCTGCGCTATTTTGAACTGAAAAGAATCAGAAGCCTGATCGTTGAGAACGAAAAAGAAATCAGCTCGACCACAGACACCACCAGAATGGATCTTCTGTTGGAGACTCATAAACACTTAAAGGAACTTGAAAAGAACCTCGCGAGTGAAGTAGGTATTGTTATTCTGAAATAAATTAGAAACCTTCGGCCTCAGCAAAGTTGGCTGCACCTTTCATGCTTACAACCTTAGAATCTCTTTCTACTCCTGCAGGATAGAAACGCTGTGCATTCCATACATAGTCTAACACAACGATTTCGCCTCCTTCAAGTCCTTTTTCACAAACGCAATCCCATGATGCTTCTCTGCTCAGATCTGTTGTAATTTTTGATGTTTGTTTAGGGAATGCAATCCAGAACTTAGTCTCGTCGTGCAACGCAGTGCAAACATCATCGAGAATTCTGTTAAGCTGGTTGGCATTCAAAACAAAAACCAGGGCAAAGTCTATTTTTCGGGATCTCAATAACTGAGTTACATTTTTTGAAAAAGAAATTTTTGAGAACTGTTTTTCGATGGTGGAGGGAAGACCTTGAATTAAAACATTTTTTTCATCCTCTAATTGCAACTTTTCCAACAATGTTTGAGACATGCCAATAAAATAATTTAAGATTAACTAATCGTTCGGACAAGAAAATCCAAACAAAAAACGAGCACGAAGTTACAAAAAATAATGCTAAGTAATTCCAAAAATAGCTACAGCATTGATTTTCAACGTGTTCACTTATATCAACTTCTATTTATTGCTAACGGGTTTGTAGTATTGAAGTGCTTCTTCAACATATCCGCGCAAAGCCTGAATTCTCTTTTCATCAAGAGGGTGCGTACTAAAAATCTCCGGTCCTTGCTGACCTTGCTTTAGCGCAGCCATTCTCTCCCAGAAAGGTATTGCCTCCCTGGGGTTATATCCTGCCATTGAAGAGAATAAAAGTCCGTAGTGATCTGCTTCATACTCCTGCTTCCGCGAGTTAGGTAAGAGCACCGCTACCTGTGCACCCGGTGCATAAACGGAATTAAAAATCTGATTTACTTTAGGATTGTTAGCCGTGAAAATATTGCCGGCAATTTCAAGTCCTTGTGCTGCCAATGCCTGGCTGATTCTTTCACGACCGTGGCCGGCAACTGCATGTGTAATTTCATGGCCCATCACAACTGCCAGCGCTGCTTCGTTCTGTGTTACCCCCAACAAGCCTGTATAAACAACCACTTTTCCGCCGGGCATACACCACGCATTCACTTCGGGGCTCTGAACCAGGTTAAACTCCCACTGGTATCCCTCCAGCACATCTCCCAAACCCTTCTCTGTATAAAAGGCTGTAATTGCCTTAGCAATACGATTACCAACACGCTTTACCATCTCAGCATCCTTATTCACAGAAGCATTCACTACCTTATTTTGAGACAAAAATGAACGATATTCTGTAACAGCCTGCTGCTGCAGTGCATCTTCTGATACAAGTGTGAGTTGTTTACGACCGGTTATAGGATTAGTCGTACAAGAGGTCGTAGCAAACGAAAGAAATACGATAGCAACCAAAAACTTTTTCATGCTTTTTATTTTTACAAAATTACCTAATCAGAGGTTCGGCCAGCTGTTATAATTTCTAAAATTCAGCTTACAATAAAGACTTGATTAGTAGAAGAAGGTTTAGAAGTAGATGAGAAATTTACATTTCTTTTCGCTTCGACTTTCTGCGGTCGCGATTTTTAAAAATAGGCACTCGGCTTTCGTTGCCCTTCAGTAGCCTTGAGATATTCTTTTGATGGGTAAGAATAATCAGTGCAGCCACAGCAACTGCAAACACACGGTAGAATACTTCTTTCTCATTATAGATCCACAAAACACAGATCGGCAAAGCTATTCCGGCGAGGATTGAGCTAAGAGAAACATAGCGGGTGAGAAATAAAACCAGAAGGAAAACTGCCACACAGTTTAGTGCCACAATAGGTTGAATGGTCAGAACCATCCCGAACAAGGTAGCAACACCTTTACCTCCCTTGAAATTGGCCCAGATCGGGTAAATATGACCTACCACAGCGGCTAATCCCAAACCCAGCATCAGGTTTGTACGCTCAAGTTCGTTCGTAAGGTAAAATGGTAATAGTCCGTACAGTGCTACTGCAAACACCCCTTTAAGCATATCCCCTATCATCACAATAGTGCCGAATTTCGGCCCCAGCACACGGAAGGTATTGGTAGCTCCCATATTGCCACTTCCGTATTCGCGGATGTCAATATCAAAAAAACTTTTGCTAATGATTAATGCCGTGGGTATTGAGCCAATCAGGTAAGCAATCAGTACTAATAAAGCTTCTTTCATATTATCTGATAAGTCGCACTTAAATCGTACAAAAGGCAAATATAAGACTAAATTGAACTAAATCAGCTTTTTAGGTTGACCGGAAACCCATAGTGATTAAAGGATTTCTGTACTCTTTTTCAATAAAATTGCTATCCAACCTCTGAGAGACACCTCTTTTAGTTCGCTGAACCCCAGCACTTTATAGGTTTTCAGAATCGTTTCTCTGTCTGATTCAAGAATTCCCGATAACAGTACAAGTCCGTTCGGATTTAACTTATCTGCAATACTGGCGGCAAATTTCAACAAAACGTTCAGATTGATGTTTGCAAGCACAATATCTGCTTTGGGAGCAGCGGAAATATCGGATGCCAGCGAGAGGGTAATGGCTTCACAATGGTTGTTTTTCACGTTCTCTCCGGCATTCTCAATACTCCATTCATCATTATCAAGTGCAAATATGTTCGCAGCGCCCAGCTTTTCGGCAAGTATAGCCAGCACTCCTGTGCCGGTTCCAAAATCAATTGCGATTTTGCCTTTAAAATCAACATCCTTCATGAGGCGAACCATCATTTCTGTAGTGGCATGATGGCCCGTGCCAAAGCTCATTTTAGGCGTGATAATGATTTCATGTTGTACATCCTTCAGTGTTTCATGGAAACCTGCTCTGATTCCTACAAAGTCATCGACAATTACAGGCTCAAAAGCTGATTCCCATTCGCTGTTCCAGTTCTTGTCTTCGATCTCTTCTATCCTGATCAAAACATCTGCAGGTATTAAACTCCTTAGCGCCTGTTCATCATAATCTTGCTTAACGATGTATGCTGTAAGACTCTCCTCCCCTTCCTCAAATGCATAAAAACCATAGTCGGTCAATGCTGCCATAAGGATTTCAGCCTCCTCTTGTTCAACCGGAGCAATAACCACTTTGAGATAGATCTTCATGGTCTGTTCAGACATTATAAAATGCAAAACGTCCAACAGATTGAACTCAAACTATTGGACGCCTTTATGATTCAGGTTTTTCCTGTTTTACTTATTGTGGTGATGACCTCTGTCGTTTCTCTCTGCCTTATCTCTTCTCGGTCCGCCGCCGCCACCCGCCGGCCTTTTAGATTCAACATATCCTTCAGGCTTGGGCAAAAGTGCTTTTCTACTCAATTTGTATTTTCCGGTCTTAGGATCGATACCAATCAATTTCACTTTTACATGATCGCCTTCGTTCAGCACGTTATCCATTGAGTCGAGGCGCTTCCACATGATTTCAGAGATATGTAATAATCCCTGCTTGCCGGGAAGGAACTCAACGAAAGCACCAAACTCTTTAATGCCTTTTACAACTCCGTCGTACTCATCGCCAATCTCAGGTACAGCTACAATACTGTTTACCCATGCTACTGCCTTATCAACATTCTCTTTATTAGTACCGTAGATACTTACCTCACCGGTATTACCCACTTCCTCAATATTAATAGTAGTCTCTGTAGCTTTTTGGATCTCCTGGATGATTTTACCACCTGGTCCGATCACCGCACCGATAAACTCGGAATCGATTATCAGCTTCTTCATGCGCGGGGCCTGTGGTTTCACATCATCCCTGTGTTCAGGAATGCAATTATACATCGCGTCCAGAATGTGCATACGGCCTTTCTTAGCCTGTTCCAGAGCTTCGCGCATTACATCCATGCTCAGGCCATCCACCTTAATATCCATCTGGACGCCACAGATACCGTCACGTGTACCCGTTACCTTGAAGTCCATATCTCCGAGATGGTCTTCATCTCCGAGGATATCAGAAAGGATAGCGTATTTATCTCCTTTAGAAATCAAACCCATGGCGATACCGCTCACGTGTTTCTTGAAAGGAACACCCGCATCCATCAACGCCATAGAACCTGCACAAACAGTAGCCATCGAAGACGATCCGTTACTCTCGAGGATATCACTTACAACACGCACTGTGTAGGGGAATTCATCGCCAGGCATTAATTGCTTGAGCGAACGCATAGCCAGATTACCATGCCCAACCTCTCTTCTGCCGGGACCACGCATCGGGCGGGTCTCACCTGTTGAGAACGGAGGGAAATTATAATGCAGGAAGAACTTACTGTAATTGCTGGTAGCAGCAGTTTCAATCAGTAACTCATCCAGCGGAGTACCAAGTGTTACTGTAGACAAAGACTGGGTTTCACCTCTGGTGAAAAGTGCCGATCCGTGTGGTGAAGGAAGCGGACTGATTTCCAGAGTAAGCGGACGGATTTCGTCCAGTTTTCGGCCATCTAATCTGGTTCTCTTGTCGAGAATCATATCCCGAACGATATGATACTGAAGCTCGTGATAATAATATCCAATCAGCGGTTCATCTTCTTCGGGCAGATCTTCTCCCAGGAATTCGGTCAGCTCTTCTTTTATCTTATCAAAAGCATCAGAACGTTCTTGTTTGGAAGTAGCCGATTCTGCAACCTGACGTACTTTGTCGGTCGCAAATTCGTATATCTTCTTTTCAAGCTCTTCGTTCCTGTAAGGCTTCTCATATTCTCTCTTAGGTTTAGCACCGCACTTATCGCGTAATTCTTCCTGAGCTTTGATTTGTATGCGAATGGCTTCGTGTGCTTTTTCAATAGCCTGTACCAGGTCTTCTTCCTGGCATTCCTTGGCTTCACCTTCCACCATCATGATGTTCTTTTCGGTGGCAGCCACGATAAACTCCATTTCAGCCTTTTCCATCTCGCTTCTTCCCGGGTTAACTACAAAAGCCCCGTCGATCTTGCTGATTCTAACTTCAGAAATGATCTCCTGGATAGGAACATCAGAAACAGCCAGCGCTGCCGAAGCTGCCAGACATGCCAATGAATCAGGTAAAATCTCGGGATCGCTTGAGATCAGGGTTACCAACACCTGCACATCGCACAGGTAATCGTCAGGGAAAAGAGGCCTGAGAGCACGATCTATCAAACGGCTGATCAATACTTCATAATCGCTCAGCCTGCCTTCTCTTTTGAAGAACGAACCGGGTATACGGCCTGCTGAAGCAAATTTCTCCTGGTAGTCAACAGTCAGTGGGAAGAAGGATTGGCCTTCTTTTGGTTCTTTTGATGCAACTACGGTAGCAAGAATGATACAATCGCCCTGGCGAACTGTTACTGCGCCGTCGGCCTGACGTGCCAGTTTGCCGGTTTCAATAGTGATCATTTTACCGTTTCCCGGATCAAAAGTCACATTTATTGGTGTGGGAATATTCATATTATTTATGGTCTTAAAAAAGTATTCCCAACCACATCATGTGTTGGGAATACCTGATATAATTAATTGTTATGTTGAAAAAATTATTTGCGGAGACCTAACTTTTCAATCAGGGAACGATAACTTTCCAAATCTTTCTTTGTCAGGTATGCCAACAAGCTTTTTCTTCTTCCAACCAGCAGCATTAAACCGCGCTGAGAATGGAAGTCTTTTTTGTTGTTCTTCAGGTGTTGTGAGATATGATTGATTCTTTCAGTCAGAATCGCAATCTGGGCTTCTACAGAGCCTGTATTAGTAGCAGCGCCTCCAAAATCGTTAAAAAATGCTGCTTTGTTTTCTGATGTTAAGTGAGACATTTTGTCGTTTAAAAATTTTTAATGGGTGCAAATGTATAACTATTTTTTGATTTTGAAACAGCCCGGGAGTGTTTTCTCATTTTTTTTGCAACCCTCAAAAACCTCTTATTTATACCTAAAACCTGGGCAAAAATATGGCTACTGAGGCGAAAAGTTGTATTTTTGCAGGTCTGTTTTGAAGATTATGGGGCTGACCGGTTTTGACAGCATAGTTCTTTATAAGTATAAGCATGTAGCGCGTTGCGTAATTAGCGCTTTAATCTGAATACGTAAACTTTTAAATGGCAATAACAACTTTGCCCTGGCTGCCTAAGCGATAGTTTAGCAACCAGTACGGCCGTTGGTCAGGCAGGCCTGTTGCCGCGACCTCCCGCCAATTCAAAAAGAAAACGGGCTGCTGCCATTCAAGGCTGTGCGAATGGCTTAAGACCTATTCAGCTAAGGAGACGGTTGGTTAGTTTTGCCCCTGCCTATCCTGACAACTAATGCAGAACTAAACATGTAGAAGACTTGTAACGGATATGTTTGGACCAGGGTTCGAATCCCTGCAGCTCCACAACTTATTTTCTCAAATGCAGTATTGATAAGGGTTTCAGGCGAAACCCTTTTTTAGTGGAGCAAATAGGGGAGTAAATAAAAACCCCGTTTTCTGCCATAGGCTGTTTTGCCGGTGCTCCAGCCTAAGTCTTTGGCGATGGTATCGCGGGTGTTGTGGATTTGCTCTGCTCCCGTTTTGTCAATAGTTGACAAAACGGGAGCAGACGGGAGTGTGTCACCGACTTTTAGCAAACTATTTCGTTTTTCTTTTCCATTCGCGAGCAGCAACTCCCTTTTCACTTGTGCCAGTTCAAACTTCCATCCATCAGTAAGGTTGCGCCTAACAAAAAACCCCGGCCAACATAAAAGCCAGGGTTTTAGAACTCCGAAAAACCAACCTTGAGAAACTATGATGTCGCAAATGATCCTTTCACGTTAAACGCTGCGCCATAAATTGCAAGTGCAATTCTACTTTCCACGCGGGCGGTAATCATATTCTTTTGAACGTTGTCAGTGTCCTGCTCAAAGAATTCTACCGTTACATTTTGCCGAACCGCTAAAAGGCTACCTGCATTGTCAATGATCGTGTACACCATCGCTGTCTGCGCTGGCGTATCTAATACCGGTACTCCCAAAATTGAAATTTGCCCAAACGGCGAAACACTCACGTAAGATGGCAGGTCAAACACTCCTGAGCCACTCGACGCATTAAGCAACAAACCTGCATAGTCCGCCGGGTTAATGATAACTCCTGTTGGATTTTTGCC
>JAGFIS010000005.1 GCA_024103425.1 Chitinophagaceae bacterium
GGGTGGATGAAAACTTGTTTTCAGACACGTGGAATTTATTTTTTGGGATCAAATTTCAGTCAAGCGTTTTGTAGGACGCAGTCCTGCAAAACTGAGGTGGGGGAAATTTGGTCAAGCGCCGCGTAGGAACGCAACTCGGTAAAGGGGCGGGAGTGTCGCCTCCGGCGACACGTAGCAACTTTACTCCACCGAAGGTGGAGTGCGTTCCTACGGTTGGCAAATTGGCGAGGGAGCGGAATTTTAGCACTAAAGTTCAATAGAATTACTACCGTTTAACTTTGCACTATCGTTTAATCGAAGCTGTTCACCCGCTCTCTTGCCAATTTGTTTGTTATGCGTATGCCATTTATTTTCTGTCATATTGTTCGTCAAATTTATTCATTATCTCGATGTATTCACTTGGTAGTTTGTCCACCACAAAGTCAATGATTTCTTTCGGTATTTCTTTGTAGTAAGCCGAAGCAATTCCACCTGTTATGCAAGCGATAGTGTCGCTGTCTCCACCGATTGAAATAGCTAATCTTATTGCATTTTCAAAGTCTGAACTTTCAAGAAAGGCAACTATTGCTTGTGGCACAGAACCCTGACAAGTAACATCAAATTTATAAGTTGGTCGTATTTCGTCAAGCGTAAAGTCAAGGTCGTAATTGAAAGTTGAAGTTATGTAGTCTTTGATTTCTTGTTTTGATTTCCCTTGTCTTGCAAGAAATATGGCTGTTGCTGTGGCTTGTGCTCCTTTTATTCCTTCAGGATGATTGTGTGTTACTTCTGCTGTCTGTTTGGCAATTTCTAAAACAGTTTCAATGTTGTCAAATGCAAATCCAACCGCACTTGCTCGCATTGCCGAACCATTACCAAAACTTCCATATGGTTTCAAATTGTCTTGCTGCAACCAACTTCTAAAACTGCCGCCATAGCCTCGTCCACGATATTTTCTGCCATACTCCCAAATTGTTTTAGCAAAATCTTTTTTGTTTAAAATGCAGTCTGCAACGGCAATTGTTAAAACGGTGTCGTCCGTAAAATCACACTTTGAATTGAATAAGTCAAAGTCGGTTGTTTTTATATTGTTCCATTCAAAAACAGAGCCTATCACATCTCCGATGACCGCCCCAATTATTGTGTTTGAATTATTTTCAGTTTTAAACATACTTCTATATCCAATAATAACTTCTGATATGTTTTTAGCCAACTCTAAATCCTCCCCTTCAAAATGATTTCTTAAGTCTTCTCCATCTACAATATAACTATCATCAACTTTTTTGTTCTTAAAGCAGTCCAAGTTATGAACTGACTTTATATAGTTAGGCGTTTTTGTCATAACTGCCCAATTTAATAGACTTAAAATATCATAGTCTGTTAAACCTTTGGTCTTGCATTTTACACATCCTCCGAAGTTTCTAAGGAAATAGTAATGTCTGTGATGGGAAACAATTCTATTGCCCAAACAAGAATAATGGTTGCCTATTCTCGGTGTTTCAGGAAAAAATGCAGAATGTGGTTTTTTATTGTCTAACGCTTGGCTTTTAGTTTCTTTGTCTGGGTCAAAATTTTTGAAAACAGCACATTCTTGATTTAGGTTTTCCCAAACATAATCTTCAACTTTTTCAATTGAAATTTTGTCCCAAAAATGTTGGGGATTGTAATAAAAAATCAGGCTTTTCCCGTCATTCAAAGCAAAAAAATAATGGGATACATAAAGAGTATTTGCGTCTTTTGTTCTACGCAAGTCATCTATGAGCAGTCCGTTTACTTTTGTGTCATATCCTGAATATTCTTTCATTCGGTCGTCTTTTTATGGTAACGTCTAACGCGGCGCTTGACGAAGATGGCGATTTTTACCACTAAATTTTATACCAAGCACCAAAGTTCAAGTTTAGCAAAAACTGTCATACGAAGCACTGAACCCGCCATTTTGCCAAACCCATGTTACAAGCTGGTCTTCTGTCCATTGTAATTGTTAAGCCTTTACCAGTAAAGGTTTGCGCTGTTGCTGTCCAACTGTTTTTGTGGATGCATAAGTTTCATTTCTTTAGTGTTTCACAGATATGTTTTATTTCATCATTGTCTTGATACAGTCTTTCTCCCAGAATTCTTGAAAACCTTTGCCTCAAAAGTTTTATAGTGCATAGGAATAGAAATTTGGTAATAAGGTGTATGAAGAAATCCGATTACCTAATTGTGTTTACTCTTTATCTTCTTGTTTCTTTAACAACCCATAATTTATTTCCGGCTCATTTACTACATTGGATGCACCGCCTGATGTTTTCTTTTTTCCGGAAGTTTTCTTTTTCTCCCACAAGCTCGCTTTTACTTCTTCTTCGTGAATCTTATGATTCAATTCCAATAACCGCTTCAGCACTTCTTTGCGTGCATCGGGGTGGATGGTGAAACGGATACGGTCGTTTTCCGGCAAATAGTCCACTTCATAAAAACCATGTCGCAAACTTATCGGCTTTTCACTTTTCATTTTTCACTTTTATCTTTTCACTATGCATTTAGTTTCTCCCATGCCTCCAGCACCAGCCTTCTGGTGCGGTACTCGCCATATTGCCGGATTTCTTTTTCTTTGAGCACACGGAAAGTTTCTCCCGGAAAATCGGGACCATATACATCCTGTGGGTCTAAAATATACCTGAGTTCTTCGGTAGTGAGTCCATATAGTTTGGCGTAGATGGCATCCAATTCTGCTTTGAGTACAGCCCTGCGTTCTTCATCCCATTTAAAAGGTGGCAAAGGGCAACCCTGCGGGTCTATCTCACACCACTCCGGTGGAGACCAGGTATGCCCTCCGGTAGCAGCTTCGTTTTCTTCCCATTGTTTTACAATAGCAGCCTGCAATGGACTCAGCTCCCCAAACTTTTCACTTTTCACTTTTAACTCTTCACTTTCTCCTGCTTCTTTCCAAACATCATCAGCAAAGGCTTTGATATCCCATGCTGAATAAGTTAATTCAATAACCCGCAATAATATTGTCATCACAATTCCTGGTTCTATTAATTGAGGTGAATTAACTGGCAATTGATATAGAACACTATAGGTCAAAGAAGGCTGTCCCGTTGAATTCCTAGCAAAATAATCAAATGGCATACTACAAAATAGTCCAATTAAATAAGACGAATGAATAGAACCCCCATTTAAAAAAGTGAGATACCAACTATTGGCTATTGGATTCATTGGAGTTATTGCAGAAACAAGCATCCTTTCATTTGTGTTATTTGTAACTCGTCTTAGACCAATAAACCATTTATACTTCCAAGATTTATTTTTTAACCTCCTTAACTTTTCATTCTTATTAATATAGTATTTTGATACAATTGAAAGTTCTGGGTCTTTGTATTCAACTTCAGCAATTTCTTCTCCCATACTACCATAAAAAGAAAAATGATGATCAAAAATCCAAGCCATTTTCCCTTCATAAAATGGCTGATAAATCAAACCTCCCTTGACAAAGTCAGGCCCAAATCTTACAAAGTTTTCTTTATTTAACTCTGATTCTGTTTTGTATAATTTGGCATCATTAGTTACATCAAACATTCTCATAAAGCTTACTCCCCAGGGATTTTCACCTGTTTCTTCATTGATGAGCACGGGTACCCGCTGATATATTTTGGTGGTGAGTTCGGCATCTATACGGGTGCGAAATACCGGGCAGGTTTTCGTATTGGGGTTCAGCCGCAGAAAGTCTTCTTTACTGAGGCTGAAAATCCGTAGGTCGTCCTGCAGGTGTTCTACCCGGGTAAGGAAGAAACCAAAACGGGCTTTTTGTTTTCCGATATCAAAACCAGCTAAAGTGAGCAAACAAAACTTATAACTGCGATGTACTGCCTGAAAGATGGCTTCCTTATTTTCAAAATCAAATAAACTAATCAGCCTGTTTTGATCTACCATATAGCCAAAGAAAGCTTTATTACTGTCGTCAGTAGCAATACCCGTTGGAACGATAATACCTGTACGACCTTTTTTGTTTACCAGCGATACCGTGAGTTCAGAAAAAATGGAATACGTATTAATGTCGCCAACAGCCGTGAGTTGACAGCGCCCACTTTCTCTTAAAAATTTTCCGGTAGCATCAGCCGTATGTACTGCTGTTTCATATTCGTTGTATAATTCCGGATTCGTTTGTGGCAAAGCATTGATGAGGCGATTGCGGGCGGCAGCATTTGGGGCATTGGCAATAGCAGTATTTCGTGTGGCAAAAAACTCCTGTTGTTGCAACTTAATTCTTTCCCAGGGTGGATTTCCCAACATCACATCAAAACCTCCTTGTTCAAATACATCCGGAAATTCTAATGGCCAATGGAAAAATTTATGTTCTATGGCTAATCGTGTAGAATCGCCCACCAAACGGCCGTATTGTGTAGGTGCATAAAAATATTGAGCTAATTTTTCAGAACTGGGGTTGGTAGGGTCGTCTGCATCTGTATAGGTTTTGAAAAATGCGGCTGTCCATATATGGCAGGCTTTCTCTTCGTGAAATACACTTTCTCTTACTTTTTCAAATTGCTTTTTCACCTGCTGAACCGCTTCTACCGAATCCTGCTGAATGCTTTCCATTTCGGTAAAAGCGCTTTTCAAAGCTTCAGTATCTTTTTTTATCTGCTGCCCTTGTGCTGAAAACAAATCGGTTTGTTTGGTTTTACGGAAGGCTGCATTTCTTTTTTTGAGTTCTTTACATACTTCCTTGTTATCACCCGTAACCGGATTGAAAGCTTCATCAGGCAAAGGTTTCTTTAAAACGTTTAAATCGGTTACACCCACTAAGCTGTTGCCATTGCGTATTTTATGGTCAAGGAAACTGAGTGGTTTGCCGCTGTTGTGTCCTTCCAGCCATAGCGCCAGCTTACACAGTTCTACTGCATCGGGGTTGTAATCTACCGCATAAATACAATGTTGTATCACTTCCCGCAAGCACCTGCGGTACACTGAAGGAGCAGGATTGTCCTCTCCGCTTTCTACTCTTGCCAGATACCAGGCAATAGTACGTGCGGCTGCAAGTATCATGTGCCCGCTACCGGCAGCGGCATCGCATACTTTGAGTTTAAGTAAGTGGTGACTGGCGAGTAGCGAATGGCGGATAGTTGCAGGCAAAAGTTTCCATATGAGTTTCAGGTTTTTTTCTGAGAGATGGATCTTTGAAAAGAAAGTATCTGTTTGCCCAGTATCTCCGAAATTTCCAGCAAGGGCTGAATTTGCTTCAGGCTGCACAAGTTTACTTTTTCTGCCAGTATCAAATGTGTTTCCAGTTCCTTCAAACTCCCATTGGCTATCCTGAGAAAATTTCTGAACTCCTTGTTGTTGTTCCTGCCCCATCCCTCTGATATGTTGGCCGGAACCGAGTTTGCGGCTCTTCGGAGTTGAGAAGTCATCCCATACAATTCTTCTTTGGGAAAGAAGTTTGTCAATTGGTAAGTTATCACCGCTAAATCTATCCCTCTTTGCCAGATTTGTAATTCCTGATAGCTTTTCATATTCAATACTTAAGTTAATCATTAAATTTTTTAGGTTGATATGCAGCGCACTCTCTGTCCCTCGTTCTCCACACACCAATTGCCATTCGCCATTCGCTATGCGCTCTGTTTCCTTCAACCGGTCTTCAATTACGGGGATCAGAGCTGATTTAATGAGTTCGTGTACCAGCTCCGGTCTTGTGTAATAAGAGCCAGTGGTTTTGCGGTCGGTACCTTCGTGAAAAGTGAAGTTGATATGGGCTGGATTCCTGGACTCAATGTTTTCAATAACCGGATGCAGTTCCAGCAGTCCTTCGTAAACCGAACCCAATTCTTCTACATCCAGTGAACGATAGTTGATGTGTACGAGGTTTTTGTTTTCGTCCCTGAACTCGTTCATATTCCGTACACATTCCAGCAAAAGGCGATTACTAATCAGGCAATCCTGCAAATCCTTGATGGCATTGTAGCTGAACAGGTCACCGGCTAAAGGCAGTATGCCTAATTTTTTACCGTTGCTTCCTGCCTCAAACAATTGAAAGGTTTGAACCAATCCCTTCCACAGATCGTTATACTGTGACTCAAATACGTAACGGCTCTCAGAGAGTTTGCGCAGCCGGGCAATACTGTAAAACTGCAGGTATATTTTCTTAAGCCTTTGTGTTGTTTCCGATTTATCTTCCGGCTCATATACCAGGTCTCTTTCTTCGGTTACCATCAAAAACAGGAAGCGGTAGATGATGCGCAGCAACTGGCGGTAATAGTCTTTAGATGAAAGTTTCCCCGATTGTATTTTTTCACGCAACGCTGTATTGTGTTCATGTTGTAAAAATCCATTTCCTAAAGCCAGCAATGATTCCTTCACCGCCTGGCTCAATCCATCCCGGATGCGGTTGCCGGTTTCAATACTGTCCTGGTAATATCTTTCTAACCAGCACTGGTCGGCTTCGGCTTTGTTGTGCGGGAAACGGGAAACATGCAAGAGGCGATACAGCAAAGTAAACTCGCTGTATTTGTCTTCGTCCAGCATGCGTTTGAGGTCAAACTCTAGATAGGTGAGTTTGATGAGGCGGCCACTGTCACGAATCAAACGCAGACAGAGTCCGTTGGCAGCCATACCAAAAAGGTGCTCGGTTACATTCAGGTATTCCTGCACGGTAGCATGTGGCGAAAGCCGTGAAGTGCCACCGCTGGTTTTGATGTCTAAGGTATTTTTATCGGGCTTGTCCGGCTCAAAAAAACCTACGATATGCACGGGTAATTCATCTGCATTATCGGCAGTATGGCTGATGGCATAACCCTGCTTGTTTTCCCCCATCAGGTTGCTGCGCTGGCGGGTAAGGGTAAAGCCGAGCGAACTGAAAAACTGCTCCATCCACCTGCGGGTGAGGGTAGTGCCGTAGGGATCATTGGCCGGCAGGCTTTGGCTTTTCTCGCTAAAATGTTTCCAGTCTAATTTAATGCGGCTCCAGGCATATTCAATTTCGCTGCGCAGGTTGGCGCCCGGCTCCAAACCAAAGTGGGTAGCCTGCTGCCCTGCTGCTTCTGCGGTTTCCACTTTTTGCAGAATTTCTTCGGATAATAAGTTGCCTTGTATGTTGATGGTGGTGTACTTCACTTTAAGTTAATGAATAATGGGTGATGAGTAATGGATAATGAATAATGGATAATGGATAATGGGTAATTGATAATGGATCGTATGTGGTAATTATTTCTCATTTTTAATATTGGCTTTAGTGGTTTTTATTATTGCAGTCATTATTTTCAACAATTCATCCAGTTTAGAAAGTAGTACGTCAGCATATACAGCTTTAAGTAAATTACTGTCTTTAAGCAAGCGTAACCAATATCTGCTTTCTTTCGCTTCATTAAACGAGATAGAAACTTTATGCAGGAAGTCACGTTTACTTTGAGCTCCGTCCGCTTCTTCTATATTAGCTCCAATAGAGGTGCCTGCACGCAACAATTGTTTAGACAAAACAAATTCCCTTTGTCTATCGGATAAAAGTCTGTAAGCTTTGATTATCTCAAGCGCAAACGAATAAGATTTTTCTTTCAAAACATTTTCTTTCATTTCCTCCTTGTATTTTTAGTTGACATAATAATATCAACCCCTCATTTTTCATTCTTCATTCTCAATTATATTTCGGGTAATAAAATGTAAACTCCCAACACGTCCATTGGCAAGACGGGCTCTACCACTTTGTATTTATTACCACTAACCAATTTTTTAAATCGCGTATGGCTTTCTACTAAGTGGTTGGCTCTTTCCAAGGCCACACCATCTGTCCGCTGCCTGAATGTGGTTTCGTCATTCACCCAATCCATTTCTTCGTTGAGCCAGTAAGCCTTTTCTTCTTCCTCTATGTTTTGGGTGGGTTTTACATTCATTAATAAGTTTATGGCCTTATCCTTTCCAATGATTTGTTTTTGACTCACCTCGCCTTCATATCCCCAAAGCCACATTTCTTCTGCAACAATTTGTTTGCTACCAGGCTGTTCTGCAATAACGTTTCGTACTCTGAACTGGAATAAAACTGTTTTTTGATTTACCTGAGACGTTCTGAGCACAGAGGCTCTGGCTGCCAGCCTGCCGATTCTTCCTAAAGCTGTGTTGATAACATGCTGCGACAGGTACTCAGTAAAAACATGATTACGGCCAATATATTTATAGCCGAGAGGTGTAGGAGATTTGAAGGATATCTGAACCTCATTCTTGTCAGTCAATAAGTCTTTCAACCGTTGCGGGATATTTGTTGTGTAAACCTTATAACCATTCTTCTTCGCGTCCACCTGTACACCCATGGCATGAAGTGTACCTATAACAAATTCTTCTACAGCTTTAACATCACCTATAGCATCATCTACTCCCTGCAGATCCTCCTCTATCTCATTTGCCTTGATAGCGTTTTGTGCAAAGATGCTGCGCGATGCTTTCTCTCTCTTTTCAGCTTCTTCGAATGCTTCCTTCACTTTATTTTTTTCTACCTCAATCTCATCATCCTCGAAAAGGGACAACTGATGAGCCACCTCTTTTACAACTACGGATTGCTTCAAAAGAATAGCTTGTGTAACTGCCTCCATTACTGAAGCACTATTTTCCGGGAAGGGCACCGATATACCAATTGATTTCCTGATTTCCATAGCCTTGCGCAACAACACCTCCAGTACCACACCGTCAATTGGATTGTTACTTCCATAAAGCAACGCCACTTCTACAGATGCTGATTGTTGTCCGAAACGGTCAATGCGACCTTCTCTTTGCTCTAACCTGTTGGGGTTCCATGGCAAATCGTAATGCAGCATCGCATTAAATCCTTCCTGCAGGTTGATCCCTTCACTCAGGCAGTCGGTGGCAATCAGCAATCGCCTTTCCGATTTGTTCATCTCTTCAATTTTCTCTCTGCGGAGTTCGTCATTCAGTTCACTGGTTACTACTTCTATATGTATATTTTTGAATTTTTTATCTTTCAAATTGTTTTTAAAAATCTCACACAAATAGTTGGCTGTTTGAATATAGCGGCAAAAAACAATCGGGTTGTATCCTCGCTCCAAAAAAGTTTTGATTTGAATAAGCGCTTCTTTTGCTTTTTGATCGTATTCAATACCATAAAGTCCTTCCATGCGTTTGGCATAACCCATCAATCGTTTTGATTCCGTATTCTTTACCGCTTCGCCTTTTCCCAGTACAGATAAAGGTAGACTGTCATTAGGAGAAAAATCATTGTCCATTACCTCGTCACTTTCAGCAATATCTTCATGTCCTCCGTCAGTATCAGTACCATCTTCTTCATCTGCAATTTTTTTCTTCTGTGCTTTTTTAGTCAGCATGGAAATCCCGGCAGCGGGGCTGCTCATGACACCTCTCAACAAGGCGAGCGCATCCCAGTAGTTGTAACGTTGCTTTCTATTGTTTCCGGTATTAAGTGCAACGATCTCACGGGCATAGGCCAAAATATCATTGAATATTTCTGCATAGGTTTTACCGATTTCATAATCTATTTCGATAGAGTTTCGCTTTGGGAACTTAGTTTCTTCATCCATCCATTTCATTACATCAGCCCTGCGTCTCTGAATAAAGTGTTTCGCAATTTCTTTTCTTTCCCTTTCATCGGCATCCGATACATTGATATGCTCAAATTCCGGTTTTAATAATCCCAATAGCGATTGAAACTCAGCCTGCTTACCGCTATGCGGAGTTGCGGTTAACAATACCAGATGCTGGTTCTCTTTTTGGGCAATTTCATGCAGCAGATAGTAACGCAACTGTTGAGAATTGTTTGCTCCGGCAGGTTTGGCACAGGTGTGCGCTTCATCCACCATTATTAATTCGGGACAGTGATCAATAAACACCTGTCGTTTATTGCCCGCTTTTATATAATCAATGGAAATGATTTGAAAGGGGAACGCACGAAAGATATTTTCATTAGTACGAATTTGCCTTTCTAATGATGTTGCTGTTCCGGAACGAATAATTACTGCCTCAATTCCAAATTTATTTTTCATTTCATCCTGCCATTGGTCACATAAATGAGGCAGACATACAATAGCAAATCGTTTAATTTCTTTGCGTTCATACAGCTCTTTGGCAATAAGTAAAGCCTCAATGGTTTTACCCACACCCACATCATCTGCAATAAGTAACCGGGTAACATCCTGTTTCAAAGCCATGATTAACGGTACCATTTGATAGGAACGTGGCCGAAAGGAAAGTTTACCGAGGCAACGAAACGGGCCTGCTGCATTTCGGAATGAAAGACGGGCTGCGTTGTATAATAATTTAGCAGAGGTAAAATCACCTAAATCAGCAGCAGATGGTTTGATAAAATTGTAAGTCTGCGGTTTTTCATCTCTGCCGGCAACAGGAAGAAATATTCCCGTTATTTCTTCATCTGAACCTCCCAAAGGCTTTAATAAAAGCAGGTCAGTATCTTCGGATGGAAGCACAACCCAAGGTCTGTTGCGCAGACTTACTAAACTTCCGGGCTTATAATCAAAATTTGTTGTCATTAGTCTTTACATATTACATTTTCAGTCAAGAAATCAGCTAGCTCTTTTTTGCCTTTTGTTCCGCTTGCCACTTCCAGAAGGACGGGCCATAAATAATCGTCAGGTATCATTAAGTCACATCCATTGATTCGGAGAAAAGCAAATAATGCTAAAAATCCTGTTCTTTTATTACCATCGTAAAAGCCCTGGGATTCAGAAATATGATAATAATAAGCTGCTGCCATTTGATAACGATCCTCATGTAAATATTGGCCTCTAAAAGTTGCTTGTGGTTGGCTGATAGCAGATTCTATCAAGCTTTTATCTCTCACTCCATTAGATCCACCAAAGGTTTTTACAGCCAAACGATTGAGTTGGACGATTCTATCATAATCAAGAAAAGTATAGCTTTCCATCATTCTCCTAGTTTTTTAAGAGTTAGTCCATACCTTGTTCTGGCTTCCTCGAACAAATCATGAATTAATTCCTCCGAAACTTTTGACTTTTCTGATTTTACAATCTTAAAAATATCAGGCCTTTTAGCAATGAAGGCCTCTAAAGAATCCTTATAATACCAGGAAAGCACCTGGTAACCTGCATTTTTAAGCGCTGCCCGTTTTTCTATATCATCCCGCTTCACCTCCGGATTGTCGTGAGGAGTTCCGTCACAGAAAATGTAAACATTAGGTTTGTAATAGAAATCAGGGCGTACAAACATTTTATCCACCTTGGGCTGGGCTTCATCAGGAAGCCTGATGCCATTTGCATAAAGAAATTTCAGGAATTTTTCTTCTGTGTCGCTATTTGGGTCTCTCACTGTTTGCAGAAAGTGATATTGTTCATCGTAACTGCTGAATGATTTGTCAGACAATATCTCTACCGCTGATTCTTTCAGATTTCTTAATGCATCCCGAATCAGGTTCCGGTCAATTTGCTGATGATAGTATTGATTGTAGTAGCTTAATAAATCGTCATAGGTAGCGGGAAGTACTTCGCCTTCTTCTTCCACACCATTTTTGAAGAAGCAAACTTTGTATGCCTCTGTCATGATGGCCTTATACAGTGAAGGATTGTCCATGATTTGAGAAAGAACTCCCAGGCTTCCTTCTGCGGCTTCATAAATCAAAATGTTTGGAGCATCTTCATCACCCATGATGGTGGCACCAATCTCATTGGATTCTACCTGGAAATAATTTTCAACGGCCCGTTTGATGGCAAACATTAAAGTGATAACACCTTTACTACCACCGCCAAGTCCAAGTGATTTAATAGGTTGGATGTATAAGGCATTAGCCGTGTCGGAAGTAAACAGTTTTACATCTTTGATTTCATCTGCTTCTCCTTTTTCTTCTTTTTGTTTTTTGCTTTGCCAGTAACCGGTATTCAGGTTAATTGTAAACCCATATTCTCTTGAAGCTCTCCATTTAAGATTCAGCTTGAATATTCTGCAAGTCGGTAAATAGTGAATGTGTAATAGTTTTTCATCGCCTACACTAACAATGCCTTCTGTGGTATTTTCAAAGCCACCATCTACGGCAAAGTAGGTTTGTATGTCATATCCTTTTTTAGTTCGTTCTTCTTCCTGACAAGTGATGCGCTGCAATTCGTAAGCTCTGGTTTCAGCCATTTCTATCAATGTAGTATGAACATGCTTCTTGATGTCTAACTGCAAAGGTTCATTTATAATTGGGTCAACCTCGTACCCATATTGCTTGTCGTAGAGGAAGTAGCCGGTTTTAGGACATATTTTTCCGTTCTCCAATTTGAGTTCGGCTTCTGTCAGAATCATTCGGTCAATACGATACTTGGCACCATCGTGGTAAATCACATTTCTCGGCCCAAACTCATTCAATGCAATAAAGCGGGCTCTTGAGATAAATTCGCCACCACCATCTTCACTTTCCATAAATGAACGAACAGGCAAGCGAGTGAAATTGTAACCAGGTAAAAATCCTTCAGCCGCTAAGTAGCGATAAGGATAAAACTCTGATTGGTCTTTGTTGTTTTTCTTTCCATCAGTAGGTTCATTTAAGAGCAAGTCACGCTGTCTTTCAGCCTGCCGTAAACTTTTGTAGGCCTCTTTTTTCTTCTCGTGATTGTCTGCATAAATCCTGTTTTCAATGATGGAAGTAGCTGCTTTGATTTGATTCTGAGCAGCTTTATACAGCTTTCTCCAACGCTTAAGAGAACGGTCAAAAGATTGCTGAAAGGAATCAATATTCTGTTTAATCCAATGATCAGTAAACCATGACGGTTTTCTCTTAGCCAGTTCGTTTTTAAAATAGCTATCTTCAATTACTTTCTTGTAATTCCTGAGTATGAGTAGCTTTTCGTCTTCGCTGATTTTTAAAATATCTATAATTTCTTGTTTCAAGGGGAGGGTTTCAAGGGCGTTCTTATCAACCAGGTCGCCAAGTGAATTATTCAGTACACTCAATGGTTTTCTTGTTAATATGGAAGCGTTCAAATGACTCAACAGAAGTTCCTCATTAATTAAATCCATTCTGGGTGCGCTTACAGTACCCGCAACCATTTGTGTAGAATGCTTAAAATAGTGACGATCGTGAGCACTGAAATTGGAGCAGTATACCAAAACCAAAGCCGCTTGTCCGCTTCTTCCGGCACGTCCACTTCGTTGTGCGTAATTGGCAGGTGATGGTGGTACATTTCTCATGTGAACTACGGAGAGGTCTGAAATATCAATACCCAACTCCATGGTTGGCGAACAGAATAGTACTCCGATTTTACCTTCTCTAAAATCCTCTTCCCTTTGTTTTCTCTTTTCGCTATTGATCTGCCCGGTATGCTCACGCCCCTCAATTGGCTTGATTTCATGAAAGTTGGTTTGGTAAAACTGTTGGAAGTATTTGTTGGGCTTGGTATTGAGTGGTTTGTACGAACGGTTTTTGATTAAGTCAGGAATGAGATTTTCTCCATCACCCTTTTGCCAAAGAATATTGTCAACCTTTAATTGATAAACGCCGGTCTCTTCATTTTTTGCCGTTTTAGCAGGTTTCTTAACCAGCCAACCAGCCTCACTCAAAAAGTCAAGAAGCTTATAAGTGAAATCATTATAGGCTTGTTTACCGCGGATATCAATTCCATGATTTTCGGCTTTCTTTCTCAGGTAGCGACCGAAAACACTTGTAAGACCTGCACTTTCTGAATAAAATTCTCTTGCTGATGATGAAAGTCTTTCTAAACGAATATGATTGGGCACTTCCAGCTTTTCATTTTCATCCAAAGTCCAGGGAGCTTTCAGTTTCTCCTTTATTTTTTTTGCGTTGGTTGAAATTACCCCCGGTTCAAGCATAGAAAAGCTTAATGCGTAAGACTTTCTGAAAAAGTCAAAAACCTGATGCAGAAATTCCTGGCGTTCAACAGGAGTCATTGCAAAAAGCAATTCATTGGGTTGCCATAGAGAATTATCCTGAACAGACGCGGCCAAATGTTTGTATTCTATTCTGAGCAAAGCACATTGTTCAAGGTTGGGTAATACAACCCGCCAGCTTCGTCTCAAATCATGAAGCAACCGATACATGATAAAGTCCTTGAAGGCATCTTCATTTTCCTTCTTAGTACCTGGAAAAGTTGCTGGCAGTTTGGCAAACTGGTCTTGACCGATATTCAGACAATCAAAAACTTTTTCGGTGATGTTTGTGTAATCAAGTGTAGTATATGTTTCGAGAGCCTTTGCTATTGCTGCTCTTAGTTGTCCAACTTTTATAAAATCATTGAAGTGACCGGCTTGAAGCGATGCATCTTGCCTGTTGTCGGTAAAACTCAACAATTTTTGTTTTGCTGGTTCTTCACCAAATTCCTGTAGTTGAGTAATGGTTTCAAAAGACAGTACTGTAGTGGCTGTACTTCGCCCTTCACCACCCAATTTCATCACCTTAGTCCATTCAGCCGTTTGAGCATCATAGATTGTTCCTGATGTTGGGTCAAACATTAATGGGGAAGGAATAAACCATCCTTCAAAATCCATTGTATTCGTGAATGAAAAGTCACCTTGTTTATTGAAGAAAATCTTTCTGGGTAGTCTTTTTTCTCTTTCTTTTTTCAGTTTGCGGGTGCCATCTTTTCTTGGCGGTGTAAACCATGTTTCAGGTAAATCGGGAATATCTCTTTCTGCATCCCAGATTGGTTCTTCATCTTCTTTATGCTGAATAAAAATATAACCTTCTTCAATGTCCGATTCATCTTCTTCATCCACTATTTCATAAAATTCTCTCGGTTGGATGGTGGAATCATTCAGGTTTAACCTGACGCAGGTGAATTCATGCCCAGAGACCCGGCTGAAAACCATGGGAAATAGTTTTGTCTCTTTGCTGTCTGCATAAAGACCTGCATCTAAACGCAATTCTCTTATTTCCTGGTCGCCCAAAGTCGAATAGACCGAGCCTGTTTGAGCAATAAATTGATGAATACGGTAGGGGAGAAAATTCTTCTTTTTATCAGGGTTGGTATTTAAAATATTCGCCCATCCGAGCAATTGCTCCAAATGACTTAAAGAATCCTCCTTACCAGTTCCTGTGAATTCAGAGAGTTGCCGAGCTATTTCGGAAAGTTCAATTGGCTTTCTTCTTACCAATATGCCTTCTTTTAATTCAAGAGCTATTTGTTCTTCAATCCAGTTAGCCGTTGGGTGTTTTTCGAAATCCTCCGCATTTGAAGAAATTGAAATCCCTTCTTGAATGGCTTTTCTTAAATCTTCTTTTGATGGTGAATGCCCCAAACCAATACTCCTTACCAAATATTCATTAACCACCTGGTCAGCCTGAATATCAGTTCCAAAAATGGTTGATGCTACTTCAGCTACTTTCTTTTTTTGCTCTAACAGTGTGGTAGCATCGCCAGATACCATAGTGGCAGAAGTGCCAATGCAAACAATTTTCTTATTCTTTGCTGCTGCCTTTATTCTGCGAATTAGTATAGAAACATCTGATCCCTGTCTACCCCTATATGTGTGCAACTCGTCAAAAACTAAATATTTGATATTCTCTAAAAAGTTCTGTCTTATATCAACATCTCTGCCGCTACGGGTCATTATCAATTCCAACATCATATAGTTGGTCAAAAGTATATGAGGAGGATTCACCCTTAGTTTTTCTTTTTGCTCATCAGTCTCCTGCCCTGTGTATTGGTCGAATGTAATTGGGAAAGGTTTCTTGAATCTTTCTTCATAAGTTTTTTTAAATTTCTCTATTTCTTTGAACTGTGAATTAATTAAAGCATTCATCGGATAAACCACAACTGCCTGAATTTTGTTGGTGCCGAAATCCCCCTGATTTAATACATGATTAAAAATGGTAGCCATGTAGGTAAGCGATTTACCTGAACCGGTTCCGGACGTTACAATAAACTCTTTGCCACTCACACCTATCAAAATGGCTTCTTCCTGATGTTTATACAAACTAAAACCGGAAAATATATTATCCAATTCCGGGTGCAGGTGACCTTCTTTTACCAATGTGGATAATGGCCTTCCTTTTTCAAATGTCGGATTAAACTGAACCAAAGGCTCAGGCCAGAGTTTTTTATTGTCAACCTCCGATTCTACGAAATTCAAAATGCCCGGGTCTTTAATATTCAGAAAGCTCTGAATGTAGGTCTTGTAATTGTTTATTAACTTTTTATGAAAATTGAGTATATCCATTTCTTACATTGTTCTTTTAATTCTTTTTTCAGTCAGCTTAAGAGCACCATAAGCTTCACTTTCTTCGTTTAAAATCTCTACTATTTTATCAGATAGCCACAAAGTCAACAACTCTTTTTCTGCGGTTTCAAGTGCCTTTGCTAATTTCAAAACTTGTTGCCTGCTTGCTTTCTTCTCATTACGTTCCATTTTACTCAGGAATGCAGTGTCCACCTCAAGAACAGCAGCAACTTGTCTAAGGAGCAAACCTTTGTTCTCTCTAAGGTCTCGAACTGTTTCACCAAATGATTTTATATTGTCTGCCATAGACTTGTCAGTTTAGGTCAAATGTAGGTTTTATTATTTAATGTTACACGGTGCGGTAGAAAAAATTTTAAAAACATATGTCGGCTTGAGTGTCACCAAGTTGGTCTGCGGCTTGTGTCGAAATACAGCGAAATTGTCAGCCGATTTTGGTCGTCCAAAATCTGGTCAAGATGTCAGAGGTCGATGGTTAAGGTGTCATGTTGATGGTAGTTGTGTCGTCTGTTAGGCTTGCTTGTAACGCGGCGCTTGACAGCTTGTCCGGGCATTCATGCCGGAAAGTTCCAAAAAATAAATGTGTGGCTGAAAACTTGTTTTCAGACACTGGGAATTTATTTTTTGGAATCAAATTTCAGTCAAGCGTTTTGTAGGACGCAGTCCTGCAAAACTGAGGTGGGGGAAATTTCCCTGCAGAGCAGGACAGGGGTCAAGCGCCGCGTAGGAACGCAACTCGGTAAAGGGGCGGGAGTG
>JAGFIS010000011.1 GCA_024103425.1 Chitinophagaceae bacterium
TTTCGAGGAGAAATGGGAGAGTATCGGTCTGTTTGTGAAGTATGGTATGATAACAGACGATAAGTTCTTAGAAAAAGCAAAAGATATTGTTCTCTTCCAGGAAGTAGAAGGAAAGTTTGATACGCTGGAAGAATATAAAACAGCAACAGAGGCTAATCAGAAGAATAAAGAAGAAAAACATGTGATCATCTACACCTCCGATCCTGTGCAGCAAAACAGTTATGTGAAGGATGCAGAAGGCCGAGGTTACAAAGTCATCAAACTGGAAACTCTTATCGACTCTGCTTTTGTGAACAATATAGAAATGAAGTGGCAGGATGTGAAGTTTGTAAGGGTAGATTCTGACATTGCAGAAAATCTTGTCGATAAGAACGAAAGTACTGAAAGTGCTCTGACAGAATCTGAAACAGAAACGCTGAAGGAATTATTCAAGAGGGATATAGAAGGAATGCACACATCGGTAGAAGTGAAAGGGCTCTCTCCTGATGAGAAGCCTGTTGTGGCGGTTCGTCCCGAGTTCATGAGAAGAATGAAAGACATGTCTGAAGTAAGCGGCGGTATCTATGGCAATTTGCCTGATGAAATCAATCTGGTTGTAAACGGTAATCACAGTATTTACAAAAAGATTCTCGAAGAAAAAGACGAAGCGAAGAAGAAAGATATGGTAAACAACCTTGCAGACATGGCGTTGTTATCGCAGGGATTACTGAAAGGAAATGAGTTGACTGAGTTCATCAATAGAAGCATTCAGTTGATGGAAGGCGGAAAGACAAGCAAAATCATCACTGATATTTGAGTGGAACATATTTCAAGTGTTAAACGGTCCGTTTCTACGGACTGTTTTTTTATTCAGCATCGTAGTCGCCCTCATCCGGTTCCCAAAGAAAAATAGAGTAGTCGAGATAGTTCATCTTCCGGTAATATTCTATTTCTTCAAAGCCGGCACTCTTGAATATTTCAGATTCGGTAGGGTTTAAATAGATAACGAATGTCCGGCGAGGATGTATTTTTAGTGAAGCCAATAGTTTTCTTATAACAGGAAGCATTACACGTTCATCAAACGGATTGAAGAAGGTAAATACACAGTCTTTTTCTGTTATTGAATATTCTGTAGCGTCACAGCAGTATATTTGAAATCGAGCGTCGGGATATTTTCTCTGTACCTTATTAAGATTTTCCTGTGCGATTTTACAAAGTTCAGGAGCGAATTCAACTCCCTTAATGTCTGTAAAACCGTATGCTGCTGCTACAATCATGATTCTGCCCATACCTGCACCGTAGTCGACAAGGCTGCCGGCAGCACCCGCTTCACAGATGAATTTAAATGCCCTTTCCAGCATATAATAGTTTGCCGGCTGGTAGATGTACGCGTGCTCCTTGTTATCTGAGGTTACCTTAAGAGATTGAAGATTGTTAGTGTAAGAAGTGTCCAGGCCGTATTTCCTCTCGCCTTTTATTTCCTGCCGTATGGTAAAGCAAGCGAGTCGTAAGTTCCAGTGTTTCAGGATGAAGAAAAAGTATTTACCGTATTTCTTGAGATTCATGAAGACCTGCGAAGATTAAAGTGGTGCCGCAATTCTGAAATCTACGATTTTTAATTGAAGAGATTTCGTTCCCTCCCATTCATTCTCATCGATTGTGTAAGCAATGTCGATCAGTGCATTCTGTTCAAGTCTTCTGTATTTGTCAGCCTGGTTGAATCCTATCCCTCTGATACCTGTTCCGTCCTCATCATAGAAGTGGAAGCTGATGTGTTTTTCTTTTAAAATCTTTGTCCAGTTAGAAGGTCTTACCCCTAATGTTGCAAACACAGGTTTGGGGTTATCCTGTCCGAACGGGGCCATTGCTTCAACTGTTTTGAAAAGATTAAAATTCACATCTTTTAAGTCGATTACAGAATCAATGTAAACCTTGGAGGTGAGGATTTCTTCGGTGATAGTTTCTGATACGACACTTTCAAAATGTTCTGAAAACGGCTGAAGATTTTCTGGGAGTAAACTCAGTCCGGCAGCTGCTGTGTGCCCGCCGAATTTTTCCAGATACATGCTGCAATCTGCAATCGCACGGTGCAGATCGAATCCTGAGACACTTCGGGCACTTCCGGTTATCAATCCGTTTTCCTGTGTCAGTACGATTGTTGGGCGATAGTAATAATCTGTCAGTCGGCTGGCAACAATGCCAATTACTCCTTTATTCCAGTGGTCGTTGTAAACAACGGTTGTTTTCTTTTGTGCGACGTCAGGATTCCGCCTCAGAATTTCCAGGGCTTCTTTCGTAGTTGTCTCTTCCAGGTTCTTACGCTCTTCGTTATAAGCGTGAAGTTTGGAGGCTAGGATAATAGCCTTGTCAAACTCTTCTTCCAGCAAGAGTTCGACAACCATTTTGGCGTGATCAAGCCGGCCGGCTGCATTGATTCTTGGGCCGATAAGGAAGCCAATGGAGTACATGGTTAGCGGCGCATTGTTTCCCAGAGTCTTGATAATAGCTTTGAGTCCTGTTGAGGGATTGTCATTCAATATTTTCAGGCCAAACTGGCACAACAATCTGTTTTCACCGGTAATCGGCACGACATCAGCACCCGTAGAAGTGGTAACGAGATCAAGATACTTATAGACTGCCTTTTCCGGAAGCGAGAGTTCTTTCGCCAGGGCGGTAATGAGTTTGAATGCAACCCCGCAGCCCGATAACTCTTTGTATGGGTAGGAACATCCGGGTTGCTGAGGGTCTAATATTGCTACAGAATGCGGCAATTCCTCTCCCGGAAGGTGGTGATCACAGATAATTAAATCCATTCCTGCATTGTGAATTTCACCGGCTTCATTAACAGCTTTGATGCCGCAGTCGACAGAGATAAATAACGAAGTACCAAGGCTCTTTGCATATTCAATTCCCTGTGTACTGATCCCGTATCCTTCGTTACGTCTGTCGGGTATGTAATAGTCAATTCTATTATCAGGATAAATCTCTTTTAGGAATTTAACGAGTAACGCAACACCGGTAGTACCATCGACATCGTAGTCGCCGAAAACCAGAATCTGTTCTTTTTGTCGAATGGCTTTAAGAATTCTATCAACCGCTTTATCCATATCCTTCATCAGATAAGGATCGTGCAGCATTGAGTAATCGGGATTAAAATATGTATTTAATGTTTCGGCAGTATCCAGCCCGCGTGAAATGAAAATATTGTACAGGAAGTCTTTATAGCCTGCAGCTTCTTTTTCCAGTTGTCTGACTTTCTGTTTATCCTGATGTTTAAGAATCCATTTCTTATGTTTCATTTCTGAGTAAGAGTGATCAGTATTTACGTTCAATAGTGTATTCTACCAGTTCTTCGAGTCCGTCTCTGATTTCAGATTTTGGAAATTCAAAAAGAATATCCAGGGCAGCAGACTTGTATTTTTTCATTTTTTGATTGGCATAGTCAATTCCGCCTGAAGTGGTAACTAAATCAAGAACCCATTTTCTCTTATCTGCTTCCTGTCCCTGATTCTTAATGATATAGATAGTCTTGCGTCTTTCTGCAGGTGATATATTATTCAGGGTATAGATAAGAGGGAGGGTGAATTTCTTTTCCTTGATGTCATTACCGGTAGGCTTCCCGACATTTTCAAAACCGTAGTCAAACAGGTCGTCTTTAATCTGAAAAGCAATTCCCATCTTCTCGCCGAAGAGCTTCATTTTTTGTGTAATCTCCTCATTTTGAGAACTGCTCCATGCACCTGCTGCACATGCCGATGCCAGCAAAGAAGCTGTTTTACTTCTGATAATCTGAAAATAAACATCTTCGCGAATATTCATTCTACGTGCTTTCTCAAGTTGCAGCAGTTCGCCCTCACTCATCTTTTGAACGGCTTCAGACAGGATGTGTAATTGTTTGAATTCATCGTGAGACGTCGATAACAACAAGCCCTTACTAAGCAGATAATCACCGACCAACACCGCTATCTTATTTTTCCAAAGTGCATTAATAGAAAAGAAGCCACGCCTTTCAAGCGACTCATCCACAACGTCGTCGTGAACCAGAGTAGCAGTATGCAGCAATTCTACAAGAGCGGCTGCTCTATAGGTGGAATCATTGACTTCTCCATGTAATTTTGCACTGAGGAAGACAAACATAGGCCGGATTTGCTTCCCCTTTCTTTTGATAATATACTTCATTATACGGTCAAGAGAAGGATTGGAGCTTTTTACAGCTTCGGCAAACTTCTTTTCAAACGTATTTAATTCTTCAGCAATCAGCTTCCTTGGAACCGTCATTTTAGTAGTTAAGGGTGGCAAGTTAAATTAGTTTCGTTAGTGTTCAAAAATGTGATAAGAGCGTTTAGTAATCGATTTTCTGAGAATACTCTCTGGTTTATCCCGGGTGAGGCCAAATAGATAGACGCACGAACCATAATTATAGAACCTCTGCTTAATTTTAAAATCAAAAAAACAATAATGTATAAATTGCTTACGTTTGTAGTGAGAATTTTGCATAAAATAGAAAAATTGCAGGAATATGTAAATGATTCAATATCTATCCCTAAAAACAAAAAATAATTTGAATTGTAAGTTTCCTTTGATATTTTTGCAAAATTGTTAGGATAACAAATTAGAAATCATTAATCAAAAAGTTATGGCAAGCAAAAAGTTTAAATTATTGTTGCTGGGAGTTTTCTCCCTTATGTCCGGTGCGTTATTCGCTCAGAATACCGGAGTTTTCGATGTTAATAACTCTGCAGTAATTCCTGAAAAAGGACAAGCACAACACAACGAGTTCATGAACAATGCCTACGATTTCCCGGCCCAGCCGCGTAATCAGTGGGAATTGGGTATTTCAGGGGGATTATTCTCTGAAAGCAGTGACGTATCTGCAAAGCTCCCGACATTCGGTTTCGGAGTACACGTACGTAAAGCTCTCGGATACCTGTTCTCTTTAAGACTTCAGTACTCTAATGGTACTGCAAAAGGTCTTAACTGGAAACCTTCAACCGGTTATGCAAATAATTCTGCATGGAGTGCATATGCGCCCGGTTCAGTTGTTTATTACAACTACAAGGCTAATATCCAGGACCTGTCTTTACAAGGTATTATTACACTGAATAACATTCGTTTCCACAAAGCTAAATCAGGTATCGTAATGTATGGAGGTGCCGGTGTTGGTGCAACTATCTTTGATGTTAATGTAAACGCACTGAACGGAAACAGCCCTTATAACTTTTCTTCCATTTCTAACTCAGGTTATACTAAGAGAAAAGACATTAGAAATGCCCTCAAGAATATGATGGATGACTCTTATGAGACTCCTGCTCAGAATAACAAAAAGAATGAGCCTCAGTTGTTTGGTAGGTCTTTAAAGCCTTCTGCTAATGTACTGTTTGGTGTTGCATTCAAGCTCGGTGAAAGAGTTAACCTTGCTATTGAAGATCGCTGGACAATGCTGAAAACAGACCTTCTTGATGGACAGCAGTGGCAGGAGCATACTAATAACGACCCTGTTCAGACCCGTGACTTCGATTCTTACAACTACCTGAGCGTAGGTCTGAACTTCAACCTCGGAAAGAACTCTGTTCAGCCTTTGTGGTGGCTTAACCCTCTGGATTACGCATACAGCGAACTGAACAATCCTAAACATATGAAACTGCCGAAGCCTGTTTTGGATGATGAAGACGGAGATGGCGTAACCGACCAGTTCGACAAGTGTCCCGGTACCCCGGCTGGTGTGAAGGTAGATGTTAACGGATGTCCGTTGGATACTGATGGCGACGGTGTTCCTGATTACAAGGATAAAGAATTGATTACTCCTACATATTGCTTCCCTGTTGATGAGAATGGTGTTGGAAAGTGCCCGGATCCTGAGTGCTGCAAAAACATCGTTGTTGAACAGCCTGTAACTTGTGCAATCACTAGCCTGCCTAGCATCAACTTCTCTGCTAGAAGTGCTACCTTGTCAAGAGATGCAAAAGCAATGTTGGCAACAGCAGCTTCTCAGTTGAGAAATAATCCTGAGTGCACCATCACTATCACAGGCTATCCTGAGGCTTCCAAGACTTCTCAGTCAAATTGCAATAAGAGAGTAAGTGCAATTATGACATACCTGACAGAAACAGAAGGAATTAGTGCAGACAGAGTACAGACTAGTTGTGAAGTTGGCGGCGGTCCTGCAAATACTGTTGATCTCAGGGTTCACTAATAACCACTTTTTGCTCAATGATAAACCCTTCTCAGTTTTTGGGAGGGGTTTTTTTATGGTTATTAGTAAAAGATTAACCCTTGAAAAATTGGCTGGAATTCAAATTGATACCAATTTTGAACAAAATCACGTAATTTCGCGGTTCTTTTATGAAAAAGAGTTCCATTCTCCTTTTTGGTGTCTTGCTGCTATTCTCCTGTAATAAGGAATTTAATAAGGTCTTGAAGAGCACTGACTATGAATATAAGCAAGAAATGGCCAATAAGTATTATGATGAGGGTAAGTTTAACAAGGCTCAGCAGTTATTCATGGAGCTATTCCCCGTAATGAAAGGTTCGGACCATTTTGAAGATTTGTATTATAAATACGCCTACTGTGCCTACTATCAGAAGAACTTTGAAGAGGCAGAAAGCTTATTTGCAGGATACCTTGGAGTGTTTCCAAATCATCCAAGAGCCGAAGAAATTGCCTATATGCAGGCTTACAGTTTTTACAGACAATCACCTAAGGTAGAACTGGAGCAAACCAATACACAGAAGGCGATTGGAATGATGCAGACTTTCATGATTACTTACCCAAACTCTTCACGGCTCGCAGAGGCTCAGGAAGTAATTAATACATGTCGTGAAAAGTTGGAGGAAAAGCAGTTAAAGGCCGCTCAGTTGTACTATAATATGGGACAATATCAGGCCGCAGGAATATACTACGGAGATCTGTTAATAAATTACCCCGACAGTAAACATGGTGAGGAGTATATGCTAATGGCAGTAAAGTCATATTACCAGTTTGCGAAAATGAGTATTGTTACAAAACAGGAGGAGCGTTATCAAAAGGTAGTATCTGAGTATTTTGATTTTGCCGACAGATATCCCGATAGTAAACTACTCAAAGAAGCAGAATCATATAAAATTTTAAGTGAAAACAGCATTAAACAAATAAGAGATGAACAAGTTAAGACGGCAGCAAACAGCTAATATCCCAAGCGTTATTGAAACAAGGAAGCTCGTTGATATTAAAGCAAAGACCGGTAATCTTTATGAGTCTATTACCATCATTGCCAAAAGGGCTAACCAGATCAATATTGCTATTAAGGAAGAATTGCACAGCAAACTGGAAGAATTTGCCAGTCATACAGACAGCCTTGAAGAAGTTCATGAAAATAAAGAACAGATAGAAATCTCTAAAGCATTTGAAAGGATGCCAAATCCTGCTATCCTTGCTACTTTTGAATTTCTTGAGGATAAGGTGTACTTCAGAAAAAATGAGGATGATCTGTTTGAATAATTAGCAGATATATTCTTGATTTCCTTCCGGAAGATTGAACATACTTAATTTAATGATATTATGGCGGTTAATCCGCCATTTTTTATTCTGGCTCTTCAAATTCAACAGTCTTCCAAAATGAAACTTCTTTTTTTTCGTTTAGTATTTAATCTTAACTGGAAATGAATATCACCGAAACTTATAGACAATTCTCATTTCTTTAAGAGAAAAGGGAGATTGTTATCCGAGAGATAGGAATAAAGTATATATTTTTGAAAATGGCTGTTTGAGGGGAATGGAATTAGGAGACGTTTAAAAGAAAAGAGGGAGCATCTGCAGTATAAGTAACCCATTATGAAAAGATTTTTTGTTTTATTTATTACCCTTGTTGCTTTTTCAAATATCCAGGCTCAGGAGTTAAGAGCACGTGTTTCTGTAATGTCCAACAGGGTGGGAGGTAATGTCAATAAAAAGATATTCCAGACTCTCCAAAACTCGCTCAGCGATTTTGTAAATACCAGGAAATGGAGTAATGATAATTTCAAAACTAATGAAAAAATCGATTGTAGCTTTCTGCTGAACGTAGAGTCTGCCGGAGAACCCGATGTTTACAAAGCTTCTCTTACGATACAGTCGGCAAGACCGGTTTTTAATTCCTCATACCTTTCTCCGGTGGTTAATTATATGGATAATGAAGTAGCTTTTAAGTATGCGGAGTTTCAGCAACTCGAGTTTAGCGAAACCAGGGTGTCAGGAAATGATCCTTTGGTATCTAATCTTACTGCTGTTTTTGCGTATTGGATAAATATTATTCTGGGTTTAGATTATGATTCATTTTCACCGTCAGGCGGAAACCCTTATTACCTGAAGGCACAGAGTATAGTAAATAATGCTCCGGAGGGAAGAAGTATTTCCGGTTGGAAGGCATTTGACGGAACCCGCAACCGTTATTGGCTTACAGAAAATCTTCTCAACAGCCGTTATACGCTCTTCCATGATGCCCTGTACCAGTATTACCGCAAGGGGATGGACCAGATGTATGATAATGCAAATGAAGCAAGAACTCAGATAATTGCATCTCTGAACAGCCTGAATACTTTGAATACAGAGAATCCGAATACTATGATTCTTGCCTTCTTCTTTCAGGGAAAAACGCAAGAGTTAATCAGGATTTTTTCAAAGGCGACTCCTCAGGAAAAAACACAGGCACTGGAGCTATTACAAAAACTGGATGTAACCTCATCCAATAAATATAAAGACCAGCTTAAATGAACGGAAAGACAATTGTTTTTATATGCCTGGTCGCAATTCTAGGCTCGTGTAAGGGAGATAACGCCCCTAAGGATATATTGGGTAAGGAAGAGATGAAATCTGTTTTATGGGACGTTTTACAAGCGCAGGCCTGGGCACAGGAAAAGGCGCGCCAAGATTCTTCTGTGACACTGGCATCTGCGACACGATTGCTAACAGAAGAGGTCTTTAAAGTGCATAAAATATCAGGAGAGATATTTGAAAAGAGCTACGACTGGTATCGTAAACATCCGGAATTACTGGGGCCGATGCTCGATTCCTTATATTCGCAGAACTCAGAATTGCCTGTCGCGCCGTCCATTTTAGATAATACCATGGAGCAACAGCAAGATGGCCCGGCAAGATTGAGACGACCGAAATAATTTGAATGAATTGAGTTATTCTATTAGAGAGTTCTTTACAGCGAAGAATACAAGCCCTACTGAGTTTTTTACTCCAAAACGTTCCATTAACCTGTCTTTAATGGCCTCTACGGTACGCGGACTGATATTCATACGTTGGGCTATTTCCTGTGCTGTAAATTCCATGCAAACAAGTGAAAGCACTTCCTTTTCTTTATCGGTGACAGTGAGTTCAGAATTCAGGTTAGGACTGAATTTTTGTTTAGCGTAATTCTTTTTGATTAGGACCCTGTTAACGAAGTTGTTCAAATAGAATCCGTTTTCCATTACGTCGTTGAAGGCTTGAACGATCTCTTCAGGATCAGTACTCTTGAGCAGGTAACCATTGGCTCCGCTGTCCATTAAGTGCCCGACAAAACGCTCGTCTTCGAACATGGTGAGAATAAGTATCCTGATTTGTGGATAGTGCTTGTTCAGGTATTTGGTTGTTTCAATACCATCCATTCCCGGCATCCTAAGATCCAAAAGGATGATATCCGGAATTTCTTTCTCTAAACCTTCAATTAACTCCTGTCCATTACTTGCTTCCAAAACGAATTTTATATGGCTGTACGGCTTGAGAGAAAGCATAACACCGCTTCTGAATATTTGATGATCATCAGCAATTGCCACTTTAAGAGTCTGGGGGTTCATAGTCAACGGGTTTACATTGGATTAAATCAAATATACTAATCGTTTTTTGATTTATCAATAATGTCTAGGTATCTCAAGAGTGATCTTATAATAAGACTGAGTGTTATCCATCTCGAAGAATATCCTTCCATGCAATACGTTGATTCGACTTTGAATATTCTTTAATCCGAGTCCTGCTGTTTTCTTGCTGAGTTCATCAAATTCTTTCTGGACTAAACCCTTTCCATCATGGTGAATTCTGTAATAAACCCAATTACCCTGTGCATTTTGAGTAAGATGCAGGAATCCGGCATTACTATGCTTGAGGATGTTTCCTACAATCTCTTGAATAATCCTGAAGACCAGAAGTTCCTGATTGTCTTCAAGCCTTTCAGTGTTATTGTGAAACCTTGCACTCGCTTTTATGGTGCCGCTATTATTGATCTTGTCGAACATATCGACCAGTGCTGCATCCAGGCCGAAGTTCTTGAGCGTCGGTGGCAACAAGCTGTGAGAAATGTTCCTGATTAATTGTATGCTGTCGTCAATAATTTGGCGGGCACTCAAGATAGATTGCAACTGTATCGCAGGTTCCTGATGGATAAGATTTTCGTTGAGATAGAGTCTTGCAGTTGCCAACAGCGGACCGGCATCGTCGTGCAGATCGGCTGCGAGGCGTTGACGTTCTTCTTCCTGGAATTTGATGGATGAGTTTAAGAGTAATTCCTGCTTCTCTTTTTCGAATTCCTGTGCCATTTTATTGAAGAGCATGATTCTCTTCTGATGGAAAACGAGAGCCATTACCAGCATTACACCCATGAATAACATACCTATCGTACCAATGATAAGCATGGTATTGCCGAAATTCTGGGTTATTTGTAAGCTGTACATAAGGGCTCGGACAATTAAAATTCTCGGGTTAAAATTAAATCATCTCCCAGATCCAGATCATCAGGACGGGTGAAGTCTTTTTCCGGGGCCTGAACAAATTTTCTCGTTAAGGCAAAGCCGATTAAAAGGTTCTTCAAAATGTTGGCTCCTGAGTTTATAAAAAAGTAGTATTTCTGGTAATCAGGGCTTTTGCCCATGCTGTCTGCCATCAGGTACAGGAAAAAAGTACTGGATACGAACAGAAAAAATGTAACTATAATCCAGAAATTGAAAGTCCGGTAAACAAAGAGATTTAGAGTGTGGGTAATCTGGAAGTATAAATAGTAGCCGCACAGTAGCATCAGAATGAGTGCCTCAATACCGACAACAAAAGATCCAAATGTAAAACTGCCATGGCTCCCCTTGAGGTGGAAATATCCGATTGAAAAAATGATGAAACTTATCCAAACGATCACAGTGACAGTCCTGATTTTGTGTTTCCTTGGAAAAAGCAGGAAGTAGAAGGCACAGAAAAAGGAAAATTCTATGACGCTGTTTGAACTGTAAAGGGGAATCAGAAGTGACCGTAATGGAGCTATAAATGATGCGCTAAAAGTTAGAAATTCCTGACAAATAATGTATAATATATAATAAAAAATTACTCTTACCACCCCTTCTTTATTCTTTCTCTTGAATATGAAAAAGAGAGGTAAGAGTAATAAGTAAGATAGAAAATAAATTACCAGAAATACTTTCAAAATGGCAGCTATTATTTTACTCAAATATAACTACCTTTTTATGGAATTATTGTCCTGTAATCCCCTTAGTAAAGCAATTTCTGTAACTTATTCCTTCTTCTTTGGTTTTTTGGGAGGATCTGGCGGGAAAAGAATGTCCCAGTCCCAAACTGTCTTGTCGGCAACAATACCTTCCTTGCTTTCCAGTTCACCCTGATGGGTAACAACTGTGTAGGTAAGAATGTCGTTTCCGCTGGCATCGATTCCTGTATAAACCAGGTGTTCTTCGCCTGCATCATTCAACCCCTTACGGAAAGTAATACCAACACATCCAGGCTGGTTCAAAATCTCCACGAGAATGTTGCGGCCGATGAAATGCCCCGGAACGGCATCAGGATATGCCTCTCTGAAAGCAGTTACCATCTTGTGCCCTTCCTCGTGGCCAATGTCAGCTCCAACCTTAGCATTCTTCTTTTCAAGGAGTGCTTTTTGATTCATGGTAGTAAGTTTTTACTAGTTTACAATGGGGGTCTGTTTAGGGAGAACCCAATGCTAACTTCCTTAATTAATTAATAGCTGCCAAATGAGCATATATTTGAAAAAGATGGGTCAAATCGGCTGAAATACAGGCTGAATAAGGGTTTTAGAAGAAATTAATCGTAAAATAGCGCTAAAAAAAAAGGTAATACTACGATGAAAAATAGTAAATTTACGATAGTATAAATACACATTTTAGATGGGCTTATCCACATTTCAGAATGAGAATTATCCGGTGCTAATAATCGTATAACTACGATAGGTGGTGGCAGGTTGGCGGAAAATAAAAAAAACCGCAGGTCTGTTCTGGGAGCTACGGTTTTGTTAGGATAAAATTCAATGGGTGGTTATGGAAGCTTAGGTACTACTTGTTTTAAATTTTCAGCCGGTCGCAATTGTATATTCTTTTAATCAACAATAAACCAATAAATGACATTAGCTGACCGGTTTCCCTAATAAAGATAGACCTGTAAACAGCACATATCAATGTTATTAATACTCATTTTTTTTCACTGTAATTTTTACAAAATGTAGGGTGATAAATACGATTTTTTTTGATGTGGAATACAATACGCGGAAAGCTGTTTTCGTTTAATTCAATATATTTACAGGAGTTACTAACTATTAAGTTCAATGTCGAAAACCAATCAAGTTATCAAAGTCGCACTGGCTGATGATCACAAGATCTTCAGAGATGGCATTAAGGTAGCCCTAGGATTTAAGAAAGACCTGAAGATTGTGTGGGAAGCAGAGGACGGAAAAGAGTTACTTCATAAAATAGCAATTAAAAAGCCTGATGTTTTGTTGATGGACATTAGGATGCCGGAAATTGATGGTATCAATGCGATCGAGCTGCTACGTAAGGAACATCGCGATGTAAAGATTATCGTATTGAGTATGTATGATGATCAGCAGACCATCACTAAGATGATGGAAAACGGTGCCAATGCATATTTGAGTAAGACAACAGATCCTGATGAGATTTACGATGCAATTTTGACTTGCATGAGTGAAGAGTTCTACTTCAACCAATTGGTGAATCAGGCTGTAATGGGCAGGTTAATTAATAAAAGAACCACTACAAAAAGAAATTTGCCGAACAAGATACCCGTTACATTCAATGAAAAGGAACTCCGTATCCTCCAGCTGATTGGGGATGATATGAATACCCAGGAAATTTCAAAAGAAGTTTTTTTAAGTCCGAGAACGATCGAGTCAATCAGGCAGAAAATGAAAGAAAAAGTTGGAGCAAAAACTATCGGAGGGTTGTTGATGTATGGTGTGCGCAACAAGATGATTGAGTAACACCCTTACTTCTGATGCTTAGAATAATAATTCGACATAATTCTGTGCACTTCATTTTTCAAATCGCTAAAGTCTTCAAATTGTGATTGGTCAACTTCTGGAAGAAAGTGCATCTCCAGTTTTCCCGGTTTGAAATAGAATTCTTTATCAGCAGGCATCATTTTTTTTGAATTCAGAATGATTGTCGGGATAATGTTAGTTTGAGTGTCTTTAGCCAGGCGGAATGCTCCGTCGTGAAACTCTTTCAAGGGTTGATCAGTTCTGTTTCTTGTTCCTTCCGGATAGATGCACATATGCATTCCTTTTTTAAGAACACCCATCATTTCGATATAGCTGTTTTTACGACTGTCTTTATCCTTTCTGTCAACTAATACGGAACCACGCCTGTAGATCATACCGAATATTGGGATTCGTGCCATTTCGGCCTTAGCTATGGTTTTGTTGGCCCATGGAACGAATGGGCTTAATACAGGTACATCCATAAAAGAATTATGGTTAGCTGTGACAACATAGATTTCTCCTTTTCTGAAATTTCCCAACCCTCTGACCTTGAGGCTGGACCCTATCAAAAAGAGAAAAGTTCTAATCCATATCACAGAAATTTTTCTGAAGGTTTCCGTCCGTGCGGGTTCTTTTTGTTTGGGGACAAAAAGCAGAATTATGGCAACCAGTAAGAGCGTAACGGCGAAAATTAACAAAGCCCAGACTGCCATTATTTTATAGGGAATATCTTTCATTGTCAAGGTTTTTAAAGATTCCAGTCAACAGGTGTTTTCCCGTGATTTATCAACCAATTATTTGTTTTTGAAAAATGCTTACACCCGAAAAATCCGTTTGAAGCACTGTATGGAGAAGGGTGAGATGCAGTGAGAATAAAATGTTTGTGAGGATCAATTAAAATACGTTTATTTTTTGCGTGGGCACCCCACAAAATGAACACCACACTATCTTTCTTCTCTGAAATCTGACGGATCGTAGCATCAGTGAACTGTTGCCAGCCGATTTGACTGTGGCTCGCGGGTTCATTCCTTCTCACAGTTAGCGATGTATTCAATAATAGTACTCCCTGTTTCGCCCAATTGGTAAGATTACCATGATTGGGAATCGGAATGCCTAAATCGTCATGCAATTCTTTGAAAATATTTTTAAGAGAGGGCGGAGGAGTAATCCCGTTAGGGACCGAAAAACACAGTCCGTGTGCCTGTCCGGGATTGTGATATGGATCCTGACCTAATAAGACAACTTTCACTTGATCAAAGGGGGTTTGATCAAATGCATTAAAAAAGAGTTTTCCCGGCGGATAGATTGTCTTACCGTTACTGATTTCAGATTTAATGAACGTGACCAATTCCTGAAAATAGGGTTTGTCAAATTCAGGTTGCAGAATAGATTTCCAGGATGATTCAATTGTTACTTCCATAGCAGACTTCGGTCTGTGGCGAATTTATCCAGAATATTTGATCTTTTTGGAAGAAATAAGAGTTGAAAATGGTGTGTTATGAAGGATAGGAAAGTTGTGACCCCGGAACGATTCGAACGTTCGACCCACAGCTTAGAAGGCTGTTGCTCTATCCACTGAGCTACGGGGCCTGAAAAAGATTTGCAAATATAATTGAATTAAAGAAGGTGATCCAAAAATGAGATTTATTTTTTCTGCGAAAGTTGTTGATATTCCTGCGGAAAAAACAGGCTTAATTGGTAGGAAATAGTTTTATTTTAAATGATTTTAAAGTAATATTGGCACGAATATTTTTAAAGAGTCGCGAATGCTAATTTTGATTGCTTTCATGACTAGATAGATAATGCGCTATAAAGTTTTATTCCTTCTTCATCTTCCGCCACCCGTTCATGGTTCTTCAATGGTTGGTAAATGGATCCATGAAAGTAAAAAAATTAATAATACATTTTCTTGTAGCTACATTAATCTGTTAGTTTCGGATACGGTTGGAAGTTCTGGCTCATTTTCAATTAAAAAGGTTTGGAAGTTTATTCAGATTTGGTTTGAGCTATTAGGTCAATTGATTCGAAAAAAGCCAGATTTGTGTTATCTCGCTCTCACCACTACAGGTTTTGCATTCTACCGAGATGTTATGCTGGTTGGTTTGATAAAGGTATTTAGGGTACGTAGAGTTTATCATTTGCATAATAAAGGAATAAAAGAAGTTGCGCCAGGAGGGATAAGAAGAAGGATTTATCATTACATATTTAAGGGGGCCGAAGTTATTTTGTTATCTCAATACTTGTATGATGATATTAGGGATTTCGTTCCTTTCTCTAGTGTGAGAATCTGCCCGAATGGAATTCCTCCATCGGAATGCGATTTGGGATCGGAAAAAAAAGAAGACGGAGTAATTGATATTTTATTTCTTTCAAATCTAATCGTATCGAAAGGCGTTTTGGTTTTATTAGATGCTTTAAAGATTTTGGATGATAAAGGTTTGACTTTTTGCTGTTTGTTTGCGGGAAGATTTGGAGACATAACAGAGACAAAGTTTTTTGATGAGGTTGAAGTTCGTAGGTTACAGAATAAGACTCGTTTTTTAGGGGGTATTTATGGTAGAGAGAAGCATAAAATATTACATCATTCTGACATTTTGGTACTTCCGACTTATTCTGATTGTTTTCCCTTAGTTCTTTTAGAAGGCATGCAACATGGTTTACCTCTAATTTCTACAAATGAAGGGGGAATCCCGGATATAATTGAAGATGGAGTTACAGGGTTCATAGTTGAAAAGAAAAATGTACACGAGTTAGCGGATAAACTGGAAAAATTGATTTTGAATAAATCTCTCAGGACATCTATGGGAGATCAGGGAAAGAAAATATTCTTTGCGAAATTTACATTAAATCATTTTGAAACAAGACTCACAGATATTTTAGATAGTTTGTGTAAAAGAGTGACCTGACTGAGTAATATGTAAATTTTGAATGCTTCCATATTTGTTTGATTTCTTAAGAGGGGGGAAGTGTAATAGTAACAAGCTTATAGATAACCGCGAAAAATGATACAATGGGCAATAATATCCTTTTTTTGCTTCATCTTCCGCCACCAATACACGGATCGTCCATTGTAGGTGAACAGATTAAGAATAGTATCAAAGTTAATAGTCAATTTTCCTGTAGTTATATTAATCTACTTACTTCAAGTTCTGTTGGAGAGTCTGGCATATTTTCTTTTCGAAAGATTTTTAAAGGAATTCAATTATGGTTTAAGATACTTTTTAGATTGATTCAGAAGAGGCCGGATCTATGTTATTTTGCACTCACGACAACAGGTTTTGCGTTTTACCGAGATGTATTATTAACAGGAATATTGAAAGTTTTTCGGGTTAAAAGAATCTATCATTTGCATAAGAAGGGGGTTAAGGCAGCATCGCAGAAGCCATTCAGAAAAGGATTTTATAATTTCGTCTTCCAAGGATCTGATGTTATACTGTTATCAGAGATGTTATATAGCGATATTGAATATTTCGTTACAAAACACAGAGTTCATTATTGCCCAAACGGAATAGAGGATTCGCATAGTAGGGTGAATTGTGATAAAGGTCTAAAGGTTGTTCCCAAAATTTTATTCTTATCAAACTTGTATGAGCTTAAAGGTTTATTAGTCCTCCTGGATTCATTGCAACAATTGGATAAAAGAGGTGTAAGATATAATTGTTTAATAGTGGGTAATGAGGCGGATATTTCAAAGGAAAGGTTAGCAGAGGAGTTGAAGATCCGCGAGCTGGGGGATAATGTGACGTATTTGGGGGGCTTGTTTGGAAAAGAGAAAGAATCAGTTTTTAAAGATGTAGATATTTTCATTTTTCCCACTCTTGATGAAGCATTCGGTTTAGTTTTATTAGAGGCTATGCAACACTGTTTGCCGGTTGTTGCAACAATTGAAGGTGGTATTCCTGATATAGTTGAGGATGGAATTAACGGATTTCTCGTTCTCAAAAATGATGTAAAACAACTTGCGGAAAAGATGGAAAAGCTTATTAATGACGAGGAGTTGAGAGTTTCAATGGGACGGGCCGGAAGAAAAAAGTATGAAGAAAAATTTACTCTCTCACTTTTTGAGAATCGACTAACAAAAATTCTGAAAAAAGTTTTGGAGCATTAACAGTATGTTGCTTTAAAAATATCTTTTATAGTGGAGTTAATCTGTAGCTGCTATCATCTCACCATATTCAACATCACAAGCACATCAGATATTTGCCTGCTATTGTATTCTAATGCAAGCTCCTTGTAGTTCAGAATATCGATTATTGTTCCTATAAAACACAGTCCGGCTGTAAATAGGTAAATAAGGCCCATTCCAATTTGGTTCAGTAGAAAGCGATGTACGCCTGCCACTCCGACGAAGCCAAGGAAACATGTCAACAGGATAATTTGCGGATCCCTTCTTCTCGATCTGTAGAGCATACAAAATTGTTCTATGCGTTCGTCTGTATTGCCTGAAATACGGTTGCTAATAGTTGTTAGTTCTTCAATACTAGCATCAGGGAAGTAACGAATAAGGATAGGATGAATGCCGTTGGTCATGAGGTTGTTGATTAAGGAATGACTTTTTAAAAAGGATTAATATTCGGTGCAGCAGGATAATTGTAGCAGCAATACCCATAGGGTGCATACTAATCGATTCGGTGAATCTTAAATGAAGAGCAGCGTTTATGGCATTTCCGATTCCACATCCCGGACAATAAGGAGAACCCAACGGTTTAACAGGGCAAAGGGACACATCACTGCCAAACGGCATTAAGTATAATAATACCAATGCTGTTGACCAGATAATCAGTTCGTGATATCTTCTAAGCCGGAGGAACATAATGCTGCTTTCTGTAAAATTATTCGATTCTTTCTTTTCCCGGAATGTTTTTTAGTTCACCTGAATGAAATCCGGTTTTTTTACGAATTTATTGTTGTAGCGAAAGATAATATTCGTAGATATATCAAATCCGAAACTGTCGTTGTAAAAATTTTTTCGCGGGAAGTAGAATCCTTTAATTTCAATCGTGCCGAAGATGAGGCTCTCGTTTCTAATTCTGAACCCACCTCCTAAAGCAGAGTACAATTTTGACCGACTATCGTATGGACGGAAGGAAGCAATATTGAAAAAGGTAAGTGGGGCAAATTTGAAACCTGCTACATTCCATGGACTGAAGAAAACAGATTCAACACCCGCCCTGATTCGTGTATCTCCCCCTACGAGTTCCCGTCCGATTTCAGGGATGGCGAATTCACTTTTCAAAAACAAAGGTTCGTTGAGGATGTTGTTGATTTGTTTTGCGGCTGAAAAGGTTAGAAAGAAACGTTGTGTCCATTTAGATCCAAGTGGTTTCAACCGGTCGAAGTAATTTACCGAAGCCAGCAGGTTGATATCTTCCAACTTTGAGGCTCCCAAATAGCCCTCTGCACGAAGTGTATAATTGAGGTAGTTATTATTTTTCAGGAACTCATATTTTTGAAAATCGATGCCCATAAATGGCCGGGACAGTTCATTTTTAATAGTGTACCCCATGGAGCCTGTAAACAGCAGCCCCACAGGGATATCTTCGCTTCTGCCGAATCCGTATATATAATTCGTCTTTACAAAGTTCTGTCTGTATAAAGTGAATGATCCTAAAATTCCGGTTAGATCAGTGTATTGCCATTCATGTTTCACGCCTCTTTCTTCGGGGGTTTTAGTAAACTTTCTGTTGATAATCCGTAATCCTGTGAGCAGCCTTAATTTTTTGGACTCGTCACGATCTGTGAATTTTCTCCCATTGATGTTGTACCCGAGCCATCCCTCAAACTGATAGTAGGTATAATTGAAGTCTGCCTTATATATAGAATCTGTATTGTATTGGTTAGATGTTTTGTGATACGAGGCATCCATTTCGTAAGTAAAGTTCATAAATCTGTTTACCAGAGGCTTAGAGAGATTGTAATACAGGTAATTTTCCTGCTTAGGAGCCATTAAAATGCTACTGTAATTATTTTGATAACCGATTCTCTGATCTACGAAAGTGCCTTCTATGTTTCTCTTCAAAATTTCTCCACCTACTCCCACTTTGTTTTTTCGGTTGTTATCATAAACACCGTAAATGATAATCCCGTTTCCTCCACCGCTCATATTATCAATATTGATTTGTCCGTAGGTTCGGGTTGGACTTAACGATCCGATTGCGCCTCCAATGCTAAAAACATCTTTTACTATAACAGCAATATTGACCGAGTGAGAACTGTCGATTGGAGTAATTTTTATCTCTGCATCTTGCAGATACACAAGCTCGCGAAGAAACCTTTCATTATCAGCAATGAGGTAAGCATTGACGGTGTCGGATTCTTTAAAGAAGAGATGATTTTCGATAGTCTTGACTTTTGTCAGGTGATGCATTATATTGGCAATCCTGGTGAGGGTGCCTTCATTCTTTTTAGTAGTGTCTTTTATTGAAACGCCGAATGGCAGACGTATGATGTCAATATTCCTAATCAGGTAACCGTTGAAAGGAGCAAATAATTCTTCTCTTTTTTGGAATTTAGCATTTTCGTCGGGCCTGGTAGTATCCCTCCTTATAGCTTTGAGAGCTTCATTGAAGATGCCACCGTTTCTTTTTGCAGTTGAATCTTTTTGCTGTGCTGTAACTGCAAGGGATCCTGTCAAAAGAAGGAGCAGGAGTATTGTCCTACGTTTGAGAAAACCTGTTTTCCATAGTTCCTTCATGATAGCTTTGAGAAATTTTTGCCTTAAAGAAAGGCGTCGCTGACAGTTTGAATAAAATTATTCTCTATCATTCTGGCAGCCGTCTGCAGCATATTATTAAAAGCGGTTGTACCTGAGATGCCATGGCCGATAATCACCGGCTTATTGACTCCAAGAACTGGTACACCACCGTACATTTCAAAGTTGAATTTGTTCAGATATTCATCACTGATGTTGTGGCTTTGAAAGATGTCATAAAACGATTCAGCAAACTTCAGCAATACGTTACCTGTGAAGCCATCGCAAACGTAGACATCAGCTTTGTTTTTCAGGAGGTCTCTGCCTTCGGCATTTCCTGTGAAATGAATTTTTTGATTCTCTTTCAACATGGGATATACAGCCTGGCCCAGTATATTGCCTTTTCCTTCTTCTTCACCGATGTTGAGAAGCGCAACCCGCGGTTCTTGTATATTAAGAATGTGTTTAGAGAATAAGCTACCGAGAATTGCAAATTGGGTAAGGTTTTCAGGTTTGCAGTCTGCATTAAGGCCGACATCTATCAACAATGCCAGATTTCCGTTTTCTTGTGGTATATATGCTCCGATACCGGGTCTTGATACTCCTGGAATTGTGCGGATACTGTAAAGAGCACCCACCATCATCGCCCCTGTATTACCGGCACTGATAAATGCATCAGCCTTTGATGCTGCCAGTAGTTTAAAGCCGGTACTGATTGAGGAATCAGGTTTGCTTTTTAATGCTTTTGTGGGGTGTTCCTGCATCCCAATAACCTGGGTAGCTACAATCCATTCCAAAGAATTGCTGAATGCTCCCAGCTCGTTTTGAGCCATATCAATAGCCTGTTGTGTGCCGATTCCGGTGATTTTTGCATCAAACCGGTTTTCACTCAAAAAGGACTTGATGCCTCCGATGACGTTCTCGGGGGCGAAATCTCCTCCCATCAGGTCTATTGCTATGTTCATTTCTTCAATTTATGCAGACTCAAAGTATATTTTTGAAATAAAAAAATCCAAAAATAAGATCGAAATTACTCAATCCTATTTTTGGATTCAAAATACAAATTTTCAGAAAAGGTCCTTAGGCTTTCGAAGGAGCCGGATCAGCAACTACTTTTCCTTTGTAATAAAGTTTTCCTTCGTGTACATGCGCACGATGTCTTACGTGTGTTTCTCCTGTTTCTGGATCAACGCTCAGCGTAGGAGCTGTAGCCTTATAGTGAGTCCTTCTTTTTGCACTTCTTTGTTGACTGTGTCTGCGCTTTGGATTAGGCATAACTGTAAGTATTAATTTTGATTCTTTCTAAATTGTTCCAGCCCCTGTCTTAGCGGACTGTTATTTTCATTTGACCGTTTTTTCATCATATCCAGCATATCCAGCACTTTTTTGTTGCAGAGAGAGTTGCCTTTCTCATCTTCTCCGCAGACTCTTTGTGTCGGTATGCTCAACAGGACAAATTCATAAATTAAGGTTGCCAGATGGAGGTGGCTTTCTGTGCGACTGATATACAAAATATCAGGATCTTCCTCATTTTCATTCATCTCTTCAGGATCGTCAACCTGCTTCACTACTACGTTGAATTCATCCCAAAGTGTCAATTTGAGAGGATTACCACAACGATCGCAAATGACATCTGCACTTCCATCAATATCAAACTTGAGCAGCATCAGGCTATTGGCTTTTTCGAGGGTAACCCTCACAATAGCATGGCAATTCTCAAAGTCCTGTTCTCCAAATTCTTCAAAAAACTTATTGTCTACTTCAAATTCAAAGTTATGAACACCGGGCTTCAACCCCACAAAAGCTATGTCATAATCCCTCATTCTGCCCATAACCTTTCTTTGAAAGCGAGCAAAGGTAATAAATCTGCATGAAAAACATCAGAAAAAGTATGAGAAATTAACAATATGAGCACAACTGCCCGCCGCCTAAATATTGAAGTGCTTTTCGGCCATTTCGCGGATGTTATTACCGATAGCCAGTGATGCCGTGGCGGCAGGAGAGGGGGCATTCAGTACGTGAATCTCACTATCCCGGTATTCAATCCTGAAATCGTCACGAGTATCGCCATCGCTGCTGAGCAACATGGCTCTTACTCCGGAGCGGCCGGGGTGGATATCTTCCATTGTCAGGCTGGGGATAAGCCGTTGTAAAGTTTTAAGAAATCTGCGTTTTGAGAAAGCTCTGCGGTATTCGTTGATACCGAAGGACATATTGTTGAAAAATAACTTCCAGGTTCCTCTATAGCTCAGAGCGTCTATCGTATCCTTCAGGTTAAAATCGGTTTTTCCGTATCCTTCTCTTTTGAAGGTGAAGACGGCGTTGGGGCCACACTCGATATCACCGTTTGTCATACGGGTAAAGTGTACTCCCAGAAAGGGGAAGGCGGGATTAGGAACAGGATAGATGAGATTTCTAACCTTGTGCTTTGCTTCAGAGGTTAGTTCATAATAGTCTCCTCTGAAGCCTACCACCTGCTCTCTCACCTTTACGTTAGCTTTTCTGGCCAGCCTGTCAGCCTGAAGACCACCGCAGAAAATCAGGTACCTGGCTTTAAGGGTCCCTTTGTTGGTTACCACCTGATTGAGGTCTCCGTCTTTTGAGAAGTCTATTGCTTCTGTATTGAGCATTAACTCGCTTTCTGGTTGTGTGGCAATAGCGATCTCAGCCATTTTTTTGGTAGACTCTACAAAGTCGATGATACCCGTTTCCGGAACGAATAGGCCCGCAATTCCTTCACAAAATGGTTCTATTTCTTTTATTTGTTCAGGAGTGATTTTTTCCACTCCGTGTAACCCGTTTTGAATTCCTGTATTGTAAATTTTCTCCAAATAGGGAAGTTCTGCTTCTTCAGTAGCGACAACTACTTTTCCGCAGACATCGTGTGGAATATGATTCTCACGTGCAAATTCCACAAGTTCTCTTCTACCCTGAACACAGTTTTTAGCTTTTAGTGAGCCTGGTTTGTAGTATAATCCGCTGTGCAAGACACCTGAGTTATGGCCTGTCTGGTGAGCAGCCAGCCTGGATTCTTTCTCCAGAAGGGCAATTTTCAGTTTAGGGTGGTATTGTTGGATTCTGTAAAAAGTGGCAGTGCCGACGATTCCGCCTCCTACGATGATGATGTCAAATATTTTATCTTCCAAACTTTACGTTTTTGAGCATTCAGAAATTTTCGGCTGCAAATTTAGTCGTTCCATGTTACTCACGGTGGAATTTATGGTTTGTTTATGGTGAATCGTGAACCGGCTTCTTTTTGGCTTGTTAATTTATAAGTAGTTTTGATTTCTGGTTTATGAATATGTTCAGGAAGAGAAGGATGAGGATTCTGGTATTGATAATTGTTATTATAGCAATATCAATTTTCGGGTTTAACCCTGCAAGGGTTGAAACAGTCTTTTCAACAGGTTGGTATCCCGGATTTTCACTAGTGCAAAGGAATATTACCGGGTGGATTCCTTTCAGTATCGGAGATGTGATTTACCTGATTCTTTTTTTTGCCATTCTTTTTTCGATATATCGTTTCATAAAGCAGATCATTACCCGAAGAATCAACAAGCATTCGGTTTACTCATGGGCCGGTAGAACTGTGATAATTTTACTTTTTGCTTATATCATCTTTCAGGTTTTCTGGGGACTGAATTACAACAGGCTCGGAGTTGTGCATCAGTTCAAATTGAAGGATCCGGGATTTGATACTACTGAAATCTTACGGCTTCAGGATTATCTGGCGGATAAAGTAAACAGTTCAAAAAAGAAACTGAGTTCAACGGAAGTGGTGTATCCTTCGCGAGAGGTCATCTTTGAAAGAGGTGAGCAGGTGTATCATAAGGCTTCAATATTCTTTCCTTTTCTACAATATCATCCGGCTTCTATTAAATCGTCTTTATTTGGGCGCATCGGTAACTATCTCGGATTTACAGGTTACTACAATCCGTTCACAGGAGAAGCACAGGTGAATGCAACAGTACCCAAATTTTTACTGCCTGCGATAACAGCCCATGAGGTGGCACACCAACTAGGGTATGCAAAGGAAAATGAAGCGAGTTTCATCGGTTACCTTGCAAGCATTAATACCGATGATGCTCTTTACAGATATTCATCCTATCTGGATTTGTTTCTTTACACAAATGCACAAGTGAATCGTTTTGACAGTCTAGCTGCCAAAAAAGTTTATAAGAAATTAAATGACTCAGTAAAAGCAGATATCAATGAATGGCAGGAATTCCTGCTTGCACACAGAAGTCTTTTAAGCAGGACCACCGGATGGGTTTATGGAAAATTCCTAACGTGGTATAATCAACCGGATGGAATTAAGTCGTATGATGGCGTTGTAGCACTTGTGATTTCCTATTACAAAAAGCATGGGGTCCTTTGATGGGTCAATTAACTGTCTCCACTTCATTTCGGAAAACCGGATCTGTCAGTATCTTCAATTCAAATGCATTCATTTCCGTACTCAGGCGCTGAACCTCCTCAGCGCTAAGATTATTGAAGAAATAAGCCATTTCTATCTGTTCTCCCGTTTTTAAAGTGGCATAAAGCATCTTAGTAAGTACAAACATTGTTGATCCGCCCTTCATGCCGGCATGGTTTAAGAAAGTTTGGTTATTCTTATTCTCCATTACTGATTCCATAATCCTTTCAAGCACCTTGTAAGTCTCGTCATTAAAGATGAGCCGTTTATTCAATACCTCAGCAACGCGTGCATAGCTCTCAGTGGTAGAAGCGGGCAGGCGTTCGCTCCATTCTTCTTGGTATTCCACGCTCAGGTCTCCGGGGCGGAAGGTCTTTTTAAATTCAGGTTTATTTTTCAGTTGTATGTGTACAAGGTTGGCAGAGTTGATGTATTGACTTTCTGATAACCCGCGGATAGCTCTTATTACTTTGTCGCCTTTCAGGTTTTTGGGATTCTGATATAACATTAAGGCAGAAACGAAGTAATAAAGAGGTGTATAGTCTTTAATCCCCATCAGCCTGTAGTTGTTATTGATGTTCTCTAAACCCAGCAGGTCCATCAGGTACTCGGTGTTGGCGTTACTGCTGAACATTATCATACCGCGGGCAACATGGATCAAAGAAATACTGTCGTTTACAATATGGTTGTTTTGTTTTTCGTATTTCAGCCATTCCGGGTGTGCATTGCCATCTGTAAGTGGCAGGTAATATTTATCGAGCTCACTCAAAGCGACCTTTGATTCGATGTCAAAAACATGATAAGCAGCCTGCTTTGCAAATTCAATAGCAACCATTACTTTCATGGTACTGGCCAGAGGCATCATTTTTTGAGCATTCAGAGATGCAATCACTGTATCTCCTTTCTTAAGGTAGATGGAACTGTGAGATTTCTCAGACTTTATAAAAGACAAAACGGGGTCAGAGGATTGTGCTGAAACGGGGTAGGAGAAAATAAATAAGCTAAATACAAAAAACAGTGATGCGTATTTCATTTGCGGGTGGAATAAAAGATTAAAAGACAGCGTTAAAATTAAGGCAGATTACTCAAGCGATAAAATATATCTCCGCTGCAAGTGGAATCCTGAGTGTCCCTTAAGCTTCGTTCATTCTTAAAGTACGGCCTTTGAACTTCTTTCCGTTGATACGGGCCGCCATTGCTTTGGCATTTTTTGTATCTACTTCAATCCAGGAATTCAGTTCTCTCAAATCGATTTTTCCGATTTCAGAGTTTTTTAATTTGCTCTGATTCAGAACGAATTGAAGGAGAGACAGCCGGGTAAAACCGTCTTTTGTTCCGAGGTTAATGAAGAGCCTCTGAAATGAATACCGGCTTTGTTTCCTTTTTCTGTCTGAAGGTTTTTGAGCCCCTTCTTTTTCTTTTTTGTGCTGTCTGATGTTTAGCTCGGGCGCATCCAGATAAGAATCTAAGAAGGTCTTGAGTTGAAGTGATACAATCTTCTTCAGAAGCTCTTCCGTCGATAAATTATTTCCGTCGTACGAAAGGCCATCAATGATTTTATCAATCTTTTTGTTATCCGTTTCTGTAGCGAGGAGTTGGTCGATGAAGTGGGTTACTTTCTTTCGGATGACCTCTTCTGCTTTCGGAAACTCCATCTGCCGGATGGGGATCCTGATGAGCTTTTCAATACTTCTGATTCGATGTAGCTCTCGGCTGTGGCAGATAGAGTAACAAATACCGGTCTTACCAGCCCTTCCGGTTCGGCCGCTTCGGTGAGTATATACTTCAGGGTCGTCAGGTAGTTCGTAATTAATAACGTGTGTAATCCCTTCCACATCGATACCGCGGGCTGCTACGTCTGTGGCGACTATCAGCTGGAGTGATTTATCGCGGAATCTTCTCATCACTCTGTCGCGTTGTTGTTGAGAAAGGTCTCCATGTAAAGATTCAATAGTATATCCTTCTCTGCTCAATCGCTCTGCTACTTCTTGTGTGCCGGCTTTTGTGCGTGCGAAGATGATACCGTACATATCAGGATTAAAATCAATCAATCTTTTTAAAGCGTCAAAGCGCAGTTGAGCCGGCGTGATAAAATAATAATGCTCGATATTAATGTTAGCAGTGTTCTTTTTACCTATTGTTATTTCGACAGGCTTTGTCATGTAGTTGCGCGAGATCTCTCTCACGTCATCCGGCATGGTTGCGCTGAAGAGCCAGATGGATTCTCTGTTGACTGTGTTGTCAAGAATGAAGTCGATATCATCTCTGAAACCCATATTCAGCATCTCATCTGCTTCATCCAATACAACATATTTTACTTTTTTCAGGTCTATTGCTTTTCGTTCAATCAGGTCTATAAGGCGTCCGGGAGTGGCAGCCACTATCTGAACGCCGTTTTTGATATTGCGAACTTGAGTAGTGATGGATGTGCCACCGTAAACGGCCTCGGTAAAAACACTTTTTTTGTACTTTTTAAAGTCTTTGAAATCGTTGTGAATCTGGATGCACAACTCTCTTGTAGGGCATACTATCAGAGCCTGTGGATGTTTTTCTTTTCCATCTATGAGTTGAAGAAGCGGAAGCCCAAACGCAGCTGTCTTACCTGTACCGGTTTGTGCAAGTCCGACGAAGTCTTTAACTCCGGTCAGCAGTACGGGAATCGCTTTTTCCTGAATCGGAGAGGGCGACTCAAAGCCCAGATCAGCTACTGCTTCCAGCAAATCTTCATCCAGCCCCAGTTCTCTAAATAATGCCATCGTAACTTTTTGAGGGCGCAAAGGTATCTGTTTTGAAGCGGTTCAAGGTTTTTATTTATGAAAGAATATTTAGCATTATTGTAATAAACTTTTTCAACGGCGGTCAGTCTGTACAACATTAAATCATGATTCTTAAGGCTTTAGTTAACACACATTTCACGTTAACTGTTGGGTTTAGGAATTTAAAGTAATTAATTTCACTTTTAAAATAGACCATTATGAAAACTAAAATCTTCCTCGCCCTGTCTTTCTTCTTTCTGACAGGAACACTCTCAGCCCAAAATTTTGCATTCGGAATTAAAGGAGGTGCCAATATGGGCAAGATCGACGGACAATCTTTTAAGAATGAATTTAAGCTCGGTTACCAAGTCGGAGTTTTTTCTACTATCGGGCTTGGTAATAAAGTAGCCCTCCAGCCTGAGGTATTGTTTAACCAGATTAACGTTGATACCAGTCATAATTTCAGCGATATTTACAATGATTTTTCAAGTAATGTAAAAGGCATTCAGTTAAAAGAAATACTCATCCCGCTGATGCTGAATATCAATCTTACTAAAAATCTGGCACTGCAGGCCGGTCCTCAGTTCAGTGTTGTAATCGATCAGAATAAGAGTCTTCTTGAAAACGGAAAGGACGCTTTCAGAAGCGGCAACTTTGCCATTGCGGGCGGGCTGCAGGCTTCGTTGTCGAAGTTTAGAATTTATGGCCGGTTTACGGGGGGAATGACGAACCTTGACAATGTTGGGAATAACGACTCCTGGAAAGTGCAGAATATTCAATTGGGGATAGGCCTTGCACTTTAATTAAATAGACAATTACTATCAGCGAATCCTTTCCGGTTTATCCTGTGCGTTTAGCCTGATAATCCGGGAAGGATTTTTCTTTTCAGTAACCTCCCGTCTGTATTCAGATACATAATCTGCTTTTGCCAGGATGTCATCTTCAATCTCACTGAAGATGCCGGGAGCTGCATGATTTGAAATATTTGCGGAGGTGGAAACGACAGGTTTCCCGAGTTGAGTAATCAGTTCTTTACAGAATAAATCTGAAGTAATTCTGATCGCTATGGAACCGTCGGCATTTATAAGATTATCCGGCAACCCGATGGCTTTCGGAAATATAGCAGTTGTTGGAGTGTCAGACGAAGTCATTTCTTCCAATAGTATATGTGCAGGATTCTCAACATACTGGTGGATCATTTTTTCACTGTTCACTAAGATGATCATTGATTTAGAGCGACTGCGCCGCTTGATTTCATAAATTCTTTTTATGGCTTCACTGTTGGTGGCATCGCACCCGATTCCCCATACAGTGTCGGTAGGGTAAACGATGATACCTCCTTTTTTAAGAGTTTCTACGGCTTTTGATATGGTTGTTTTATAAGAGTTCATTTGAACCGGATTGATTGCCGGTTGGCAAAATTACTTTTTCACGGATATATGCAGTTAGTAATTCACGCCCTCCTCCTCTTTGTGCTTTAATATTTGTTTTTTTAGCCGTTTGTATAATCGCAATTGACGGGCGACGGCCGAATTGTATTTTTGCCGCAAAACAGAAAGCATGAATCTTGAATCGTTGATATTGGAAGCATGGAATAATCGCGCTTTGCTTCAGGAACAAAAATATTCCTGGGCAGTAGAAAGTGTTATCGAACTGGTGGACAAAGGGCAGCTTCGTGCTGCATCCCCGGATAATGAGAGCGCTACCGGATGGAAAGTGAATGAATGGGTGAAGCAGGCAATACTATTGTATTTTGGTGTGCGTAAAATGGAAACTTTTTCTCTTCCGCCCTTTGAGTTCCACGACAAGATGAAGCTAAAGCAAAACTATGCATCATTGGGGGTTCGTGCGGTTCCGCACGCTGTTGCCCGATACGGTAGTTTTCTCGGAAGAAATGTTGTGATGATGCCTTCGTATGTCAATATTGGAGCCTATGTTGACGAAGGTACTATGGTCGATACCTGGGCTACTGTTGGAAGTTGCGCGCAGATAGGCAAACACGTACACCTGAGCGGGGGAGTAGGTATTGGCGGAGTACTGGAACCGCTGCAGGCCAGTCCCGTGATTGTCGAAGATGGTTGTTTTATAGGCAGTCGCTGCATCGTGGTTGAAGGAGTGAGGGTTGAAAGGGAAGCCGTGCTGGGTGCAAATGTTGTATTAACACAGTCCACAAAAATTATAGACGTGAGTGGCGGTAAACCCGTAGAATACAGGGGATACGTTCCCTCGCGAAGCGTAGTGATTCCGGGTACTTATCCGAAACAGTTCTCTGCGGGTGAATTTCACGTGAGTTGTGCGTTGATAATCGGAAAAAGAAAAGAAAGTACGGATAAGAAAACCAGTCTGAACGATGCACTGAGGGAGTTTAATGTGAGCGTATAAGCAATTCTGTAAATAGTATTAGATGCAAAAATCCTCCGCCGGGGCGGAGGATTTTAATTCTTTAATGCAAACTGTTTTCTTTGGGGATTTTCGTTGATATTGGATAAAAAAGAAGTTGAATGAAATTAGTTTGATTGGGGGTTAAGTTTTTTAGGATTTTGGATTTTTTCAGTGGATTTGGATTCGGATTTTTTTATCACTCAACTTCTGATACAAAAATATATTGGTACTACCTCTAAACCCATAGCGCAATTGCTGATTTTTTGAAATCAAGGATTTACTGTGGCTATCGTAAGTTTACGATGGCTTAAATGGTGATTATTGAGGATTCTATCATGAATCGGATATCCTTTATAGCAGGGATTACGTTTCTTTGCAGGAATGAAGAGTGGATTTGTCAATATTTTTGGAAAGCCAAACGCAGGAAAAAGTACCCTTCTTAACCTGGTGGTGGGCGAAAAACTAGCAATAGTGACACCTAAGGTGCAGACTACCAGGCACCGTATTAAAGGAATCGTTTCTACAAATGACTTTCAGATTATTTTCTCAGATACTCCGGGAATAATAGAGCCTAAATATAAACTTCACGAAAAGATGATGGCAGCAGTTAAGTCGGCTGAAGAAGATGCGGATGTTAAGCTGCTGGTTGCCGATATAACTGATACTCCGGAGGAGGTAGAGGAAATCTTTGCTTCTCTAAAAGGTAAGACTCCCGTTATCGTCGTCGTCAACAAAATAGATCTCGCTCCGGATAAGGTGCAGGATACTATCAATTTTTTTAAGGATAAGGGATACAAACATGTGCTTCCAGTTTCTTGTATTGCAGGTTCAGGCATTACAGAACTGATGGAGCTGATCGTAGAATTATTGCCCGAAGGTCATCCGTTTTACGAAGGAGATAATCTTACCGATTTACCTGTTCGCTTTTTTGTCGGGGAGATTATCCGTGAAAAGATTTTTCTGTTGTACGAAGAAGAGGTGCCTTACCACACAACTGTAATCGTGCAGGAGTTTAAAGAAAAGAGTACGCTTGTGAAGATTAGAGCCGATATCATTGTACAGCGCGAGACTCAAAAAGGTATTCTGCTTGGCAAGCGGGGTTCTAAGATTAAAGAATTGGGTACTCTGGCCAGAAAAGAGATTGAAGAGTTTATCGGTAATAAAGTTTTTCTGGAACTCTTTGTCAAGGTGCGCCCCAAATGGCGCGATAATGAAGCTCATCTTCGCGAATACGGATACAATTAATAAAGCCGGTGATGCAACCACTTTCTGAAGAGTTTTGGGATTATTGCTACATCCACGGCATGGCCGGATGGGATATAAAACAACTATCACCTGCGGTAAGGAATTACCTGGACACAATCACTGATCCTCATGCAGCTATTCTGAGTCCGGCCTGTGGCAGGGCTTATGAAGCAGATTATCTGTTGGGAAAGGGTTTTGATAATATTACTCTGATTGATATTTCTTCAGTACTGGTAAATGAATTGAAAGCAACTTTTGCAGGTAAGCCTGTCAGAATTCTTCACGAAGATTTTTACAGTCATCAGGGTCAATATGATTTGATTCTCGAGCAGGCTTTCTTTTGCACTGTTGCGCCTGCTGACAGAGACCGGTTCATTGCCCACGTTTATGAAATGCTGCTTCCCGGTGGCAGGTATGCCGGATTGTTTTTTAATGAACGTGTCGGTTCGCGGAATGACCCGCCTTATACTTTAGATATTGATGGATACCGGGATTTATTTTCAGACCGGTTCGAGATCAAGCGGTTAGAACCTTGTCTGGATTCTATCGAATCACGGAAAGAAAAGGAGATTATTTTTGAATTCGTAAAGAAATGCAAGAAATAACAATCCTTCGCTCTTAATTTTGAAGCATTACAGAACCTTAGAGATATGAATTCGTTTGGAAAAAATTTCCGGGTACAGATTTTCGGTCAGTCGCACAGCGAAATTGTAGGAGTTACACTTGACGGTATTCCGCCCGGGATACCGGTTGCTCCCGAAGATTTTAAAACAGATCTCGACAGGAGAAGGCCAGGAGCGAAGGCTACTACTCCGAGAAAAGAAGCCGACGAACCATTGATTAAAACAGGAGTTTTCAATGGAATGTCTGCCGGATCGCCAATGACGATCTTTTTTGAAAATAATAATACGAGAAGCTCGGACTATGAAAAGCATCACGCTTTTCCGCGCCCGGGACATGCAGACTTTGTAGCTACAGAAAAATATAAAGGATTTGAAGACTATCGCGGCGGCGGGCATTTCAGCGGAAGGCTTACTGTTTGCCTGGTGGCCGCCGGTGTGGTAGCCAAGAAGATTATTCGTAATCACCAGTTGGGGCAGTTAGTGCGTTTTGAAACGGAGATATTGGAGGTTGGAGGCGAGCAGGATATTGAGAAGGGGATAGAAAAAGCGGTTAAGGCAAAAGATTCTGTCGGTGGCATCATTGAGTGCCGCATAAAAAATATTCCTGTTGGTGTCGGCGAACCATTTTTTGATTCTGTAGAGTCAGTGATTAGTCATCTGATTTTTGCAGTACCTGCAATTAAGGGAATTGAATTCGGGAGCGGTTTTGCAGCCGCCAGGATGTTCGGTTCAGAACATAACGATCCGATTTTAGATTTATCGGGCACTACAGGTTCAAATAATGCAGGAGGCGTCACAGGGGGTATTACCAACGGAAATGAAATTGTCTTCAGAGTAGTAGTGAAACCTACTTCTTCCACACCGAAGGTTCAGGAAACGTTGAACAGGGAAACAGGTCAAGTTGAAGAATTCTCCGTTAAAGGCAGACACGATCTGTGTATTGCTCTTCGCGCACCGGTGGTGATTGAAGCTGCTGCTGCTATTGGTATTGCTGACTTGTTGATGGAGACTGATATGAGGTAATTAAATCCTGCTCTTAGCTTTCCCTCTTATTTTCCATAAGCATCTGCATGGCGTGGTCGATACTGCCCGCATTCTCTATTTTTCCGCTGTTAACGAAGAAAATCTGATCCGCGTTGGCTATGGTATTCAGCCTGTGTGCTATGATCACTTTGGTGGTCTTTTTTGGCAGGCGATCGAGAATCATTTGCAATTGTTGCTCTGTCACAGTGTCTATATTAGCCGTGGCCTCATCGAGAATGAGCAGGTCGGGATTCCTTAGTACTGCCCTCATGAAAGCGATGATCTGTTTCTGGCCGAGGCTCATACTTTCGCCTAATTCTTCAATTTGAGTCTGCAGACCATTTTCAAAACCTTTAAGCAATTCTCCAAATCCCTCTTTTTCGAGCATTACTGTGAGTTCTTGGTCGCTCAGATTGCCGAGCTCATTATTGGCAAAGAGAATGTTCTCTTTTAGAGAGCCGTCAAACAAGAAGGGTTCCTGCAGGATGAATCCGATTTTCTTGCTGAGAACCTCGGGTGAGAATTCCTGGATAGGGATGTTGTTTAATCTTACCTCTCCTGCATCCGAGTCGTATAGCCTGGCAATGAGCGATGCCGTTGTTGTTTTTCCGCCACCGGTTGGTCCTACAAATGCATAGGTTTTACCTTTCTGTAGTTCCAGGCTGATACTATCGAGAATCTTCTTCTCGGGATCGTATTGGAATGATACGTCTTTAAAAGAGAGCAGGGGTACACCATTTACCTGACCTGCCTCTGTCCGGTTGCCATAGACTAAATCAGGCTCCATTGTGAGAATTACCGAAATCCTGTCCCATGCTGCCATGGTAGTCTGGAAGTTGGCCCATAGGTTAGCAATCTGGCGCAGTGGGCGGTAGAAGGCGATAGTGTATGCAATATAGCTGATCAGCAACCCTACAGTGAAATCTCCTTGTGTGATGAGGTAGATACCAAAGGATAGTACCGTAAGTTGGGCAAGATTACTAAGCAATGTAAACACAGGCTCGTATAGTCCATTGGCGATTCCTGCGATAACGGACGCCCTGTAGTTTTCGTTATTTGCATTTTTGATTTTCTCTCTCAGAAAATCACGGCGGTTGAAGGCGACTATTGTCTTAAAATTAGAGAAGCCTTCCTGTATCTCTGCGCTGAGTAATCCGAATTTCTTCAAACTGATGGCATTCTTTTTACGCACCCACGGATTGACGAATTTTACAAACAGCAGAATAAAAATGGCCGGAGTAAGTGCTGCTCCTCCCAGCTTTGGATTAATAACCAAAAGGAAGATAGCAGTCACAAGCATCAGGAAGACGTTGTCGATAAACTGCATCAGATACTGGGAGAAGAAGCGGTTGACGTTCTCAGTATCGTTGTTGATTCTTGAGATCAGGTCTCCTGCTTTATTTTGATTGAAGAACTTAACCGGCAGTGTCTGTATTTTATTAAAGATTGTGTTTCGCAGGCTGAAGAGTATTCGCTGGCCTATAGTACCCATGATGCGTATCTGCAGGTACTCGGTAATGGAAGAGATAACATAGATACCGAGCAGCATACCTGCGAAGAGCATCAGCCCTTTATACATCTTAGTTACAATATAGTGGTCTATGGTATAACCGATAAGGTATGGTGTCAGCATGGTGATACCACTATTGACGAACATGAGGATAAGCGCAACCGTCAGGCTCTTACGCTCCTGTTGCAGAAAGACTTTCATTTTGCTGAAAGCTTCCCGCGCGTTGCTCTTATGTTCCTTATTAAGGTTGTAATCCATGTTATTCAATAGTCGATTCTATATCAGTAAGGCTTTGTTGTGATTTATAAATTTGAACGTACTCAGGGCATTTCGATAATAATTCTTCATGCGTCCCCGACGAAATCAGTTCTCCCTGCATGATGAGAATAATCTGGTCGTAATCCTTCACAGGTTCGATCTTCTGTGTCACCGAGAGAATGGTAATACCCGGATAATTTTTTTCGAGATTTCTGCTGATCTTCATTTCGGTTGATGCGTCCACCCGTGCAGTGAAGTCGTCGAGAATCAGCAACGAAGGATCTACAGCCAGAGCTCTTGCCAGCATCACGCGTTGTTTTTGGCCGCCTGAAAGATTAGAACCTCTCTCACTAATTGGTGTATTCAATCCTTCGGGGAGGGCTTTGATGAAGTCATCAATCTCGGCAGTTTTTATGGCCTTCTCTAATTCGGCTTCTGTCGACTCCTTGTTGAAGGCAATATTTTCGTGCAGGCTGAGGTTGAAAATGGTACTGTCCTGAAATACAATACCCGTCTGCTTAAGAAGTGTTACTTTTTTGTAATCTTCAGCAGGGATATCATCAAAGAGAATCTCTCCTGAAGTTGGTTTTATCAATCCTGTTATCAGATTTAAGAGTTGGCTTTTTCCCGCTGCCGTCGGTCCGATAATCGCGGTCCTGCTCTTTTCTTTAATCTGCAGTGAAATATTTTTGAGTATATAGTTATCCTTAATCTTCAGTGTAACATTTCTGAGTTCGATTTTTCCTTGCAACGGTTTGTCCACAGTTCCAGTGTCAACAGACATCGGCTCGTCGAGTATATGTTTGATTCTGCGGAATGATGCTGATGCCCTGGCGATGATGTTAGAAGTAAAACCAATCAGCAAGATGGGGAATATCAAAAGAGAAATATAACTGTTGAAGGCTGCGAATTCTCCCAGGGTCATTTGGTCCATGATGATGTACCTTCCACCGACGGTGAGCACAGCAAATTGGGCTAGGTTTGAAGTAAGGACAATAACCGGGATGAGAGTGGAGAAGAGTTTTACTATAGCAATTCCGATATCTCTCGCTTTTCCGCTGACAACGATAAATTTTTGTGCTTCCAGCATTTGAGCATTTAGTACCCGGATGAGTGCAGCGCCAAGAATGCTTTCGTTGATTGTCTTATTAAGCCTGTCTATAATTCCCTGAGATTTTTGGAAGAGCCCGCGCAATCTTCCGAAAATAGCCAGAAATGAAAAAATAATTACAGGCACCATTATGAGTACGATTAACCCCAGGCGGAGGTTAATATTGAGCAGCAGGACTGCCGTGCCGATAATCATCACTGCCGAAGAGATCATCGCAACAATTGCCTGCGAGATAAACAGTTTTACGGAGTCGATGTCCGAAGTCATGTTGGTCAGTAACCTGTCAGTCGTATTTTCTCTGATGTATTGATATTCCTGATGTGATATTTTTAGTGCTAAATATGATCGTAAATCTCTGGAGACTTTCTCCGCGAGAAAAGTGCGAAAGAAATTTTCTATATACGACAGGACAAAAATACTTCCGGCAACCAAAGCAAACCACTTGATGATTACAGCGGCCTGAAATGTTCCGGCAGAATAGTCATCTATTCCTTTTTGAATAATTTTTGGGATGGCAAGATTTAGTCCGTTACTGATGAATGCAAACAAAATAATCACACCGACCAAAAGCTTGTAAGGCTTCAGTAAACTGAAGAGGGTAGATTTTTTATTGCCGTCGTTTTTATCTGCCATTGAATCCTTTCTGAGCAAGCAAATTTATGCTGCAAACATTTTCGAATCGGAGTATCCGGTAAAATTAAGTGATTGAGAAGTGAAATAGACTTTCAATGGTGCCTGAAGAGAGAAATTACAACATCGTGCCTTCAAGCACCAACAGTGCAACGTTGAAAAAGATAATCAATCCTGTTACGTCAACAAGCGTAGCCACGAAAGGAGCGGAGGATGATGCCGGGTCGGCTCCCAGCCATTTCAATAGGATTGGCAGCATACTTCCTGTTATGGATCCCCAAAGCACCACACCAATCAGAGATACACCAACAGTGATTCCCAGCAACAGCCAGTGTGCACCATAAATATCAAGCATAAATCCTTTATGCATCAGCATAGCCCAGATTAGGATTCTGAAGAACCCGATAAGCCCCAGAATTGTACCAAGGAGAAAGCCCGAAAGGAGTTCCCGTTTCATCACCTTCCACCATTCTTTGATGCTCACCTCTCCCAAAGCCATTGCCTGGATGATAAGGGTTGATGCCTGTGTTCCGCTGTTTCCTCCGGTACTGATAATCAGTGGGATGAAGTTTGTAAGAACGATCACCTTCGCCAGTTCATCATTGTAAAACGCCATGGCTGTAGCAGTGAGCGTCTCTCCAAAGAACAAAATCACCAGCCACCCGACCCTCTTTTTAACCAGCGTAAAAAGCGGCGTCTCCAGATAGGGCATGTCCAGGGCTTCGGCACCACCGATCTTCTGGATATCCTCACTGAATTCCTCTCCGGCCACCCAGAGTACGTCATCGATTGTCACGATTCCGAGTAAGACATTAAAATCATCCACTACCGGCAGCGCCACCCGGTTGTTCATTTTGAAGACCTCATAAGCGCTCTCCTGGTCATCGTTGGCATTTAGTTCGATAAACCTTCCGTCCATCATCTCACTCACCTTCATCGATGGGGGAGCGAGAATGAATTCGCGGATGCGCAGGTCATCCAACAATTCGCCGTGCTTATTGATAACGTATATAACGTCGATGGTTTCTGTATTTTTTCCAACCCCGCGAATGATGTCGAGCACCTCTGCAACCGTATTGTACTCATATACGTATACATAGTCGGGGTTCATCAGACGACCGACGCTGTTCTCGGGGTAACCCAGCAACTCGAGGGTGATTTTCCGCTCTTCGGGCGAAAGTGTTTTAATGAGTTCCCGTAATACCTCGTTGGGTAGATCTTCGAAGAAGTCTGTACGGTCATCGGGTTGTAATTCGTTGAGGAGTTCTGCGCTTTTACTCGGTGCAAGGTTTTTGATGATTCTTTTCTGTGTAGGATGCTCGAGGATTTTAAAAACGCGGGTGGCTCTGTGCATACTCATGAGGGTGAATATCCTCGATTCTTCCTCTTCCTTCTCGTAAATTAATTCTGCTACATCGCTGATGTTTTGCTGATCCAGGAATTCAGTAAGAGCAGCATCATCACCCGTAGCGAGAATTTCTTCGTACTTTTCCTCTAAACTGGTCAGTTCTTCAGCCATCCATCCGTTTTAAAATTTTACGGGCGCAAATTAGTTTTTATATTTTAAGTAACCACAAAAAAATGATCGCAGATTTTCTCGTAATAAAAAAATGACGCGTAATAAAGGCAGGGGTGTGTTTACGAGCGAAGAGATAGATGCAAGTGTGGTTATATAAGAGTCTCCGGTCGTGGTGCTGAACAAAGAGGAGAGAGCTCTGGTTGAAAAAACAATTTTGAACGATTACATTTTTGAATGGGGCGATTCGCATGTACAGGCGTGTATGGCATTGGGTTATATAGCTGTTTATAATCACAGCTATACAAGCAATTGTGAATATGAAATGGATTTTGGTGCTAAAATTATGCGGGTAAAAACCGTCAGAGCGATAGAAGCGGGTGAGGAGTTGACGGTTAATTATAATGGCGAATGGGATAACCCAAAACCTGTTTGGTTTACCAGCAAAAATTAGCCTTGTGAAGGGGTTTTGATTTTTGATTTTTTTAGATATTATTGTGCCTGGTTAAGAGTATTTTTACAAAAATTAAATTATGGACTACAAAGATTTTAATTCAGATACAACAACCATTGATTATGTGCCTATTGGTGAGAAATCGATGAGCAAAAGTTTTGTCTCTAATGTCTTCATGCTGATGTTCCTGGCATTAGGTGTTTCTGCACTGTTTGCATGGCAGTTTTCCGCTAACGAAAATTACATGGCGTATCTGGTTACAAGCACAGGCCTTACAGGATTAGGTAAGATTGTGATGTTTGCCCCATTGGGATTTGTACTGATCATGTCTTTCGGCTTCCAGAGATTATCGCCGACCGCGTTGATGGGCCTTTTTCTGGCTTACTCGATGATTAACGGAATTGCCTTTAGTTTCATTCTGATGGCATTTACTCCGGGCAGCGTGCTGGGGTGCTTTCTTTCGGCGGCAGCCATGTTTGGCATTATGGCCGTAATGGGTTATACAACCGAAAAAGATCTGACCGGTTTCGGCCGGATCATGATGATGGGTGTAATCGGGGTAGTGATAGCATTAGTGATTAATTTCTTCCTGCAAAGCAGCCGTTTAGACTATATCATAAGCATTATTGGAGTAATGGTATTTACAGGCCTCACAGCTTACGATGTTCAGAAATTGAAGAGAATTGGTGAAGGAGTTCAGTTTGATGGTGTGGCGGCTTCTAACACTAAAAAGTTGGCTATCCTTGGAGCACTGACGCTTTACCTTGACTTTATTAATATTTTCCTCTTTCTCCTGAAGATGGCAGGAAGCAGGAAATAATCAGACTTTTTGCTTTTTATTAAGTCATGCCAAGGGCGTGATTTTATTTGCATAAGATTAATAGTTGAGTTGTTCAGGTTTATGTAATTTCAGTTTTTTAAAATTTATCATATGAAACTCGTCACTTCCATCATTGCCGGGCTGGCATTTATCATCGGTATTTGGATTGCAGCTTCTGCATATACTTCAAGAGCAAAATCTCTCGAAACAGTTACGGTGACGGGCTCTGCAGAGACCGATTTTGTAAGTGATCTGATCGTATGGTCAGGTTATTATGCCCGTAAGTCTATGGATTTAAAGAATGCTTACGCGATGCTGAAAGAAGATGAGAAATCTATTCGTACCTACCTGAAGGAAAAGGGAATAGCCGATAACCAGATTGTATTTTCAGCCATTGATATCAATAAAGAGTTCAGTTACGAAAGAGATCAATACGGGAGGTCGGCTGACAGGTTCACCGGTTACAATCTTACGCAGACTGTAAGGATTGAATCAAATGATGTCGATAAGGTACTCGATATTTCGCGTCAGGCGACTGATCTGATAGAAAAAGGTATTGAGTTTACTTCTTATGCACCGGCTTTTTATTATACCAAGCTTAAGGATGTAAAAATGGACCTGCTGGCAAAGGCCAGTGCCGACGGCCAGCAGAGGGCAGAGATTATTGCCAAGAATGCAGGCAGTAAGTTGGGTAAACTGAAGAAGGCCAATCTCGGCGTATTCCAGATAACAGGTAAGAATACGAATGAAGATTACAGTTATGGAGGCACATTCAATACCTCCAGCCTTAATAAGACGGGCAGTATCACCATCCGTATGGAGTTTACTTTGAAGTAGTTTTTCCTTTTGTTCTTCGTGAAAAATTTTATGAAATCTGTGGTTAAACAACCACCAAGACTCCAAGACACTAAGTCACACTAAGAAGAAAAGCCTTAGTACTTCCAGGTGCCTCTGTGACTTGGTATCGAAAGAAGATAATACCTCTAAGACTCCAAAACACAAAGCCACACCAAGAAGAAAAAACTTAGTAGTAAAAAAGCCACCTGTACATTTTAATACGGGTGGCTTTTATTTCAGTAGTTAGTGTGCCATTATTCTATTCCGTTGAGAAATTGTGAATGGATGTAATCCACAACTTCCACAAGGCTTTTGGTCTCATTAAAGACTTTCATCTGGCGATCTGCACCTGTGCCTTCTTCCAGCAGGGTAGGTACATAATTAATTGTATTACGGATACCGAGCGGACCTGCTACGTCATCGATAAAGTCGAGTAACTCGTAAATAAGCACTCTGGTATTCACTTCGGCTTCTTTACCGAAGTCGATCAGGCTGCCTTCAATCCCGTACCGGCTGGCTCTCCATTTATTCTCGTTGATGAGCATGCGCGGATAGGTAATGAAGTTCAGGTTCTTTGTCCTCAACTTATAAATCTTTGCACAGATACCCTGAAACAAAGCAGCGATTGTAATTGTTTCCTGGACCGTCATCGGGATGTCACAGATTCTAAACTCTACAGTGTTGAAGAAGGGGTGAACCCTCAGATCCCACCAGATTTTTTTCGCATTATCGATACAATTGGTCTTAATCAGCAGGTTGACATAGCTATCATAGTCTTCTATGCTGGCGAAGTAATCGGGTATCCCTGTTCTCGGGAACTTGTCGAACACTTTTGTTCGGAAAGATTTATACCCGGTAGATCTCCCTTCCCAGAAGGGAGAATTGGTGCTCAGCGCATAGATATGAGGCAGGAAGTACCTTGCAGAATTCGCGATGTGGATAGCCATTTCACGGCTTTCCATACCAACGTGTACGTGCAGCCCGAAAATCAGGTTGCTCCTTGCTGCTTCCTGTAGTTCTCTGATGATCTCATTGTATCTGGCGTGGTCGGTAATTAACTGACGCTCCCAATGACTGAAGGGATGTGTTCCGGAGGCGCCTACCCACAAGCCGAGGTCGCCTGCAATCTGGCTGATGGTTCTGCGCAGAGTACTGACATCCATGAAGGCTTCGTCGATATTCTGGCAGATTCCGGTACCAACTTCTACTACTGCCTGGTGCATCTCGGCCTTTACCCTGTCTTTCATTACTTTTTCGCCTTCCTGAACAATCTTTTGCTCATGGCTTTTGAGCTCGCGCGTCTCGGGATCTATCACCATATACTCTTCTTCAATCCCAAGAGTGAAATGCCTGAAATTACGGTCTGTCATGTCTTTGAATCAATTAACTATGTGAAAGGTGTTTTTAATAAAGCTTCATCCGGGCTGCACTGCGTTTTATAAACTCACCCCATGTCAGGTTATCCTTTCCGTCTTCATGCAGCAATGCCCTTTCAATAGCATAGTTAGCAGCAGTCTCTACGACCCAGTCGAAGTTTTCCTGTCCAACACTGGTTACTTCCGCATCCGGAGCAGGGTTACCGAAGTCGATGGCATAAGGCACACCGTCTCTTACCGCAAGTTCCACTGTGTTAAAATCGTACCCCAGATAAAGGCAAAGACGTTTTACGATATCTGTCATATATTGTAACAATGCTTCATCGGGCGTGAAGTCTGATACATATCTCAGATGATGCGGATTGCGCGGTTCGTAAGGCATGATGCGCACGTGCTTCCCGCCGATGCAGTAGCAACGGTAATATTGTTCAAATACGATTTCTTCCTGAAGCATCATTACCAGTTCGCCCGTCTCGCCGTGTTTGGCAAAGAAATCGTCGGCATTAGCTACTTTATATACGCTCTTCCATCCGCCGCCGGCGTGAGGTTTCATGTATGCGGGAAATCCCACATAGTTAAAAATGGTATTCCAGTCAAGCGGATAAGCCAGGTTGCTGAAAGATTCTCCGCTGGTATCGGGCGGCATAGTGCTCGACGGAATGATTACCGTTTTAGGAACGGGAACATCAATTTTTGTAGCAAGGGCATTATTAAAAAACTTTTCATCTGCACTCCACCAGAACGGGTTGTTGATAACTGCCGTTCCGGTGATAGCGGCGTTTTTGAGGAAAGCGCGATAGAAAGGAATATCCTGCGAAATTCTGTCGATGATGACGGCATAGCCGCAACCTTCACCCTGCATTACCTTGTCGATGTGGACAGCTTCTGCAACGATACCATCTACATTTTTTTCATTAACTCTTTTTACAAAAGCTTCCGGAAAACTTCTTTCCTTTCCGAATAAAATACCGATTTTTTTCATACACTTTAAGATTTAAATACGTAATAAAATGCCCTGAGTCTTTTTCATGATTGGCGAAATAAATATAGAGCAAATTATTCATTCATTGCAATACGCTTTATGAATGTGATGAAATATATTGATGAATATTTCTATGTTTTGTCGAAATTTGCCCGAAATACATCAGTTAGTAAGAATTTTTCAGTCTCATTTCCGAAAATTTCTATTTTTATCCACTTTTAAATGATGATCAGAGAAAAGAGTACGATCAGGGTATATAACGAGGTGGTGCCGTCAGGGTTTTTGTTAAGAGAGGTGAAGGCTGATATTTATTTCCCGAAGGATTATGAATCAGGCGAGGTGAGTCTGTTGCTCATCAACGATGGTCAGGACCTGATTACTATGGATTTTAAAAATATCCTTTGCAAACTGTACAAGAAAAATGAAATCCGGCCGATTATCTGTATCGGTATCCACTGTGGAGAAGACCGCCGTAATGAGTATGGCACTGTAGGGGAAAGGGATTATAAGGGCCGGGGTGCCAAAGCAGGACAATACGAGAAGTTTATTTTCCAGGAATTATTACCGACAATCGATCAGCATTTAGCGGGATACAAAATTACCGATCTGTCGTTTTGCGGATTTTCATTGGGCGGATTATCGGCACTTGACATTGTATGGCGCAATGCCGGTACCTTCAGGAAGGTGGGAGTATTCAGTGGCTCACTGTGGTGGCGGAATGTTGCCCAGGATCACCCCGATTTCAACGAAGATGAGCACCGCATCATGCACAACCGTATCAGGGAAGGCGATTACATCCCTTATCTGAAGTTTTTCTTTGAAACGGGTACCCTGGACGAGACAGCAGACCGCAATAACAATGGAATTATCGACTCTATTGATGACACACTTTCCTTGATTGCAGAACTGAAAAAGAAGGGATATACGGATGATGATATCCTGTACAAAGAGTTGAAAGACGGGCATCATGACGTAAAAACCTGGGGCCGTGCATTCCCGATTTTTCTGAAGTGGGGATGGGGAGGTGATTCTTTGTAAAACTTTTACTTTTTTAGAATCCGGTTATCACTTAATATTGCAATCCCAAAAATCGCCCGGGTGGCGAAATTGGTAGACGCACTGTCTTCAGGTGGCAGCGTTCGCAAGGACGTGCTGGTTCGAATCCAGTCCCGGGCACAAAAGACCTTTCAAGAAATTGGAAGGTCTTCTTGTTTTATGTGAATCTAAGGCTAGGCAAGACTATTCTCTCCGGCTTCGACTCCGTGTTCTCTCTGACTTTAGGAAGAGGACGCTGCGTCTTACCCGATTATCGAGAACCATACCTGGCGCAGCGTCCTCGCCAAGGCGAGAGACACTGCTAGGAAAGAAACACGTAAACGCATAAACGCCTAAACAAATAAACAATTGAAGATTTAAGATTTAAAATTGAAAGTTCAGAGTAGCTCATCACTCATCACAAAGCACTCATCACTACGGACGCTCAAATCTTAAAATTCTTTAACACATTCCGATTTATATTTGCGTCCATGACAAGCGAACAATTAAAGGATATGAGAGACCGTCTTCTGGTCTTGAGGAGGTTTCTTTGACGTGGAGAACCGCTCCCAAAAAATCGAAAACGACAAACAATTATCCATTTCTCCCGGATTCTGGGATAATAACGAAAGAGCTACTGCTGTTCTCAAAGAGATTAAATCCAACGAACATTGGGTAGATCTTTATAATGATGTATCAGGCAAGGTAGATGACTTTGCCATACTCTTTGATTTCTGGAAGGAGGGTGAAGCCGAGGAGACAGAGGTGAAGGAAGCCTTCGATGCTGCTATAACAGCACTTGATGATGCTGAGTTCAAGAGTACGCTTAACGAACCCGAAGATGAGATGCCTGCCATCTTGCAAATCAACAGCGGGGCCGGGGGGACAGAGAGCCAGGATTGGGCGGAGATGCTGCTGCGCATGTACCGCATGTACGGGGAGCGGCAGGGATGGACGATCACCGAACTTGACCATCAGGATGGAGACGGAGCCGGTATCAAGAGTGCAACGCTGCAATTCGACGGCCCCTTTGCCTATGGATTTCTGAAAGCTGAGAGTGGAGTTCATCGTTTAGTGCGCATCTCACCTTTCGATAGCAATGCCCGGCGCCATACCAGTTTTGCAAGTGTTTATGTGTATCCGTTGATTGACGATAGTATTGATATTCATGTGAGTCCGGCCGATGTGGAGTGGGCGTTCTTCAGAAGCGGCGGAGCCGGCGGGCAGAACGTCAACAAAGTAGAAACGGCCGTGAGGCTGACCCATAAGCCTTCGGGTATTATCGTAGAGTGTCAGCAGGCGAGAACACAGGGAGAGAACAGAGAGAAAGCAATGGCCATGCTGAAAAGTCGTTTATACGAAGAAGAGCTGAGAAAACGCAGAGAGAAAGCGGATGCCACTAAGGCCAATAAGAAAAAGATTGAATGGGGCAGCCAGATCAGAAGCTATGTGTTCCATCCGTATAAAATGATCAAGGATCACAGGACAGAGTACGAAGTGGGAAATGTGGGTCCGGTGATGGATGGCGAAATAGATGATTTTATCAAGGCGTATCTGATGATGGAGAAGGAGACTGCCTGATGATTAATAGATTAAAAAGAGATAACAACTATGCCTACGGTTTTGATAATTGATGATGAAGCAGCGATAAGGAAAACCCTTTCCGAGATTCTGGGGTATGAAGGTTATACCATTGAAGAGGCAAGCGACGGAGAAGAAGGCCTGCGGAAATTCTCGAAGAAGAAAGTGGATGTCGTGTTGTGCGATGTGAAGATGCCTAAAATGGATGGTATTGAGTTTCTCGAACGTGCTTCCAAGATCAACCCTGAAGTGCCTATCGTTGTTATCAGCGGTCATGGTAATATTGATACTGCTGTTGAAGCGGTAAAGAAAGGTGCGTTTGATTACATCAGCAAACCGCCTGATTTGAACCGTCTGCTGATAACGCTGAGGAACGCGATGGATAAGACCACTCTCCAGGCAGAGACACGGGTATTGAAGCGTAAAGTATCCAAGGCGCAGGAGATTATCGGGAACAGTCCCGAAATTATGAAGATCAAGGAAACCATCGAGAAGATAGCACCTACTGATGCAAGGATTCTTATCACCGGAGAAAATGGTGTGGGGAAAGAATTGGTAGCCAGATGGATTCATGAACGCAGCAACAGGGCATCGAGTCCGATGGTAGAAGTGAACTGTGCTGCCATCCCCGGAGAATTGATTGAGAGCGAACTTTTCGGGCATGAGAAGGGAAGTTTTACATCGGCAGTAAAACAAAGAATTGGAAAATTTGAACAGGCACACGGCGGCACGCTTTTTCTCGATGAGATTGGCGATATGAGTATGGAAGCACAGGCTAAAGTGTTGCGTGCATTGCAGGAAGGAAAGATTACAAGGGTAGGGGCCGATAAAGACATCTCTGTAGATGTGCGTATCATTGCGGCAACCAATAAGAATCTGCTGGAGGAAGTGGAAAACAAAACCTTCCGTATCGACTTGTATCACCGTCTGAGTGTTATCATCCTGCATGTGCCTTCGCTGAATGAAAGGGTGTCTGATATTCCGTTGCTGATCGATAAGTTCCTGGATGATATCGCCCTCGATTACGGCCAGCCGAAAAAGACAATCGACAAGAAAGCAGTAGAACTTTTACAACAATATAAATGGAGTGGTAATATCCGGGAGTTGCACAACGTGGTAGAGCGGTTGGTGATTCTTTCCGGAAAGACAATCGGTGTGGAAGACGTGGAGACTTACGTAATGCCCTCCGGTGGAAAATAAAACAATGCAATCGATATACTGTATCAGCGGTATGGGAGCCGACGAGCGGATTTTTGAGCATCTCAAATTCCCTTCCGGTTATTCCGTTCACTTTATTCCGTGGCTGACACCTGAGAAGGAAGAAACTATTCAGCGGTATGCGACGAGAATGGCTGAGAAGATTACTGATGACGATCCTGTTTTGATAGGTGTTTCTTTCGGTGGTATGATGTCGATTGAGATTTCAAAACTCAGAAAGGTCAAAAAGGTCGTCCTGCTGTCGAGTATCAAGAACAAATCAGAAAAGCCATTGTTCTATCGTGCTGCAGGGGCAATGAAGTTGAATAAGATTATCAAGATTAAGCCCTACAGATTTCTGGAACCGCTTGAAAATTACAATCTGGGCATCACCAACAAAGAGCAGCGCGACCTTGCGAACAGCTTCAGAAGAAACTGGAACAGGCAGTATATCGATTGGGCCATCGACAGAGTGGTCAACTGGCAGAATGAATTCACTCCTCCTGAATTAGTACATATCCATGGCACGAATGATCATATTTTCCCGCGGAGATATATTGGAGAGGCAAAGTGGATAGAAGGAGCAGGCCACATGATGGTGATGAGTCATGCAGCCGATGTAAGCCGGTTGTTGCAAGGTGCCTTATGATTGCCGGTACAATAAAAAGACGTGTTAAACAATATATATATTTAAGTTTGAACACTACTCCATTTTTGAAAGAGTTAAATTTGTTACCACATTTCTTAAAAATTCTTAGATGAGTATAGGATTAGTTCTGTTTATTCTCGCTGCAATCGGTGTGTTGATCGGGTTGTACGGAATGTTTCAGAAAGCAGGCATCGCACCCTGGAAAGCTTTGATACCGCTGTATAATACCTGGTGTATGGTGGATAAGATGAAGCTGAATAAGATTTGGTTCTTCCTTCAGCTGATTCCTATAGCAGGCCAGTTTGTTACGATCTGGATTAATATCAAGTTCGTTGAATACTTCGGGAGATTCGGACTCTGGCATCATTTCCTGACCGTTTTCTTTCCGTTTGTTTACTTCCCTTACCTCGGGTATAGTGATATGGAAAGATTTGCAGGTGAGATGGTGGTGAAGAATTATAAGAAAGGAGTTATCAGAGAATGGATTGACGCAGCTGTCTTTGCGATAGTAGCTGCTACCCTTATACGTACTTTTATTTTTGAGGCTTATGTGATTCCGACGCCTTCGATGGAGAAGACGTTATTGGTAAACGATTTTCTGTTCGTGAGTAAGTTCGCATACGGCCCGAGAGTACCCAATACACCGTTGGCAATGCCTTTCATGCACAATACAATGGTGGGTACAAATGCCAAGTCGTATGTAGAGTGGATCAAACTGCCTTATAAGCGCTGGTTTCCAAGGCCGGTGAAGAGAAATGATGTTGTGGTATTCAATTTTCCGGTGAATGATACGCTGATTAATGATCCGAATTACGGTTCACAGACTACCTATTATCAGGTAATTCAGAATCAGATGTACCTGAATCATATCAGCGAGGAAGAAGCGAGAAAGAGAGTGCTACTTCAGTTTGGAGACAAGATTATCACCCGTCCGGTTGATAAGCGTGAGAACTTCATTAAGCGGTGTACAGGTATTGCAGGAGATACTCTGGAAATCAGAAACAGGGTGATTTATATCAACGGAGTTGCACAACCGCAGCCTCCGGAGCATGAGTTCAACTATGTAGTGAATACCACTTCTCCGCTGGATCCCGACAGGCTGAATTCTATTGGTATTCAGGATAATGTCGACGACAGAAACAGGAATCAGGTAAACCTGATTGGCAATAATTTGTACGTCATCAGTATGAGTCTGGCAGAAAAAGTAGAGTTACAGAGTTTCCCCAATATCAAGAATATCGAACACGCACCTCTCGGAGATTTGGATAGAGGTCCGGTATTGTTCCCCAACGATCCATCCAACACCTGGACTGTGGACGACTACGGACCGATCTGGATACCTGCAAAAGGTGCAACGATTACTTTGAATCCTGAAAATGTGCTGCGTTACAGGAGATGTATCGAAACCTACGAAGGCAATACTTTTGACGAGAAGAACGGTCAGTACTTCATCAATGGCGAGCCTGCAATACAATACACCTTCAAGATGAACTATTACTGGATGATGGGAGATAACCGCCATAACTCTCTCGATAGCCGCTTCTGGGGATTCGTTCCCGAAGACCATATCGTAGGTAAGGCTTCTATCATCTGGTTCAGTGTCAATAACGGTATCCGCTGGAACAGGCTGTTCAAGAAAATCAAGTAGGAGTCAATAAATTCAAAGTGTTCTAAAACGGGGCAATCCTGTTATTTGCCGATTTCTTCTGCTATCGTTTCCATCCGTACGGCTGAGTGGCTGGCATTGTAAACTTGCTTTCCTTCTTTAATGATAATTACCTGGGGAGATTCGTGGACGACATGGAACTCGTCGGCTACAGCGTTGCTGATCGGCCGGTATTTTAATAAGTCGAGAAAATAAAAATCGGCAGTCTCGGGTTGGTCACTGCGTTCGAGCCTGCTGAGAACCATCCTGCTGATACCGCAGCGGGTGCTGTGCTTGAAAATAACCTGGGGTTTGTCGAACGACTTTTCCCGGATGTACTTCAGTTGCGAAATATCATCCAGGGTTATCCAGTCCATGATTTGAAGATTTAATTATAAGACATATCCTTGCGTCATCGGGCAGCCGTTTCTGCCATTTCGGGTAGAAGTGCAGCTGCTGAAAATGAATCCGGCCATTATAGCCAAAAGGAGGAAAAGGAAAATGCGTTTCATAGTTTGTCAGTTGGTTACAAATTTAGTATAAACTTTATACTTTCCACTTAACGCACTTTTGTTCAAACTATTGTTAATTTGTCAAAATTTAGATACAAATATGAGGGTTCATTTTATTGCGATAGGGGGTAGTGTGATGCACCAGTTGGCTATTGCGCTCAAGAAAAAGGGGTATGAGGTAACGGGCAGTGACGATGATATTTTTGAGCCGGCAGCCTCAAATCTGCGTAATGAGAGCCTGCTTCCTGAGGCAGTGGGGTGGTATCCGGATAAAATTACAGAAGGTACAGATGCAATTATTTTAGGGATGCATGCCCGAGGGGATAACCCCGAATTGCAGAAAGCCCTGGAGCTTAAAATTCCGGTTTATTCTTTTCCCGAATATATTTATAAGGAGAGTATATCTAAAAAAAGAATCGCTATCGGAGGCAGCCACGGCAAGACGACAATTACGTCGATGGTAATGCACGTTTTGAAGGAATCAGGGCTGGATTTTGACTATCTGGTAGGTGCACGTTTGGCAGGTTTTGACAACAGTGTAAGAATTACGGATGCCCCTTTAATTGTTTGCGAGGCAGATGAATATCCGGCCAGTGCGATTGAGCGGGTGCCTAAATTCCATTTCCTGTATCCGCATATAGCTGTTATATCCGGTATTGCATGGGACCACATCAATGTGTTCCCGACATTCGAAAACTATTGTGAACAGTTCAAAATTTTCATAGACAAGATTGAACCCGGCGGTGTGTTAATTTACTATTCGGAAGACAAAGTATTACACGATCTTGTTGAGCAGAATAAAAGAGCGGATATACGCTACATTCCCTACAATGTTCCAGATCACAGAAATGAAGGTGGAATTTCCGTGGTTACGTTGGATGGGAAAGATGTTCCGCTAAAGGTATTTGGTGATCATAACCTGCTGAATATTCAGGCGGCTGCTCATGTTTGCACAGAGGCAGGAGTTGCTATAGATGACTTCAGAAAAGCCATTGCCACTTTTAAAGGAGCAGCAAAACGATTAGAAAGTATTTATGAAAGTGATTCCACACGCGTGTATCGCGACTTTGCGCATGCACCGAGTAAGGTAAAGGCTACAGTGCATGCAGTGAAGGCACAGTTTACGAATAAGAAGCTGGCAGCCGTTTTGGAGTTGCATACGTATAGCAGCCTGAATGAGGCTTTTATGAAGGAGTATAAAGGAGCCTTAGATGAGGCCGATGTGGCCATTGTTTTTTACAGCAGGCATGCACTGGAGATTAAGAGAATGCCTTTTTTAGAACCTGCAAAAGTAAAATCGGGATTCAGTAAAGAAAATCTTATTATTGCAACAGCAAAGGGTGAGTTAGAGAGAGCACTAAAACAAATCCCCATTGAAAATACTTGCTTCCTTTTTATGAGCAGCGGAACCTATGAATCACTTGATATTTTGCAAACGTTGAATCTGACTGAATAAATTTTTATTATATCGAGATGTCTTTACAACTTACAAAGCCATTGGCTTTTATCGATCTTGAAACGACCGGCATAAACATTGCCAATGATAGGATTGTTGAAATCTTTATTCTGAAAGTGTTGCCGGATGGTACCCAACAGAAAAAACATAAACTGCTGAATCCCGGAATGCCTATCCCGCCTGAGAGCAGTGCGATTCATGGAATTACCGATGACAAAGTGAAGGATGCACCTACCTTCAAAGAGGTAGCGAATGAGTTGAAACAATTTCTTGAAAACGCCGACCTGAGCGGTTTCAATTCAAACCGTTTTGATATCCCGCTATTGGTAGAGGAGTTTTTACGTGCAGGAATTACTTTCGATTTATCCAATGTGAGGATGATAGATGTGCAGCATATCTTCCATACTATGGAGAAGAGAACCCTTTCTGCAGCCTATAAGTTTTACTGCGGTAAAGACTTGGAAGATGCACATAGTGCAGAGGCCGATACCATGGCAACATTTGAAGTGCTGCAGGCACAGGTAGAACGCTACAAACAGTTAGGCAATAACGTAGATTCCATTCTTGATTTTATCGGTGAAGAAAAGATTGTTGATTTTGCCCGTCGTATTGTGTACGATGAGAAGGGAAATGAAGTATTCAACTTTGGTAAACATAAAGGAAGAAAGGTGAAGGATGTGTTGAATACCGAGCGACAATATTACGACTGGATGATGAAGGGCGAATTCCCTCTGCATACGAAACAGAAGATGACAGAAATCTTAAATCGCACCCTCTTAACAAAAAAATGACACTCAAAAAGGTATATAGAAAGTAAATTTGAGAGTATTGGCTGATATCAACTATCTGGAAAAACTGGTAATCATCCCTACGTATAACGAAAAGGACAACGTAGCGAAGATTCTCGAAGCCATTTTCGGCCTCGGACAGGATTACCATGTGGTGGTGATAGATGATAACTCCCCTGACGGTACGGCTGATATTGTAAAGTCTCTTTTCCCGAAATATCCGGGCCTGCTGTTTCTAGAAGAGCGTAAAAGCAAAGCCGGGCTGGGTACGGCGTATATCCACGGATTCAGGTGGGCGTTGGCTAAAGGCTACAGATTTATCTTCGAGATGGACAGTGACTTCTCTCACAACCCTAAAGACCTTGAACGGTTGTATGAAGCCTGTAAATTTGGTGGTGCGGATATGGCGGTCGGCAGCCGGTACATTCCCGGCGGAGAAATTGAAAACTGGCCGGCAGCGAGAGTCTGGCTTTCAAAAGGAGCTTCTCTATATACACGCATGATAACCTTCTTGCCTGTTAAAGATCCCACGGCGGGATTTGTTTGTTATAGAAGAGAGGTACTCACTTCTATTAATTTAGACAAGATCGCTTTCGTCGGATATGCGTTCCAGATTGAAATGAAATTTGCGGTCTGGAAAACCGGATTTACTATCAAGGAAATACCAATTACTTTTAAAGACCGTGTCAACGGTACCTCTAAGATGAACCGCGACATCGTAAAAGAAGGTATCCTCGGCGTAGTGAAACTCAAGTTCAACAGTATGTTCAAGAATTATCGGCGCAAGGTAAAAAAACACGATCAGGTTTTTGTCGAGAATAGTTATATGGCTGCCGAGAAGAGAATCTGATACTTCTTTTTTTCTTTTGACTGTACTAGGATGATACTTTTTCCAGATCAATACCGGTAGTTTTAGGCCCGAATAAGGCAAGGATACCTGCACATAGACCTGTGATGCCAATAAAAACAAACCCGGCAGAAAAAGATGTTTGATCGATAATAACCGGAAGCAAGATGGCACCTAAAGCTCCGCCAGCATGTCCTAAACCGTCAGACAGTGCAAAACCAGTGGCACGGGCTTGAGTGGGAAATACTTCTGCAGTGTATGTATAGGCTACCTGCAGATAGGATCCGAGCGCAAGGGATGCCGCAAAAGCACCAAGATACAGAACGGCAGTATTGGCATAGCTGGCTACGAGCAACATTCCGATAAGCCAAATCACTGTTGTGAAAAAGATCAACGTCTTTCTTTCAATACGATCCACAATTTTTAGAACCAGGAGTGTACCAATCGGGTAACCGATGGCTCCGATGGCGAGGTATGAAATAGAATTTGAAATGCTTGCACCGTGAGCAGAGATCAGGTCAGCAGCATCACCAAGGAATCCATAGTTTCCGATATACCACAAAAACCACATTAAAATCAGTAAAGCAAGCCTGCGCAGATATTGCGGCTGCAGTAAAAAGCGAATGGGCACGCCGGTTTTCACTTCTATCCGGTTCAGGTTAGGAGCAGGAAGTTCTATATTCCGTTCCTTGCAATTTTCTTCCATCTGCGAGATCGTCTTTTCTGCAGCATTGAGTTTGCCGTGGTGTACCTGCCAGCGCGGCGATTCAGGTAATTGTACTCTCAGAATCAGTCCGGCTACAGCGATAAATCCTCCTATGGCAAAGAGCAACCTCCAACCGATTTCATAGTTAGGCACAAGTGCAAGCGCAACGAATGGTGTAACCGTTTGTCCTAGAATACCTATCAGGAAGGTGATCAGTGTAAGTCTTCCCCTGCGAGATGTAGGTGCAATTTCACTAATATAGGTGGACACCAGGTTGAGGTCTGCTCCTACGCCCACACCTGTGATAAATCTGAAAACAATCAGCGTAGTGATGTCAGGAGCCAGCGCGTCTCCAAATGAACCGAGCGCCGTAAGTGCAAAAGTGAGGATCAGCATTTTATATCTTCCAAACCTGTCAGAAAGAGTACCGATCACAAACGACCCGATGATATATCCTATTAATCCGACAGAGAGAGCCAGGAAAAGGCTGGTGGAGTTAGAAAGGTGAAACTGCTCATTAATGGCAGGCATAGCAAAACCTATATTACTGATATCGTAAAAGGTGAAGAAGTAACCGAGCCCGATCACCACTAAAAAGCTTTTGGGTAAAGCCCAGACCGGAATACGGTTAAGCCTGGCGAGCAAAACCGCGCTTTGATTTTCTGAGGTAGAAAGTTCCATATCAATAAGATTTATCTAATAGATGGCGGACCATTCCGGAGGCGTCATGGAGTGGATAATCAATTTTCATTCCGAAGTGGAAGGGTAGATTTTCCTGAGGCTATGAAAACAGAAGTACAAAAGCGTATTCAGCCTGCTTTCCGCAGTTTGTTAGTCTATTTACATAACCGGAGCAATCGCAGGAAAAACAGGGCAACTTGCTAATCGCCCTGAGCCGTTTGTTTCAACATTTTTATTTCAGCTCTTTAACCCTGATATTTCTGAAGTGGACAACGGAACCGTGGCCGAGAAAACCGATATACCCTTTTTTGTTTAACAGGCCGGGATGTTCCTGACCATCGATGGTGCCATTCTTACTGGCTTCCCTGATATTGCCATTTACGATAGTCTTCCCATTAAGTATGACAGTGACACTGTCGCCTTTTGCAATAATTTCCTCGTAGTTCCACTCGCCGACAGGCTTCAGGAATCCTCGTTTGGCGGGGATTACGCCATACACAGAACCGTGATACTGATACTCGTGTAAGTTTTTATAGATGTCGGCAGTGTTGTCAAGAATCTGGATCTCCATACCCACATACGCAGCATCACCTTCCATCGGAGTTCTGATACCTACACCGTTGTTGGCACCCGGTGTCAGTTTGAATTCAAACCGGAAACTGAAATCTCCATATTCTTTTTTAGTATAAAGGTTGCCTCTCGAGCCAGGTTGCGGCTCTATGACCATCTCACCGTTTTTAACTACATAATCTGTCAGATTACCCTGCCAGTTATCCATATTCGTGCCGTCAAACAATACTTCATAACCTTGCTGCTTTTCTTCTTCGCTCAGTTCGAAAGGTTTTGTTTTACCCAACTCTTTAATGTAAATATCCCTGTAACCGATTCGGGAACCATGCGCCTGAAGCTCTATCTGCTCTTCTGACCATAAGGGCATGTTCCTGTCCCAATAGTTTTCAAGTGGTATGTTGTCGGTCACGAGTTCGCCATTGAGGTAAACAGTCACCTTGTCACCGACCATTTTAATGTAGAAGTGATTCCAGTCGCCCAGCGGATTGTCAGCTACTTTCAGAGGCGTACTGCGATATTTCTGATTGTTGTACAGTCCACCGGAGCCCACCTCGGCGCCTACATCCCTGCGCGAAGTGTCCCATATCTGTACTTGCGGAGTACCTCTGAGGTAGATACCGGCATCGCCGTCTTTTTGGCCGTCGTTGAATATCTTCCAGTCAATCAGCATTTCAAAGTCACCGTATTTCTTAACAGTGGCGATGTTGTCTCCTTTACCCAGGAATAACAATTCTCCATTTTTTACGGTCCATCCGCTGCGCATGACTTCATCGGCTTTCTTCTGAGCTTCTGCTATTTGCTCTGATGTCATTTTAGCTCTTTCGATTGGGTTTGCCACCAATCCTTTCCACCCTGTCAGGTCTTTCCCGTTGAAAACAGATACGTAACCTTCGTCTTTAGGCATATCAGCCAGGAATTTCTCAATAGCCTTCTTCATGTAAATATCATCCCGACCGCTAATGATATCCTTTGCTTTGGTGAGCCATTCTCTCACGAGTGTTCCGTAAAACGATTTATCGCTCATACCAATATTCATAACAGCGTTGGCAGCTTTTTGCTTCAGCGTGGGGTTCTCTAGGTAATCTGCGACAAACGCTAATGCAGTAAAAGTATTCATGCGTCCTGCCTGATCGATAATCTCTCCACTTTGCTCATCTGTGCCTGCAATGGCCATTGCCTTCTTCAGTAGTAACAATTGCTGATCCGCAGGAGCATGAGTTTCGGGAATGAGTCGTATGAAGCCACCGGCTGCTATGATCTTATCGCTGTTGGGAACTTCCATTTTTGAAGCGATGGAGTAGAGTGCATCCATCGCCCCGGCATTGGGCCATGCTGCGATAGTTTTTAGTGCCTGTACTCTGTCGCCTGCATTGTTATTATAAGAACTGAACACCTTTTTCAGGGCATTATTATTGCCGATAAAGCTCAATGCGGGAAATAAGAGGTGCCGGCTATCCGCAGCGGTTTTATCCAGCCTGCCCAGGATGATATTTTCAGCACCTTGTGCTCCCTTTAGAGCACTGGTAATAGCATTTTGGATGACTGATATCTCATTGGCATTTTTGGACGCGAAGAGCATATCGAGTAATTGCTGCAGATGCTGATTGCTCGATACCAGTGGGAGCGCCTGAAGTGCAGCTTCTTTAACAACCTCAATGTCTGAGCTTGTAAACTCTCTTGCTATTAAATCAAAGGCTTTCTTTTCTCTTTTGGCTGCCAGTACTTCTATCAACATTGCCTTGCCGGGACCGGAGGTATTGAGTAATGCACTCAGGACACTGTTAGTCAGGTTCCCGTCCTTCACCAATAAGAGCGCTTCTTTCAGGGCGGGTAAATCTGTATCAGAACTTTTCTGTACAAGCGTAAGCAGACTCTGAGTAGCACCGGGCATGGAAAGCCTGCCGATTGCAGTAATTGCTGCCTGTTTAAGGTCAGGATTCTTTGATTTCTGAGCCAGGTTTATAATGGTTTTATATACTGAGGGTTCAGGATGGTCGGACAAAAAACCCATCAAAGAGATCTGTACATCCGGTGTAGCGCGCTTGAATCCTTTGGTGAATATTGAGATATTAGACTCATTTACCAAAGCGTCTGCCATATCGAGTGCGGCGCGCCGATACTCAGGATTTGTGTCGTATGCTGCCTTTGCTAATTCAGGCAGCGCCTTTTCTTTCAGTACTAAGGTGAGTGCTTTTAACGCAGCTATCCGCGCATAGGTGTTACTGTTAGCGCTATTTTTAAAGAATGTTGAGGCAAGGTTCGCAGCATTGGCTTCGTGCCCGTTTTCCTTCAGCCGTTGAATATAAAAACCGTAGTCTGCAACAGCATCACCGTTGCTGAATGGGATGCCGTTCTTCACTGTGAGTTCCAGCAGCAAATCTGCGGAAGCAGGATCTCCTATTTGTGCAATAGAATGTCCGGCGGCTTTTTGTTCTTCTTTGGTACCATCGGTTGCGAAGCGATTCAGTTGATTCAGTGCAGGGGCATATTTCATGTACCCCAGCGCCTGTATCAGTCCGGTCTTATTAGCTCCCTGTTCTGTGAGCCCTCTCAGCAACCCGCTCCCGGCAGCTGTTGTCCCGATAGATGCCAGTACGGGAATTGCTTTGTCTCCGAGCATTTTGTCTTTCAGGTAGGGTAGCAGTGCGGGAACAGACTTGTCCGATCCGATAATGCCGAGCATATCCATGAAAAAGGAAGTGAGATTTTTGTCTTTAGTATTCGACAAAGCTTTTATCCATGCCTCTTCAGCATCTTTTTTCAACACTTCTCTTCTCGGTTTGCTCACGTAACCTGTATAGCCCATGATGGCATACTCTATCTTTGAATTGTCTGAAGTACCATCAGGAGCCAGGCGCTTAGAGAGTTCATGAAGTCCTTCCACTCCCAACAGCTCCATCTCTTTCATCGCGGTGTTGAGATCAGTCTCGTTTTTAGCAGGTATCTGAGCCAGAATATCTGCTATACGCGTTCCGGTGGTGCGCACGTCTTTTTGTGCTGTTGCGATATTTCCGAATAAAAAGAAGACGCTGAGTATAAGGCTGATTTTTTTCATTTCTATTGATTGTAGCGATTTCAGAAATTAAATAGTCCACGGTGCTCTCATCGGAGGCAGGATCATACGGTTGGCGGCTTCATCATTAATAAACTCCTGCTTGATAGGATCAAACTTCAGTGACCTGCCCAATCTTAAGGCCACCAATGCCATGTTAACCAAGGTACAGGAGCGATGACCGTTTTGTTCGTTCAGAGCAAACTTCTTCCGCGTTTTGACAGATTCTGAAAACGTAGTTACCTGAGGTGCAGGATCGGGTAGTGCTGCCAGTTTCTCTTCCAGGTTAGGAATATCAGATTTGAATCCTCTGTAGAGATTTCCTTTAGGACCTGCAATGTAGGGTACGTCTGCAACTCCTTCTCCGTCGAGCACGATTTTACAACCATCGGCGTAGGTGAAGACAATCTTCCTCCATGTACCTACAGCATCCGGATGTTGCTGAGGAGCGTCGATTTCTACCGAGACAGGACTTTCGTCATCCTTCCCTAAGAAATATTGAATAGGGTCGATGTAATGTTGACCCATATCAGCCAGGCCACCGCCATCGTAATCCCAATACCCTCTGAAAGTGACGTGTACCCTGTGTGGGTTATACGGTTTGTATTGTGCCGGGCCGAGCCAGAAATCGTAATCCAATTCCTTGGGTACCGGTTCAGGCTTGAGGTATTCTTTTCCTGTCCAGTAAAACTTCCAATCGAATCCTGTCAGCTTGCCGACTGTTACGGTTAACGGCCATCCGAGCATTCCGCTTTCCACGAGTTTTTTGATGGGTTTTACTGTGGTATTCATCCCATAAAAATTGTCTTTGAATCTGAACCAGGTATTGAGGCGGAACATCCTGCCGTATTGTTCCACAGCTTCTACAATGCGTTTGCCCTCACCGATCGAGTGTGTCATTGGTTTTTCGCACCAGATATCCTTCCCCGCTTTGGCGGCATCCACTGCCATGATACCGTGCCAGTGGGGTGGTGTGGCAATATGGACAATATCGACCTCGGGAAGTAACAGCAGTTCGCGGTAGTCGTGAAAGGTCTTTACTCCGCCACCCGCTATCTGAGCAGCCTTTGCGAGGTGATTTTTATCTACGTCGCACAACGCCACTACTCGCGTGCCTTCGTAGGGGATGTGGCCGATACCCATACCGCCTGTTCCAATAATGGCTTTCGTTAACTGATCACTTGGAGCGATGTATCCCCGTCCTCCTAAAACATGTCTCGGAATGATGGTAAAGCCTGCTGCGGCAATAGCACTGTATTTGACAAAGTTTCGCCTGGAAATCGAATTTTTCTTTTTCATGGCAGCTATCGGTTGGTTACTGTGTGAAGTTATTTAAAATAAATCGTGAAGCCGGGACTATTTTTGCAGACCCGGAAACGGAGGAGTGGATAAAAGGTATTGTGTAATTTTATTCGGCAGAAATCAGATACAGATATAGCATTTCTGCCCGTAAGTCCGTTATAGATATTATGAGTACCCCCAAAAAGCCGAACTCATATCTGGCAAAAGCGATAGTTGCTATCACATTGGTGGCCGGGGTGTACTATGTTATACAACATTTACGTACCGCGAAAAAAGAGCGAATTATTCAAACAGCCCTGACGAATCTACGTGATAGCCTTTATACGTTCAGTTACGATTATTTTCAGTACGACGATTCACAAGGAAACGCAGTATTGCGGGATGTAACCATTACACCCGATACTTCTCTCCTCAGCAAAGTGCCTGCGAAGCAACGTCCTTCAGCACTTGTCGAAGCTCATATTGGTACAATCACTATGAAAGGGGTGAGACTCGGCGAAGCAAATGGAGAAAGACAGATAATAGGCGATTCTATTATAATTTCCTGTCCGCAGGTGAAGTTGCTCGGTGTAAAATCATTTGACAAGAGTATTCTAATCGAGCAGGAAGCACATACCTTATATAAGGAGTTATTCAACAAGTTCGGGCTGCTGAAGTTGAAGTATGCTCAGATAGACTCGTTTTCTCTGTACTCGCAAAGTATGGCGACGGGCAATCCGAATTTCCGGATAATCAATGCACACATCAGCCTTGAAGATGTTTTAATAGACGATGAGAGTCAGAAAGATACCACCCGTATCTTTTTTTGCAAGGAGGCTGCATTTAAGGTGGACTCATTCGTCGGCTTCAACAACAACAGAGAGGAACTGACACTGCAAAACATTCGGTTTACCGGCAGGGATAAATCTGTTGAAATAGAGCGGGTGCTTCTGAATTATTTCAAGGGAGGAAAGGATACGGGTAATTTGTTTCTGGATGCCTCAGCACTTGAGATTATAGGGGTGAATACAAATGAAGTAATTCAACGGAAGAACCTGAGAGTTGATTCAATTCTCTGTAAAGCGATTAAGGTGTTTGAGTTGCCTAAAGAAAAAGTTTTCACATCGGGTAAGATTAAGATAGAGCAGGATGAAACAGATGAGGATACTGTCACCGGATTCAGAAACGCTTATTCAGTACAGTTAGCACATTTAGGTTTACCGGCAGTAACCTTCGTGCCTCTTGAGAAAAGTTCCTTGGAAATTGGAACTGTCAGTCTCATTATCAACGGGGTAAACAGTGATAAGGTCGGTGATATGGAAAAGAATCCATTGCGCAATATTGAAGAAGTGGATCTCTCTATCCGTTCAATGAAGATCAAGCCGCGCAACCAATTTTATAATTATGGATTCAAGGACCTGAATGTGAATTCGGTTAAAAGAAAGCTTACTATCGCCAGAGTACACATTCTTCCGGTGCTTTCGGAAAAAGCTTTCGCCGATTCGTTCATGTATCAGAAAGACAGGTTTGATGTAAGGGCAAAAGATATCAGTATTGAGGGGATCGGGGTTGAAGAACTTTTTGAAAACAAGCTGATTGCTGATAAGATGACAGCGGGAAGTGTTCAGGCAGGTATTTCACGAGATCCGGATAAACCGTTAGAACAGATCAGCAGGGTAGGAAACTATCCTTCACAAATGTTACTGGATCTCGATATCCCCGTGAACGTGAGGGAAATTGTATTGCCTTCTTGTGATGTCAGCTATACCGAAAGGCGCTCCCGCAGGCGAAGAACTGGGACCGTTAGATTTGTAAATACTTCACTTCATGCTACTAATATCACCAATATTGAAGAATTGATTCGCAGGGACTCGAAGCTTCAGGTAAATTATTCATCAAAGATTCAGAACAGCGTACCGATTGAAGGAGAGTTTGTGTTTGACCTGAAGAGTGAGGACGGCAAGTTTACGGCCAGTGGTACCATGGGCGCATTTGACGCACGCAGTCTGAACTCGATTTCTGTTCCGCTTGCTTTGATAAGGCTGAAGACTGGGTATGTTGATAAAATGAATTTCAACTTCAAAGGAGACGACCTGCATGCAGAAGGCAATTTCCTGATGGCTTATCGCAATATGAAATTAGAAGTGCTGAGACAGAAGGAAAATGATGAAGTGGCCAAAAGACGTGGGCTAGTAAGCTTGTTGGCCAATATGCTGATTCTCGATTCCAATCCAATAGACGGCAATCTCAGAAAAGTTAATGTACAGCACAACCGGAACATTCACAAGTCGTTCTTTAACCTGCTTTGGAAGACAATCTTTGCAGGGATTAAGAAAACTCTCGAACGGTAGCAGTCTTATTTTTTCTGTCCGGGTTTGAAGCCTTCTTTCAGTGTCGTTGTCCTGTTAAACACAAGCGTGTCGCCAGAATCCTTATCGACACAGAAGTATCCGTTTCTTACAAACTGGTAATGATCTCCCGGGTTAGCCGAAGTCCCTTTTTCAACATATGCTTGTTTCACTATAAGAGATTCGGGATTGACGTGTTCCAGAAAGTTCTCCTCTGCTGCAGGATTCTCAGTAGTGAACAACAGATCATACAGCCTCACTTCGGCTACTTGTGCATTTTTAGCATCCACCCAATGGATGGTGCCTTTTACTTTAATACCGCTGGTATCATTGCCGCTCTTGCCTTCGGGAATGTAAGTAGCATGTATTTCAGTGATGTTACCGGCAGCATCTTTATCAAACGACTCACATTTAATGATGTAAGCACTTTTGAGGCGGACTGTTGCCCCGGGTGCCAGACGGAACCATTTTTTAACGGGCTCTTCCATGAAGTCTGAACGCTCAATCCACAAAGTGTTAGAGAAACTCACCTTCCGTGTATTTTCAGGTTGGTTCGGATAGTTCTCGGTTTCCATGTATTCCGAAGTATCGGAGTCGTAGTTGTCGATAATCAGCTTTACCGGATCGAGAACAGCCATCACGCGCGGTGCTGTCTGGTTCAGCTCCTCACGTACACAGAACTCCAGCAGGCTGATATCGATCATATTTTCGCGTTTTGCCACACCTATCTTATCACAAAAAGTGCGGATACTCGAAGGGGTATAACCTTTACGGCGCAGGCCTGAGATGGTCGGCATCCGCGGGTCATCCCAGCCGCTGACATAACCCTGATTCACAAGCTGCATCAGCCTTCTCTTGCTCATAACGGTATAGGTCATGTTCAGCCTTGCAAACTCATATTGGTGTGAGGGGAAGATGTCTAATTGCTCGATAAACCAGTCGTATAACGGACGGTGTGGCACGAACTCTAGCGTGCAGATACTGTGTGTAATGTTCTCTATACTGTCGCTCTGCCCGTGTGCAAAGTCGTACATCGGGTAGATGCACCATTTATCACCCGTACGGTGGTGATGCGCGTGCTTGATTCTGTACATAACAGGATCACGCATATGCATATTCGGCGACGCCATATCAATTTTAGCTCTCAGCACCTTCTCTCCGTCTTTGAACTTACCTTCTCTCATTTGTGCGAAGAGGGTAAGGTTTTCTTCAACGGAGCGGTTTCTGAACTCGCTCTCCTTGCCGGGGGTGGTGGGAGTGCCTTTTTCTTCGGCTATCTTCTCCGATGTGCTGTCGTCAACGTAAGCCAAGCCCTTCTTGATCAAAGTAACAGCATATTCGTATAATGTTTCAAAGTAGTCGCTTGCATAAAACTCATCAGCCCATTGGTAGCCCAGCCAGCGGATGTCTTCTTTGATACTGTCGACGTACTCAACATCCTCGGTTACGGGGTTGGTATCGTCAAACCTGAGGTTGGTGGTACCTCCGTATTTGAGTCCGAGTCCGAAATTGAGCACAATACTCTTCGCGTGGCCGATATGAAGATACCCGTTGGGCTCGGGCGGGAAGCGCGTCTTAATTTTCTTATGAACTCCGTTCTTTAAGTCTTCTTCTATTATCTCTTCAATGAAATTGAGACTTTTCTCTTCTGTCATTTTCTGGTGAATTTTCTTCTGTTAGTCTTCCAGACTGGCGGCTACCACTTCAGCAAGGTCGAGCACTAACATTTTTCCTTCTGCATTATTTTCTTTTACTCCGTCGTTGAGCATGATCATGCAATACGGGCAATTGGATACGAGGACTGAAGCCCCTGTGTCTAAGGCCTGTTTTGTACGGGCTATATTTATTCTTGTATCTCCTTTCTCTTCTTCTTTGAACACCTGCGATCCTCCTGCGCCGCAACACATGGCACGGCTGCGGTTGTTGGCCATCTCTTCGAGATCAGCATCGAGTGTGGCAAGTACTTTCCTCGGTGCTTCGTAGATATCGTTGGCTCTGCCGAGGTAGCAACTGTCGTGGTAGGTAATCTTCTTGCCTTTAAATGATCCGCCTTCTTTGATGCGGATCTTACCTTCGTCAATCAGTTGCTGCAGATAAACGGTATGGTGCAGTACTTCGTAATTGCCACCGAGTTTGGAGTATTCGTTTTTGAATGTGTTGAATCCATGCGGGCATATGGTAACGATCTTCTTGATGTTGTATCCGTTCAGGATCTGAATATTCTGGTAAGCCATCATCTGGAAAAGGAACTCGTTTCCTGCTCTTCTTGCCGGATCGCCGGTACACATCTCTTCCTTGCCGAGGATGGCGTAATTAATACCGATTTTATTGAGAATAGTAGCAAAAGCTCCTGCTATCTTTTGTGCTCTCTGGTCGAAGCTGCCTGCACAACCTACCCAAAAAAGTATCTCAGGCTCCTTGCCTTCTGCAGCCAGTTCTGCTACTGTAGAGACTTTCATACTGTTTTATTTTTGCTAAAATACAACAAAGTTAATCACCTGAGAGAGCCGATGCTAAATGAAGCTTTATTTTTGCCCGCATTAAAAATTTTTCATATCCCGTTTGCGCTTTTGAATTGAATCTCATAAAGAAAATAAAGAATTGGGAAGAGTGGCCGTTTGCAGTGCTTTACGCACCTCTTGCACCGGTGTGGGTTTACTATATGATCCGTTCGAGAACAGTATGGTTCTTTACACCAAGCAATCCTAAGATTACGTTCGGGGGACTGATAGGAGAACCCAAGAGAGAAATGCACGAATTATTGCCGGCGCAATATATATCTAAGTATTTCAACGTTGTGCCGGGTACTTCTGCAGAAGAAGTTTTAGAGATGATGAAAAGCAAAGGACTGAATTTTCCCGTATTTGCGAAACCCGAGATAGGAGAGCAGGGGGTTCTGGTGAAAAAGATCGATAATGAAGAGCAACTCAGGTTCTACCATTCAAAAATGACCTTTGAGTATTTCATTGAAGATAGTGTTACCTATCCGATGGAAGTCAGCCTTTTCTATTACCGCTACCCTTGGGAACAGAAAGGGCATATCACGGGATTCCTGCATAAAATTCCGTTGCAAATAACGGGCGACGGTAAACGGACCTTGCTGGAGTTGATTCAATCTGATACGAAAGCAAAAAAATACCTGGACCGTTTGAAGAAGAAACATGCTGATCAATTGAATGTAATACTGAGGGAAAGGGAGGTGTACAAACTCAGTAATATGGGCAACCACAACCAGGGAGCACATTTTGTCGACCTAAAGGATGAGATAGATGATACGTTGGTTACCATGCTCGATGAAATCAGCCTCTCTATCAACGATTTTTTCTATGGCAGATACGATATTTTGTGTTCAGGCGTTGAAGAGCTGAAAAAACGGCAAAAATTCGCAATCCTTGAATACAATGGTTGCGGCGCCGAGCCTAACCATATTTATGACACAGGATATACCCTTAGAGAAGCATATGCTGAAATCCTTAAGCACTGGAAGCAGCTTTTCATCATCAGCAGGTATAATCACCGTCAGGGAATTGCTTACTGGCCGTTTATGAAGGGATGGAGATTTGTGCGCGAGTCGAAGCAGTATATGAAGCAATTAAGAGTAATAGATCAATTAATACCCTTTTAAAATTTAATTTATGAGACTTTATCCATTTCTGTTGACGTTTTTATTTTTATTTCAACCCAAAGGAATTTTCGTTACTCATCTTGTACCGGTAGATGCAGGCAGCAAGGTGGCTTTCACTATCAAGAATTTTGGAATTGCTGTTAACGGCACCCTCTCCGGTATCGATGGAAAAATTTATTTTAATCCCGGTGATCTCGCTTCCAGCACCTTTAATGTTACTGTGAGAACAAATACAATTGATACAGATAACAGCATGCGTGATGCGAGTTTGAAGAAAGACTATTTTGATACAGAAGCTTTTCCTGTTATCAGATTGATTTCTTCTAAAGTCAGCAAGGCTCCGGATGGTTCATATAACTTCTCAGGCAAGCTGACGATTAAAGGAATTACAAAAGATGTTACTTTCCCGTTTCAGGCTGTTGATCGTGGAAACAGTTATTTGTTTACCGGCGGATTCGCAATTAACCGCCTCGATTATAATGTAGGTGAGCGCAGCAGCATTTTAAGCAGCAAGGTCAATATCTCTCTGAAGGTATCGGCACTGAAAAAATAAACTGATGAAAGCACTTTTCAGAGTGTTCATATGGGGGCTGATTGTTAGCTTTCTGGGCTCGCTGCCCTTGGGCACCCTGAATGTCGCTGCCATGCAAATCAGTATCCAGGAGAATGTCCTGCACGGTATTTACTTCTCACTGGGATCTCTCGTTGTAGAGATGATTTACGTCCGTTTTTCTCTGATAGGTATCGACTGGATTAGAAAGCAGAAGAAACTGCTTCGCTGGATGGAGTGGATTACAGTCGGAATCATATTGGCACTTGCAATTGGAAGTTTTATAGCTGCAATGACACCGCATCAGCAGAAGAATGTTATGCTGGATAACAATATCCACCGTTTTCTGTTGGGTTTGATGCTGAGTGCCGTGAATCCTGTACAGATTCCTTTCTGGTTCGGATGGAGTACCGTACTTTTTACTAAAAACATCCTCAAACCACAGCCCTCATTCTACAACCTTTACATCGTAGGTATCGGTATCGGAACCTTCCTGGGTAACCTCATCTTCATTTTCGGCGGCAGGGCAGTGGCCGATAAGCTGAATATCAATCAAAACCTGATCAACTGGGTGATTGGAGGCATATTCACTATTACCGCGATTATCTTCCTGATACGCATTTTTATGAAAAAGGATGCTGTAAGAAAGTTTGATGAAGTAGCAGAATCGTAGTTTTACGATGAGCTCTGAAGGGACTCTTACGAAAATCGAGGTATTTTCTTACCCCCGAAAATCACCTGATTCTGCTATTGTTTTAGGTACTGATGCGGGCTACTTTTGTGTTAGAGGTTGATTGATAGCAAAAGCATGAATCCGATACCTAAAAATCCAAATCCTTTTAAAACTGCGAATCGATCCTTGAAAAAACTAAAACAAAAGTCATTCAACTTCCACCGAATCCTGTGAAGAGAAAAAAACATTATCCCTGTGAAAACGAACTCGAAAGAGTTTTATTTAAGTCCTGAAAAACTAGTCCCCCAGGAATTAAATTGATTAAAAAAGCTTCTGAACCCTCAGGAGCTTTTTTGTTTTTGGGCAGTTCGTATTGATAAACCGGTTCTATAAGCAGCATAAGCCAGCATTAACAGAATTATCCCAAACATTGCGATAAAAAAACGTATCAATAAAACCGCCGCGTAATTATCTTCAGGTTGCGGAAACTCTCCCGGGCCTGATAATGGAGGGTAAAGAGTCCATTCTTTAGTGAAGGCGTCCAATTTGCTGATCGCGCCCATCAGGATGAGGATCAGAATAAACCCTGAGATTATTGTAACCAGATTCCCCGCCTTGCCGGAGAACCCCAAAAAAATACTTCTTATGAAATAGATGATAAAGGTTACAGCCAAAAATAATAATACGAATCCTATCAGAGCAGGAAAGTCGAAATAAGTATCATGGAGGTGTATCCAGGGATTATTTTTAAGCGGATTACCCCAGAATAACATGTAGAGCAATAGGGTAAGCCCAAAGGAAACGGCTATCCACAACCAGCTGCCCCAATTATATTTGGGTGTTTCTTTCATGATGAAGGTTTAGAAGCAGATGGCGATCAGCTTTCGCTCGCTTCCTTCTCTTTTTTGAGCTCCCATACCAGGGCACTGGCACCGAGAATGGCCGCATCAGACTCCTTCAGCTCGCTAAAGATTAGCTTAACCTTGTTCTGGAATATCGGCAACAGGTTTTCCTCCATGCTCTTTCTTACGGGATTCATCAGCAGGTCGCCGGCCTTGATTACTCCGCCGAAAAGAATTATGGCCTCCGGTGAGGAGAACATCACGAAGTTGGCCAGTGCCAAGCCCAGAATCTTTCCGGTGTATTCAAAAACATCCAGTGCAATTTTATCGCCCTGAATAGCAGCCTCATAAACAGTTTTTGATGTGATTTGTTCGTGAGGAGTATTTCTCAGCAGGCTTTCTTCTTTGAATCTTTCGTCGAGAAATTCTCTGGCAGTGATGGCGATACCGGTTGCGGATGCGTAGGCCTCAAGAGATCCTTTGAGTCCTGTTCCCCAGTGCAATCTTCCGCCGGGGATGACTGTGGTATGCCCCAGTTCTCCGGCAAAACCGTCGTGTCCGTAAATCATCTGTCCGTTGGCAATGATACCACTACCCACACCCGTGCCCAGGGTGATCATGATGAAATCTTTCATTCCTCTGCCTGCTCCGTACATCATTTCTCCGAGTGCTGCGGCATTGGCATCATTGGTAAGAGTGCAAGGAACCCCGAATTTATCGGTCATCAGTTGAGCGATAGGAATAATGCCCTTCCATTGGAGGTTGGGAGCAAACTCTATCGTGCCCGTGTAATAGTTACCGTTAGGCGCACCTATACCAATACCTTTGATAAACTCCATGCCTCCGACTTCCTCAATTTCCGGAGTCAATTGCTTGTAGAGCGCATTGATATAATTGTCGAGATCTTTGTAATCAGTGGTCTTAATTTCTCCTTTATTGCTGATTTCGCCGCGATGATTTACGATTCCGAATTTTGTATTCGTACCTCCAATATCAATGCCGATAGCAAACTCTTTTGCGTCTTTTCCTTTTTGATACGATGCTCTTTCTTCCATAGTGTTCTTAGGTTCAAAGATATTGATCTATCTGGTTGTTCTTTTTTCTTTTCAGAAATATATTATCAGCTGACGGTATCATAGGTGATTCCCTGCTTCCTCAGAATGCCTTTTACTAGGAAAGCGTAAAGGGTAATATAACCGAATGCCAGTAACGGTATCCAGTAAGACTGGTGGATGCCGTAACCTACGATATCGCTTCCCGATTGCAGCAGGTCTGCCAGCTTCCCCTGGATGGGAGGCAGAACACCGCCTCCTAAAATCATCATCACAAGAAATGCAGATCCCTGAGTAGTGTATTTACCCAATCCTGCGATGGACAAAGTGAAGATTGCCGGCCACATAATACTGCAGAAGAGTCCCCCGCTGATGAAGGCATATACTGCCAGCAACCCGGTTGAGAAAATACCGATTGCCATAGCTGTTATGCCGAGCAGTCCGAAAATCAGGAGTGTTCTTGCCGGATTATTACCGCTCAGGAAGAAAGCACCTATCTGCACACCTACGCAAATAATATAACAGTAGAGCAGGTGAACTTTGTAACCTGACAGTTTGTTGACACTCAGTACAATAGCAAATGCGATAAGCGGTACAATGAAGGTCAGCAGTTTTTTAGTGCTCTTCTTAAACTCAAACGCACTGATAGAACCTACCCACCGGCCGATCATAAGGCTTCCCCAGTACATGGAGATAAAGAGGGCAGCTTCTGAAGTAGAGTATGCTCCGAATGCGGGTTTGTTAATCAGTTCCCCGAGGTTACTTACAATGGTTACTTCTGCACCTACGTAAAGGAACAGGGCCAGCATCCCGAGAACCAGTTGAGGGTACCGCATGGCTCCCCATCCTTCAGGATTCTTTTTAGCGCGGAAGTTGGCAATCAACAGGCTGAACACAACCGATGCCAGTGCTCCGAACAACCACATCATCCTGTATCGTTCCAAGGGCAGTTTTACTGCATTCAGTTCTGCAGTTTTTTGATCGATATTGCTCTTCAGCGTCATCACCTCAGCGACGACATCTTCGGAAGCATTAGACTTTAATAATGCTATTTGTGATTCTATTTCTGCCGCTGTTTTATCTTTTAGAAAATTCTTGGTGGAAATATTGGTCGGATTATCTCCAAGTCCGGTTACCACTAACTGATCAACTTTCTTGTAATCATCAGAAATCACCCCCTCCATTTGCTGAACCGTTGCCTGTTCAGTGGAGTTGTAACTACTGAAAACAGGAACGAACATGATAATCAGCAGGCCTGTCATTATAAGGAGGGAATTCAGTGTTTTTGTCTCCTTTTCAGATTTCTCTGTGTTGATGCCTGCAGGTACTTTTTTGCTGAAATAGAACAGTGCGGCTGCTGCCAGAAAGAGCAGGCCGACGCAAGTGTACAACACGATTACCTTACCGAGGCTCAGCGAAGCAATCTGGTCGTCGGATATCGCAGCCGTTGTGCCGAACAGGGCGAATGCAACAATCAACGGACCGATCATCGTACCGAAAGAGTTGATACCGCCACCCAGATTTACACGGCTGGCACCGGTGGTAGGGTCTCCCAGCATAATCGCGAAGGGGTTGGCGGCTACCTGTTGCAAAGAGAACCCGAGTGCCACTACAAAGAGGCCTCCCAACATGCCGACAAAGACATCTCCGTACACGGCCAGAATCATCACAGCCGCACCCAGCGCGGAGAATAAAAGTCCGTAAACAATACTCCTTTTATATCCCCATTTGGCTACCAGATCCCTTCCGCCGAAGGCTCCGTAAGCAAATAAAATCAAAGCACCGATATAATAGGCCAAATAGAATGCGAAGTCGATCAGCTGGCTTTGGAACTGGTCTAAATTGAAATAATGCTTACAAAAAGGGATAAAAACACTGTTTCCGGCGGCGATAAAGCCCCAGAAGAAAAAGACCGTAATAAGAGTGGTTAAAGCCCCGTAATTGGTAGGTTGCAACTTTCCGGTGGCAGGTGTAACCTGACCGGTTGGATTCATCTGCGGTGTTGCCATTCAGTAATGAAAATTTTGGCAATGAAAGTAAGATAAAAAAGCCATTGTCCGGTAAATTATTATCATTCGACTGTTGATACATTCATTAAAACTTGTACTTTCATAGCATGGAAATTTTACACGTGAGTGCCGAATGTTACCCTGTGGCTAAAGTGGGTGGACTCGGCGATGTTGTCGGCGCATTGCCAAAGTATCAGCAAAAACTCGGGCACATTGCCAAGGTGGTATTGCCCATGTACCGCACAAAATTTTTGTTCGAAAATCAGTTTGATGTTGTTCACAAAGGAGCCTTTTCAATGGACGGGCATTGGCTTAACTACACCATCATCAAAGAGAAAACTAACAAGCTGGGGTTTGATCTCTATCTCGTGGACATCATGGGTATTCTGGATCGCGAAAGAGTGTACGGATATGATGATGATACCTACAGGTTCATTGCTTTTCAGCGTGCAGTTGTCGACTGGGTGGGCAAGTGGCAGCACCGGCCCGATATCATTCATGCACACGACCATCATTGCGGATTAATACCGTTCATGATGCAGTATAGTTATGAGTATAATTATTTAAGCGGTATTAAAACCATTTTCACAATCCACAACGGTCAGTACCAGGGCTGGATGGGCTGGGATCAGGCGAGATGGTTCCCTGCTTTTGATGCTTATAAGTGGGGAATGCTGGATTGGAATAACATGATCAATCCGCTGGCAGCGGGTGTGAAGTGCGCATACAAAGTCAATACCGTAAGTTCGGGATATCTTGAAGAATTAAGACATAGTTCTAAAGGATTGGAACACTTGTTTGAGTACGAAAGGGGTAAGTGCTTTGGAATTCTGAACGGTATCGACACCGAAGTATGGAATCCTGAAACAGACAGTTATCTGCAGCACCATTACAGTTATCTCACAGCCGACGAAGGCAAGCGTGCCAACAAGAAAGCCTTGTGTGATGAGTTCGGACTCGACATTAATAAGCCGCTGTTCATCTTTATCGGTAGGATGGTAGAAGAAAAAGCAGCTGACTTATTACCGCAGGCGATATCGGACAGTATCTATTATATGAATGGACGGATGAATTTCTTAGTGCTTGGCAGTGGAAGCAGCATGGTGGAGCAACAGCTCGAATCTATGCGCGGCCATTTCTTCGGATATTATAATTCGCAGATCGGGTACAATGAAGCCCTGAGTCATAAAATGTATGCCGGAGCTGATTTTCTGCTGATGCCGAGCAGGGTAGAGCCGTGCGGACTCAATCAGATGTATGCACTTCGATACGGTACGGTGCCTATTGTAAGAAGAACCGGCGGACTGAATGATACGGTTGTGGATTATGGTGATGAAGGCGGATTCGGTGTATGCTTCAGGGAAGCTACAGTTGGAGAAATTACTCATTCGGTGTACAGGGCATTACAGTTGTATGAAGACAAGGAGAGAATGGGCAAGACGGTAGAAAAAATCATGCAGATAGATCATAGTTGGGAGAGAAGTGCGCAGATTTATATAAATTTATACAACTCATAGTTTTCTGCCGATACAAGAAAAACAAATTTGTCTTTTTTAAGCTAACTGAATTAAGATATAAAACTCAATAATTATGTGGATCAGTAAATCACTTATAGCAGTCATCCTGGGTGGTGGAGCAGGTACCAGACTTTATCCCCTTACAGCCAGCCGCAGTAAGCCTGCGGTACCACTCGCAGGAAAATATCGATTGGTGGATATTCCTATTTCCAATTGTATCAACTCCAACATCAACCGAATTTTTGTGCTGACGCAATTCAATTCTGCTTCATTGAATAAGCACATCAAAAACACCTATCAGTTCAGTGTTTTCAGCAGTGGATTTGCTGATATTCTCGCAGCAGAACAGACACCCGACAGTTCGCAATGGTTTCAGGGAACGGCAGATGCTGTGCGCCAGTCGCTGAGGCACCTGGATAGTTTCCAATACGATCATGTACTGATACTATCAGGAGACCAGTTGTATCAAATGGATTTCGGCAATATGTTCAGAACTCACGAGATGACAAGTGCCGATATTACCATTGCTACTATCCCCGTTAACGGTAAAGATGCCACCTCATTCGGCATTCTGAAGGCCAATGAGAACAACAGGATCAATGCGTTCATTGAGAAACCTGCTGCAGAACTGTTGCCCGATTGGGTGAGCGAGACAGGTGACGCAATGAAGAGTGCAGGAAGAATCTATCTGGCAAGCATGGGTATCTATATTTTCAAAAAGCAAGTGCTGCTCGATTTGCTGCTGGATGAACATAAAGGTGCTACCGATTTCGGAAAAGAAATTATTCCCGGGTGCATTGAGAAGTACAATGTGTTCAGTTATCAGTATGGCGGTTATTGGACAGACATTGGAAATATTTCTTCTTTCTTTGAAGCCAATCTTGCACTGACAAAAGAACTGCCTCCCTTCAACCTGTTTGACAACGAGAACAAGGTGTATTCACGTGCACGCATGTTGCCGCCTGCAAAACTCAGTTCTACCAAAGTTGCCAACGCGATCATCAGTGAGGGCTGTATCATTAATGCCGACCTGATTGAGAATTGTGTAATCGGAATCAGAACAAGGATTGGAAGCGGTACCAAGATATCTAAGTGTTATGTAATGGGCTGCGACTATTACGAGACTCTGGAAGATATGAAGTATGCCGCAGAAAGAGGCATTCCACAACTGGGAATCGGTAACAATTGCCTTATAGAAAATGCCATTCTTGATAAAGACTGCCGTATAGGCGATAACGTCAAGATCAGAGGAGGAGATCATCTCCCCGATTCCGACCACGAATTGTACACCGTTAAAGACGGTATCGTGGTAGTGAAGAAGGCGGCCATACTGCCTGATAATTTTGAGATAGGATAAAAATAAGGTTGCCAACGTTCGAAAGGTTGCCAACCTTTGAATTTTATGTCAGGATCATCAGGCTTCCGTTAGGATTAACACATAGGAAGTTTGTGATTTGAAATAATTGCCGATTTGATTTCAGAATTAAGTATTTTGTGTATCATTTACACAATTCAACTTTCCGACTGACTATGCCAAAATCCAACCATCTTTCCATGGCTCAGATCATCAACATGAGCTTTGGTTTTTTCGGAATTCAGTTTGGTTTTGCACTGCAGACTGCCAACGTTTCAAGAATTTTTCAGACACTTGGTGCTGAGATAGACAAGATCGGTTATCTGTGGGCAGCGGCTCCCATCACCGGTTTGCTGGTGCAACCCATCATCGGGTACTTCAGCGACCGTACATGGCATAAGAAGTGGGGGAGGAGAAGGCCTTACTTTTTTCTCGGGGCCGTCTTTGCTTCTATCGCCCTGTTCCTGATGCCACATTCTACTGCACTCTGGATGGCTGCTTTACTGTTATGGGTGATGGATGCAACCATCAATATTTCAATGGAACCGTTCAGAGCTTTTGTTGGAGACAAATTGCCGCCTGCACAGCGGACACTGGGTTTTGCCACTCAGACTTTCTTCATCGGTTTGGGAGCAGTGATTGCATCATTGCTGCCGTGGATTCTGACAGACTTCTTCGGGGTGAGCAATGAAGCGCCTGAGCATGTGATTCCCGATTCGGTGAGGTATTCCTTCATTGCGGGTGCTGTGGTATTCTTCCTTTCGGTGCTGTGGACAGTCATCAGTTCCGACGAATATCCTCCGGAGGATATGGAAGCCTGGAAAGCCGAAATGGAGCGCACCAAAGGCTTTTGGAAGGGCATCAAAGAAATTGGCCACGGTATTCTCAATATGCCGAAGACCATGCAGCAACTGGCAGTCGTTCAGTTCTTCACCTGGGTGGGCTTCTTCTGTATGTGGGTATATACCACTCCTGCGATAGCAGAAAATGTTTACGGAACGGTAGATGCGCAATCCAAGAGTTTCCAGGATGCAGGCAATTGGGTGGGTTCGATGTTTGCCGTTTATAACGGTATCTCTTTCCTGGCGGCCTTTCTGCTGCCGGTCATTGCCGATAAGACGAGCCGCACGGGAACACACCTGATGTGTTTAGTGTTAGGCGGGCTTGGTTTGATTTCCATGTATTTTATAACGGATAAAAATCTGCTCTTGCTGCCGATGATATTTGTTGGCCTTGCATGGGCTTCCACGCTCACGATTCCCTATGCAATCCTTGCGGGATCGCTGCCGCCCGAAAAAATGGGATTCTATATGGGGGTGTTCAATTTCTTCATTGTGATTCCGCAGATCGTGATGACCTTTCTTTCGGGACCGATCCTGAAAGCATTTTTCGGTAACCATGCGATATACATCCTGATTCTCGGTGGTATATCACTGATTATTGGAGGCTTCTCCAACTTCATTGTTGACGATAAAGAATTTAAGACCAAGATCAAACCCAAGACGGTTTAATAAACAGATGTCAATTAAAACAACTATAAAACGAACAATCTCTTTTTGCATCACCTGCAAAACGGTGATGGTTTTTGTATTCGCAGTCATCAGTCTGCAGGGGTTTTCGCAGTCGTACGATTGCTATCCTACAAACTGGTGGACAGACATGAAGTACTCCGCCCTTCAGTTGATGATTCACGGAAAAAATGTTGGTGCCGGAAATGGCTTTTCCATTAAGTACCCGGGTATAGAACTGAAAAAAGTAATCAGACCGGAGGGAAAGAATTATGTTTTTCTGGATATAGAAATCAGGAAGAATGCAAAACCCGGGGCTGCTCAGATCGCTTTTACGCTTGACGGCCGGAAGAAGTCTATTCCATTTGAATTAAAACCACGCAGGCAAGGTAACGGTACAGCTTATGCGCAGGGAGTAACGTCTGAAGATTTTATTTATCTCATCATGCCCGACAGGTTTAGCAATGGCGACTTGTCTAATGACCGTGTTGCTTGGATGAGAGACCAATCGTTAAACAGAGATTCAGTTTTTGACAGGCATGGAGGAGATCTGAAAGGCGTGCAGAATCACTTAGATTATTTGAGTGCACTTGGGGTAACTGCCATCTGGCTGAATCCCGTGATAGAAAATGATATGCCCAATCGTACAGAGCATGGATACGCGTTTACCAACCATTATAAAATAGAACCGAGGATTGGTGGAGAAGCGGCATATTATTCTCTGATTGATGCCGCCCACAGGAAAGGTATCAAGATTATTCAGGATGCGGTGTACAATCACGTTGGCAGTTATCACTTTACGGTTTTAGATCCGCCAATGAAAGACTGGCTGCATCAATGGGATAAATACACCAACACAACTTATAAAGAGCAGACCATCTTTGACCCATACGGGACCAAGATCGATAGAGATAAAATGCAGGATGGCTGGTTCGTGCCGAGTATGCCCGATCTGAATCAGAATAATCCTTTTGTAGAGAAGTTTTTAATTCAGCATGCCATCTGGACGGTGGAACAGTTCGGCATTGACGGCTGGCGGATCGATACCTACGCCTACAACGACCTTGAATTTATGAATCGCTGTAACAAAGCATTGACGGACGAATTTCCTCAGCTCACCATGTTTGGAGAAACATGGGTGCATGGCGTGGTGAACCAGAGTTATTTCGTCGAGAACAATTACGACATTCCTTTCAAGAGTAATCTGCAGGGGGTAACCGACTTTCAGACACTCTGGGGTATTACGGATGCGATGACTAAAGATTTCGGATGGACAGATGGCGTCAACAGGTTATACAACACGCTCACCAATGATTTTGTGTACAAAGACCCGATGCGCAATGTCATCTTCTTAGACAATCACGATCTGAGCAGGTTTTACAGCATTGTCGGGAAGGATTTCAAAAAGTACAAAGCCGCCCTAATCTGGCTGATGTCTTGCCGTGGTATTCCGCAGTTGTATTACGGAGCCGAGATCGGAATGGAAGGCTTTACGTCGCCTGTGGATGGATATGTCAGGCAGGATTTTCCGGGAGGATGGCCGGGGGATGCTGCTAATAAATTTGAGGCATCCGGCAGGAATGACGAAGAAAACAGAATCTGGAATCTGGTCAGCACCTTGGGACAGTTCCGAAAAACATCAACCGCCATTAAGAGCGGCAAGATGCAACATTACACACCCGTTAACGGAGAATATGTTTACTTCAGATACGACGATGCACAAACCATCATGGTGATTATGAACACCGGTAAAGAGTCTTTCAGGTTTAAAGGAGAGAATTTCAGCGAACGCACTGCCGGCTTCACGCAGATGCAAAATATTTTAACGGGCGAGACCGTTTCCATTGCTGATTATGTATTGTATCCCGGAGATGCGGAGATATGGGAGTTGAAAAGATAATTAGCAATATATTTTAATTGCTTATGTAAACTCTTGCGATATATTTACACACTTTACCGAAGAACACATTGCCGGCGGTTGAATATCTTTATCAAACCTTTGTTAATTCAACATCGTCAGGGAAGGTGTAATATTTCTTCGGCTAATTTTAAATATGAAAGCTATAACCGATTTTATTATGAGTAAAAGATTTATACCTGTTCTGATTGTACTGATAATCGGAGGGCTGTTTGTGGCACATGGTGTATTGGGTAAGAATGAAACCAATCTGCGAGACCCTGAAGACAGATATCAGCAGATTCTTAAGGATGTTGGCTTTATCCTTGAGAGAGGGCATTTCAGTCCGAAAAATATAGACGACAAATTCTCTGAAGAAGTGCTGAAGAACCTCGAAGAAACCCTTGATCCCGAGAAAGTAATTTTTTACAAGAAAGATATTGAGTCGTTTGGTCAATTTAAAGACAGAATTGACGATGAAATTCACGGTGCACCGCTGAAGTCGTTCTATTTCATCACCGATGTTTATAACAAACGTTTTGATGAGCTCGAGGCATTGTACAACCGCGCACTTGCCGAGAAAATGAATTTCAATGTGAAAGAAAATTATACTCCTGATCCCGAGAAGCGCGATTATCCGGCCGGCGAAAAAGAGCGGTACGATTTCGTGCGCAAGAAAATCAAGTATCAGGTATTGGTGAAATATTCTGATATGCAAAACCTGCGCGACAGCAGTAAGGTAACACCGGTAAAAGCAGACAGTACGTTGTTGCGCGAAGCCGTTGAAGCTGTAACAAAACAGACCAAAAGGCTTTTTCAGACAACGAGAACCCACAATACGCAAGATGACCAGTTCTCAACCTTCATGAATGCTATCACCGGCACGATGGATCCGCATACTACCTTCATGAACCCGATCGATAAAAGAAGTTTTGACGAAAGCCTGAGCGGGACATTTTATGGTATCGGTGCACAGTTACAGGAAGTGGACGGACAGATCAGGGTGGCAAGTGTCATTACGGGTATGCCTGCCTGGAAGAGTGGAGAAGTGGAGGTGAATGATGTGATTCTGAAGGTAGGCCAGGGAGCAGAGCCCCCTGTTGATGTAACAAGCTATTCTGTTCAGGATGCAGTGAAACTGATCCGCGGTGAGAAATTAGGTTCTGAGGTAAGGTTAACGTTGAAGAAGACCGATGGTTCGGTGAAGGTTGTCAGCCTGCTCAGAGATAAGATAGATCTGGATGACACTTATGCAAAAAGTGCCATCATAGAAGGCACCAACAAAATCGGCTTCATCAGGCTTCCTGAGTTTTACGCCGACTTTGAAAATCCTTCGGCGCGCAGATCGGCTACTGATGTTGCCAATGAAGTTAAAAAGCTGATGGCTCAGAATGTAGATGGCATCATCATAGACCTCAGGCAGAATGGCGGTGGCTCGCTTCAGGATGTTGTAGATATGGTCGGATTGTTCGTGAAAGACGGGCCAGTGGTACAAGTGAGGGGGCGCGGTGAGCGTCCGAACGTGCTGAATACTAGAGAGCACGGACCACTTTACACGGGACCGGTTACTGTTATGGTTGACGAATTGAGTGCATCGGCATCAGAGATTTTCGCAGCAGCCATTCAGGATTACAATAGAGGCATTATCATCGGCAGCAGCAGTACCTTCGGAAAAGGAACTGTTCAAAGAAGTATTCCGTTGATTTCTCAGTCGTCAAACTTCTTTACCAACCGCAGTTCGCAAGACCTGGGCAGCCTCAAGCTTACGTTTAGGAAATTCTACAGGATCAGTGGTGGCACCACACAGTTGAAGGGTGTAGTGCCAGATATCATCGTGCCCAACCGTTTAGAGAAGATCAAGATCAGAGAGAAAGATAATCCCGATGCCCTCGGATGGGATACCATATCAAGGGTAAGGTATTCTCTGTGGGATCCCGGCTATAATTACAGAGATATAGTTTCAACGGCAACCGAACGTATCAAGACAGATTCCAGTTTTGAAGGGATCAAAAGAACCGTCGAACAAATGGACAACCTGGGCAACAGCGATATACCTTTAAACATCGGCGACTTTAAACAATTCCAGGCAAAAGTGCGTACACTCTCCAAAGAGTTGGACGGATACTACAAAGTGGATAAAAAGCTTGAAGTGATCGGTCTTCCTGAGGATATGGCCAGCCTGGGAGAAGATTCGCTGAAGATCAGGACTCAGGACACCTTCTTAAAAGGTATCAGCGGTGATATTTATGTCAAAGAGGCTGTCAGCGTGATGAATCAGCTTGTGAGCAAAGAGCAATTGGTAAGGCGTGAGGAGCGCAAGGAACTACAGTTTCAGGATTAAGAGATATTAAATTTTTAATAATCTAAAGCCCCTTTCTAAGTGCAACGGAAGGGGTTTTTTATACCGGCCGGGGGATAAATCGAGCATACAATGATTTCTTTTTATTGTATCTTTGCGACCTAAAATTTTGAAATTTTGGCAACTAAGTTCTCTAAAGAAACATATTTATACTGGTACGAATTGATGTTGCTTCTCAGAAGATTCGAAGAAAAATCGGGCCAGTTATATGGAATGCAGAAAATCAGGGGCTTTTGTCACCTGTATATCGGGCAGGAAGCAGTAGCAGCAGGATGCATGACAGCTACCAATCCGGATGATATTTTCATAACCGCTTATCGCGACCACGGATTGGCAATCGCCAAAGGGGTGAGTGCTAAATCTTGTATGGCCGAGCTCTACGGAAAAGCTACAGGATGCAGTAAGGGTAAAGGAGGAAGCATGCACTTCTTCGGTGTGAAAGAGAAATTTTTCGGCGGACACGGTATCGTAGGAGCACAAATCGGTACAGGTGCCGGACTTGCATTTGCCGAGAAATACCGCGAGACAGGAAATGTGGTGCTTTGTTTCTTTGGTGATGGCGCAGCCCGTCAGGGTATCCTGCACGAGGTCTTCAACCTGGCTATGCTTTGGGATCTGCCGGTGGTGTTCATCTGCGAGAACAACAACTATGCTATGGGTACTTCGGTAAAACGTACCTCTAACGTGCAAGATATTTCTAAACTCGCTTGTGCATACGATATGCCAGCAGAGCAGGTGGATGGGATGACTCCAGAAAGCGTTCACAAGGCTGTTGAAAAGGCAGTACAAAGAGCAAGAGAGAAGGGCGGGCCGACATTGCTGGAGATCAAGACCTACCGTTACAAAGGGCACAGTATGAGTGACCCTGCCAAGTACAGGTCTAAAGAAGAAATGGAAGAATACAAAGAAAAGGATCCGATAGAAACTACACTGACTAAACTCAAAAATGACCTCAATGTTTCTGATGAAGAAATAGAAGCCATTCACGAGAGAGTGAAACAGGAAGTGGAAGAATCAGTCACTTTTGCTGAAGAGAGTCCATGGCCTGATGACAGCGAACTTTACAAAGATATTTACGTCGAAGACGACTATCCTTTTATTACTGATTAATCAAACAAATACAGAAAAATAACATCAATGGCACATAAATCTGCGCCCGGTTCTGAAGTGGACATAGTAACGAAAGCCCGCGGCTTTTGGGATAAGAATAATAAAATGGTCACCTACGTGGGATCTGTGGTTGTCCTCCTGCTGGCAGGCTGGATCGTTTATAAAGAATTCGTACAGAAACCCAAAATTAAAAAAGCAAACGACCTGGTTTATATCGTTCAGAAAAACTTTAACGAGTTTGCCAATACCAATGATTCAACAAAGGCTACACTGGCAGCTTTGGTACTCAACGGAGATGGAGCCAATGCCGGTGCCCTCAAGATTATCAACAATTACGGAGGCACACCTGCTGCTAATCTTTGCAGATACTATGCAGGAGCCAGCTACCTGAGCCTCGGCCAGTACGACAAAGCATTAGACCAGTTGAAGCATTTCGAAGCTAACGATGCCACCCAGATCGAAAGCCGTGCTTACGGTATGATGGGGGATGCTTCTGCTGAGCTCAACAAAACAGGAGACGCCCTTAAATACTACAAGAAAGCAGCGAATGTGAATACGAAAGACGAATACACTTCGTCTGAGTTCCTTTTCCGTGCAGCTGCATACGCAATGTCTATCGGCGATAATAAAGAGTCGCTCAAACTGTTCAAAGAACTGAAGAGCCAGTATCCCGGTACAGAAAAAGGAGCCGATGCAGACAGGTTTCTTGCAAGGCTTGGCGATGTGTCCAATTAATTGAAAGATTAGATGTCAACAGAAAGTCAAAACTTATATCAAATCAATACAGGCATTCTCCCAAAGGATGCCTGTGTTTTTATTGTTCATACCCAGTGGAATCCCGGTATCGTCAACCGCCTTGTCGAAGGCTGTGTGGAGACGCTCAGGGAGTACGGAATGAACAACTTCAAACTGCTGGCCGTGCCAGGGGCCTTTGAAATTCCTTTCGGCATCCGATCTGTTTGGGAGACACATCGAAACAAATTCGAAAAGCCGCAGTGCTTTATAGCTCTGGGTTGCGTAATGCGCGGCGACACACCGCACTTCGATTATGTGTGCAAAGCCGTAACCGATGGTATTGTACACCTGAATCTCAGCCTGCCGGTACCCACGATCTTCGGTATCCTGACGGTGGATAATGAAGAACAGGCCAACGACCGCCTCGGCGGCAAGAACGGCCACAAAGGCAAAGAGGCTGCCCTCACAGCGCTTAAGATGATGGAGCTGAAGTATTATTGAGTTGAGGGGATTCTGAAGATTTCATTGAGGGTGGGATAGATAGTATCCCGATTATTGGTTGAGGTTAGTCTATGGTATTCCCTTCCACAGGCGTCCTGGCTACAATAGGAATTCGAAAAATAATTCCTACATTTCTAAAGACAAGTTTTCATCTACCGGTTATTTTTAGGAACTTTCCTACTTATTCGTGTGGTCGTAGTTGCAACTTATGGCGGTAAATATTTAAACCATCCACCCATGATTGAACAAAAAAAGAACACAGAAAAAACAGAAGGCGGTATTTTCCGTGCATTCGAACTGTTTACCGAATTCCTCGGGTGGTTGCAAATTATTGCCTTACCACTTTTGTTTGGGTTAATTGCCGGTGCAGTTATTTATTTTTCAAACCCAACTGCACCAAGACTGTTATTGGGGATTATTGTTGCAGCATTGGGGTTAGTTATCGGAATAATTTGGGCGAGAAAAAGAATGGAAAGGAAAAGGAATAGTTTCGTTTTTGTCGTGAGTACTGACTACTACTGAATTATATAAACCGGAAGAAGCAAATCAACAAAGCACAAGAGACAGTAACGATCAAAAAGACAGCCGCTAACGGTATGTTTAATTTCGTTACTACTTCATGATTAACGCCCTTAATTTTTAGTCAGTCAGGATAATCCTATTTAATTTACACTTGCAGGCTCTTTCTTTGCAAAACGTTCCGGTCTGTTGTACTGATTGTAAGCCGCAGAAAGAAAAGAAACAAGCTCCTTCCTTAATCTGTTGACATTGCCATCATCCGGATTGTTTATAAGGTTGTTTTCTCTTTTTTGATCCAGGATGTAATTGTAGCAATATTCAGGCTTACCCGTGCCGGTATTAAATCCGAGTACATAAGAACGGTCGAATGCCTGGTAAATGACATCATTTTTTCTTGCAAAGACAACTCTGTTCTCTTCCCGGGCACTATCCATCAGATTTTGCCCATAACTTATAAATTCATTTTTGTAACCACTGAAATACAGGATAGTATTTAAAATATCAAACTGACTCACCGGTGTAGAAACGGTCCTTCCCTGCGGATTCAGCGGATCGTAAACAAACAAGGCAACCCGAAACGATGCTTCAGGATCAATCCGGGAGTTCGTTTTGAAGTCGGGAAACATCCAGTGATCCGAGCAAAAAATAAAGACAGTATTCTTAAACCAGTTTTCTTTTTGGACTTTATTGAAAAAGTTTTGGAGACAAGAACTGTAATAGTTCATTGCCTGCATAGCCGGTGTCTTATTATTTTTGCTAAATGGATCACGAAATCCGGAAGGCAAATCGTAAGGGTAATGAGTTGAGATGTTGTAATGCACTGCAAAAAACGGGTTACTGAAATTCTTTATTCTGTCTCCCATAAAATTCAATACATACTCATCCTGAAGTCCCATAGTATGTTTTTCCAAATGCTTATATCCGGGTATATCTTCCATACTATAATAGTTCTGTATTCCAATCCAATTAGCACATTGCGCAAAACCAAAATCATCATAATTATCTCCTATAAAGAAAGAAGAATTATAGCCCATTGAATCAAGTATTTTTCCGACGTGAGTCATGGGTAAATTAACGTATCCCGAATTGTAAAGAGGAACTTCAGTCAGGGTAGGGGTACCTCCCAAAATAGCTGTGATTCCCTTATTTGATTGCAGCGAATAACTGAACGCTTTCTTAAAAAAAACAGAATGAGCTGCCAGGCTGTCCAAAAACGGCATTTCTACTTTATACGGACTATTTTCGTCAAAGAAATCATAGGGTGTACTTTCCATAATAAAAACCACAATGTTTCTCCTGCCGGACCCGGTTGGGTTGCTATTGTTTTTTCTTAGAACCGGGAACTCAGAAATATCCCGGTATTCTTTTTTATAATCCGGTATGCCAATTCTAATATCATTACCTCTGAAAAGAGAATAGGCAAACCGATGGAATGAGTTCTGAGCAAGAGGTAATTGAGCAGAACTCAATTGAATCAAGGGGTAATTGGGAAGAAGCCTTTTAACTCTCCCGGCGGAAAAAGAGATTACAAATAGACCCAAAAGGGAGGTAAGGACAACGAGACAATGACGATTGTCTGACTTTCTTCTCAGATTTGAAATCCACCTGTAAAAAAGAATCACAATAAGTAAAAACCCCACAATAATCAGGACAGTAATCAGAAGATAATGCGATATGCCGTCTTTAAACGGATTCCTGATTACATAAAATAATTCAATATCTGCTCTTTTAAGTGAAAAAGGGAAATAGAAGATATCCGCAATATTCAGCGAGACCATAAAAGCAAACGTCAGACTGAAAACAACAATAATAATTTTTGCTACCCACCGTTGGGATTTGAAAAAAAGAAACAAGAAGAAAAGGGGCAGTGAAAGAACCGATATGACAAGGCTATCATATAAAAATGACCATTTTAAAATAGTGCCATAAGTTGCAGATTGGTGGATCTGCCAGCCCATACCCGAGTGTAAATTATACAGAAAGAATATACATTTTATAGAAACCAATAGTGCAAGTACCTTTAGTAAAAAAAACAGAGCTGGTTTTAATGAATCAAAACAGATTTTCGCCAAGGGTGTTTTTTCTTGCATAAACGGATAAAATGAATCAGGAGAATTCTGAATTTATGAAACAAAAATATAGGATAAACTGGAAGATTATACTCCCGGTTATGCTGCTTATCTATCTGTTTACGGATATACTGATACACAAGGGGCAATTCCGTTTTTTGTTACCCGCGTCATTTAATAGCCATATTCTATCGGATAGCCTTCTACGTTGCGAGGCAACTGTTGAGAATAAATCAATAATTTGGGCTAAAGGCGTAAACACGATATCAGCCATTGACAGGCTTGGAGATGAAGCAGGAGGAATGGAAATAGATGTATATTTTGATACTAGTTCCAACAACTTCTATGTCTATCATGACTCTAGTTCAATATCAAAAACAACTTTGCGGGATATTCTTGATGTGTATAGAAAAAAAGAGCTCGATTTTAGTGTATGGCTCGATTTTAAAAACCTTAACGCGGTCAACTGCGATCCTGCACTGAAGTATCTTCTGGAAATTAAAGACGAATACCACTTACAAAACAAGATGATTATTGAATCTTCCGAGATAAGTCTTTTACGGCCGTTTTGTGAAAAAAATTTTTACACTGTCTTTTATTTGCCTTTTTTCAATCCATATCTTATGAACAAAAAAGAATTGAATATACTGGCAGAAAAAATAAATTCGGAACTGAAACAAAATCAGGTTTCGGCAATATCGGGGTATTATTTCCAGATCCCCTTTATCAAAAAAAATTTTGAACACTACGCTTTACTAACATGGATATCTGAAAGTCGCTTTAGCGTTGTTTCGTGGCTTTTTACCCATAAGATCACAAGCGACAAAAATGTCAAAATCGTTTTGGTCGGAGGCGAGTAGCACAGGATTATCTCTTTCTGTTGTAAGTCTCGACGAATTAGTGTTGTGTATAGGCGAGGCTGTTGCTGACGCATTACTTTTTTTTGCCGACACGTCTGCAGTTGGTATATCAGGCTACGAATCATTAACATACGCGTAGGAAAGGGAAGAAAAGGACGGTATCCATAAGGTCACAGCTGCACACCGGGATTGTAAGGAAAATGTTTTACCGAAGAAAAATTTTCTACACCAACATTTCTTTAAACATTTTAATCCTTTGGGGTTATTTTAGGAGCAGCAAAACAATGAGCAAACAGCGAACAAACAGCGAACAAACAAAAAACACATCTTCGCAACCGAAAGACCAAAAACAATTACGGATTGTATTAGCCTCAGATGTTTAAGATGAAGAAAACAGAAGATCCCCCAAATGAAAAAAAGCCTCATAAAACTAATCTCTACACTCTTTCCCAACCTGGTAGTGTCGTATGCATATAATATGCTCACCAATCCTCAGATCAGGAAGCTGCGGCCGAATGAGATCGGGGTGTTGGACAAGTCAGAGAAAGATACAATGAAGTTTCACGATTTCGACATCAGGCTCTACACCTGGAAGGGCGGGGAAGACAAAGTGCTGTTAGTGCACGGCTGGGAAGGGCAGGCAGGTAATTTTTCGGATTTAATAGAAGAGCTGATTGCGCATAACTATACCGTTTATGCTTTTGATGCGCCGTCGCACGGGTTCAGCAGTAAAGGCAAAACCAGCTTTTTTCAATTTGCAGAGTTAGTGGGCATACTCATCAGAAAGTATGAAGTGAAGAAATTAGTCAGCCATTCATTCGGCGGGGTGGCGGTAACGTATGCACTTTATACCAATCCTGATTTAGCCATCGATAAGTATGTTTTATTGACAGTGCCCGACAAATTCACCGAGCGGATGGATGATGTCTTTAAAATGTATGGCATCACCCAAGGGGTAAAAAATAAATTGATCGCCCGTTTAGAAGATGAGACCGGCTTAGATATCAGGAATACGAATGTCAGTGAGTTTGTGAAGTCCATCAAAGTAGGTAAGGCATTGATCATCCACGATAAGGATGACACAGTGATTCCCATTTACCGTTCTAAGAATGTTCAAAGCAATTGGAAGAACGCGGAGCTTGTGGAAGTATCAGGAACAGGCCACTTCAGGATTTTAAGAACAAAACCTGTGATAGGGATGGTGGTAGAATTTTTTAAAAATAATTGACCGGTGAGCGCCTGAGGGCAGCGTATTATTTCCCTCGCATTGTCTTTACCAGAAAATTGAGGTTCTCTGCATAAAACCTGCTGAGCTTCCAGGATTTGTACGGCTCCGGTACAGGCGATTTGATGATGGCATCATCAGCCAGTCCTTTATCAATTTCTTCCCTGACAATTTTTTGCAGGTCTGTGATGTAACTCTTGAGTGCGGCAATTTCTTTCTTACTGCCCACTGGTCCGTGCCCCGGTACGAAGGTGGAATAGACGGGGTTTTCTTCTAATGCGGTAAGATGTCTGAACCATTCATCCGGGTTGCCGTCGCCGAAGAAAGCGTGGCGTTCGACAAAGAATAAATCTCCAGCGAAGACAATCCCTTCTTTGGGCAGGAACAGCATGCAATCGCTTGCTGTATGTCCGTTTTTATATTCCACAAGTTGCACATCGCGCTCACTGCCGTAGATCCACATTTCGCTGTCGAAGGTTACATCAGGTATCACTAACTGAAGCAGGGGAGCAGAACTTACAATCCCTTCGAAGTAAGCAATCCAGAGCGGCAGTTCGGTGGCCTCGGGGTTTTCAATGGATTTGTATTGCTGTTGCAGTGCAGCGAGCACCTTATCGGCACTCTTCATTTCTTCAGTCCTTTCCTGCGGTTCGTGAATGCTTTGATCTATGCGCGTTTGACGTGTACTGATAATCGTTGCTTCAGGTTTGAACAACTGGTTGCCACGGATATGGTCGTTGTGATAATGACTGTTGATGACATATTTTACCGGCTTGCCCGTCAGTTGTCGTGCTGCAGCCTTCAGATCGGTTGCAGCATCGATATTCATAAACGGATCGAAGATCAATACCTCAGTTCCAAGGTCGATGATGCCTGCATTGCATATCGCATGGCCGTAATGGTCGTTGTTGATAGCCGCCCACACACCGGGCGCCAATTCTTTGATGTCGAAGTGTTTAGAATAGCGGCCGGGCTGCGCTTGCAGCGATGCAAAGCAGCATAATACAATCGCTGCTGAAAATATCTTGTAAATCATTTCTCAGAATTTTGGCGTACTTAATTTACGGAGAAATAAATTTTAATTGACAAAATTTATTTATATGTTTTCCAGTTCGGGTGCGATACGACTTTAGAATGGAAAATGGTATCTTCTTCGTGGCCGGGTGCCGATCATTAATGTGGGTTTCGTACCGGCGGCACTTCTAAGATAGATCTCATGAAGAAGGATTTAAAAGAATTATCAGACGCCGAACTGTTGAAAGATTATAAAAACAGCAAAAATTTACTGTTTCTTTATCTCGGGTTGGTTCTTGTGATGCTTGTTGCCGGTGTTATCACGACAATCAAACAAGGAGTGAATGCTTTTACTTTTCTGCCTTTTGCATTTATGGGAGTGCTTGTGATCTACCGGAATAGCTACGACAAAGCCGGGAAAGAAATGAAGTCGCGCAATTTGAAGTAAGGTATGATAGAGAATTGTCTGCTGTGCAATCGCCTGTCATCTTAGTATTGTGGAATAGTATTCTCGCGTGTTCACCGTATTCGGGAAGTTAAAAAATAAGAAAACCTCCGGGAGGAATCCCGAAGGTTTTGTGTTAAAAGCTCCCTTCAAAATAGGTTGTTCATTGATTGACAAAAATTCTTACGGCAAAACAATCCTTTCAAAATTAGGTGTCGGATTCGCCTCGGTTCTGCCATCACCGGTCAGGTAAGTATTCCAATTAGAGGCTGCCCACATTGAACCGTCTTCTTTCAATATCGTTGTTCCGCTTGCTGAAGCAAACACATCCACTACGTTGGAAGCAACCTTTACAGGGTAGTAATGGCTTTTACCATCTGCGCCCAAAGCATATGTGTAATTATACCGTTCCCAACCACCACAGGCATACAGGTTATTCTTATTAGTAAGTATCATGGTATGAAGACCACCGAGACTTACTTTTTTGACATGGTCCCTCACATGCCGGAAATAGGGTGTAAGGCAAATTTCATCCGGCCAGTCATCCGGGTCTCCACCGGCCCGGGGCGGTCCCGTCTGATCGTCTTCAGCACGTGGAGACCAAGACCACATCCACATACTCTCACCTATTCGGGGATTACCGATCCCAAGTTGTCCCACTCTTTGGGATCCGGCCATAAAAAGAGAGCTTTCGGGATTGTCCAATATCAGCGCTGAGGCAGTGCCGTACGAAGTGCCAACAGCCTTTACTCCACCTCTTATTTTGGTTATTTTGGTGAATTTATTTACATTATCGAAATCCCCTAACCCTAATGCTCCTGCCGCATTCTCGCCGGCTACATATGCAGTACCATCTTTTTTCAGGTATATAGAGGCGAAACCGGATATAGAACATTCAGCTACATCATCATCAACTTTGGTGTATTCTTGCAGTTGAGTTTCCTCTTCGTCGTACCCCATACCCAGGGCACCTTCATAATTTGTACCTGCTATCCAAAGCGAATTATCTCTTTTGATAATCATGGATGCCCATAAACCCACAGATACATATTTGACATCATCGGCAATCTTTGTCCAATAGACACCATCTCGTTCTTCAAATTTCTTTCCCAATAGATATCCGTGAGACCTGCCGGCTGCCCAAAGTGTATAATCTTTTTTAATAACAACGCTCTGTTCAACACCCACAGCAATGAATATGGCATCATCAAATATTTTAGTATATCTTGATAAGGAGCTTACATTACCCTCTATTCCAAACTTGTTATATTTATTACTCCCGCAACCCCACACTGTACCGTCTGCTTTCAGTATTAAAGAATGATCTGCGCTGGCAGCCATCATTATCTTCACCTTGCCATTGGCAGGACCGTCCGGGTCGCCGTCGCCGCGGTCCACATGAGTTTTTTGACAAGCGACAAGAGATAAGGCAGCTAATGCCGGCAGTAAAAAAAACTTGAGTATTCTTTTCATGACTGTTGATTTTAGATAAGTTTTTTAATAATTCCCGGTATAGCATAATACGCTGTTGGTATTTCTGTTACAGGTATGATTATAATGACTATTTTAATTTAATTCCTGAACAAATGTCTCCGACATTTCTTAAGGAAACTACCCCAAAAAGGGGGATTAGATCAGTCGTTCGTTCATGGCTTTTGATACGGCCTCGGTGGCAGAATGCACCTGTAGTTTTTCGTAGATTTTTTTTATGTAAGAGCGGATGGTTTCGAAAGCCAGTCCTGTTTCTGTTGCAATCATTTTATAGCTTAACCCTTTACACAGAAGGCCGAGGATTTCTTTTTCGCGGTCGGTGAACTGATAATCTGTAGATGGGTTAGAGTGTATAGAGTGCACTATTTTTTTGGCCACTGCAGGACTTAGTGGTGCACCGCCATCCATAACCTCGTGTATGGCAGGTACGAGTTTGTCTGATACATTTTTTTTCAGCAGGTAGCCTGAAGCGCCTGCCCTTATAGCTTGCAGCACATTGTCGTTGTCGTCAAACACTGTCATCATGATAACAGCTGTCTTTTTATCGGAGGCTCTGATGACCTTCAGGGCCTCGATACCCGTCATCCCCGGCATATCGATATCCATCAATACTACATCGGGTTTATAGTCTGCCAGTTCTGATGCAATGTTCAGGCAGTTGGGAAACGAACCCGATACCACGAATTCATCCGAGAGCGAAAGCAGTTCGGCAACCCCTCTCCGCAGAGCGTCATTGTCTTCGTATATCAGCACACTTACAGGCATAGTATAAAATTAGCTCATTCACATTAACTAAAGGCACCCCCAATTTGGGGGATACTTTATAACGGGCACTCCAGCCTGACGGATGTGCCTTTTCCTTTTTCTGACCGGATGACTACAGACCCGCCCACCTGTACCGCACGGCTTTGCATATTCCTGAGGCCGTTCCCCTGCCTCACTTCTTCGGGATCAAAGCCTTTGCCGTTGTCGCTGATACTCATAGCCAGAAAGTTTTTTCGCGTACCATCAAAAGACACATCCAGCCGGGAGGCCTCGCTGTACTTGCCTGCATTATTCACTGCTTCTTTAAAAATCAGAAAGATATTTTTCCGTTTATCGGCAGTTGAAATCTGCACGTCAGGTAACACCGGCTCTGCAAACGACAGCTCGATATTCTGTGGTTCACATATCTCTGTGGCAAACTCGCGCATGCGCGACAGCATACTCTCAAAGTTATCATTAGCCGGGTTAATCGACCATACAATGTCGCTCATTCCATCGAGTGTTATTTGTGTTTGGTGTCTGATCTTTTTCAGGTATTCTTTCACTGCCCCGGGATCTTCACTTTTGGCCAGTGCGATACGGCTGTTGATATCGATACTCGATAATACTGATCCCATATCGTCGTGAAGATCGCTTGCTATGCGGTTGCGCAATGTTTGTTGTTCCAGTTTGCGCTTGTCTCTTGCACGGGTAAGCAGCAGCCATCCTATGACCACAGCCGTCAGGAATAGTATTATAAAGATATATTGCACCAGCCGCACTCTTCTGTTTTGAGCTTCGCCTAACTGGTTCTGAGTTTTCAGGAGCAATATCTGTTGTTCTTTTTTCTCTGATTCATATTTTTCTTGCAGGTCATTTGATTGGGCTATCTGTCTCTGTAAACCGATTTCGTCCTTTAGGTTGGCCGACACCTCCAGATACTGATAAGCCTTTTTCCAGTTACCCGATTGACGGTACAAGTCTGACAACGTTTCAGAAATATCATACTGGAAGTTGATGATGTGGAGCGAGTCGTTCATGTTAAATGCCTGTAGCAGATATTTCTCAGCCTGCTCCGTTTCTCCTAATGCCTTGTAGGCCTTGCCGACACAATAGGCCTCATAAGCCAGGTCTTCGCCGGTATGATTTTTTTCCAGCGTTGCATAGGCTTTCTTATAATTATCTAATGCTTCGCGGTACTGCTTCAGGTCAAAGTAAGATTCTCCTAAATGTTCGTGAAACATAGCAAGTTGGTAGGGACTGTTGAGCAGAGTTCTGATGGTATTTTCATTTCTTTTCAATAAGGCGAGGCTGCTATCGGGTTGGTTTATAATGCGATACATGATGCTGAGTGAGTACACTGCATCGGTGTATTCGCTGAGGTTGCCTTTTTTCCTGAAGCTTTCCATGGCTTCCAGATGGTATGCCAGAGATTTATCATAATCATCAGTCTTCTTATACACAACGCCGAGCCACATTTTTACCTGAGGTTCCCATGGCGATGAAGGATGTGTCTGCAGCATGGAGTCAGCTTCCATCAGGAGTTGAGTGGCTTGTACTAACTGCGATTTTCTGATGTAGATATCCGACAGGTTGATGATGGAGTAAATGATATCATCAGTCCGGTTGTCTTTGATAAATAATTGTTTTGCGGCTTCGAGAAAATGAAGTGCAGAGTCGAGGTTGCCCTTCTGCCGATAGGCGATACCTGACATAAGATGGGCCAACGCTTCATCACCAGCTGTCTCTTTCCGGTTCAGAAGATTACTTGCATACCGGATGGCAGAGTCGGGGTGATGTTTTGCAAGGCTGGTCAGATTGGCTTCTATCGCTGAGTCGATGATACTCTTGTTCCGGCCGGGAAGCTGTGCCAACAGCATAGAAGGAAAAGCGAGAAGCCATAATAATATAAAAGCCTTGCTGTGATGCATAAGTGAAATTACAATTTTATGGAATTTAAGAACAGTGTTATGTTTATGAAAAAGGCGCCATCAAAACCATTTGAAAAAAATCAGTAGCCGACCAAAAGAAAGTATTTACTGACTCTGACCTTTTTAGATTTTCTTTACCGGTGCTTTCTAAAGAAAAAGATATCCTTTTTTGTGCTACATTTAAGCAGCTAAAAATCAAGACGAAATGAACAGTTCCAATCCTCCGCAGATGTCGAGCGGTATGCAATACCAGATGAAGATATATTTCGAAGGCACTCAGGGAAAGAAGCCTTCAATACCGGTGTCTTACGAAGAGTTGGAAGCAAAAGCAAAAGCTGAGCTGAAGCCCGAAGCGTATGCCTATATCGCAGGCGGTGCCGGTGGTGAGATGACGATGTACAACAACAAGATGGCTTTCAACCGCTGGCAGATTGTACCCCGCATGATGGGTGATGTTTCTACACGAAGTACGGCTATTGAACTGTTCGGTATGAAGCTACCCAGTCCTGTATTGATGGGACCAATTGGAGTACTCTCCATTGCGCACCCCGATGCAGAAGTTGCTGTGGCGCGGGCAGCTAAGACATTAAGGGTGCCACAGGTGGTGAGTACTGTTTCGTCGAAGACTATGGAAGAGGTAGCTGAGGCGCATGGCGACAACCCGCATTGGTTTCAACTGTACTGGGGCAGGAATAATGAATTCACTCAAAGCCTTCTTAACCGTGCAGAGAAGGCAGGTTATAGTGCTATTGTAGTCACCCTGGATACGCGTGTATTTGCGTGGCGCGAAAGAGATATTCAAAATGCTTATCTGCCATTTTTGTATGGAATGGGAATGGCTAATTATTTTTCTGATCCGGTATTTCAATCGCTGATCGGAGGAGATGTAAAAGATGCAACTAAAGTGTCGATGGCTTTTGCAAATTGTTTTTCCAATGCAGCTACTACCTGGGATGATCTGCTTGCTTTGCGCAAAATGACCCATCTGCCGATGATAGTAAAGGGTATTCAGCATCCCGATGATGCACAGGCTGCCATCGATCATGGCGCTGATGGAATTATTGTATCTAACCACGGCGGCAGGCAGTGCGACGGAGCTGTAGGATCTTTAGATACATTGGATGGTATCGTGTGCAGGGTAGGGGATAAGACTACCGTTCTTTTCGACAGCGGTATCCGCCGCGGTGCAGATGTCTTTAAAGCCATGGCATTGGGAGCTAAAGCGGTGCTGGTGGCAAGGCCCTATGCGTACGGCCTCGGTCTCGGAGGGGAGGAGGGAGTTGTGCAGGTGATGATGAACCTGCTGTCGGATACGGAGCTTACGCTCGGACTGACAGGCTGCACATCCTGGGCAGATGCTACCAAAGACAGATTGAAATATATGGGGTAGGAGCCGGGATGGACCGGGTACCTGACCATTACCTCTCAAAGAATATTGCCGATGGCTTCCTCGGTTTCATGTATTTCAGTCCGAATGCCACAATACTTTTCTCCTTGATGTATTGAACAGCTTCCTCCACAGAATCTGTAAGGAGGAAGAGGTTGAGATCGTCAGGACTGATGGTACCCGCTTTCACCATAGTCTGGTTGTGCTCCATCAGTTTCTCATAGAATTCTTTATCGAAGATGATGATGGGAAACTCTGCAATCTTACGGGTCTGGATAAGAGTGATGGATTCAAAAAACTCATCGAGTGTCCCGAATCCTCCGGGCATTACCACAAAGGCATAAGAGTATTTAATCAGCAATACTTTTCTTATAAAGAAATATTTAATGGTCACCCATTTATCGAGGTAAGAATTGTGTGTCTGCTCGTGTGGTAATTCAATATTACACCCTACACTTTTACCCCCTACATCCTTCGCACCGCGGTTAGCTGCTTCCATCACTCCCGGACCTCCGCCGGTCATAATTGTGAACCCGAGCTCTGCGATTTTTCCGGAGAGCCTTCTCGTTTGTTTATACACCGGATGGTTTTCGTCGAACCGCGCAGAACCGAATATCGTCACACAGGGTCCGACAAAATGGAGTCCTCTGAAACCTTTTACGAATTCATGGATCACACTAACAGTATATTTAAACTCAGCCCACCTGCTTTGCGGGCCCTCCAGAAAACGGATTTCGTTACGGAGTCTCGGGCTTTTCACCCCTTTTAAAATCTCTTTACTCATTTTTCTTGTGTTATAATTATCTGTTTTTCGGGTTCTATTCCAGGGTTTTTTGGCAAACCCCTTCAAAAACAGTGAGATGCTCAAAATAAAAATAATTCGGGGGTTTTAAGAGAATATCGCCGCTTTTTTATGTGAAAATTCCGGAATCTTGTGGTGCCGGTATGGGGTATCCGAAGGTTATAAGTGAGAAGAGAATGTAATATACAAGGGATAAAGACAAAAAAATGGTACCTTTGCAACTTTAAATTTTGAATCGGACTAATTAAAATTCTGAATGTCATCTAAAAAGAGAATCCTGTTTATTGCGAGTGAAATGTCTCCTTACCTCGAGATAACCGAATTTGCAGAAATAGTGAATAAACTGGCGATTAAGAGTAATGAATCGGGAATGGAAGTACGCTGCATAATGCCTCGTTTTGGTATGATCAATGAGCGGCGGCACAGACTTCATGAAGTGGTAAGGCTTTCAGGAATTAATATCAGTGTGGGTGGCGATGATTATCCTTTAATAATAAAAGTAGCCTCTCTACCCAATGCCAGATTACAGGTATATTTTCTGGATAACGAAGAGCTTTTTAAAAGAAAAACATTGTTCCACGACCAGCAAGGGAAGTGGTTTGACGATAATGCACTCAGAACTGTACTCTTCAGCAAAGGTGCCTTGGAAACTGTGAAAAAATTCGGATGGCCTCCCGATATCGTTCATTGCAGTGGCTGGATGACAGGCCTGATTCCGATGTTCATCAGAACTGCATACAAGAAGGAGCCCGTTTTCAGCAACTGTAAAGTAGTATTCACAATTGGGCAGAATACATTTAAAGATAAAATGGCTGCAGATCTCAAGAAACTGGCTGTTATCAGTCCGAACATCAAAGACAAAGACTTAGAACCATTCAAAGATGGTAATAATACAGCGATGTTCAGAGGTGGTGCCCACTATGCCGATGCCATCACTTTCGGTGCGGACGATGTAGATAAAAAGTTGGCAGAAGAATTCTCTAAAGTGCGTGGCAAGAAGGTTTTGAAGTATGTAGAAGATTCTGATTTAACAGACTATTTACAATTGTATAACGACCTTGCTTTCAAATAAATCCTACCTCTTTTTTATACAAACCAGTGAGTGTGATTAGATTCCATAGCAAAGCACCGGTATTCCTGATGCTCCTTGCAATTTTGTATGCATCCTGTACGAAGATAGATACAACCGGTGTAGGATCTGGATTGATTCCCGGTGTTGACAATATAGGCACTTTTGATACAACCCTGAACATCATTGCCAATACAGTCGATGATGTTAATGCTTGCGACTCGGGCATCAGCCGTAATGATCTTCAAACAGTGGGTATTATTGAAGATAATGTGCAGTTTGGAAGCTCGAAAGCAGAAATGTATTTCGGCCTGAAGCCCAGAGCGTATCCGTTCACCATTCCCGTTGCTGAAGGTGTAAGTGTGGAGGTCGATTCGGTAGTGCTGGTATTGAAATACACGCACAGTTATGGTGATACTTCTGTTCCTCAGAAGGTCAATGTTTACGAACTAGGCCGGCCGCTGCAACCGGATTCTCTTTATTCAACATGCGACAGGCAGTTGTTGGCCGTAGACGCAGAATTGCTGGGATCGCAAGAGTTTATTCCTGCCAGGCTGAAAGACAGTATTCATGCACTTAACGAAGATGATGCAGGGCAGCTACGGATTACGCTAAAAAAAGAGTTAGGCGAGTATTTTCTTGCTAATAAAGACAAACTGATAAATGACTCTGCATTCAATACCTATTTTTCAGGGTTTGCAATAATCCCCGATGAAACAGTTGGAGGGCAGGCGCTTAACTATTTTGACCTCACTTCCCCGGCTACCCGGTTATCAATTTATGCCAGAGCCACCGTAGATACGATTGTAGATACTATGGCGATAAATATGACCTTTAATGAATACTCCGGACGTGCGAATTACATCGTAAGAGACAGGAAGTCCTCAGAAATTACACAGCAATTATCATTACCCGGGGTAGGAGACAGCCTACTGTTTATACAAACCACACCCGGATCGTATGTGACGTTGTCAATACCCGGGTTGAAGACCCTGCCCAATATGGTGGTACACCGAGCCGAGATTATCGTAGAACAGATTTACGATCCGTTGGTCACTCAGTTTAGAGTACCCAAGCAATTATTGCTGGAGACCCGTTTGCCACAGGACACGACCAGGTTTGTAGCCGTTCCGTGCGACTTCACAACGAATGAACTTGTAGCCGGATTCTCGAATTATGGAGGCGTTGCCAAGCAGGTAATATCAGGAGGGCAACAGGTGGCAAGGTACACCTTCAATGTCTCTCGTTATGTTCAGGGTATTGTCACCCGCGGAAACAAAGTCTATGATATGCGGCTCAGTGCGCCCTATTATTTCAGGAACGAGAAAGAGTATTTAGACGAATGCAAAAATGCAATCGGGCTCTTCTATTATCCGATGAATAGTCTGGGCGACGGGTCTGTTAAACTTGCAGGTTCTACACAGGGAGCGAACAGGATACGGATGCATATCGTTTACAGTAAGCTTTAAGACCTCTTTTCTTTAAGAGTTGGATACTACAAGAACGAGTCATCGTCCTGATGATCACCTGCGCTGTGTTCATCATTTTTTCCGATAGGAAAAAGGCTGTCCACCGCACCGGCTGCCATCGGAAACTTTTGCTTAACAAAGGTTACGACAGTGCTCATAATACTCATGCTTTCTTCTTTGGAAAGTCCATGCTTTTCCTGAAGCAACTGAAATAATTCTTCCATGATGTTGATTATATTGAGATTATTGCTGCAAGACTATTTCTTCGCAAATGCCGAGTACATCCATACTAACTTCTCCTGAGCGCTGATATAATCACTCATCAGTGCGTTTGTTCCTTCATCGCCGGCATCAGATGCCAAGTTAAGAATTTCTCTCTGCAACACTAAAACATCTGCAAACGATTTAAGGATGGTGGCAACCGCTTTTTCACCGTCAGATATTTTACCGGTTTCTGCAATTGATGCAATCGCTTTGTAATCGGAGTAGTTGTGAATGGGAGTGTAACCGAGGGTTAGAATTCTTTCGGCTACTTCGTCAATCTTTACAAAGAGGTCGTTATAGAGTTCTTCAAATTTTGCATGGAGTTCAAAAAACATATTGCCTTTGATGTTCCAGTGAAAACCTCTGACGTTTTGATAGAAGATTGAATAATCAGCTAACAATACATTAAGTTGATCAGCTAAATGAGCGGACTTCTTAGCGTCTAATCCGATGGAATTTAATTTTGCCATAGTTAATAGTTTATTTAATTAATTGGAATTTTTGTATTCGTAGGCTCATTAAAGAACTTATAGCTCAGGTGGAGCCATACAAAAATACCGGTGCTTTTGACGCCGGTATATGATTCAAATCATTCAAACGGATGATTGTTATTTTTTCCACTTGTTGTCGACAGGAGTGTAATCCATAAACAGTCCGCCGTCCACTTCTACTGATTCGATTTCTTTGCCGGCAGGCCATTTGAACACCTGGTCTCTGCCGGTTTTCCATACTGCCGGTGAATGATGTTCTCCGCCGACAGTCCCATCTTTAAAGGTAACCCTGATATCAAACGGGATAGCGAAACCACCTTCGTTGTGCACGCTCAATTCGTAGCCTTTTGAAGTCTTTTTGAAATCGGTTATTCTCAGGTCGATATAGTTGTTTGTAAAGAACCAATTTTGGAAGAACCAGTTCAAATCCTGTCCTGAACCGGCATTCATGGCATTGAAGAAATCCCAAGGAATAGGGTGTTTGCCGTTCCAGAGATTCATATAATAGTGTAGCGCCTTTTTGAACAAATCATCTCCCAGTAAATCTTTCAGAGCAAGGTAGCTCAACGAAGCTTTTCCGTAGGAGTTGCTGCCATAACCGGAGCCACTCACCTGGGTGGACATTGTGATGATCGGCTGGTCTTGTTCTGTTGAAGGGTCGGCGGTGTAACGCGCTACTCTGAAACTCTTGTAAAAGACGTCAGCATTGTCTTTCCCTTCTTGCTCTATACCTGCGAGGTATTCAAAAGTTGTAGCCCAACCTTCATCCATATAAGCATAACGGGTTTCGTTGGTTCCCATATAGAATGGAAAATAAGTATGCGCTACTTCATGATTCAACACCAGGCGGGCAAACTTAAGGTTGGGAATTGATCCGTCGTTGACCATCATCGGATATTCCATATCTGCATGTCCCTGGAAAGCAGTCATCTTCACATACGGATAAGGAACACCGGGCCATTTGTTAGAGAAGAATTGAAGAGACTCACGCAGCCACCCGGCAAAGTATTTAAAATCGGGAGCCTTTTCGTTATATGCAGCTTCCGTCAGTGCCCTGCGATTTGTTTTAGCATCTACCACTACACTCGAAGCGTCCCACAGGTAATGCTTGCTGGAAGCAATACATACGTCGGTGATGTGGTTGGTAGAAAACTTCCAGGTATTCCAGTCGTTTTGAGCCGTTACCTTACCGCTGCTCAATTCTTCAGCCGTAGCGATATGGATCACCTCGTCGGAGGTGTAAGATTTCTTGAGTCTGGCTGCAATCTCTTTCTGTAATACTTCATCAGGATTCAGGAAATCGCCTGTTCCCCATACAACATAATCTTTCGGAACGGTTACCGAATAAACATAATCGTTGAAGTCGTTGTAGAACTCCTGCCTGCCGGTGTGGTCCAGCATATCCCAACCGTTATAATCATCGTACACCGAAATTCTTGGGTAAGAATAGGCGGCGTAGAAAGTCACTGAATCCACAATACCTTCTCTTCCGTCGACGGGTGCCATGGGGTAATTCCAGGTGATTTTTACAGTAGCCTTTGATTTAGGCAAGATTGGATTTTTCAACCTGACAGCACCAACTGTTCCCCAGTTTTTCGCATCGACGTTGTTGTAATCTTCGCCATCCACAGAGAAAGACTCAATAACAAGGCCCGTAGTCATCGCCTTATCGGGCATATACCCCCCGCGCGGTGAATTCTTTTTATTGACGTTGTTTACAAACCGTATAGCGAGCGTTCTGAGTGTATCAGGGCTGTTGTTAGAGTACTCAATGGTCTCTGTGCCCGAAAGTATACCCGTTTCGGGGGTTATTTTAATCTGCATGTCATACTTGCCCTTGTTTTGCCAGTAATTCGGTCCGGGTTGGCCTGTAGTGCTCCGGGTGCCGTTGGCAATAGCTTTTTTGATATTGCGGGGTATATATAATTCCTGACCGTAAATGAAGGATCCGGTAAAAAGAAGGATTGCCGTGAGAAGAATGTTTCTGTGCATGGGATGAAGTTTTGAATGAGATAGGCTAATGTAAAAAAGAAAATCTTACCCTGCGCGGGAATAATTGATGAATGGTACAATCCTGAATGATATAAATGGCCGGGAATCCACATTGAGTGGGCAAGACGATGGAAATATCATTTTGAACCTTGATATCGAAGCTATAATTTTGCGCACTAAAGATTTTAATAGACATGCCGTATCTCTTTACTTCGGAATCCGTTAGCGAAGGACATCCCGATAAAGTTTCAGACCAAATCAGTGACGCTTTAATTGATAATTTTCTGGCTTTTGACCCTGACAGCAAGGTAGCCTGTGAAACGCTGGTAACGACCGGACAGGTGATTCTGGCCGGAGAGGTGAAGTCGAGAGCTTATCTCGATGTACAGGAGATTGCCCGAGACGTTATCAGAAAGATTGGTTACACCAAGAGCGAGTATATGTTTGAAGCTAACTCCTGTGGAGTACTTTCAGCAATTCACGAACAATCACCTGACATCAATCAGGGGGTTGAACGCAAAAAGAAAGAAGATCAGGGGGCAGGCGACCAGGGAATGATGTTTGGCTACGCCACTAACGAAACCGAGAACTTCATGCCTTTGCCTTTGGATATTTCACACAGCCTGCTGATTGAATTGTCTAAGATCCGCAGAGAAGGAAAGCAAATGAAGTATTTGCGTCCAGACTCGAAGAGCCAGGTGACAATCGAATACAGCGATGATCACAAACCAATAAGAATCGATGCCATTGTTATCTCCACCCAGCACGACGACTTTGATGAGGAAGACAAGATGCTGAAGAAGATATCTTACGATATCCACAGGATATTGATTCCGAGAATTAAGAAGAAATATCCGAGGTATGCCAGGCTGTTTACTAATGAGACTAAATATCATATCAACCCGACGGGTAAGTTTGTAATCGGTGGTCCTCACGGTGATACAGGCCTTACAGGCAGAAAGATTATCGTTGATACTTACGGTGGTAAGGGTGCTCACGGTGGGGGTGCTTTCAGCGGCAAGGATCCTTCAAAGGTTGACAGGAGTGCAGCTTACGCTTGCCGCCATATTGCCAAGAACCTGGTTGCCGCAGGCGCGTGTGATGAAGTGCTGGTTCAGGTTTCTTATGCAATCGGCGTTGCACAACCCACGAGCCTGTACGTAAATACCTACGGAACTTCCAAGGTTGATTTCTCTGACGGAGAAATTGCAGAAAAATTGCTGGAAATATTTGATATGCGTCCGTATCTGATTGAACAGAGACTGAAACTGCGCAACCCAATTTATCAGGAGACAGCATCTTACGGCCATATGGGTAGAAAGAATGAAGTGGTAACGAAGACTTTCAAATTGCCTAATGGTCCGGCCAAGACAATAAAGGTAGAACTGTTTACCTGGGAGAAACTTGATTATGTTCAGAAAATCAAGAGAGCATTAAAGATTAAATAAAACAGTACAACAATATCTTTTGAACCCTGCTTATCTGTGAATACGTGAGCAGGGTTTATTTTTTTTACTGTTCTTCACGCTCAATTAGAAACTATACTTTTGCATGGTGAGGCAACACAGACACTTTAAGCAGAACAGGCCGAAGAAAAGCCAACTGATTGCAGGTGCCGGCGCAGTGATAGAGGCCATAGGCGATGGAACAGAGATTGAGCGTATTTATATTGTGCACGGCTTCAGGGATAAAGATTTGTTGCCGCTTGCCGAGAAACAAGGAATCCCGGTTAACAAAGTACCTCCTGAAAAATTGAAGGCCTTTAATATCGATGGGCACAGTGGTGTCATTGCTCTTAAGTCGAAAATAATTTACAGAGATCTTCAGGATATTATTTCTCAAACCGTGGAGAAGGGCGAATCTCCGTTACTGTTATTATTGGATGGGGTGACAGATATCAGAAACATCGGAGGGATTGCGCGTACGGCATGGTGTTGCGGAGTGCACGCTCTTGTGATTCCGAGCAAGGGAGTCGGCAGCCTTAATGAAGACGCAATAGCCACTTCGGCCGGTGCGTTAGAACAGATGCCGGTATGCCGGGAGAAGAGTATGGAGGATATCATTGAGATTTTGAAGTTGAACGGGATCGCAATACTCGCGAGTGAGATGACAGCCGGGAAAAACGTGTTTGATCTTGACTTCACGGTTCCGTGTGCGGTAATCATGGGTAGTGAAGACAAGGGGATCCATCCGTCGTTATATTCTAAATGCGATGAAGTGTTCGCAATCCCGATGAAGAATAATTTTGAGTCGCTGAATGTTTCTGCAGCTACTGCGATTATTTTGTACGAAGCAATGAAACAAAGGTTAAATTAGTTTAAAACAGGAAAACAGATTTCATATGGCCGAGTTGAAAATTATTGAGTGTCCTAGAGATGCAATGCAGGGTTGGGGCCATTTTATACCCACTAAGGATAAGATCAGTTATCTGAACCAGTTGTTGAAAGTGGGATTTGATACGATTGATTTCGGAAGTTTTGTTTCTCATAAAGCGATTCCGCAGATGGTAGATACGGCACAGGTCGTTGAAGCAATAGATGTTGAAGACTCGAGGTCTAAACTGCTCGCAATAGTTGCTAACCTGCGCGGTGCCGAAGATGCAATGGAGTATCCACAGATTCATTACTTAGGATATCCTTTCTCGGTATCACCAACCTTCCAAAGAAGAAATACTAACAGCTCAGTTGAGGAGTCTTTTGAAACGGTGCAGGAAATACACCAACTGGCACAGTCAAATGGAAAAGAGCTGGTTATCTATCTTTCCATGTCTTTCGGTAATCCTTATGGAGATGAATGGAGTGACAAACTGGTATTACAGTTTGCTGAACGCGTAGTGCGGATCGGTGTGCACACCATCAGCCTCGCAGATACTGTAGGGCTTGCAACACCCGAAGAAGTAGCCATTCTCGTCAATGAAACCATTCGTTATTTTCCTGATAATGAGATCGGAGTGCATCTGCATTCTACATCCGACAACTGGAGGGATAAGCTGAGTGCAGCACTGGATAATGGCTGCCTGCGATTTGATGGTGCAATTAATGGGTTCGGCGGTTGCCCGATGTCGGGAAGTGACCTGGTAGGAAATATGAACACCGGCCATATGGTAGGATATTTTGAAGAACGCGGCTTTTTGAGAACTATTGATGATGACGAGCTGCAGAAAGCCGAAGAAATGGCTACTAAAATTTTCATCTGATGGAATTCATGCTGCCTTTCGATATTCCGTCTCCGGAAATGAAGGGCGGATACCGTGACAAGATTTTCTTTACAGGTTCCTGTTTTTCTACTGAGATTTCGCAAAGGATGGAACACTTTAAGTTTCAAGTGTTTAGTAATCCCTCGGGTATTATATATCATCCGTTGAATATCGCCGAAGGATTGAAGAGGGTAGTTGGCGGAGTTGCTTATACTGAAGAAGACCTCGTCACTCAAGCCGGATTAAGCCACAGTTGGCAACATCATTCCCGGTTTTCAGGTAGTGATCGAGATGAAGTATTGCGGACAATCAACGACCGGCTTAGTGAGGCCGCCTCTTTTTTAAAGCAATCCAGGTTTTTGATTCTTTCTCCGGCCACAGCTTTTGCTTATTATCTGAAAGAAGACAACAGGCTGGTGGCCAATTGTCATAAAATTCCTGCGAGCTCTTTTACAAAAAGAATGAGTACTGTTGAGGAGATCGTTAAAGAACTCGGCGATGCTCTTGAGGAAGTAAAGAAATTCAATCGAAATGTGAGGTTTATTTTTACAGTAAGTCCCGTAAAGCATTTACGCGATGGAGTAGTGGCCAATAATCTCAGCAAAGCTGTAGTCTTGCAAGCTGTTCATCGGCTTGTTGAGCAGTTTGCCGGTTCGTGGTATTTTCCTTCTTTTGAAATATTGAACGATGAGCTGAGAGATTACAGATTCTATAAACCGGACTTTGCACACCCGACGGAAGCTGCGGTTGACTATATCCTCAAAAAGTTTTTAGATGTATTTCTGGACGATGAGTCAAAAGATATTTTGAAAAGAGTACGGCCTGTGTTAACAGCATCGGCACACCGTCCCCGGACGGCTGCATCAGACGAATACCTGAAGTTCTGCAATTCCCAGCTTCAAACAATTGTGAATTTGGAAAAGGAATTCCCGTTTTTAAATTTCGAGAGAGAGAAACAGATTTTTAGCGGCGATTAGTTTTTCCTCCTTTTACCTCATAGCCGTCGGCATCCAGCAGTGGAATATTTTGTCCGTCTTTAGGAATATATACTTTGTGTCTTTCTATTAATTTACCATCGTCATACAATTCAAACCTGAACAATCCGGCATGCAGAAAATTGACCTTATCGAGAACAAGCCGGTCTTCAGTGATTCTTTTGATCTCAAAGAGAAATGTATGGTCGTCCTCAAAGAATTTTAAAGAGTATTTTTTATTGAATGCGTTAGGCAGGGATATGATAATGTTGTTATCCTTCCCTGTAAAAACATGTCTTGAAGGAACGAACCATCGCTGGATGACCGGTGGTGCTACAATTTGTTTCGCAACATCAGTTTCCACTATTTCAACTATCTCGGCGCGGAGGGTATCAGGACCGGGGCGCTGCGATTCGGTGAATATAAAAGAACCGCCTTCGAAGGTGATGAACAATCTGTAGTACTGCTCGTTGGGCAGGAATTCTTTCTGGTCGACGAATCCGTTTGTTACAGCTCCCACATTTAATACCGTGCCGATAGAAGTAAAGTTCCTGATGCTGTCGCCGGATCTTTGTATGGTGATTCCCGTAACGTTTGTGTACAGGTTCGTCCACGATATCAATGCTTTATTTCCCAATTGTGTTACGGTTATACGTGGCAGGGTGTCTTGCGAATAACCTGCAAAAACACACATTGAAAAGAAAAGAATCAGGAAAATTTTCCGCAACATAAGGATATCAAACTTCGACGGGTGTAAATATAGTATCAGAGTATGTTATTTAAAAGTTGTAATCTGAAAAAGCGAAAAAACCGGGTAGTTTTTGCTGCAAAGCGGTAATTTCCACAGCGGTTTTAAGAATAGATTTATACCTGTTTTGTCTTTATCATCTGATAGAAATATTTTCGTCCCAGAATGAAGATCATTAGACACATAACTGCACCACCGATAGTCAATGCAGTTGAGGTAGATGCTGATGCTAACAGCAGTTTGAGCAGATAAAAGCAAACGCCTGAAATTAGCAATCTGATAAACAATCCTTTTGCGGGAAATAATTCAGTGACACTTCTGCCGAGCAGTTGAGATGATTTCATCAGGTAAAAAACAATCTGTACAAGGGTGGAGATAATAATAGCCGCCGCGGCCCCCTGCATTCCGAAAATTGGATAAAGAATAAAGACTAAGGCGATGGCGACGATTAAGTCTAACAGTGATCCTGCCATAACCCAGTCACTCCGGGAATGTATCTGTAAGATTCCACCGAAGTGATTGATACGAAGCAACAATATAAAAATAGACACAGTAAAAACCGGTACGGCAGGCAAATATTTCTCACCGAGGAAAATGAGAAAGAATTCATTTCTAAAGAAGAAGAGAAAGAAGAAGAGCGGAAAAGAGAAAGATGAAATCATCAAAAAATTCTCCCTGAACAAAAATGAAATTTCTCCGGAAGACTTTTGCCCTGTGGTCATTCTCATCATCATATAGCTGCCTGTGATAGAGATAAACATCGCCACTAAAGGAATGTCAATCGTACCGTTGAAGAAGATGGCGAAATCGGCAGGAGTAAGCAGGTAAATCAGAATCAATTTATCCACCCACTTGGAGAGGATGCCGAAGATGTCATTGACACCTGCAAAGATCCAGTGAGAAACAAGCTGTTTCTCTTCTGACGGAGTAATCGTGGCCGTCGCAGATAATTTCGGTCGGGTAATTAACAGTGCAATAAGTTTGGTTACTGCGGCAACGCAAACTCCCGCAATGAGTTGAGCGAGATGAAACTCCGGAAGAAGTACAATGTATAAATGCCAAAGAAAAAAGAATGCGGCATAAAACAGATTGATCAGCAGGTATTGATACTGCTTTTCATTTCTGATCGTCCAGGTCTCAATAATTGTATTAAGGTTCTGTAACAGTATAAAAAGGATAACCCAAAACTTTAAAGTATTGTCATACTGCCCGGTAGTAAAAAAGAATAGGGTGCATGCTGCAATTGTGAGTGCCGAGTACAAGGGCAGAATTATTTTTCGGTTTTTGCGGACGAAAACAACCAGCCGGTTTTTATCTGTAGAAAAAATAATGGTAGAGATTCCGTAACCGATAATCACACTGATAACATTAACGTACATCCACACACTTTGGAAGAGTGAATAGTCTTCAAGCGAAAGCCGGTGAGAGTAGAGAATGGTGATGCCAAAGAGAGCGAGGATTGGAACTAACCTGCCCGACAAATGCCAGAGATAACGAATAGAGAATGCCGAAGGCTGCACTTGAGTTATTTTATCAGAACCGTTACCCTCTTTTTTATCCATGTGATTTGTGCATCATTTAGAAAAAAGAAAATATATACAAACATCCCCCACAAACAGTACATCTGAAAAAAGGCAGGATGACAGGTGTACTATTATAGGGAGCCAAATTAACCATTTATCATAATGTTTGGTAAAGAAGTCTATTGCCATTGACCAGGAATACAGGAGAATGGATTTTTAGACTTAAAGGGCTTGAGATGCACCGGGAAGCAGAAAAGTGTCTTATGAGCCGGAAATTATGAGGCTACGTATAAATACATCCTGCTCATAGCTGAAGGGGCAAATACCTAAACAATTAAACAACTACCCATATTACAAGTCAGGGCTCTTTTTTTTGTATTATGGCAGAATCTAACAGCTTCTAAACTCAAAAATGGCTACTAATAACGTAATTTTGCACGACTGAGAAACGGTGTATGAAGAATATCAGGAATTTTTGCATCATTGCACATATAGATCACGGAAAGAGTACCCTTGCAGACAGGCTCCTCGAGCATACTCATACAGTTACACAGCGCGAAATGCAGGATCAGGTTCTCGATAATATGGACCTTGAAAGAGAGAAAGGAATTACCATTAAAAGCCATGCTGTCCAGATTAATTATGTAGATAATGGGGTTGAGTATACGCTCAATCTTATTGACACTCCCGGGCACGTCGACTTCAGTTATGAGGTGAGCCGTGCACTCGCGGCCTGTGAAGGTGCATTGTTGCTTGTGGATGCTACCCAGGGGATTCAGGCACAGACGATCAGCAACTTGTATCTGGCTATTGACAACGACCTCGAGATTATCCCCGTGTTGAACAAGATCGACATGGATGGTGCGATGATAGGTGAGGTGGAGGATCAGATTATCGATCTGATAGGCTGTAAGAGAGAAGAGATCATCCATGCAAGTGCAAAAACAGGCGTGGGAATAGTAGAGATTCTCAAAGCGATTATTGAGCGTATCCCCGCCCCCGAGGGAGATCCTGATGCACCATTGCAGGCATTGATTTTCGATAGCGTATTCAACTCTTTCAGAGGTATCATAGTTTATTTCCGCATCTTCAACGGTGTTATCCGAAAGAACGATAAGATTAAGTTTTTCAATACGGGTAAAGAGTACCTGGCAGATGAAGTAGGTGTACTCAAGCTCAACATGATGGAAAAAGACGAGTTGAGTGCAGGAAATGTGGGATATGTGATTACCGGTATCAAGAATGCCAAGGAAGTGAAAGTGGGGGATACGATCACTACCGTTACCAATTCTGCCAAGGAGTCTATCAAGGGATTTGAAGAAGTGAAGCCAATGGTGTTTGCGGGTATCTTCCCGGTGAGTACAGATGATTTTGAGGAGTTGAGAGAGTGTATGGATAAACTGCAGCTTAATGATGCTTCACTTACTTTTGAATTAGAAACGAGTCAGGCTTTAGGATTTGGTTTCCGTTGCGGATTTCTTGGTATGCTGCATATGGAAATCATCCAGGAGCGACTCGAACGTGAATTTAACCAGACGGTTATTACGACAGTACCCAACGTAAGCTTTATTGCATACACCACTAAGAAAGAAAAAATTATTGTCAACAATCCTGCTCAGATGCCCGATCCCAGCAGGATCGACAGGATCGAAGAACCTTTTATCAAGGCGCAGATTATTACCAAGCCGGATTATATCGGTAATATCATGACGCTTTGTATCAATAAGAGAGGCATACTTGTTCATCAGGGGTATCTGACAACTTCGCGTGTCGAACTCATTTTTGAAATGCCTCTTACTGAAATCGTTTTTGATTTTTACGACAGATTGAAGAGCCTCACGCGTGGTTATGCGTCGTTTGATTACCAGCCGATCGGATATCGTGAAAGTGATATTGTTAAGATGGATATCTTGCTCAATGGCGACCGTGTGGACGCATTGAGTTCGTTGATTCACAAAAGCAGATCGCAGGATTTCGGACGCAAACTCTGTGAGAAATTGAAAGACCTTGTTCCGCGTCAGCAATTCCAGATTGCCATTCAGGCGGCCATCGGTGCGAAGATTATTTCAAGAGAAAATATCAGTGCGATTCGTAAAGATGTTACTGCTAAATGTTACGGCGGTGATATCAGCCGTAAGAGGAAATTACTCGAGAAGCAGAAGGAAGGAAAGAAGCGTATGAAACAAATCGGAAACGTAGAAGTGCCGCAGGAAGCGTTTTTGGCAGTTCTGAAACTAGACTAAAGAAACTTTAATCCGTAAATATTAACTATTTAAATATGCCGGCTCAATTAAACAAAGAACCCAACCTGATTATTAAGATTCACCTGATCCGTAAGGGAGATGACAGGTATGTCTCCGGTCCAAAGTTCAAGGTGCGCCTTTACGATAAAGATCTTTTCAATGACGATTATTTAGGAGAATCAGGTGTAAAAGATGGCATTGCAAAATTCACGGTTACCAAAAAAGATTTTGGTGATCTGGCTAATCTGGAAGAAAAGCCTGATTTCTACTTTGTTGTTTACCATTATGATAAAGAAGTTTTCAAAAGTAAGGTAATGATAGGGCTTGATATTGAGGAGAGCGCGGATTTCAAAAGTGCAGAAGGCAAAATCGTCGATCTCGGAACATTTTTGATTGACGTATAATCATCTTTTTCGCATTCTCTCACAAAATTTTAACGAATTTTGAAGTAATGCAGTTTTACTTTTGATTGATGTCAGTTTCGGCAGCTGTACTTGATTTTTCTGCAAGCTGAAATTCTTATAAAAAACGAACTTGAATTATGCAAAAGGTCCTTTTCTTTTTTCTGTTATCATTCAATTTACCGGGTTTTTTACTTGGCCAGAATAGTAATCTGCAGATAAACGGAAAAGGTAACAACCTGTATCTCTCACACAAAGTAGTTAAGGGAGAAAATTTTTACAGTGTCGGCAGAATGTATAATGTTTCTCCACGCGATCTGGCAACTTACAACAAGATCTCAATGGATAAGGGCCTGAATATCGGGCAGGTGCTGAAGGTCCCTTTAGACCAAAATAATTACACACAATCGACAGTTAAGAGTGCAGCAGAAGAATTGGTACCGGTTTACCATAAGGTTGCATCGGGAGAAACACTGTTCAGAATCGGTGCTAATTATGGTAATGTACCATTAGAAGACCTGAAGCAGTGGAACGGACTTGTGGGCGATCAATTGAATGCGGGTGCTAATCTGGTTGTGGGTTACCTTAGAGTGAATAAGACAGAATCGCCACTTGCAAGTAGCGGGATAAAAGTTGAAGAGAAGAAGCAAGAAGTAATTCCTGCAGCAGAAATTGTTCCTATTGAGGAGACAGGTCCTCCACAGGTAGCAAAAGAAGAAAAGCAGGAAAAACAAGAGAAAGAAATAAAAGAACCTCCAAAGGTAGCAGCTGATGCCACACCTGAACAGTTAGAAGCAAACAAACCGACAGTACTTCTTCCTTTAGAAAAAACAACATCTTCTAAAGAAGGCTTTTTCAAAAATGAATTTGAAAAACTTGCAGCAGGAAATGGAGTGAGCTCTGTTACAGGCACAGGTGCTATCTTCAAATCTACCAGTGGCTGGCAGGATGAAAAGTATTATTGTTTCAATAACCAGGCAGCACCGGGCAGTATTGTTAAGGTATCCGTACTGGGATCTTCAAAATCAATTTATGCAAAGGTGTTAGATGCCATTCCCGATATTAAGCAGAACGAAGGTGTGACACTTGTTCTCAGCAACTCTGCTGCAGACGCACTGGGTGTGTCAGGTGAAAAATTTGATGCTGTTATCAGCTATTTTAAATAAGGCTTTCTTCTTTTTATTATCCATACTTATTTCAAAAGAAAAATTCTTTCTTTGAATCATATTTCTGTTTTATGGTGAAGTATTTTCTCTCTAAACTCCTGCTTACTGCCGGCTTTATTTTGATCGCATTTTCACTTACAGCGCAAACACAGTCACAACTTTCAGAAGCGGCTGATTATTCGTTTGAGATTTATAAGCAGATACATCAGTATCCTGAATTGGGATTGCAGGAGTTTAAGACTGCTGAGTTGGTGAGAACGGAATTGAAGAAGGCTGGTTTTACAAACTTTCACAAAGTGGAGGGCTTGCCTACCTGTGTCATAGCAGAATTGGATACTAAAAAAGACGGACCTGTAATTGCTTTCAGGGCAGAGCTGGATGCACGCCCCGGTGAGGAAAAATCGGGAGTGCCTTATACTTCAAAGATCGACACTGTAATGCACAGTTGCGGGCACGATGCTCATACTGCAATATTATTAGGCACTGCGAGGTTGCTGAACTCGATGAAGGAATCTCTGAGAGGAAAAATCTATTTTATTTTTCAACCTGCGGAAGAGATAAAGGGTGGTGCAGATGATATCGTTAACAGTGGTATTCTTGAGAAGTTGGATATTCAGAATATATATGCACTCCATTCAGCCAGTGGCCTGGAGGTCGGGAGGGTGACTATCTCTCCCGGTTATACGATGGCGGGAAGCAATTATTTCACGATTGAGATCGAGGGAAAAGGTTCGCACGCTGCTACGCCTTATGAAGGAAGCAATATCCCGTTAATAACTGCAAAGGTTGTAAACGAGCTGGCAGGAATTCCTGCATTACAGATGGATATCACAGAAAGGCCTGCAGTAATCAGTGTTACTTATATTGAAACAGGCAGGCCGGTGGGGCTGAATGTATTGCCATCTAAGTCAGTAATGAAAGGCACTATCAGAGCTTATGAGCAAATAGATCAGCCATTCAACGGACAACCATCCATTGAAGAAATTATAAATCGCCAACTGCAGCCAATTTGCAGTACACCCGGAATTACTTGTAAAATAGATATCAGAAAAGGGTCTCCTCCAACATATAACAGTCCGGAGCTGTTTGAAAAGGTCTTGCCGGGGCTGACTAAAGTTTTTTCAGGCAGTATTGATACAACACCCAACAGAGGTATGTTCTCTGAAGACTTTTCATACTTCACGGAAAACATCCCTTGCTTGTATTTCAGCCTGGGAGTTGCAAAAGATAATCTGGGATACGCTAATGTACATTCAGAGGAGTTCTCCGTTCATCCCGGCGCCTTCATTTATGGTATCGAACTCTTCGCTGATATTGCAGATTTACAACGCTAAATCTACAATGAAATAAGGATGGAGATATCCTTATTTATGCTTTTTTATCCTTTTTACGAATAACTACCTATTTATTAAGAATTGTGTATAAAATACTTTTGACTTTTGTCAATACTTATAGTTTGTTTCTCTAATTTCGTAAACTTCATTAACTCAATTAAACACCAGGACTAACTCCCCCCAAACTTCCATAACAGGCTTTTATTCATTTTTTTATAATTTAAAAACCACTGTGATGTTAAAATCTATTCTTACGGCCTTTATGACGCTGTTCATAGGATCGGCCTTGTTTGCCCAGTTGAATATTAAGGGCAAGGTTGTGTCGTCTGAAGACAACCGGCCGCTTGCTTCAGCCAGTGTCTCTGTAAAAGGTACACCTCAAACGGTGACTACGGATGCCGAGGGTAATTATTCGTTGAGTAATGTGCCCGGGAATGCCACCCTGATTTTCACTTCGGTTGGATTTCACGATTTTGAAGTAGCGGTAAATAATCGTTCGCAGATAGATGTGAAACTGACACTCGAAGCGAAAACGCTTGATGAAGTAATGGTAGTAGCCTTTGGTACTGCCAAGAAAGAAACCTATACAGGATCCGCAGCTGTGATAGGTGAGGATAATTTCAACCTCAGGCCATTGACAGAAGTTGGCCAGGCTCTTACCGGAACAACACCCGGCTTGCAGGTTGGAACTTCTAACGGTATGCCTGGGTCAGAACCTACGATCCGCATCAGAGGGCTTGGCTCATTCAATGCCGGAAATGACCCGTTGATAGTTTTAGACGGTATGCCTTACGACAATTCGCTCACAAGTATCAACCCGAACGATATCGAAAGCATCACCGTTTTGAAAGATGCTTCTTCTGCGGCGCTATATGGTGCGCGTGCTGCTAACGGTGTTTTGCTTATCAATACCAAGAAAGGAAAAGCGGGAGCTTCAAAAGTGACTGCCAAGTACAATATCGGATTTGTATCCAGACAAAACTCAGATTTTGAGCGCCTTGGCGAAAGAGATTATATGGAGCTTTACTGGGAGACGCAAAGGAATGCTTTCCTATTCGGAGGAATGTCTGAGGCACAGGCAAATGCTACTGCGGGTACAGCCCTCATGTCAGGAATGGGGTATAACCCTTACCTGATGGATCCCACTCAGCTTTTCGATAACAACGGTAAATTGAATCCGTCAGCTGTAAATCACTGGGCTGATGATGTTGACTGGTATGGCGCTATGACACGTACGGGAAAAAGACAGGATGCCGACATCTCGATCAGCGGTGGCAATGATAAGTCAGATTATTATACCTCTATCGGTTACCTGAATCAGGAAGGTTACGTTGTCGGGTCAAAGTATCAGAGAATCACCGGAAAGGTAAATGCCAGTACAAAAGTTAAGAAGTGGCTGAAGACTGGTGTGAATTTTAATATGGCTCATGCTAATGCCGACGGACAACAGAATGAAAGTAGTGGTAACAACTCTAACCCGTTCCGTACAATGAGGTATATGGGGCCGATCTTCCCGATTCATCTGCATAACCCGATTACAGGAGAATACATTCTCGATGAAAATGGCAATAAGATACCCGACTTCGGAAGTGGCTGGACTGCCCCCGACGGATCTTTTGATATTTCAGGAAGAGATGCTTTTCCTGCTACTAACCACCCATATGAATCGAAGCATGTTTACAACGGCTTCATCAGACAAACAATTAACCTAAAGGCCTATTCGGATATTAACTTCCGGCCCGAACTTAAGCTCACTATTAACGGCGGTTTAGGTTCTAATATGTATCGTAGTTGGAATGGAGGTTATGTCTACGAACAGAAGGGTAATGCAGGGTCTTCTTCCAAGAATACTTCCAATACTACGACCTGGACATTCCAGCAACTGTTGAATTATAATAAGAAGTTTGGTCTTCATAATATCGATGTACTGGCAGGTCATGAAAGTTATCAGTATGAATATCATTATATGAGCACTTCAATGAAGACCCAATCCGTTCAGGGCGATAACTTTGAATATGCCAACTTCACCGAAATTAATGCCCTTCCTAACTCTTATACTAATAACTACAGAGTGGAAGGATACCTTTCAAGGGTTTCTTACGATTACGACCGTAAATACTATGCTTCAGCATCATTCAGAAAAGATGGATCATCCCGTTTTTACAAAGACGTACGTTGGGGTAATTTCTGGTCGGTTGGAGCTGGGTGGTCAATAGACAAGGAAAATTTTATGAATAATGTTCATTTTGTGAACAGCCTGCGCCTGCGTACTTCTTACGGTGAAGTAGGTAACGACGATCTGCCGGGTTATTACCCGTGGCGTGCTACTTATACGCCGGCCGATAACGGAGAACCGGGGTATGTACAGTCAAGTTTAGGGAACAGGCAGTTGACCTGGGAGACTTCTAAAAACTTCGACGTTGCTACAGAGTTCAGTCTGTTTGCCAACCGTTTGACCGGAACGATAGAATATTTCCACAGGGTATCCAGCAACCTGTTGTTCAGTGTTCCACAGCCGATCTCTTCAGGTATTGGAACTGTGGATGTAAATGCAGGATCCATGTACAACAAGGGGGTTGAGATTGCTTTAGACGGAGAAGCATATCGCAATAAAGACTTCAGAGTGAGGCTGAATGTGAATGCTACATTCCTTAAGAACAAGATTACTGATCTTCCTTTGGATCCTTATGTTTCTTCAGTTTACAAAATAGAGCCCGGGCACTCACGTTATGAATTCTATGTAAGACAATGGGCTGGAGTAAATCCTGACAATGGATACAACCTGTATGTGGCAGATAAGGAGAATTTTACTTTTAATCCCGGTGAATTGATTAATGTTAAGGGTGTGGATTACACTGAGAATATCAACAAGAGTGCTTATGATTATTCAGGATCAGCAATGCCTGTTGTGAACGGTGGCTTTGGTGCTAACGTAGGATGGAAGGATTTCAATCTGAAATTTAATTTCTACTATCAGTTGGGCGGTAAATTCTACGATGCAGGCTACAGCTCTTTAATGACAGGATCGCTGCTTTACTTCTCTCAGCATAAAGACCTGTTGAAAAGATGGAGGAAACCCGGTGACCAGACTAATATTGCCAGGGTGACTTCAGGAGCCGACAGAACCAACATCGAAGCTGCTTCTTCTTCAAGATGGCTAGTAACTTCGAATATGATTGAGTTGACCAATGTTAACCTTTCTTACAGGCTGCCGCGTAAGTTTATTCAGGATAAAGGCATTTCAGATGCAGTAGTTTACTTTGCAGCTGATAACATGTTCATGAAGAGTGCCAGAAAAGGCCTCTATCCGAGAAGAAACTTCAGCTCCGGATATCTTGCAAATACAGATGTTTACGCACCTTCAATGGTCGTATCATTTGGTTTATCAGTAACCCTTTAATTTGATCAAGATGAAAAAGTATATATTAATAATACCGGCTTTATTCCTTTTAATCCTCAGCGGATGTCAAAAGGATTTCCTGGAGACAGAATCAACAAGTAATGTTGACCTGTCTGCCATGTTTAAAGATACAAAGTCTGCCATGATGGCGATTAATGGTATCCATCGTATCATGTACGATAAAGGAAACTTTGCTCCTAAGATGGGATACCAGTATTATAAGCTCTATATGGATTTCCTTGGAGAAGACCTTGTGTACACTAAATCAAATGCCCAGTTTGGAAACGAAACCAACTGGACACGTCACAGAGAACCTGCGAATCAGTATCCAAGGCATATTTATGAATTCCTCTACAAGATCATAGCCAATGCCAATATGGTGATTGAGAATATTGATGATGCAGAAGGAACCCAGGAAGAGCGCGACTACATTAAAGGCCAGGCTTTGTTTTACAGAGGTTTTGCACATTTTAGCGCGGTACAGCTTTACGGTGAGAGGTACGACCGGGCGGGAAACAACAATCAGGATGGTATCGTTCTGAGGTTGTCATCCTCAACTGAGCCTCAGGCAAGATCCAGTGTAGAAGAATGCTACAAATCCATCAACGATGATATTGATGATGCAATAGGCCTGTTGGCCAATGTACACATTGTACGTACTACGAAAATGCATATCAATGTGCATGTGGCAAGAGCAATCAAGGCGCGCATTCTGCTAACTCAGGGTAAGTGGCTTGAAGCAGCTGATATGGCTAAACAGGTAGTAGATTTCTCCGGCGCTCAAATGGATAACAGTTGCTATGATTATAAGCAAGGCCGTATGGCTGATGCTTCTAACAAAGAATGGATTTGGGCAAAAATCGCACAACCTGCATTGGAGACAGCAACCCTGTTTAATTTTTACAGTTACATCTCTAATACCAACATTTCATACAACAGGAATACACCCCGAGCCATTTATAATCTTCTGTATGAAAAAATATCACCGACTGATATCAGGAAACAATTGTGGGTAGAGAACGTAGTGGGCTATCCCGGTCTGGTATTTCCGCCCGGAGGTAACCGCTATAAGTGGATGAGTCAGAAGTTTATTGTAGACTTCCCTGATAATTCATCATCTAACTATAACGGGTCTATCATTACTGCAGATATGTCGCTGGTGAGGTTGCCTGAGATGTACCTTGTAATGGCCGAAGGATATGCCAGAGGCGGTGATGAGGTGAAAGCAAGAGAAGCGCTTTATGTAGTTGCTCACGATCGTGACCCGATGTACACTTTAAGTACTAATTCCGGAGACGATCTTAAAGATGAAATTATGTTCCAGCGCAGAGTGGAGTTGTGGGGAGAAGGTTTCAGATTTACTGATCTGAAGAGACTAAACTTGCCGCTTGACAGAGGCCCGAAGCCTAGACTGGGATATAACCAGGGTGGAGCTATCAATGGATGGAAATCGAATTCAAACCCGAGCAATCTCGACCCGCTTGCTTCTAACTTTAACATGTACGAAGATCAGCCGATTGGCGAGAATAGCAGATTCATTCCTGCAGGAGATAAAAGATGGCAGTGGGTAATACCTGAACTGGAACTGCAGTACAATCCGCTTTGTACTCAGAATCCGATGTAATTGCAGTGGTTAGAAAAGGTATAATCCGCTATGTGTTTTTGCATAGCGGATTTTTTTATTTTATGCGAAGAAATTAAAATTCGGCTTACTTTGCTCTGCCGATTAAAAAACAGTATTGAATGCAATCCTATTTGAGTCCGGGAATAGTCATTTTTCTGATACCGGTTACGGCTGCATTTTTGTTGATCTGGCTGCTCACGAAAAAGAAATCGTTTCTGAAAATGGCTATCGGTTTATGGGTTGTAGTTCTGTTAGTATCTATGTTGTACAACCTATACCATAATTTGAAAGAAAGAGAGAAGCAACGTAAGCAGATGCACCAAAACACCACTGAAACAACCTACATCAGGACACATCAGAAGATTGAAGTAACCTCATATTACTTCGGAGCCAATAGTTATTTAAGGCTTTCTAACTGCTCAATGAATTTCTTAGAGTCGTAATTCGCCATTCCTGTGTGGCGCATAACGATGCTGCCTCTTTTGTCTAACACAATAGTGGTTGGCAGTGTTCCCGAGAACATGTCATTAGGGATCATACCTTTTGCTCTGAAGAAGGGTAGGTCGGGGAAGTTTTCTCTCAGATATTTTGTTCCGGCTTCAGGCTCTTCGTCTAGGTTAATCATCAGGAAGACGATATCGGTATCTCCTCTCATTTTCTTGATAAGATTGTCTATCGCAGGCATTTCTGCCCGGCAAGGAGGACACCATGATGCCCAGAAATTGATGAAAACTATCTTGTCTCTGAGCTCGTGCGTGCTTGCCGTAAAGCCGCTCAAATCCTCAAAAGTCAGCGGCATGACAATAGAAGAATCTGCAACTGCTTCCTTCTTGATTGTAGCATTGAGTAAACCTGTCGACAGAACTTGCCTTAATAACCAACTGCGGGCGGGGGTACTGACTAACAGTACAAATAGGGTCCCGAAGAAGATGAAGTTGATTATACGGGACTTCAATTTCTTTTTATCCATTGCCATAATGCGAAGTACGCAATTTTTACCGGCTCATGATAAGTTTGGCCTAAAGTTCAACGATTATTTATAATTTTTCTTTACCGCACTTTTCCGGTTATTCAAAAGCATGTATTTAGCCGTTTCGTAGAGCGCCAGGGTATAATGATCGAGCTGCTGCCTGACGGAATCCTTTTCTTTAGCTGATGTATTAAAGCCGATGTTGTTAAGAGGGAAGAGGTCTTTCTTTTCAATCTGTAGGTTGCGTGTATAGAAAAAGTGGTTATCGGCAACACCGATTTTTCCTTCATCGTGGTGAATGATGAAGGCAAGGTCAGTTTTATTAACAGGATTGAGTACATCCCTGCCCAATGTTGTGTTGGTGTACGGCATGTTGAGTAATCCGGCAATTGTTGGCAAAACATCTATCTGAGAAACTGTCTTTGTATAAAGCCCCGGGGTAAGTAATTCGGGAGCATAGAACAGGAGCGGAATGTGTTCATCCGCGAGCATACCCAAGTTAGCCAGTGATCCGCTGTAAACTGAAGTGGTATTTCCTGCCACACCATGATCTCCTATAAAGACAAAAATGGTGTTGTCAAACCAGTCTTGTTTTTCAGAATACTCCATGAACTTCCTGATGGAGTAATCGCTGTACTCAAAAGATTGAAATTCTTTCAGTGATTCAAAACCGTATTTGCGAAGGGTATCTTCAGGGAGTATTTTTCTTTTAAAATCGGTATCTTCTTCGGGTATGGTGTAGGGGCGGTGGTTACCTGCAGTTTGTATGATAGCAAAGAAAGGTTTTTTCTGTTCAGAAAGTATATCTGCCGACTCCAGAAAGAGGTTTTTGTCACTAATGCCCCAAACGTTCAAAGAAGGTGTCTTGTATGATCCTTCCTGATATATCTTTACACCATTAATATTTTTTATGAGCCCTTCAAAGTTGTTGAAGTCACTTGATCCCCCTATAAAGTACAACTTTTCATATCCTTCAAAATCGTTAATGATAGTGTGTTGATCTATTGCCTGCGGATTGCGTGTGGAAAATTTGGATAGCTGAACATCAGGGATACCCGTTAATATAGCGAACACACCTCGGGCAGTTCCAAAGGTGGGAGAGAAGCACCTGTTGAAAAAGATGCCTTTGTTGCTCAGTTCTTTGAAGTAAGGGGTTGTATTCAGCGGATTGCCGGATAACGAACTCTTGTACATGCTGAAGCTTTCGCAAATTACCAGTACCACGTTAGGACGACTTTCAATGGCTTTGCTATTGGGAATAACTAATCTTTGGTATGAGAAATCAGACTTATTTTCTTTGGGAAGATGGAGGAATTCGCTCACAAATGGATAGTAGTCGAAAGCTTTTTCGTTGTTAAAATCGGGCTTGCGGAATTGCAGCGTACTGAAAAAGTTTTGCAACGGATTTAAGGCAAGATAGGCAGTGAAATTATTATTTAATTGAAAAGCATCTTTCCATTTAAGCGGCTTGAATGAAAAGAGGCCGAAGATGTTCCAGATGAGTATAAAAATTGTAAGGCCGAGCCAGGTATTTCTTTTGGTGGGGTTGTCGGTCAGACTTTTCCTCAATGTCACTACATGGGTTCTTCCAAAAAGTTTTGTGAGCAGATAAACTGTCAGGAAGAGAGCCAGCAGGATCCACACCATCGGATAGCTCTGCCAGAGCATCTTCATAGAGATAACGGGGTCTTCGGCAAAGTTCAGTGCACTGGCATTGAGCCTTGTATGGTTATAACTGAAATTACCGAAGTCTGCCCCGAAAAAGAACAATACAAATAAGGCACAGAAAGCCAGATAATATGACCATGCCTTTTTATTGCGGATAGATGCGAAAGGAGAAAGGCGTGGAATCATGCTCAAAATAGCGATTGGTAAAAGTATGATTGACACCCACCGCAAATCGTAGATAAAGCCGAGTGAGAAAGATGGGATAATCTCTGACACCTTGGTGTCGGGAGGCATAAATAGTATGAGTGTAGCAATTCTGAGAACGGTAAAGATGGACATGAAAATCAACCAGAGGTTGAATATCCACATCACAGTGAGTGGAGCGTTGTTAGAAATCTTTATCGTAGCCTTCATGCTTCAGTATCAGGGAGCCTTACTCTCTATCTTTTTATTATTGTGCAATAAATACTTTGCTGTCTGGTACCAGGCATCAGACAGCTTAAAGAATTTCTCCTTTTCTTCCGGAGTTTTCTCTTGGTTGCCAGAAATATTATAGAGCATCTGTTGATTGCTCAGAAGGTTATTAGTAAACACAAGGTTTTTTGTTACAAATCCTATTTGTTTGATGGTAGGGTCAAACAGAAAGGTGCCCGCGCTCAGAGGGGATAAAGAATCAGATGGAGTGAGCAGATCCAGCCCCATGGTACTATTGGTATAGGATACCCCTGCCAGTCCGGCGGCCGTTGGTAACACATCCAGTTGAGAACAGATGGTACTGTTTCTTTCGGGAGTGATGATACCGGGAGCATAAAACAGTAACGGTACGTGGTGACTGGTTAATGCTGCTGACGTCCATACTTCGGGAAGCACAGAGGTCGCATTGCCTTTTATACCATGATCGCCGACAAAAACAAAGATGGTGTTTTTATAATATTCTTCCTTTTTCGCTGCCTCCATGAATTTTTCAAAACCAAAATCAGAATAGCGGAATGCATTAAGTTCGTCGTTGTCAGAAAAACCATATTTCAGTAGCGTGTCTTTTGGGTAAGATACGAGGTCGAAAATATCTTTATCCTCGGTCGCGATACTGTAGGGTCTGTGATTACCTGCCGTCTGTACAATCGCAATGAACGGTTGGGTTTGTCTTGCGAATGTATCGTTAGCAGCGAGTAGCAACCGTTTGTCGCTGATACCCCAGACATCGGTTTTCTTCACATTGAAATCTTCTTCTTCTAACAGGTTCAAACCGTCAAGATTATTAGTGAGTAGTCCGCGGATATTAGCCCAACTCGAACTGCCGCCGATGAAATAATATTTGGAGTATCCGCTGAAATCGTTGATAATAGAATTCTGATCCACATAGGACGGATTCCTGCTGCTCGTATTCGGATACTCAACATCCGGAATTCCGGTAATCACCGCCCAGATACCTCTTGCTGTTCCGTAAGAGGGCGTGAAGCATCTGTCGAAAAATAACCCTTCCTCGCAGAGTTGATTGAAATAAGGAGTAGTGTTGAAGTGGTTGCCGAACATCGAACTCTTGTAAGCGGAAAAGCTCTCACAGATAACGATTACTACATTGCGCTTGATGCTATCGCGGGCAGGAATCTCTCGCTTGAAATTGAGTTGTTTATCATCCTGATGAGCTACTCCAAGATATTGAGCCATCATAGGGTAGTATTGTCTAACCTTCTTAATATCATAACCCGAACTTCGGTATTCCAGTGTGCTGAAAAAGCTTTGTAATGGATTCAGTGCAAGGTTTGCCTTAAAGTCGTTTTTCAGAGCAAAAGCATCACTCCACCTGAGTGGATATTGACCTATTCGTCCGAAAATGCCAAGTGCCACTAACAGTGTAAAAACTATCCCATAAATTAGTTTTAAAGATTTTGTGGATTTTTCATTCGACTTATCTATGATCTTATAGCTCCTGCTGATAATCAGGACTAGTGCCAGTGTGCATAGTGCTATAAATACAATGAGTTCTACAACAGGGTAGGTTTCCCAGATCATTCCCATGCTGATTTTAGCATCGCCGGTGTAATTGATGATGCTGGCACTTAGTCTCTGGCCCAGATAGTCGTAGTGTTCGAAGTCGAATGCATACATCAATACCAGAGCGAACGAAACTGTATGAAACCAGGCTTTGAAGATTTTTCTGGAAACGGTATTTTCAAAAGGATTGCAATTCTTTGTTATAAAAAGCCATACGAGTATGAGAACAAATACTACACCTAAGGCAATCATTGTAGGCAATCCGGCGTGCCCTTTTTTTACAAAAAGTAACAGAGCTGCCATTATGAGAATGGTAAGTACCACACGGACGATGCTGCCACCGGTTAGTTTTTGGGAGTTGTTGTATCTCAGAAACAGACTTCCCGTGAGAAAGGGGAACAATATAACTCCACAGACAAATCGCAGATCATAACTCACCCCAAGTTTAAAAGCACCAAAATTGTCGGAGAGTATAGCCGACGGAGCTTTAAATCTGAAAAAAAAGACCCATCTCATCAGGGTCATAAAGACGAAAAGTGTCAGGGCGGATATCAGCATCCACCTCAGGAGTTTGGAAAAGGATAATTTCTTCATTTACAGGGTCTCATCGAATAAGTGTCAAAATTAATTAAATTAGTTACGTTGCATTCGAATTGATAATTTTGGATAAATGTATCTACTTCAGGCAGGTCCGCCCGGTTTTTTACCGGCCCCCGTTTTACGGTTCGATTTTTATCTCTTTCATAAAATAAATAAAGAATGGAGTAATTCCTTCTTTGATGCCGTTTTGCCCTTTTTGAGAGAGCCTACATTCTGGGTTCCGTTTTATTTATTTTTAGCAGTATTTGTGGTTCTCAACTTTAAAGTAAAGGGTCTTTGGTGGATTTTGGGATTTCTGTTGCTTGCATCAGTTTCGGATTTTACGAGTAGTTCGATTATAAAGGAGACATTTTTCAGGTTGAGGCCTTGCAGGGATCCGGCAGTGATGTGGGATATCAGGTTCATAGTTAAATATTGCCCTATCAGCTCCAGTTTTGTTTCTTCGCACGCAGTCAATCATTTTGCGATTTCTACGTTTATATTTGCAACATTCAGGAAGCCCCTCGGAAACTGGTGGGCTCTTATACTTTTATGGGCGGCGATGATCTGCTATGCTCAGGTATATGTAGGAGTACACTATCCTGTGGATGTACTTGCCGGCAGTATCTATGGAATTTTTCTCGGTGGTATTGCAGCAAAAATTTTTAATCGTTTGGTTAAACTGGACGTGAAAAATTAAATATGACATATGTCTGAGGTCCTGATAATTCTTTTCTTGATTTTCGTAAATGGTATCATCTCACTAAGCGAAACGGCGTTGATTACTGCTCGTAAAAGTAAGTTGGAATCCTTGGCAGGAAAAGGTGATCTCAGAGCTAAGTCAGCCCTCGGATTGAAGGAAGATCCTGACCTGTTTCTTTCTACTGTACAGATTTATATTACTCTGGTAGCTATCCTGACAGGTGTTTATTCTGGAGAACGGTTTAGTCATCACTTGGTGCCCTATGTTGAGCAGATTGGATTTTTGAAGAATTATGCAACTTCAGTATCCCTTGGGCTGATTGTAGTGGTCGTTACATTTCTCTCTATCCTCTTCGGAGAATTAGTTCCCAAACGGATAGCTATTCTGAACCCGGAAGGGATAGCAAGAATAGTTGCTCGTCCTGTGCGCACGTTGAGTTTCGTGTCTTATCCGTTAGTCTGGTTGTTGAGTTCACTGAGTGGCGGCATCTTTCGCATGTTGAAGATTAATCCTTCAGAAGAGAGTATTGTAACAGAAGACGAGATTAAAGCAATGATTAATGAAGGAAGTGAATCAGGCACGATTGAAGAAGAAGAAAAAGATATTATTGAAAGAGTATTTCATCTGGGTGACAGAAACATTACATCAATGATGACACACAGAACAGATATTGTGTGGTTCGAAATGAATGAATCGCCCGAGTCGGTAAGGTCTAAGATTGAAGAATATCAGCATTCTGTATATCCTGTTTGTCGTGGAAATATTGATGACATTGAAGGAGTAGTGCATGTAAAAGATCTTTACTTGTATTCTGAAAAAAGGTTGGTAGATTTATTGAGGAAACCTTTATTCGTTCCCGAAAACAATTCTGCCTACCAGGTACTCGAGAAAATTAAGAATACGAAAATCCACCATGCTTTTATTGTAGATGAATATGGAAGCCTCCAGGGTATGATCACCGCACGCGATATTTTAAGAGCCATTGTGGGGGAAATTCCTGAGGAAGAGGATGACGAATATGTAATCCTGAAAAGAGATGACGGTACTTACCTGATTGATGCACAGATTCAGTTCTACGACTTCTTATCCTACTTCGAAAAAGCCTCATGGGTATCAGAGAGCGAGAATGAGTTTGATACACTTGCCGGATTTGTATTACATACTTTAGAAAGAATTCCTACAGAAGGTGATAAGTTTGAATGGCGCGGTTTTGATTTTGAGATAGTGGATATGGATGGTCAGAGAATTGATAAGATCATCGTAAGAATCAGCGATGAGATAAGAGCTGAGATGGAAGAAGATGAAGAATAGCAAGATTTTGCCGGGGATACTTTATCTTTAAACTACAACAACTAAAATAGCATTATGAAATATCTCAACAAAATCATCCTGCCTTTTATTGTTGTCATTTTTGTTGGCTGCAGTCCCAAGTATGGACCCTTGATGACTGTGGGTAAAGACCCCACCGGATTTTCACATCCAAAGTGGAGCGAACGTACCAATATATACGAGGTCAATGTGCGCCAGTTTTCTAAAGAAGGTACCTTTAACGCTTTTGCCGAAAGTCTGCCGAGGCTGAAGGATATGGGGATAGAAGTGTTGTGGTTCATGCCGATTACGCCCATTGGAGTGGTCGACAGAAAAGAAAATGCATCCGAGTTGGGAAGCTATTATGCGGTTAAGAATTACACACAGGTCAATCCTGAATTTGGCACTATGGACGATTTCAAAAGGCTGGTAAATAAAGCACATGAAATGGGATTCAAGGTGATTACCGATTGGGTGCCCAACCATACTGCACCCGATAACCCATGGATTACAAACCATCCCGATTTCTATGAGCGCGACGCTAACGGGAATTTTGCAGTGCCGTACGACTGGACTGATACACGACAGTTGAATTATAAGAACATGGAACTCCGCGATTCAATGATTGCCGCAATGGAGTTCTGGCTGAGGGAGACCAATATCGATGGCTTCCGTTGTGATGTTGCTCATCACGTGCCCACTGATTTTTGGAAGGATTGTATTACCAAGTTGAGGAAAGTTAAACACGTGTATATGCTGGCTGAGGCAGAAGGACCTGAGTTTCATTACGCGGGCTTTGATGCCACCTATACGTGGAGCCTGATGCAACCAATGGCAGATGTTTACTCTTTGAAGCACGATTTGAAATATTTTGACTCTGTACTTAATCACAACATCAGCATCTATCCTAAGAATGCACAGCGTTTGTACTTCACGACCAACCACGATGAAAACAGTTGGAACGGTACCGAGTTTGAAAAGTACGGTGATGCTTACAAGGTGTTTGCCGTCTTCACACAGACATATTATCAGAGTATCCCGCTGATCTACAACGGACAGGAAGAGCCCAACAAGAGGCGTCTGAAGTTTTTTGTAAAAGATCCGATACAATGGGGCAAGTATGAGATGGCTCCTTTCTATAAAACCCTGCTCAGCCTGAGAGCCCGCAACAGAGCATTAGATGCAGACGCTTACTACCGGAAAGTAGCTACGGCTAATGATAATGCTATCTATTCTTATATACGACAGAAAGGAAAAGACAAGGTACTTGTCGTTTTAAACCTCTCACCACAACCACAGCATTTCACCATTAAGGACGATGATGTTTACGGCGACCCGTTGAATGTCTTTACAGGAGCGAAGGTTAAGTTGTTCAACCATTACGTTTACGAGATGCGTCCGTGGAGCTATTTTGTGTTTGAGTATTAGGGATCACAAGTTTGCGTGGGTTTGTGCCGCCGTCTGTCATAGGCGTGCCATCATTCGATTCATTTTTGAAAAAGTTAGATTTGCTTTTGTTCGATACAATCGGACAATCAAAGAATTGGTAGACGAATTTTTCAAAATAGCTAGATCATGCCGGGAACATTTTCACAGATATATATTCAGGTTGTCTTTGCCGTTAAGGGTAGAAAGAGCTTAATTCACTCCTCTTGGGAGGATGAGTTGTATAAGTACATAGCGGGAATTATACGAAACAAAGATCAAAAGTTGCTGGCTATTAATGGCGTTCCGGATCATATCCATTTTTTGATTGGGATGAGGCCGAGTTGTTGTTTGTCGGATTTAGTCCGTGAAATTAAAAAGTCATCTAAAGAGTTTATCAAAGAGAAGAAGTTTACAAGATTGAAATTTGAATGGCAGGAGGGCTTTGGAGCGTTTTCGTATAGCCATTCCCCTTTGGATAATGTGATAGCGTATATCCGGAACCAAAAGGAGCATCACAAAAAACAAAGTTTCCGGGATGAGTATAAAGAGTTTTTAAATAAATTCCGGATAGAGCACAAAGATGGATATCTCTTTGAGTGGGTAGAATATGAATGATGATTTAGAGAGATCAACACCCTCGTATCGTTTGTATTGTCTGGTAGACTTTTCTATTATGAATATTTAATCTCGTGAATATTAGGATGGAAAGGTGGTGAGGTTCTTAGATGAACTATCTATGACCTCGAAGAGGTCAAATATTTAACGAAAATATCATGAAATATACGACCCCGACGGGGTCGCATCCGTTCCCGTCCGTGTTGTTATAATTATTTAATCCCTTCGGGATTAGATGGGTTTGGTATGAGCCTCCGATATTGAAAAGATCAAATGTTTATGGAAGTAAAGATTAAATTCATTCCGGTTTCGAAGAGGTCACATATTTATAGAACGATGAAATCATAAGATATACGACCCTATCGGGGTCGTATATCTTCACGTCCATGTTGTTATAAATATTCAATCTTCGGGATTAGGTGGATTTGGTTTGCGATGCACAACCTTGAAAAATCAGAACGTTTAGGAATGATAAAAATGAAAACCATCCCGACCTCGTAGAGGTCAAATATTTATAGAACGGGAATATCGAAAAATATACGACCCCGTTGGGGTCGCATATATGATAAAACGATTTTTCTATCAATATTCAATCCCTTCGGGATTAGGAAAGCCTGTACAATCTTCATTTCAACCCCCTGAATCTCAGCAGGGGCTGTATTGAAGGATCCTTCCCTCTGAAATTCTTGTAGAGCTCTGCAAAATCCTGAGTGTTCCCGCGGGAGAGAATCATATCTCTGAATCGCTGTCCGTTGGCTCTTGTCATTCCTCCGTTTTCTTCAAACCACGTATAAGCGTCGTGGTCGAGCATCTCAGACCAGCTGTAGGCGTAGTAAGCAGATGAATAGCCCAGGCTCCAGATATGCAGGAAGTAAGATGAGCGGTAGCGCGGCGGCACATAATCAATCCACAGGTTCATTTTACCAAGGCTCTCTTCTTCAAATTTATTGACATCTTGTAATGGTGCATCGGGTCCCAGTGTATGCCAGTTCATATCGAGCGCGGCAGCAGCAAGATATTCGGTAAAAGCATATCCCTGGTTGAAGGTACCGGCTTTCTTGATTTTATCAATAAGCGATTGTGGAAGTGCCTCACCGGTCTGGTAATGCTTGGCATAATTCTTCAGCACTTGAGGATAAAGAGACCAGTGTTCGTTGAACTGTGAAGGGAATTCCACAAAGTCGCGCGGAGTGTTGGTACCGGAAAGGCTGGGGTATTGCTGACTGGCAAACATGCCATGGAGGGCATGGCCGAATTCGTGGAACATGGTGGTGACATCATCAAAGCTCAACAGTGCAGGCTGACCTTTAGCCGGTTTAGTGAAGTTGCAGACGTTGTACACAACAGGTTTGGTGCCGAAGAGTCCGGATTGATTAACGAGATTGTCCATCCAGGCACCACCGTTCTTATTGTCTCTTTTAAAGTAATCGCAATAAAAGAGTGCGAGCGGACTGCCGTCTTCTTCAAACACTTCAAAAACGCGAACGTCTTCCTGGTAAACAGGCAGGTCTTTGCGCTCCTTAAAGGTGATACCATATAATTGATTGGCAGCATAGAACACACCGTTCAACAATACACTGTCCAAAACAAAGTAAGGTTTGATCTGATTGTTGTCTAAATCATATTTAGCCTTGCGCACTTGCTCTGCATAATAATCCCAGTCGTAAGCTTTTAGTTCGAAGTCGTTGCCTTGCTCTTTAATCAGTTTCTGAATATCAGCAGCCTCCTGTTGTGCTTTAGCTACAGATGCAGGAATCAGTTGATTCAGGAAGTTAAAAACATTCTCGGGTGTCTTTGCCATCTGGTCCTGCAGCCTCCAGGCAGAATAATTGGGGAAGCCTAACAGTTTTGCTTTTTCAGTTCTCAGTTGTGCCAGACGTGCTATCAGGCTGCGGGTGTCGTTAGAGTCGCCTCTCTCGGCACGGTTCCACGAAGCTTCAAAAAGTTTTTCACGGATTTCCCTGTTTTTCAGCGAGGATAGTTCAGGTTGCTGCGTTGTATTTTTAAGGGTGATTTTCCATTTGCCCGGTTCATTGCCTGCATTTGCTGCAGCAGCGGCTATTTCTCCTTCACTCAATCCGTCGAGGAGCTTTACATCATCAACCACGAGTGCCCCTTCTTTACCTGCCGCCAGCAGCATATTGGAAAACTTGGTACTCAGGGAAGCGTCTTCTTCATTAAGCTTTTTCAGTTTCTCTTTGTCGGCGTCAGACAGTTTTGCTCCGGCAATAATGAATTGCTGATAATAGTATTCTACGAGGTGCAGGCTTTCGGGATCAAGATTCAGATTAGCCCTGTCGTTATATACAGCCTCAACGCGTTTGAATAATTTAGGATTGAGGTGGATTGCATCATCGTGAGCAGCAAATTTTGCTGAGAATTCTTCGTCTATTTTCTGAAGTTCGTCGTTAGTATTAGCACTGGTAAGTACACCGAATGCGTGCATGGCCCTTTCCAGCAGTTGCCCTGTTTTCTCCATAGCAACGATTGTGTTTTCAAAAGTCGGTGCCTCGGGGTTATCTGCTATTTTATTCATCTCTTCCATCTGTTGCCTCATTCCTTCTATGAAAGCCGGCGGAAAGTCGCTGTTTTTGATTTTACTGAAGTCAATAGTTTGGTAGGGGAGGGTGCTTTCAGCCGCGAACGGATTGTCTGAAGAAAAAGCCTCAGTTTTTGTTGTGGAGTTGTTGTTGCATGCCATAAGCATTAAAGAAAAAAATAGTGGGATTGAAAAATGTTTTGTTTTCATGTTTCTTAAAATTAAAGAGCATAGAAATGTGGCGGGCGTAAAGGTAAGAATTGACGGATAAACTGATATCGCTTTACAGTAAGACACTGTTTGATTTATCCGCGCAGAAAAAAAAACTTCATAAAAACTAAATAAATAGTTTGAAAACTAAGAAAATAGTTTATATTTGTTTTTAGAAACAAAAATCTTAATTAAAATGGAACGACTTACCCGTGTTGAAGAAGAAATCATGCAAAAGGTGTGGGAGACAGATGGAGGCTTCCTGAAGGATATAGTAGAAGCCATGCCCGAACCCAGGCCTCACCATAATACAGTGGCCACCATCCTGAAGATTATGGCAGAAAAAGGGTTTATAAAAATTGAGCCCTTGAACAGGAGAATGTTCAGATATCTGCCTGCAATTTCCAAGACAGAATACTCAAAAGGCAGGATCAAATCGCTGGTGAAACGGTTCTACGACGGGTCTTTCAGCAACGTGGTATCTGCCATGGTTAAGAGCGATAATTTGAGCATCGAGGAATTGGAGCTCCTTGTAAAGGAATTGAAGAAACAAAAAAAGTAATTGTATGCAAAACGTATATGCATATCTCACCAAAGTCGTCCTGATCTCTGCGATCATGTACGGTTATTATCTGCTCGCATTGCGCAACAGAAAGTTTCACAACTACAACCGTTTCTATCTGTTGTCTTCTGTTTTTATTTCATTGGTTCTTCCTTTTGTAAAGTTTGACTGGCTCTTTACTGCATCTCGTGATACGCTGCCTGTGTTCATTCAGACAGATATGGTTAACAGTGTAATAGTAGTGGGAGGCGGTAGCCGATTTTGGAGTACTGATAAAATATTGCTGACATCGTATGCGATCGTAGTAATTGCACTGATGGTTCTGTTTGCGATTTCGTTGATTAGAATTCACCGGATGAGGAGACGAGGCGTGGAGCAAATCTTTGGTGATTACAAATTGATAGCGTCAGAGACAAAAGGCACTCCGTTTTCTTTTTTCAAACTTATTTTCTGGAATCCTAAAGTTGATTATCAATCTGCAGACGGCCGGCAAATTCTTGAGCACGAACTGGTACACGTACGGCAGTTGCACTCACTCGACAAACTCATTATCAACTTAATCCAGATTCTCTTCTGGTTCAATCCGGTATTCTGGTTGATGAAAAGAGAAATCAATATGGTGCATGAGTTCCTGGCCGACAGGGAATCGCTGGGAGAGTCGGGGGCTGAAGATTTTCCGAGACTGGCACTGCAGGCAGCGTACCCCGGATACTCATGGCCTGCCAATAACAATTTTGCCTATTCACCGATTAAAAGAAGATTAACCATGATATTAAAAAACAACAGAAAGAAAGTTTCTTATTTCGGCCGCATTATGGTGCTGCCGCTGGCTGCTCTGGTGTTTATGTTTTTCTCTGTGAAAGCAGAAAATATCTTGAACAGTGCGGTTGATGAAGAATTTCTCTTAAACGGTATTTACTCGACAGCTGAAATGGTCCGGGATACGATACCCGGAGACGGAGATAAAGTATTCATCAAAGTAGAAAAGCAAGCTCAATTCCCCGGCGGGGAGAAAGCGTGGGATTCTTATTCCCAAAAGGTCGTTGCTGCCCATCTAAGTGAGCTGAGTGAAAAAGACCTGGGTGAAGTTAGGGTGAGGTTTGTAGTGAACACAAAGGGTGAAGTGAGTGATGTGAAAGCTATGACTATGAAGGGGACAAAGACAGCACAATTAGCTATTGATGCCATTCGGAAAGGCCCCAAGTGGATACCCGCTCAGCAGAACGGACGTTTTGTCAATAGTTATGTCGAGAAAAAATTTCATTTCGTCAGGTTTACACCTCCCAAAATTGTAAAAGATACCGAAGTGCAATTAGTTGATGCGCAATTAGAGGAAAGGGGAGATCAGCCTCTTACCAAAGTGGATAAAGAAGCACAATTCCCCGGAGGAAGGGCTGCATGGATCGAGTATATCAAAAAGAATATCGTGGAAAACATTAATAAATTCACAAATGATGATTTTGGAACTGCCGTAATAAGGTTTGTAGTACACACCGATGGCAGTCTTTCAAATTTTGAGGTGCTGACCATGCAGGGAACAAATTTGGCCGAGGTAGCTCTTAACGCCCTGCGCAAAGGTCCGAAGTGGATACCGGCACAGGTAAATGGTAAACCTGTGACAGCCTACTGGAATCAGCCAGTTACTCTTTTAAATCCCCAATCAGTTGAAGACGTCATGGTCGTGGCTCCCCCAAAAAATGGTGAAGTAACTGTAGTCGGCTACCAGAAGGTTGATGATAAGGTATTTACAAAGCCAGAGGTAGCACCTAAATTCCCCGGACAACCTGATGCATGGGGAAGCTATTTGGCAAAATATTTTAGAGAACACGAGGCTGCACTGGCTGATGACGCAACCGGTTCGTGCATACTAAGATTTGTTGTCAATACAAAGGGTAATATATCAGATGTCACCATTGTGAAAACTGATAACGAAAAGTTTTCTAATGCAGTAATAGAAGCATTGAAGAAAGGTCCCAAATGGGTGCCTGCCAAACAAAATGACAAATCGGTTAATGCCTATGCTGTACTTCCTGTTCAGAGGGTCAAGCCGAAAAACACGTTACAGCTTATCGATAATTAGATTATTTAGACAATGCGTGCGTAAACGCTTTGGGCAGAAAATTCTTAATTTAGCAGAGAAATGTTTTTAGTCACCTACTAAGAAAACGTTCTGGTCCCATGTATGCTATCTTAATGTTTTTGCTGCCTTTTCTTTCTATCACCCCTTCGAGTGATAGAGTAGATGCAAAGCCAATGGATGCTAATGCCGTAGCAACGGTTGAGTTGATGACTCCTATGATGGATGGCAGCATTCTTTTATCAGCAAGAGACACTATTCCTGCCAATGGCATTTATGATGAAAAAGATGTGGATGAAAAGGCTGAGTTCAAAGGAGGAGAGGAGAAATGGAATCAGTACATCACTAAGAAACTCAATGTACACATCACCGACTTTGGTGTGATGGATTATGGTGTTTGTATCGTGAAGTTTATTGTCGATGCCAAAGGAAAAGTCTCAAAAGTAGAACCACAGACAAAACAGAATACAAAGTTTGCCGAAGTATTGATCGACGCTTTAACGTGGAGTCCGAAATGGATTCCCGCAGTCAAAGATGGCAAACCGGTGAAATCCTACCGTACGATTGATGTTATTTTAACTCCTCCCGATTATAATAAGCAGTAACGGCGCTGCTATTTTTTTCTTTCCCAGATTTCAAAGTTGAAAGCGTATTTATGCCGCTCGTCTGTGCCATGTCTTTCCGTAGAAATCAGTTGCCAGTCGTCGGTTGAGAATTTTGGAAAAAAGGCGGTTGCGTCAGGAAACGTGCCTTCTATCCTGGAGATTTCTATCCTGTCGGCAATATCCATAGCCATTTCAAAAATGTAACCACCACCGATGATGTAGATAATGGGTTCTGATTTTACGAGATCAAGTGCTCCCTGAAGACTATGCGCTACAGTGGCACCGTTGCCGTCGTAATCTTTTTGACGTGTAACCACAATGTTCAGGCTGTTCGGTAACGGTTCTTTGATGACATCGTATGATTTTCTTCCGATGATAATCGGATGTCCTACTATAGACTCTCTGAATCTCCTGTATTCATCGGGCAGGTCCCATAGTGGTACTCCGCTCTCTCTGCCCAGTTCGTTGTTAGCTCCTACGGCTGCTGCAAGTATAATCATTGTTTAAAGCGGTAAAGGTAAAATGTCCCGCAAAAATAATTTGATCTTTCCGGGAAATTACGTCTGGTATGAATTACGAACTACTTATTAAACATTTGCTAATGGCATCAGGTTTGTAGAGTAAGATTAAATGATAATCGTTGTCACAAAGTCCTAATCAAAAAAACTGTTTAGAAATGAAAAGTTTTCAATTCCTTCCTATTCTTTTTATTTGCCTTTTCGGATACTTTGTTTCTCCTGCTCAATTAACCACTATGGGTATAAGAGGCGGGGTAAGTATCCCTAATCTTACAGCCGGCGCTTCGCAACAGAATCCGTTGAACACGGGGTTTTCTTCGCGTTTTGGCGGAGATGCTGCCGTGTTTGTCGATTTCGGAATCACTCCTGTTTTTTCAATCAGGCCTATGCTGCAATATTCGGCTCAGGGAGGTAAGAAGAACGGATTACAGGCTTTCCCGACGCCTCAGGAGTATGCAGGTTTTTTCCCTGGCACACCACCGTTATACCTGTATGCAAATTTTAAAAATGAGTCAAAGTTGAATTATCTACTGCTTCCCGTGCTCGCTAATTTCGGATGGAGTTTATCAGACGGTTCTTCGCTGAAGTTTTATGTGAACGCCGGTCCGTTTGCAGGCATCCTGATTACCGGTAAACAGGTTACTTCAGGCTCCAGCCCTATCTACGCTGATGACAAAGGTATGATGCCCCTTATACCCACGAATCAGCCCTTTGATAAGGATAATGATATTAAAGACCAGTTGCATAAGTTCAATGCGGGCGCAGAAGCCAATATCGGTTTTAGTTACAAGACAGGTTCTACAAACCGGATATTTATTGAGGGTGGATTTAACTACGGGTTTGTCAACATCCAAAAAGGTACAGCCAATGGTAAAAACCACGCCGGTGCAGGCACTCTTGCATTGGGGTATTCCTGGGGTTTGAACTGACCGTTTCAGTTATTCACAACAAGTTAATTACTCACATGTTAGAGTAATCCAAAATCTTATAAACTGTAGTGTTTATTGGGTAATTACAGGTAAATTTGCACCTTGTTTTTTTCGAGGTACAGATTTTGTGAGAGAGATTTTTTGTTAATGAGAGGAATTCAGTGAGATATTCATCTCTTGAACATGTGAGCCTTGTTGCAATTATATAACTGACAGATGCAGAAGCGAGTTTTTAATTATATAATGGAAGCAAAAGAGCATTCAATTTTCTGTCAGCCGAATGGTTTCATGTCATTTCGTTCAAATTATTTTTTTAGTAGTCGTACAGGAAGATTGTTGCTTTTAGGAGGCTTCAGTCATTTCCTGTTCTTTATATCCTTACAACCCCTTGTCTCATATTCGTATGTGCATGGCAACACAGATCATTTATGATTAAACACAAATTTTACTTTTTAGCAATTTCAACTTTTTTCCTGCTGAGCGCATGCAAGCAGCAGCAACAAGGTCCCAATCCGAATGCACCGAAACCATATCCTGTAGTACAGGTTCAGGAGCGATCTGTGACCGGATTTATGTCTTATCCTGCAAGTATAGAGGGAAAAGTGAACAATGATGTACGCGCAAAGATTTCAGGCTATATAAAAGAGGTGTTGGTTGATGAAGGTCAACCTGTAAGAAAGGGGCAAGTACTCTTCCGTCTTGAGACAAACAATCTTTCAGAGATTGCATCAGCAGCGAAAAGCGGCATTGGAGCCGCTGAGGCGAATGTTGCTGCAGCCGAAGCTGCAGTAAATTCTGCTCAGCTGGAAGTTGATAAATTAATTCCGCTTGTTGAAAAGAACATCATCAGCAACGTCCAGTTAGAGGCCGCAAAAGATAATCTGCGTTCTGCACAAAGCAGGCTTGCACAGGCAAAGGCAGGACAGAATCAGGCGCAGGCTAATTATAAAAGTGCTTTAGCGAATGTTGATTATTCAATCATCAGAAGTCCGATTGATGGAGTTGTTGGAAAACTGCCTTTGAAAGCAGGCAGTCTTGTGGGCCCCGGCGATCCGGTTCCGCTGACTACGGTTTCTGAAACCAGCGAAGTGTATGCTTACTTCTCGATGAACGAAAGTGATTATCTCGATTTCTATAACAGCACGCCGGGAAGTAACGCGGCAGAGAAGCTGAAGAATATTCCGCCTGTTACGTTGATTCTCGCTAACGGAGAAGAGTATAATGAGAAGGGGGCGATAAAGGCTGTTACAGGTCAGGTAGATCCGAAAACAGGTTCTATCCTTTTCAGGGCCTCCTTCCCGAATAAGTCGGGACTATTGGTTAACGGGAACAGCGGCACCGTGAAGATTCCTAAGCATTATAATAATGTTTTGGTAGTGCCTGAAGCGGCCACTTTTGAGCAGCAGGGTATAGTGCATTTGTATAAAGCAGATCACGATACTGCCGCATTGGCAATTGTAAATGTATTAGACCGTGTGAATAATCTAGTGTTGGTCAAAGACGGCGTAAGTAAAGGAGATTGGATCATTGCTGCCGGAGTTAGCAACCTTAGAAGCGGTTTGCCTGTGATACCTCAGCAGACAAGTCTGGACAGTATAGTTAATGCAATTAAACCGGTATTTGAAAGATGATTAAAAGATTTATAGAGCGCCCGGTTTTATCAACTGTAATTTCCATTATCCTTGTTTTACTGGGTATTCTGGGATTGAACTCGCTCCCCGTAACTCAATATCCTGATATTGCACCTCCGACGGTGAACATCCGTACGATGTACATCGGCGCGAACGCTGAAACAGTTCAGAAGAGTGTAATCATCCCGATTGAAGAGCAAGTTAACGGTGTTGAAGGGATGGACTACATTACCTCAACCGCGGGTAACGATGGTAGTGCCACTATCAACGTTTTCTTTAAACAGGGAATTGATCCTGATATCGCTGCGGTGAACGTACAGAATCGTGTGGCACGGGCTATGCCTTTGCTGCCTGCAGAGGTGACGAGAGCCGGGGTGGTAGCCCAGAAACAACAGACAAGTGCCCTGATGTTTTTGTCGTTTTACACGACTAACAAAGATTATAACGACGTCTTCCTGCAGAACTATCTCGACATTAATATTATTCCGGGGTTAAAGAGAATCTTCGGTGTGGGAGATGCCTCAGTATTCGGGGGAAAGACTTACGCGATGAGGATCTGGCTTGATCCGCAGAAACTGGCAGCATATGGTTTGCAGCCTACTGATGTTACAGCAGCCATCAACAGTCAGAGCCTTGAAGCTGCGGCAGGTTCATTGGGGCAAAATGCAGGAGGATCGTTCGAGTATGTAATTAAGTACAAGGGAAAGTTCAGTGATCCGAAAGAATACGAAGACATCATTATTAAAGGATTAGGGCAAGGAAACTTTTTACGTGTGAAGGATGTGGCTACGGTTAAGATGGATGCACTTTCATACTCAGGCGTTGCAGAGAGTAGCGGTAATCCTGCCGTGAGTTTGGGTATCTTCCAGACACCAGGCTCTAATGCTCAGGATATCATCAAGGATATCAAGAAGTTTATGAAAGAGCAGGATGCTACCATGCCCGAAGGGATTCACTACCTCTATAACTACGATAGTAATGAGTTTCTGGATGCCTCAATCAATAAAGTGTTGAAGACGTTTATCGAGGCGTTCATCCTGGTATTTATCGTGGTATTTATTTTCCTTCAGGATTTCAGATCAACACTCATTCCTGCAATTGCAGTTCCGGTGTCTATCATTGGTACTTTCTTCTTTTTGAATCTGTTTGGATATTCGCTGAACCTGCTGACACTTTTCGCTTTGGTACTTGCTATTGGTATTGTGGTGGATGATGCGATAGTCGTCGTCGAGGTTGTCCATGCACGATTAGATCAGGGTGAGAAGGATCCGAAGAAGGCATCGGTAGATGGGATGAAGGAGATCACTAATGCTATTATCTCTATCACACTTGTGATGGCGGCAGTGTTTATTCCTGTTACATTTATCACGGGCCCAACGGGTGTTTTCTACCGGCAGTTTGGGGTTACGCTTATTGTGGCCATTATGATTTCTGCGGTTAATGCGTTAACGTTGAGCCCGGCACTGTGTGCTTTGTTCCTGCGCCCGAAGAAAGATGAAAACGGAAAGAAAAAGAATTTCATATACCGCTTTTTTGATGCTTTTAATATTGCATTCAAGGAGTTTACAAAGCGCTACGGAGAAGGATTTTTGATATTGTTGAGGCACAGGTGGATAACAGGTGCATTGCTGGTGGTTGCTGTAGTTGTTATTTTCATTCTGAACAGGGTGATGCCTACAGGTTTTGTCCCTCAGGAAGACAGGGGAGTGATATTCGCCAATATTGAATTGCCTGCCAGTGCTTCTATGGACAGAACCTACCAGGTGATGAAAGAACTCTCGGATAAAGCTTATAAGGTGCCGGGTGTTGTGAACGTAACATTTGCGACGGGTAGGGGAATGATATCGGGAACGGGAAGCAACTTCGGACTTGCATTTATAAAGCTCGCCCCCTTTAAACAGAGAAATAGTGTAAAAGGGCAGAGTGTCGAAGCAATTACCGGAAGGCTCTTCGGGATAGCGGCAGGAATTCCGGATGCAAAGGCTATCTTCTTCGGGCCTGCAAGTGTGCCGGGTTTTGGTAACAGTGCCGGTTTCCAGATGTCGCTGTTGAATAAGAGTGGTGCTGATGTTCAGGAGTTGGATAAGAGGGCTCAGGAGTTTATGGGACGTCTGATGGCTCGCCCTGAAATTCAGTTTGCACAGACATCATTCAATACACGCTATCCGCAGTATGAGATGGAGATTAATGTGCCCAGAGCCAGCGAGGCAGGAGTGCCGATCAGTAGCATTTTCTCTACTTTACAGGGGTTGATCGGAGGAATTTACACAGCTGACTTCTCCAAGTACGGAAAACAATACAGGGTAATGGTGCAGGCTCTGCCTGAGGCACGCACAGATGTCAACAGCCTGAACTCTATATATGTAAGGACAAGCAGCGGCGAGATGGCACCGATTTCGCAGTTTGTAAGTCTCAAGAGAGTGTACGGTCCTCAGTCTATCACAAGATTCAACCTGTTCTCTTCTGTTGATATCACGGGGGCGTCCAACCCGGGATACAGTACGGGTGATGCGATTAATGCTGTAAGAGAAGTGGCAAAGAGTAGTTTGAGCAGTAGTTATGGCATCGACTTCTCTGGTTTGACACGTGAGGAGATTCGTGCAGGATCCCAAGCCATGATCATCTTCGTGCTGAGCCTTGTGTTTGTTTACTTCATTCTTTCAGGTCAGTATGAAAGTTACATCCTTCCGCTGTCTGTAATTATTTCGCTTCCGTTAGGAGTTATGGGGGCATATATCGGTCAGTGGATGTTTGGATTAGAGAATAACATTTACTTCCAGATAGCGCTGATTATGCTCGTCGGGTTGCTGGCAAAGAATGCCATCCTGATTGTTGAGTTCGGTGTCCAGCGTCGTAAGAGAGGAGAGAGTATAGCCATGTCAGCCATCAATGCGGCAAAAGCAAGGTTAAGGCCAATTTTGATGACGTCATTTGCATTCATCTTCGGCATGATGCCGTTGATTTTTGCTACGGGTATCGGTGCCATCGGTAACCACTCGATCGCCACAGGTGCAGCAGCAGGATTGTTGGCAGGTACAATTCTGGGTGTACTTGTGATTCCTGTATTGTTCGCCATCTTCCAATCAATTCAGGAAAAAATTAAACCGGTAAAATTTGATAAAGATAAGTAACATGCAAGCATATACGAATAAGTGGAGAACCCGTCTGATGTGGGTGGCAGTTTTTGTTTTTGCAGGCTTTTTTCTGTCTGCTTGCTTTGTGGCCCGTCCTTATCAGGCCCCGGAGAATTTGATAGATAATTCGTACTACAGGGCAGAACTTTCACCGGATGACACTGCAAGTATGGCTGCATACTCCTGGAAAGAGTTGTTTACAGATGCCAAGTTGCAGCAACATATTACTCATGCACTTGAAAACAATACGGATATCCTGAATGCGATTCAACAAATCAATATTGCCGAAGCATACCTCAAACAGGGCAAGGCATCATTCTTTCCGACCGTAACTGCTACGGTAACTGCCGGTACGGCACCTAACAATTCAGCCATAGGCAACCTGAGTTGGGAGGCAGATGTTTGGGGCAAGATTAAGAGTAATAAAGACGCTGCACTTGCTAACCTGTTAGGTTCACGCGCTGCATATCAGGCTGTAATGTCACAACTGGTATCGTCTTTAGCTGATACTTATTACAGACTGATGGCCCTTGACGAGGAGAAAAGAATAACAGAGGAATCAATCGCCAATCGTGAGAAGAATTTAGAGACAACCAGGGCCTTAAAAGATGCCGGAAAATTGACGGCAGTGGCTATTGAACAAAGCAATGCATTGTTGATCAATTCAAAGGGAATCCTGGTTAATCTCGATAACAATATCAAACTTTTGGAAAATTACTTCTGTCTGCTTTTGAATGTACCTTCTCAACACGTGGACAGAAATACTCTGGGTGAACAGAAGATAAATGTTCCGCTTTCTGTGGGCGTACCTGTACAATTGCTGGCTAACAGGCCGGATGTGAAGGTAGCTGAGTATAATTATATGAGTGCCTTTTTCGGTGTAAACGCTGCGAAGGCTGCGTTCTATCCCTCGCTGACCCTCAATGCGGGCGGCGGTTTCCAGGCCGGTGATTTTGATAAGTTGTTTGACCCCGCAGTACTTTTTGGAGCAGTTGCAGGATCGCTGATGCAGCCTGTGATTAATAAAAGGCAAATCCGTACACAATACGAAGTAGCCAAAGCAAGAAAAGAAATTGCATACAATAATTACAAGAAAACCATCCTTACCGCGGCAAAAGATGTTTCGGATGCTTTGTTTGTATATGAGGCGCAGGATCAGTTGACGGATCTTAAGCAACAGGAATTTGAACGTTATGATGTGACGATTTCTTATTCGCAGGATCTGGTGAATAATGGTATGGGCAATTTTCTGGATGTAATTACAGCCATGCAGAACTCACTTAATGCACGCTTGAATTATGTGGATGCCCAGTACGGAAGGTTGAGTGCGATTGTACAATTATACCGTGCTCTTGGGGGAGGATGGAAATAAATTATTTCCGGAAGTTGGTTCGGTGGCGATGCCTTTCCCGATTGCCCTTACACTTTAGCTCAGAGTCTTTCTTTAAAAAACGTTCATCTGATTTCTTCTTTGCGATATTGCTGTTTTAATTTACCGCGATAAAATAATATTTGTCTATAGTTTTCGTTTTTATAGGTAAACTCAAAGAAATGAATTCGAAAAAATTGTTATTGCTTGTAGCATTTGCTTTTACTATTAGCACGGTAACCTTTGCACAGTCTAACGATGATGGTGCAAAGACCGAGAAAGTAAAGAAAAAAAAGTCTAAGCACCCGATGAACTTCATAAAGGTAAACGCACCCGCTTTTGTCGTTAACAATTACAATCTGTCTTTAGAGCGGATTATATCTAAACGTGTGTCCATCGGTGTATCAGGAAGATATATGCCGACCGGATCACTACCATTTAAGTCTAATATTATCAAGCTGATGGGAGATAACACAGATCAGGAGGTGAAAGACCAGATAGAAAGCCTGCGTCTGGGCAACTATGCCATTACTCCGGATCTGCGTTTATATCTCGGTAAAGGATATGGCCGCGGTTTTTACCTGTCCTTCTTTTACAGGTATGCCAACTTTGAGGTGGATAACGTGACGATGGAGTTTGATGCAGATGGAGGTGGTACAGAAAAGATTGACATGAAAGGATCACTCACATCAAATACCGGCGGACTTACTTTAGGAGTACAGAAAACCTTCGGGAAAATCTTTGTGTTGGATTTGTGGATTTTGGGAGCACACTATGGTAACGGTAAGTCGATGCTGGACGGAACCACAAGAACACTTTCAGCTCAAGAACAACAGGCGCTGCAGGAAACTCTCGATAACCTTGATATTCCATTCCTGAAGAAAGAGGCGACTGTACATGCTAACGGTGCTTCATTAAAGTTAGACGGGCCGTGGGGTGGATTGCGCATGGGTGTTTCCATCGGATTAAGGTTCTGATATCATTATAATATATTCATAAGCCTTTTGAGATCTCGCAGACAAGGATTCTCCGAAGGCTTTTCTGTTCCAGAGATACACGTAGACGGAGAGAGCTGATGTATTTTGGCGTGGTGCAGAACTTGTTCTACAGATTTTCCACATTCGGGAATAAATAATAAAATTTACTTATCTTGACAACCAAAATTTTTATCTATGGGAAAATTTGAAATTACAAAGAGAAAGAACGGAGATTATCAGTTCAACCTGAAGGCCTCAAACGGCCAGGTAATTCTTTCCAGCCAGGGTTACAAGAGCAAAACTACCTGCCTGAATGGAATTGAGTCTGTTCGTAAAAATTCGGCTGACGACAAAAAATTCGATCGCCAGAAGTCCAAGAGCGATAAATTCTACTTTAACCTGAAGGCGACTAACGGCCAGATAATCGGAACCAGTGAAATGTATGAGAGCGAAGCCTCAATGGAGAACGGAATTGCGTCGGTAAAGAAGAATGCTCCGGATGCAAAGAACGACGATAAATCAGAGTAAGACTTGTTTACTTTATTTTTTTTTAAAGCCCCTACAATGATTTTTGCAGGGGCTTAATTGTATCAGAACAGATGAGTTATTTGAACAGCTTATTTTGTTTTTGGTATCTCTCTGTTAATTTCCATCATATCCACATCTCTTCTTCCTCGGGTATCACCCAACAGATATTCGGTGAAGTAATCGGCCATCTTCCAGAAGAAGTATTCTGATGAAGAGCCAAACCCGTGACGCTCGCCGGGCAACAACAAGAAGTCAAAACGCTTATTGGCTTTTATCAGGGCATTGGCTACTCTGATAGTACCCGCCGGATGTACGTTGTTGTCGATATCTCCTGTCACAAGCAGCAAGTGCCCTTTCAGGTTCTTGGCAATCTCGCTGTTTTTTTCAATTGTGTAGGCAAAGGTTGTATCGCCCTTTGCCGATATCTTCTCCTGTACACCATGGTGGCGCTCGCTCCAGTTTCTGTTGTAGATATTATTATCGTGATTACCCGATTCTGAAACGGCTACCTTGAAGAAGTCGGGATAAACAAACATAGCCGCAGCACTCATGAATCCACCGCCTGAGTGACCGTTGATACCGATTCGATCTCTGTCAATAAAGGAGTATCTGTCGGCAATTTGTTCGGCAGCAGCTTTCTTGTCAGCCAGGCCATAATCTCTGAGATTACCGTAACTGTACGTATGGTACCATTTTGACCGGTTGGGATGCCCACCTCGGTTGCCCACTGTGATTACTATAAATCCTAATTGTGCAAGCCTGTCTGTATGATCCATTCCTGTGCTGAAAGTTTTGTTCACAGCTTCGGTTTGCGGACCAGGGTACACATACTCAATTAACGGATACATCTTAGTAGAATCAAAATCGTATGGCTTGTACATCACACCGTAGAGATCGGTAATACCGTCATCAGCCTTCACCTTAAACGGCTCAGGGAATTTGTATCCTGTAGCAAACAGGTTAGACAAATCAGCCTCTTCCAAATCCATGATTTTCACGCCCTCCTGGTTATAGAGTGCAGATTTTGGAACAGTGTTAACCCGTGAATAATTATCTACAAAAAAGGTGCTATGGTCGTTTGTAGATGCACGATGATCGTAGTCGCCTTTGTTCAGCAATTTCATTCCGGTACCATCGAGGTTGATGCTGTAGAGGTGATTGTAGTAAGGGTCTTCGTTTTCTTCTTTGCCATTTGCAGTGAAGTAAACTTTCCGTGCCTTCTCGTCTACATACTCAACTCGCGAAACGAAAAATTCACCTTTTGTTATTTGGTTTTTCAATTTTCCGTTCCCGTCAAAGAGATAGAGTTGCCCCCATCCGTCGCGTTCAGACCAGAAGACTATTTCGTTTCCATGACCCAGAATCTGAGGTCTTTGAATATCGAGATAGACATTACTTCTCTCTTCGATTAGTACATCCACTTTACCATCGGTGTGTACTCTTAGCAGGTCTATTTTCTTCTGATCCCGGCTGGTTCTTTGAGCATAGAAATAATCATTCTCTCCGTACCAGTGGGATGCTTTAGCACCGCCACCGCCAAATCCGCCAAACCCTCCGCCGGATTCAGTCTTTGAAACCGGGGCAGACCAGAAGCTTACCCGTTGGTTTTTGAATCTGCCTACATCAATCTGTTTGCTTGTCTTATTTTTGAAGTCGAACAAATGCATTTCGATCTCAGTACTATCCGGTTCTCCGGGCATCTGATATTTGTAAGTTTCAAGGATGGGCCTTTTACCTCCGGTACTGTTGATTACCCACAGCTCCCGCAGGTCGCGGTTATCCTTGCGGGTGGTGACAAAATACCTTCCGTCAGGAGACCAAAGCAGCCGGACTCTCTTCTTTTCTTTGCTTAGTCTTTCCAGATTGGTTGTGTCATCCATACTGTAGCCGTCTCCGCCCCAGGCGTAATAGATGACACCGCCTTTGGTGAGTTCGTGTTCAACAACCGTAGAGTCTTTATCATCTTTCTTTATTTTCTCGTAGTTCTCCCTGTCCATCCAATAGAGGTTGTAATTCTTTGCATAAATGACTGCAGAACTATCGGGCGTGAAAGATGCCCAACCGGGCTCAGGCTTTGTAGTATCTTCAATTTCGGTGATGTTGCCTGTGGCAAGGTCATATTTCAAAGTGTAAGTCTTTTTCTTCATGGTGTCGGCTTTGTTCCTCAGATTCTTTCTTTCTTCAGCTGTCTTCACTGTATCCTTCTTGCTTGCCACTTTGAAGGTGAAAGATCGTTCGTCGTCGGCAAATTTGATACTGGTGATCCCGAGATGGGCTGCATCATGCGGATCCCAGGTAATTACACTCAGCTTTCTTGCAAGGTCTGCATTGTCAAAAAGCGGAGTCTTTGTCCTTCTGACCGGATCTACGATATACCACTTCTGTGATTTTGTATCGCTGTAAGAATACCAGAACTTACCCGACTTCAGCCAGTTAGGGTTCACTGATGTAGAGAATACCATTTTCCTGAGTTTGGCGGGAGAATATTTGGAAGCCAGCTCGTAGTTAGCCTTTGGAGCTTTCTTATGGGGTTTCTGTGCATAAGCAGAAACCACTCCCAGACATAAGAATGTAAACAGTAATTTTTTCAGCATATTAGAATCTTTAAGTTCTGAAAATTAACGAAAATGCTCCAAGCCCGCGGGATTAAGTTTTGAACGGACAGGTAAACTTTTGAGCGGAAAAGTATCTAAATACATTGAAGAAGCATAATGGTGTAAAGAATGTACTTGATGATTTAAGCTATCTTCGGTGGACGGAGTAATTAATCATCCTTAAACAAATAAAAATGAAATTAATTTCTGTAATGATGTTCTTTATAATCAGCTTTGCAGGCTGCAGTCAGACTAACAAACTCAATAATTGGGTAAAAAATGAACCCGTGGTGACCTATTATTACAGAATACCAGGTGCTATCGCTACTGACCAATTTGGTAATGAACTGCCACCGAGAATAGATACAGTTTATACTGTTTATATAGAAGTGAAGCAAGGAGATATAACCTGGGAGATGGGTAGTATTAAAGGACAGGATTTTTATCTGTATGCATATCCGGTTCACGACAACCGTACGGTTTTGAAGTTATTTAATATGGAAGAAACTGTTGAGTTAAAAGCAACGGGAGAAAATTTTTTGTGGGAGATTCAGTTATCCCTGTCTCCGGAGCATCCAGGTGTATATAATGAGGCGGCATCTTCGTGGATAGAATTTTCTGTCGGCAGGAAAAAGTTCAGGCAGGAAATTAAAAAGTTCATCCATATTGAAGGGATACCTTCTGTTTAAGATATCAACTTGTCCGGGTTAAGAAATTTTTATTGATCTGTTACTCTCAGGGGTCTGTGCTGGATAATAAGGGTAGCACTTCTAAACCTTCCATTTTTTAAAGAACAACTTTGGTAAAATCTTTCGCAGCGGTGGATAATTTTATAAAAATCAAACCGTCGTAATCGGTTAATGATTCAGGATATGTTTCAGGCCAGAATTTCGAATAAACAGATCCGAAAGAATGCATGTTGTACATTTTTGAAAAATTATGTATTTTGTCAGTACCTGTATTTCTGAAATCAATGAATAATTTATCTTTCCCCGTTGCATTCAGATACCAGGGAAGTGATTTTACAGGAGGGCTGTCAATGGTGATGATGTCATAATGCTTTGACCGGTTCATTGCCAGGAGGTCTCTCGATTGGAATGAACCCGAATAGAACTCGAATCCAACTGCATAATACTCCTGGCCCAGTGTTTTGGAAAGATGAGCGCCCATTTTGCCCGGAGATTTTGAAATATGTCCATTGTGTGCCCAGACAACTACTTTTTCATCCGGTCCCTGATTGCCCAGGAGTTCAAGAATATTCTGCGCCATGAAATAATCACGACGGCTAAAGTTTTCATCTTTATAAGATTCTGTTTCCTGAACGATTAATCTGATGTTCATGAGATTTTCCTCATACCTTTCTTTGCTTGTCAGAAATTGATATAACCCTTTATTCAATATCAGGTCATTCATAACGCTGATACATTGTGGATACAATTCTTTAAAAAGTTTAATCCCCTGAGCGGTTCTTTCAGGTTGTAGAGTTGTACTGTTAATCCATTTGGCAGCGGTATCCATCCTGATTTTCAAACTATCGAGATGCGACACCATACCCGGGTTCACTTTATCGTAAAATGTTTTAAGACTTTTCCATCCGGAATCATTTACCTGCAAATCGAATCCAAAAAACTTCACCTTCTTTTCATCCGGCACACCTGCATTGTAATCGTGTATCCATTTTATTAAATTTCTTACTTCCTCTACCCGCCACACAATAAAACCATGTATGGCTGTTGCAGTATCAAGATTTCCTTTATTGTACAATACATAATCGTTGATATACCTGCACCGCGCCATGCTGGCTTCGATATAAAAAGAAGTGAATCCCATTTCAGTTACCAGGAATTCGAGCATCCGGTGTTTCATTCTGAAGAATTCACTTGTACCATGTGTCGATTCGCCCAATCCTACCACGCGAACGCCTTTTAAAATATTTTTAAACGGTTGCAGGTCTTCAAAGCCATTCCCCGCATCTACCGTTTTTATTGGATGTGAATTATCTGTCATCCAGTTTTGAAAAGTATTTTCATCTTCACTTCCCTGTGCCAGTTTGTGTCTGTATTCTGCCGGAGATAATTTGGTGAAACTATCAATACTGTAAACTCCCTGATTTTCATCTGCCAGCCTTTGTTTTAAAGAATCAGGCAAACCCGGTATATCCGTGACGGGGTAAACCTGCAACCGGTAGTCTCCTGTTTTTGTGGCAATGATCGAAACAGTTTCCGGTCCGCCGGGATTAAACTTCAGATTAAAGGTCTTTATTTTCTTTCCGGTTTGGTCGAGGAGATCAAGAGTAATGAGAACCGATTTTTGATTTACTGAGAATTCGGCATATTCACCTTTTTTCAGATGGATGCCGTAAATGTGTTTCTCACCCTTCAACAAGTTCTTTTCAATTCTGCTGCCAGGCTGTAATTCAGTAATCTGACCATTGATATCGGGTTGCAAGAAAAAGATTAGGATTAGCGAAATTATGAGAGGTTTCATTTTGAAGTTGGTTATAGGGTGATGATATTCTTTTCAGTTATTCATTTTTGTAATAGATGATTATTTGGAGTTTACCGGTACCGGTTACTGCAATAGTCCGGAACGGTCTGTGAAAAAGAATCCATACCATGGTTACCTGTTTGTCACTAAACTTTTCACTGACTCTGTTGCCATCGGTAATAAGAACCGGATGATACAAGCAATCCATACGGCTGTACAAACAGTCATCAGGGTAATCAGAAAAAAATTCCACCAAAGGAAAAGCCTTTCAGGGCGTAAGCCATAAAAAGTTCTGATATTATTACCCGATAATTTTACTTTGCTTTTCATAATCGTAAATTGAAGATTACATTCTGAGAGCAAACAGTCACTAACCGGCTTACCGGTTACATCTTCTGGTACAGGCCAATAAGCTTCTGATTCATCAGCAGTAACGCGGATTTTTAAAAGAATAATGAGATATAAGGAATAAATTTAACTCAGGAAGTCACAGGATCATTGAAGTATTGACTATGTGGCATGAAATTCAGGATATCCGGGCAGGTTTTTCATTTTTCTGGCAGGGGCGAATCCTGGGGTTTATATTACACAGGGTGTACTTTGTCAGTATTTAGAAAAAAAATCTCTATTCATCATTTAATGCTTTTATCCGAAATGGATATTCGTTTTGCTGCATTGATCTACTTTTTATTTACACTCTGAAATGTTGATTTTGGGCACCCTTAATTTTTATTTATATCGATCGGATAAAGAATGTTTTTCTTTACCGTTAACTTTAAATCCAAAATAAAATTAAGTTGAATATTCCCCGGAATAAATGAGTATTACACGGTTGGGCGTAATTTTCTATCAGGTGTAAGTGTTTCGCATTTTCCTGAATTGAATGGGCCTGTTAAAAAAATTATCGCAAGAAGGAACATTTTTTTCTTAAAGAAGGTTTTCTAAGGAATTGGAAGTTGTTTTTACAAGCGACAAAAGCATTATTAGTGAAACTTCATTCACTCCTCCAAAAACTGACGTAACAGCGGAAAGAACTTCTCCGGTTGTTCTATCCATGGAAAATGTCCTGATTCGTTAATAAAACTGATTTTTGAATTGTTGAGTTTTTCATTCAGTACCCACTGCCTGCCATCGTAACAAGGGTCTTGCCACGATTCTATCATCCTTATGGGAATGGTTGTTTTCAGCACTTTTTCATTGATATCAAATTTTGGATTATCTGCATTTGTCCAGTAGGCGCTATTAAATTTAGGATTGAACATACTACCCAATTCTTCGGGTGAGATACTTCCGAACAGGAGAGGGATTTTTTCCGGGTTATAAAAATATCCTTTCAGGAAAATCATATCGGCTTCACCTATTCCGGTTGCTTCTTTACCGGCATCTTTTGACCTGAGTTCCTGCATCCGCCTGCGGTCATCCATACTGATTTTTGATAGGATGCTTTCACTAAAATGATTCTGAAACTGGTGATTGGTACCTGCACTTGAAATAGTAATAATTTTTTCTACGTATTGTGGATATTCAACACCGTAGTGCAGTGCATTGGTAGCGCCATAACTGTGTCCAACGATGGCCCATTTTTTAATACCTAACATTTCTCTTACAGTCTCTATATCTTTTATCATATTAAGGTTGGTAACCCAGGCGGCATCCACATTTCCATAATCAGAACGTCCGGTTCCCTGATAGTCTATCAATATACATTGTATATCCTTTATTGAGTCTGCTACAGGTTTCATATAAGCGCTTGAGTAACCCGGGCCTCCCTGGAGAAAGACAACAGGTTTGCCTTGCCCTTTTACGTAATAATGAATGTAGCCTTTATCGGTTTTTATTGAATCGTGCTGGTATTGTGCATTTGCAGAGGTTACTGTCAGCAAAATTGCAAAAAGGAATATCAGTAATTTCATTTATTATTTATTTTACTTGTTATTCTTTCAATAGCCAATTTTACTTCTTCTCTTCTAATCTTAAGTGTTTTCCCAGGAAAGTATCCATAGCCTTGTAAAAATCATACTGATTATTTTGGTTGAAGAATCCATACCCCTCATCATCCTTTACCATATATTCCACCTCTACGCCACGCTTTTTCAGTGCTTCTACCATCTGGTCGCTTTCGGCTTTATTCACACGCGGGTCATTTGTACCCTGCACAATGAACAGCGGTGTTTTAATTTTATCTGCATGTAATACAGGTGATGCTGCAGCAAGTAACAGGCTGTCCTTAACAGGGTCGCCTACCATTTCATAGAGCTGGTCTAATATGTGTTTGACTTGTATTTATTAAAATTTATGAAAACTATTTGAATTTGTGCGTCATCTCTGTCAAAACACTGAACCATGATTGGAAATCCTTTTTAAACATATATTAATTCTGAGCGCCAGTTCTTTGTACCTGAAACTCCGGATGCCCGCACTGCCACAACAAAAATGACATTTTCAATGCCCAGTCTTTAATCATCTCTTCTTCGGTTGTTCCGGCAGAATGTCCAGCTTCGTAATTCACATAAAGTAAGGCGGGATTCGTATTTTGTCCATTAGCCTGCATGGATGCAGCAAACTTTGCGGGAATCCAGCTTGAAACACGGGGGTCGTTGAAACCGGTAGTGATAAGCTGTGCCGGATAATTAACTCCCCGTTTGATGTGATGCAAGGCATCCATCTCAATCAGAGCCATGCACTCAACAGAGTCTTTTATGGTTCCGAATTCCGGTATATTGGCTGGACCATTGGGCTCAAACTCCATGCGGAGAGCATTGAGGCAACCCACCATCGGAATTGCAACTTTATACAAATCGGGTCGCTCAGTAATAGCACGTCCTATCAGAATTCC
>JAGFIS010000019.1 GCA_024103425.1 Chitinophagaceae bacterium
GGATTACGGGACCAATAAGGAAGAAGAGCTGCGCAGGCGCTCGGCCGTATACTGGGCCGACCAATTTCCCAAAGACGTCCCCGTCCTGTTGCTGCACGGCAACGCCGACTGGCGGGTCAAATCATCCGCCGCCCTGCGCCTGGCCCTGGAATTAGATGCCCACCGCGTTCCCTACCGCCTCGTGGTCTACGAAGGCGGCGACCACGGCCTGGACGCCTTCCGCGACGAAGTCCACCGCGAGATTATCCGCTGGTTTGACCGCTATGTGAAGCATGGTGAAGAGGCGCCCAAAATGGAATATCACGGGGAATGATTGTATAGGGGAGAGGAAAGAGGGGCGAGGTGAGAGGTGGCCGGTTCGTTTTGAAGTCGATAGTCCGGGGTCAATGGTCCATTGTGGCCGTATCCTGAGGATGTTCGGCCATCGACCATCGACTGGTTGCTATGGACTGCCTGCCAGCCCGCCCGTCCGCCAGTCCGCCTGACATTGTCTGAACTGTGATTGATGTGATTGGAATGATTTCCATGATTTTCTGGCGGCGAACGTCCCCGTTCGTGCCCGTTTTAAGGATGACGGTTGTATTTAGTTTCTGTCCGCCAGTCCGCCTCTCCGCCCGTCCGCCTGAAAAATCTGAACGGTGATTGATGTGAATGGAATGATTTACATGAGGGTTTATGGTCCATAGACTATAGTCCATGGAGACCTTAGCGTGAAGATAACGCACTATTGACCATCGACTGAAAGCCATGGACTCCCCGGCCTGCCATCCCAACCCCGAAGGGGTGATATTTTCAGGGGTAAGGGGAGAGGTGGCGGAGCTGCATTTATTGTTCCTGGTCATATTGTACCAGGACAAACCCAGCTGAACGCCCGAACGCCCGAACAGCATACCTACTTGGCGACCCACAAGCCGACCCAAGAAAAATTAAAACACCCCCACCTCGAAAAATAAAAATGAATTCCTAACAGCGCACAAGTGGCACATTTGGCCTTGCCTTCCCGCAAGCCAACCCCCTGCAAAGCCCAAAGAGCCACTTTTAGCCAGCGCACGAAAGATAGTAAAGGCCACCAACCGCCATTAGTAGAGCCCCTACTTGAAAATTAATTTATAAAATGCTTCCAGTATTGAAAACTTTACCTATATTTGTAGCGTCATTACTTAGAAATAGAATTGGAAACAACGATAAAACATATCACCACAATACAAACTGGACTCTTCGCCAAGCCCACTGGCAAAGGCGAAGTGGTGTATTTACAATCAAAGCATTTTGATGAATTTGGACAGTTGACAGCTGTGCTTTACCCTGACCTCAAGGCAGATAACATTTCTGAAAAGCACTTACTAAATACTGGAGATGTTCTGTTTGCCGCCAAAGGCACGAAAAACTTTGCTGCTGTATACGAAAGTGGAAATCCGCCTGCCGTTGCTTCTACTTCCTTCTTTGTACTAAAGCAGACAGATGAAAATGTACTCCCGGAATATCTTGCCTGGTTTCTAAATCATACGCAAACGCAAAGTTTGCTGAAAGGAAAAGCCAGAGGCACTTCAATTCCTTCTATCACCAAGTCCGTTTTAGAAAGCCTTGAGATTGAGATTCCGCCTCTTGAAAAACAAAAACTGATTATTCGCTTAGCGGATTTGGCACTTCAGGAATCTGAGTTGAGGGTGAATATTTTGTCTCAGCGAAAACAATTAATCGAACAACAGATCATTAACGCAATAAAATAAATAAAATGATAAACATTCCTTGTCCTAACTGTGGATGCCAGTATTGTGAAGCAGAAACCAAAACCGGTGAAAAAGTAAAAATAGAAATTTGTAGATGCAATGATGGAAGTAGCGAATTTGAAGTATCCATCATTCCTGCTAATAATAGTGAGATTGAATATGAAAAGCATCAGTGTTCTCAGAAAGATATTGCTGATTGCCTGACCGCAAGATTTAATATCGACCTAAACAGCATGAATCATAAATGCTTTAATTAAAATACCATGGCTAAAATAACACAGAAAGACATCAACGATGCCGTTTGGAAAGCTTGCGACACATTTCGTGGCAGCATAGACCCAAGTGTATACAAAGACTATGTGCTCACTATGCTATTCATTAAATACCTGAGTGATGTGCATGATGATAAATTCGAGGCTCACCTCAAAAAGTACGCTGGCGATAAAGAACGGGCGGAGCGGGCCATGAGACATGAACGTTTTGTTGTGCCTACCCATAGTCATTTCAAGTACCTGTATGAGCACCGCAATGAATCCAACATTGGTGAACTCATCAATATTGCGTTAACTGATCTGGAAGAGGCAAACCGTGAGAAACTCTATAGCGAAGATGGTGCGGGGATATTCCAAAATATAGACTTCAATAGCAGTAAGTTGGGTGAGCCCAAGGATAAAAACCAGCGGCTCAAAACCCTACTAATCGACTTCAATAATGAGAAGCTCGATTTAAAGCCTTCTCATTTAGGTGGTGCGGACATCATTGGTGGAGCTTACATGTTCCTGATTGAAAACTTTGCGAGTGATGCCGGGAAAAAGGCTGGTGAGTTTTTTACACCGAAAGAAGTCTCTACCCTCATTGCAAAACTGACCAAATCAAAACCCGGTTCACGCATTTGCGACCCCACCTGCGGTTCAGCTTCACTGCTCATAAAAGCGGGTGAAGAAGTGGGTTCTGATAATTTCTCCCTCTACGGACAGGAAGCCAACGGCAGCACCTGGGCATTGGCGGTAATGAACATGTTTTTGCATGGCTTTGATAATGCCACCATCCGTTGGGGCGATACCATTCGCAATCCCAAACTAAAGGAAGGTGACATGCTAATGAAGTTTGATACAGTGGTGGCCAATCCACCCTTCTCTTTAGATAAATGGGGTAAGGTGGAAGATAAGGACGGTGATAAAACTACCATCAGCTACGACCCTGAAACGGATAAATACAACCGTTTTTGGCGGGGTGTACCACCAAAGAGCAAAGGCGATTGGGCATTTATCAGCCACATGATTGAAACACTGAACGAACACGGAAAAGCCGGTGTGGTAGTTCCGCACGGTGTTTTATTCCGCGGAAGCAGTGAAGGCCGCATACGCCAACGCACCATTGAAGACAACCTGTTGGAAGCCGTAATTGGTTTACCTGCCAACCTATTTTTTGGAACAGGAATTCCAGCAGCCATTCTCATTTTCAACAAGGAAAAAACCAGCAACAATTTCCTGTTTATTGATGCCAGCCAGCATTACGAAAGTGCTAAAAACCAGAACAAGCTGAGGGAAAGCGATATTGAACACATCGTAACCACTTATCGTGATTTCACGACCGGCAAGCTACTGCCAGGTATTGCAGAAGACAAATTTAGCTATGTGGCTACTGCGGAAGAAGTTCAGGAAAACGATTACAACCTGAACATCCCACGCTATGTGGACACCTTTGAGGAAGAAGCCGAAGTAGACATTGCAGCCGTGCAACAGGAGATCGTCAAGCTGGAAGATGAATTGGTAAAAGTACAGGCTGAAATGGATAAATACCTCAAACAATTAAATGCGATTTGATTATGCTTACTACAGAACAAAAACAACAGTTCAGTGATATTCTGGAAGAGCTAGGACAGACACTAGACATTTCTGAAACTCAGTTTAATGCAGCCGTTCAGAGCTATAATGCAGTTGCAAAACAGCTCTCTAAGGAAGGCTCAATGCTAGAAAAGTATAAGCCTGAAATACGGCCACAAGGGTCCTTTTTATTGGGTACGATGATAAAGCCCATCAACGAAGATGATGATGTTGATATTGACTTGGTTTGTGAACTTCATGGTAAAAATGAGGCTTGGACTCAAAAAGTATTAAAGGATAATGTAGGACTTCAACTTAAGGAGAATGACCTCTACAAAACCAAGGTCAAACTTAAGAACGGGCGAAGATGTTGGACACTATATTACCGTGAAACTTCAGATGATCCTACCCAACGATATCATCTTGATGTTTTGCCAAGCATAATTGATTCCAACTACATAAAAATGTTTGCTGAGTCCTACTCCGCCATAAAGAATATAAATGACTTGGCCATCAGGATTACAGATAAAAAGCGGACAGATTACCCTACAGAAACAAACCACCAAATCTGGCTCAAGAGCAATCCAATTGGATATGGTAAATGGTTTTTTAGTAGAGCTGATATAAGTAAAAGTGAAGTTAGACTATTGTCAGAAGCTGTACAGCCTGTGCCTAAATTCAGAAAAGAAAAGCTACCATTACAGCGGGTGGTACAAATCCTAAAACGCCATCGTGATATGATGTTTAACGGAGATGAGGATAAACCTATTTCGATCATCATTACAACCCTAGCAGCAAAGGCTTACAACCAAGAGGCGAACGTGATTGATGCGCTTGTAAATGTGGTTCAACGAATGCCTGATTTCATAGACGACTGGTATTCAATGGAGCACAACAAATGGATAAAGAAAGTTGCCAATCCGGTGAACGAAGAAGAAAACTTCGCAGATAAATGGGTAGATCACCCACAACGCCAAAAGAATTTTGAAAATTGGTTGAAGGCTGTGCAAAGAGACCTGGATAATATTCTAGGACAAAGAGGAAAAGGGTTGCAGTTCATCAGCGAATCAATGTCAGCACCTTTCGGTAAGGATGCAGTAACCAAAGCATTTAGCAACTACGGTGAAAATTTGAGAAAACAAAGAGAGAGAGGAGGTCTGAACATCGCTGCTAAAACTGGAATGATTGGAACTACGGGTTCTGCATTAAAGAATCATAATTTCTATGGTACGGAGGAACAATAGAATATCACTAATTGTGCAAGCGGGAACACTTAAAAATATGTTCCCCGATGGTGCTATCAAACGCTTCCGAGAAGAATCCCTTACTTGGACGTGTTCGGTCACTCCTTCATCCTTGAGTAGTACCTACGAATTGAAGTTACATTATATAAGGAACAATGGAGTTAAGGTGTATGTCATTGACCCAAAGCCTCTGGCTTTAGCCAACGGCAAGAAACATCTACCGCACGTTTATTCCACACCTGAACAACGACTGTGTTTATACTATCCAAATGGCGTAGAATGGAATGTAGGTATGCTTTATACCAAAACAATAATTCCTTGGGCTTGTGAGTGGCTATGTCATTATGAGCTGTGGGTATGCACCGGAATCTGGCATGGTGGCGGCATACAACACGAAACGGAAGTTGAAAAACAGGCCAATAAACAAAAAGAAAAGAATGATGAACCAAACAGTAATAAGAAACAAATTGGCCAATAGGTCAAAAACGTATGAACTCACAGATATACCAAGAGATTGGAAAATTAAAAGACTTGGACAGCTCGGGAAAACTGTTTCTGGTTTAACATATAGTCCTAACGATGTATGTGATGAAACTGGAGTCTTGGTATTGAGATCATCTAATGTTCAGGGAGGCCAGATTTCTTTTGGAGACAATGTTTTCGTAAAAGTTAAAGAAGGTGATTACAATCCGGTTGTAAAGGGTGATATTCTGATTTGTGTCAGAAATGGCAGCAGATCTTTAATTGGAAAATGTGCAAAAATAAATGAAGAGGCAGACGGTATGGCATTTGGTGCGTTTATGGCAATTTTCAGAGGTGATTACAATGATTATCTAGTTCATGTTTTTGATACCGATATCTATAATAGAGAAATTCATAAAAATTTAGGTGCAACTATTAATTCTATCAATGGAAGTAACTTAAAGGAATTCAAAATCCCTTTACCTCCTGAACCAGAGAGAAAGGCTATTGCCCACGTCCTCAGCACAGCAGATGCCGCAATCCACACCACTGAAAAACTCATTGCTCAAAAAGAACTCCGCAAAAAATGGTTGATGCAGCAATTGCTTACTGGGAAGAAACGATTGAAGGGTTTTGGTGGCGAATGGGAAAAGCAACCTTTAAAGAACTTTATCAAACAGGTAAGTCGAAAAATCGACAAACCCAATCATCCATATCTAGGCATAGGATTAAGAAGTCATGGTAAAGGGACTTTTTTAAAGCCTGACGAGGATCCCGCAAAAAACAGCATGGACTCATTTTATGTGGTTCGGCCAAATGATCTCATAGTTAATATCACATTCGCCTGGGAACAGGCCATATCTATTGTTCGCCCGGAGGATGATGGAGCTTTAGCATCCCATCGATTTCCTACCTATACGTTCAAAGAAGGAAAAGGACATCCTGATTTCTTTAAGTTTTTTATTCTACAGCCAAGAATGAAATATATGCTTGAGTTAATCTCTCCAGGTGGTGCCGGTAGAAATCGGGTCATGAGTAAATCCGATTTTGTCAAACTTGAATTCTTCGTTCCTGATCACGAAGAACAAATCGCCATTGGGGAAGTGCTGCTAGCGACTAGCAAAGAAATCAGCCTGCTCAAAGCCAAAGCAGAGAAACTAAGGGAGCAGAAGAAGGGATTGATGCAGCAGTTGTTAACCGGTAAAAAAAGATTGGTATGAGTGTAACAAATATTTCGTCAGCAAACAGATACATCCTTTGGGGCAAGGCAGCTGGAAGGTGTCAATATAGAGGATGCAACAAACCATTGTTTGTGGATGCCCTGACCAAAAGTGAATTTAATCAGGCCTACATTGCACATATTGTTGCAGATGTACCGGGAGGCCCAAGAGGTGATGCGCTTAGATCTGAATTGCTAAAAGACAATGTTTCCAATTTGATGCTCATGTGTGATGAACACCACCGGCTTATAGACAAAAAGGATGTGGCTGGACATCCTGAGTCGTTACTTCTTCAAATGAAAAAAGAGCATGAAGATAGGATTGAAAAAGTGGCTTCAATCAATCCTAACATGCACAGCCATATTGTTACCTACAAGGCAAATGTTGGCACACATACTCCGGTTATCTCTTATGAATCGGTTCGTGAATTTCTGCTTCCTTCTCATTATCCTGCTCTATCACATGCCATTGATTTAAGTTTGAGTAATAGTCCACAGCGTGACAAAGACGCAAGCTTTTGGTCAACAGAACTGGAAAATCTTGAGAGTCAGTTTAATGAACAATTAAGGCCAAAGTTTAGGAAAGGAGAAATCAATCATCTTTCCGTATTTGCATTTGCCCCAATGCCTTTGCTCATACGGTTAGGTACGCTAATAAATGATATTCAGTATGCTGAGATTCACCAGCCAGTGAGAAATCCCAAAACATGGAATTTAGATGATGATGCAACGGAAACACAGTATAAAGTCATTGAACCATCTGAAATGTTTCAAAAGGTCGCCCTGAACATCTCATTAAGCGCAACAATCAACAATGATCGAATCACTTCAGTTTTGGGAACAGATTGTTCCATTTACACCCTGACTATTGATGCACCGTTCAATGACTTTTTAAAGTCTAAAAAGCAACTGCAGGATTTCAGCATTGAAGTAAGAAAACTGTTGAACCATATCAAATCAAAGTACAATGCTCAAACACCATTACATGTGTTTCCTGCCATGCCCATTGCAACGGCTATTGAATTTGGCAGGGTTTGGATGCCAAAAGCCGATATGCCTTTACACATATATGATGAAAACACAGCGAATAGTGGATTCTTTAAAGCAATTGAAATTAAAAATTGACAAAATATGGCAAGAAAAGAAAGACATGTAGTTCCTAATAACGATAGAGGAGGATGGGATTCAAAAAGAGAAAATGCTGAAAGAGCTTCTAAGCATTTTGACACGAAGAAAGAAGCGATGGACTGGAGCCGCGAAAAAGCAAAACAGGAAAAATCGGAACTGATTCCACATGGCAAGGATGGAAAGATCCAGAACCCTAATAGTTACGGCAATGACCCAAATCCACCGAAGGATAAAAAGCACTAGCCTATGACAATAGTTGAACTAAAACAGCTTAAAGAAAGCGAGGATAAAGTTGAGTTTAAAGAGGCAAAGAATCAGTATGCCTACAATAGCAGTCGTAAAAGTGTGCTAGGATATACCGTGGCTTTTGCCAATGAAAAAGGCGGTTATTTGGTCTTTGGATTGAAAGATGCACACCCGCATGATGTTTGTGGCTCCAAAGCTTTTGAAGGCAGAGAAGGACAGTTGGAGCAAGACGTTTATCGAGATACCAGAGTAAGAATACAAACTGAAGTTTTGTATGAAGGAACCAAACGAGTATTGGTTATCAAAATTCCTTCTCGTCCGGTTGGCAAGCCTTTGTATTTCAATGATGTGCCATTGATGAGAGTTGGTGACGGTCTGGATAGGATGTCAGATGAAATGTATCTGTCTATAATTCAAGAACAAGAACCCGACTTCTCTGCCAGATTTTGTGAAGGCATCAGCATAGGCGATTTGGATGAAGTTGCCATAAAAAAGATGAAAGAGAGCTATGCCCGCAAACAAAAGAATCCAGGCTTTTTGCAACTCAGCACCGAGCAGGTATTAACCGATTTAAAATTGGTCGACAATGGTAAGCTCACCTATGCGGCACTGATTCTACTGGCAAAAAAAGAAGTCATTCATAAGAAACTTCCCCAAAGTAAAACCATTTGGGAATTTCGCAACAACGAAGCGCAAATACACCACGATAGCCGTGAGGTAATTGATGAATCTTTATTTGTTGCCATAGACAGCATTTGGAAACTCATTAATCAACCTACCCTCAACAAAAAATATCCAATACAGTCAGGAGCTTATATTTTCGATTTGTATGATTTTAACGAAGAGGTAATTCGTGAAGCCGTTCTCAATGCAATTGCTCACAGAGATTACACCATTACGAGTGAAGTAGTTGTAAAACAATATCCCCATAGAATTACTATTACCAATCCGGGCGGTTTCCCTAAAGGCGTAACCATTGAAAATATACTTACTGTAAGCAGTACGCCCAGGAGCCGCCTAATGACTGAAATTCTAGAAAAAACCGGCCTGGTGGAACGAAGCGGCCAAGGTGTAGATAAGATATTCTCCATCACTCTATCAGAAGGTAAAGCCGAACCTAATTACGAAAATTCGGATTTGTTTCAGGTTTCACTTACCCTGCGAACTGAAATTATTGACAAGGCTTTTCATGTATTTGTAAGCCAATACCAAAACAGTGAAAAAGAACCCAAATTGGGCGTAGAGCAAATCATTACGCTTTGCAAAATACGTAACGGCATTTTCCAAAACCTGAAAACAGAAATCGTAAGCCAATTAGAGAAATCGGGTTTAATTGAAAAAGTTTCAGGTCATACCAACCGATACACATTATCGCAGGATTATCATGCTTTGGTAAATGAGAGTCTGAAAATAGGCAAGCGGTACATGGTAAAAGAGATAGAACAGATACTAATCGCCTTGCAGGGAAATGCTTTAAAAATAGGTGATCTTGAAGAAATGCTGAAAGACTCTCTTTCGAGAAACCAAATAAACTATCTGAAGAAGAAGCTAATGGAAGATGAAGTGCTCAAGGTAGAAGGAAAAATAAAGGGTGCTCGATATTCTATTGCTGATAAATATGCTGATCTAAGAGGTGATGTTTTACTAAGTGCCGTTATTGCAGAACTAAGAGGTAAATATGAATAAGCAGCTAATTGTCTATATGCCGTTAATGATTCTCTGTATACCAAAGATGGATGAGCTAAAGAAGAAGCTAAAAGAGGAGGTACTATTCTTTGTATTGCAGCTATTAGAGATAGTGCTATTATTCGAATACACCATCAAAACACTGAATATCAATATTTTAATTGGCCATTTGTCTGATTTTCAATTCTCTGTATCCGACTCTGGATTCTCTGTATTCATTCCGGCATCCGGCAAATTCAATTCTCTGTATCCGGCTTCGGATTCTTTAAAAAGAATAAAGTAATGGAAACACCAAGTTTCAAAGAAGACCATATCAGCCAGATTCCGGCATTACAAATGCTGGTGAATTTGGGTTACACCTATTTAAGTCCATCAGAAGCCGAACGATTAAGAGCAGGCAAAACAACCAATGTGCTGCTTGAAGATGTACTGCGAAAGCAATTGAAGGAAATCAACAGCATTAGGGTAAGTGCTACCAAAACCAGCATTTTCACTGACGAGAATATTGAACGCGGAATCCTCACCTTAAAAAACCTTCCTATGAATGAAGGTTATATCGCGGCTTGCGAGAGAGCGTATAATCTTCTAACCCTTGGCCAGGCATTAGAGCAAAGTGTTGATGGAGATAAAAAAAGCTTTACACTGCAATACATCGACTGGAAAAACATAGAGAACAATGTATTTCATGTAACCGAAGAGTTTAGTGTGATGCGTAGTACCAGTAAAGAGCATTACCGCCCTGATTTGGTGTTGTTTGTCAATGGTATTCCACTATGCATCATTGAGTGCAAACGGCCGGACATGAAAGAGCCGTTGAAACAGGCTATCAGTCAGCATTTGCGAAATCAACAAGAAGACGGTATCCGCAATCTATACGTTTATTCACAGCTTATTATGAGCATAGCTACACAAGAAGCGGCCTATGCCACCAATGGCACACCGGAAAAGTTTTGGGCAAAGTGGCAAGAGAAATTCAGCAGTGATGCAGAAGAACAGAATTACGAAAGCAGCCTTGAAGAATTAAAGAACAAACCGCTTACCCCTTCTGTAAAAGACCAATTATTCGCAGACCGTTTCAAGTACGTTCGCCAATACTTTGATGCCTTAGAAAAAGAAACCATCTTCCCCACCATTCAGGGCGAGTATCTCATGGGATTATGTCGACCTGAAAGATTGATGGATATTATTTTCAATTATGTTTTGTTCGACAATGGCGAAAAGAAAATAGCGCGTTATCAGCAGTTTTTTGCCATTAAAAAATCCATGCAACGGATTAAGAATATTGAAAACGGCAAAAGAAAAGGCGGAGTAATCTGGCATACCCAGGGAAGTGGTAAATCTTTAACCATGGTGATGCTGGCCCAAGCCATTGCCATGGAACCCAGTATTCGCAATCCGAAGATTGTTTTAGTGACCGACCGTACCGATTTGGACAACCAGATTACAAGTACTTTCAGAAAGTGTGGAAAATTTGTAGAGAACGCCACCACAGGTCAGCGTTTGGTAGAATTACTGGAAAGCAATAGTGATGCTGTGGTAACAACCATTATCAACAAGTTTGTGGCAGCAGTCAAAAAGATCAATAAGCCTTTAGAAAGCCCAGACATTTTTGTCTTAGTGGATGAAGGACACAGAACACAACACGGTATCTTTAATATCGACATGCAAAAGACATTGCCTAATGCATGTTTTATTGCTATGACCGGAACACCACTTTTTAAAAAGGATAAAAGCACTGCAGCTAAATTCGGAGGTGTAATTGATGCCTACACTGTTGATCAGGCTGTGAGCGACAAAGCAGTTGTACCATTGCTATATGAAGGCAGATTAGCTCTGCAGGATGTAAATGCCAGCCCGATTGACACCTTTTTCGGAATGGTTTCAGAACCATTAACAGATTATCAAAAGGCAGACATTAAAAAGAAGTTTGCGAGATACGATCACTTAAATTCTGCCGAGCAAAAAATGCGAATGATAGCCTGGGACATCAGCTATCATTTTCGAGACAATTGGCAAGGAAGAACACCTTTTAAAGGGCAGTTAGTATGCGATAAGAAAGTAAATGCGATTAAATACAAGGAATATCTTGATGAAATTGGTATTGTCAGCAACGAAGTTCTGATTTCATCGATTGACGAGAGAGAGGGTGAAGAAAGTGCCTATGAAAAATCAACGGAGAAAGAAAATCAGTTTTGGAAAAGAATGATGGATGAGCATGGCAATTCAAAAAGCTATGAAAAAAACATCATCAATCGCTTCAAAAATCAAAAAGATCCGGAAATCATAATCGTAGTTGACAAGCTGCTTACCGGATTTGATGAACCAAAAAATACTGTTCTTTACCTGACAAGAAACTTGCAAAGCCACAAATTGCTGCAAGCTATTGCAAGGGTAAACCGCATCTACCCAGACAAGGAATTTGGGTACATCATTGACTATTATGGAGTAATTGAGAACCTGGATGATGCTTTGCAGATGTATTCATCTTTTGAAGATTTTGATGAAGAAGATTTAGCGGGTACACTCACAAATATTGCGTATGAAATCAAAAAGCTTCCTCAAAAGCATTCTGAATTGTGGGATATTTTTAAAACCATTGCCAATAAAAGAGACGCAGAAGCTTACCAGCAACTATTAAAGGATGAGGCAATTAGGGTTCTGTTTTATGATAACCTAGCCGCTTTTGCCAAGAGTTTGAAATTGGCATTGTCATCCATTCAATTTCATAAAGACGTTGATGAGATGACAATCAATCGCTACAAAGAAGATTTGACCATGTTTTTAAAATTGCGGTTAGCTGTAGTTGAAAGATATAGTGACGAGATTGACTATAAGCATTATGAAGGTCAGATTCAAAAACTGATTGATACACACATTACCACCGAGAAAATTGAGACTATAACTGTACTAGTGAACATTTTTGACAAAGACAAATTTCAACAGGAAGTTGAAAATACTATTGGGAAAGCGGCAAAGGCCGATAAAATTGCGAGTAGGACAGCAAAGCATATCACTGAGAAAATGGATGAAGATCCGGCTTTCTACAAAAAGTTTTCTCAAATGCTGAAAGAGACTATTGCATCCTATGAAGCCAAACGTATCAGTGAAACTCAATACCTGAGTAAAGTTCAAGACATTATGAATAATGTTTTGGCTCATACAGACAGTGATATACCAGAACAATTGCAAAATCGAGATGTTGCTAAGGCTTTTTATGGATTAACAGTAGAAGCACTAACGGAGAAACTACAAGACAATGTGGTACGTAAAGAGGTGGCGACACAAACAGCTTTAGAGGTTGATGATCTCATTAAAGATGCTGTGTTGGATAACGGTAAACCTATCGTTGACTGGCAGTTCAAGACAAACATCACAGGCAAATTACTCATTGAAATTGGCGACTATTTGATTGATGAAGTACGTGACAAATACAATGTGGACTTGTCATTCAAAGACATGGACAAAATAGCTGATGACTGTATAGAAGTTGCTAAACTACGCTACAAATGATGACAGGGGCTATACAGTTCGGTAGTATAATAATTGATTTTCGCCTAGAATACTCAGAAAGGAAATCGCTAGGTATAACAGTAACTCCGGAGATGGAAGTATTGGTGAAAGCTCCCGTTGACACTTCAATAGAAAAGGTGAAAGACAAAATAAGAAAGAAAGCACCTTGGATAATTAAACAGCAAAGTTTCTTTCTTTCCTTTCAGCCAAAAACACCACAGCGCAAGTTTTTAAGTGGCGAAACTCATTTGTATTTGGGCAGGCAATACCGTTTGCAAATTCAAATAAGCGAAGAGGAATCCGTAAAACTAAAAGGCAAATTCATTGAGGTAAGAACAAATGAAAAGTCAAGAGCTAAGGGCTTAGTAAAAGCATGGTATTTGGAGCATGCAAGGACAAAGTTTCAGGCTATTGCCCAACCATTGATTGATAAATTCAAGAAATATAAAGTAGAGCCGAGTTCATTAGTTGTTCAAGACATGCCAACACGCTGGGGAAGTTGTACACCAAAAGGAAAAATCATTTTAAATCCCGAATTGATCAAAGCACCAAAAGGTTGCATTGAATATGTTATCATCCATGAATTGTGTCATTTGGTTCATCATGATCACACACAGAAATTTATTGACCTTCAGACCAAGGAAATGAAAGACTGGGAAAAGTGGAAAATGAAATTAGAGAAACTATTAGCATGAAAAGCCAACACACAAAAGCACACACATTTGCAAGCTGCACAAGCTCAAACGCAGACCGAAGCTTACAAAGGAGTGTGCTTCCCAGTAACTCAAGAAGAATTTCAATTTTTTTCTTCCTCCCTTCAGTGTTTTTTTGCCACCTCACGACAGAGTCAGAAACTGGAAAAGGATAAATAAGAAAAGGGCCAGCTTACAACACGCGGTATAGTTAATTAGAGTTTTAATGGTTTTCGAGGCGTAGTAATCCACTCCAAATTTTGCTGTAACTTGATAGGTAAAAAGCCCGCAATCTCTTACTAAACATACCGCCAACCGCTAGCACTAAAAATCTTCCTCGGACCACCCCACCATCGACCATCGACCCCCCACCATCGACTCCCACTCACAAATACCCCTCCCCCTTAAACCACACAAACGCATCCTCAATGCTCTCCTCCAGCGGCCGGCAGCTGTAGCCCAATTCGTTGATGGCCCGGCTGCTGTCCAGGGCGAAACCCTGGCCGGCGGCTTTGGCGGCGGGTAGAGTCAGCACGGGCGCTTTGCCGGTCAAAAAGGTGGCGGTGAGATCCATGACGTATCCGGTGGCTTCGAAGGCGGCTT
>JAGFIS010000043.1 GCA_024103425.1 Chitinophagaceae bacterium
CCGCTTTTTTTACCATGTTTTTTTACAAAGAAAAAGTTTTATGAAACGTGTTTCATATAACACCCCGCAAACCCTTTACAGCTCAACGTTACAGGAGATTTTACCAACCATTTTTCAGTATTATGCCGAAAGTTTTCACTCTCCCTTTCAATTTATCTTTAGTAACAAACTCTCAATTAAGCTTTCCTGTACTGATGTGCAATTGTCTTTGCCAACTCCTCCATCTGCTTAATGCCTTCCTCCGGAAGAACGCCTTTCTTGAACTCAGCCAGTACTTCAGGTAATTTGTTTTCCATTTCCAGAAGGAACTGCTCTTCAAATTCCTGAATCTTGTTAACCGGAACATCATTCAGCTTACCGAAAGTACCGAGGTAGATAATAGCAATCTGCTTCTCTACTGTGTACGGAGTAAACTGAGGCTGAATCAGAATCTGTACGTTACGGGCACCTTTATCCAACACAGCTTTAGTTGCAGCATCCAAATCACCACCAAACTTAGAGAAGGCCTCCAGTTCACGGTAGGATGCTTGTTCCAGTTTCAGAGTTCCTGCCACCTTTTTCATGGATTTAATCTGCGCATTACCTCCCACACGGCTAACAGAGATACCCACGTTGATCGCCGGACGAACACCAGAGTTGAACAGGTTACTCTCCAGGAAGATCTGACCATCAGTAATAGAGATTACGTTTGTCGGGATATAAGCGGATACGTCACCGGCCTGGGTCTCAATGATAGGTAATGCAGTAAGAGAACCACCACCTTTTACCAGGTGCTTAATGTTCTCAGGCAAGTCGTTCATCTGCTTTGCAATATCATCGTTAGATATGATCTTAGCGGCTCTTTCCAAAAGACGGCTGTGCAGATAGAACACATCACCGGGATAAGCTTCACGGCCCGGCGGACGTCTCAACAGCAGAGATACCTCACGGTAAGCTACTGCCTGCTTGCTCAGATCATCATAAACAATCAGAGCAGGACGGCCTGTATCACGGAAGTACTCCCCGATAGCAGCACCTGCAAACGGAGCATAGAACTGTAAAGGTGCAGGATCTGATGCAGATGCAGCTACAATTGTAGTGTATGGCATTGCGCCATGTTCTTCAAGCGTACGCATTACGTTTGCAATGGTTGAAGCTTTCTGACCAATAGCTACATATATACAGTAAACCGGATTTCCGGCTTCGTAAAATTCTTTCTGGTTAATGATAGTGTCCACACAGATAGCACTCTTACCGGTCTGACGGTCACCAATTACCAACTCCCTCTGTCCGCGTCCGATAGGAATCATTGCGTCAATAGCCTTGATACCTGTCTGCAGCGGTTCTTTTACCGGTTCACGGAAGATTACCCCGGGGGCTTTTCTTTCGAGAGGCATTTCAAACAGCTCGCCCGTAATCGGTCCTTTTCCATCAATCGGCTCTCCGAGTGTATTGATAACCCTTCCTGCCAGTCCTTCTCCCACCTTGATGGAAGCAATTTTTCCGGTTCTTTTTACTTTACCGCCTTCTTTGATGTCTCCGCTTTCACCCATCAATACCACACCCACGTTATCTTCTTCAAGGTTCAGAGCGATAGCTTTTACACCGTTTTCAAATTCAACCAGCTCACCGGAGCTAACATTATTTAATCCGTAGATACGAGCGATACCGTCGCCCACCTGCAGTACTGTACCTACTTCTTCCAGGTCGGCACCTGCATTAAAATTGCCCAACTGGCTTCTGAGAATCGCCGAAATCTCATCGGGTTTAATATCCACCATGTTTTTATGCGTTTTTTGAGGGTGCAAAGGTAATCTATTGCTGTATTCCAACAAAAAGGGTTTAGCAGAAAAACAAGGATTTTTTCAACAGAGGTGGGTTATTTGTGAATTCCTGTCATAAAAAGGTCAGGAAGGCCGATTTCTTCTCCTTCTTTTTATGATTTTTAACATCTCACCGAATGAAAACATACGGATCAAACGCTAGCGCGCGTCCTGCACCCGGAGGCAAGTATGATACTTCGGACTATCCCAATCCCATAGATTGAATGATATCCCGGATTCTCTTTTTCAGTCCCGCCAGTTTTTCATCAAACTCTTTAATATCCTTCAGTTCGGTGTTAACACTGAAGTAGAATTTAATCTTCGGCTCTGTACCGCTGGGCCTCGCTGATATCTTATCTCCGTTTTCCAGAATGAACTGCAGCACGTTACTTTTAGGGAAATCCAGTTTTTCTGTGATGCCGGCATCCAGGTCTTTGCTTTCCAAAGTATCGTAATCCAGCAATTTGGCAACTTTGCTTCCGGCGATTTCCCTAGGAGGGTTTTCCCGGTAGGCCTGCATCATAGCTGCAATCTCTTTGGCGCCATCCATTCCCTTTTTGGTAATAGATATCAGTTCTTCATAATAGAATCCGTACTGGCGGTAAATATCGAGAAGCTTGTCAAATAATGACCTGCCTTTTTCTTTCTCCACTGCGGCCATTTCAGCAATAATGGAAACTGCGCTCACGGCATCCTTATCTCTGATTTCGTCGCCAATCATCAGTCCGAAGCTCTCTTCGCCGCCAATGATATATTTTTCCTTGCCTTCTTTTTCTCTGATGAGTGATGAAATCCACTTAAAGCCTGTCAGCGTATTGTAACAGTTCATCCCATTCTCGGCAGCAATCTTATCTATCAAATCGGTAGTCACGATGGTCTTCACCACCATATCGTTGGGTTTTGTCCACCCTTTTTCTCTTCTCGCTTCAATCATATAATTGAATGCAAGCAGAGCTGTCTGGTTTCCATTCATCAAAACCCAGTTGCCGTGGTTATCTTTTAAACCTACCCCCACCCTGTCAGTATCCGGATCGGTACCAAAGAGAATATCGGCATCTAATTCTTCTGCTTTCTTTAGGCCGATACTCATGGTTTCTTTTTCCTCGGGATTCGGATAGTTGACTGTCGGGAAATTACCGTCGGGATGAGATTGTTCTTCGACTATGTGTACATTATCAAAACCGTAGGCAGCCAAAGCCTTCGGAACCATTGTAATTCCGGCCCCGTGAATCGGGGTGTAAACGATCTTCATATCGTGCTGTTTTGCACAGATTTCGGGATGAATGCTGAGCCCCTTAACCATTTTCAGGTAAGCATCGTCAACATCCTTACCGATAATATGAATGTTATGCTCATTTCCCTTCCACTTCACATCGTCGATACTTTTGATCTTCTCTACCTCGGTAATTACATTTTTATCATGAGGCGGAACCAGTTGAGCTCCATCATTCCAATAAGCTTTGTATCCGTTGTACTCTTTCGGATTGTGAGATGCTGTCAGCACTACTCCCCCCTGACACTTCAGATAACGAATGGTGAAACTCAATACCGGCGTAGGCCTTAATTCTTCGAACAGATAAACCGTAATATCGTTAGCTGCGAAAATCTCTGCTACAATCCTGGCAAAATCTTTACTGTTATTTCTTGCATCGAACGCAATTGCCACACTCACTTTTTCATAATTCTGCTTCAGGTAATTGGCGTATCCCTGTGTAGCTTTTCCGATAGTATATTTATTCATCCGGTTAGTACCCGTGCCCATGATTCCTCTTAAACCACCGGTACCAAACTCCAGATTTTTGTAAAAGGCGTCTTCCAATTGTGCAGGATCTTCTTCCTGCATTTTCCTGATGGCTGCTTTGGTTGCTTCGTCATAATTTCCTTCTAGCCACTCTTTGATATTAGCTTCTGTTTTCTGATCCATAAAAAGATAAATTTTGGCTTTGAAGGTATTCAATTTTTAGATTTCATTCTTAACACTTCAACGGAATGCCGTTATTTTTGCCTCATGCGCAGGTCACTTCTATGTCTGGCAACCGCCCTATGTTTTTTCTGCTGCCAAAACTGTGCAACGGCCCAAAGCATTATCCAAACTGATTCCGACTCGCAAGACACGGTTAATACGTTATACCCAAAAAGGGTTAGGCTAGTAGCCATTGGCCACGGAGCTGCCTTCGCAGGAAGTCTTACCGGGTTAGCAATTCTTTGGTATGCTGACCATCCCAAAAGTTCATTTCATTTTTTTAACGATAACGCCGAATGGGCTCAGATGGATAAAGCCGGCCACGTATATAGTGCTTACTTAGAAAGTCGTACCAGTTCGGAAATGTGGAGATGGACGGGAGTGTCGCGTAAAACGCGGATTATTCTCGCAGCTACGAGCGGCATCGCATACCAATCTATCATCGAGGTACTCGACGGATTCTCTTCTGAATACGGATTCAGTGTGGGAGATGTTACTGCCAATATTCTGGGAACAGCAACCTTTGTTTCACAGGAGTTATTATGGGATCAGCAAAAACTCAAGCTCAAGTTTTCAACCTCACCAAAAAAGTACGCCGATCCCGAACTGGAACAACGCGCCGATAAAATCTTCGGCAAATCCTTTATTGAAAGAGCATTAAAAGACTATAATCGTCAAACCTACTGGCTAAGCGCCGATATCAAATCGCTCACTCATTCTGAGCGTTGGCCGGCGTGGCTGAATATTTCTCTGGGCTACGGGGCCGAAGGCATTTGGGGTGGCACTAAAAACTTTGCTCAGGATAAAGACGGCAATATCATTTTTGACCGGACAGATATCCCGCGCCGGCGTCAATGGCTGATCAGCCCTGACCTGAATTTCTCAGCGATTAAAACAAACAAAAAGGGATTGCGGATTTTATTCTTTGTATTAGACTCTTTCAAATTTCCTGCCCCAGCCCTGGAGCTTACCGGCGGAAAACTCAAAGCCCATTTGATCTACTTCTAACGCTCTAAATGTGCTCCGGCGATATCGCCTTTTTCCGTATCGACAACAATCCTCTCTGAAAGAGCCGTTGCCACAGATAGTCCTTTAAAATCAGGTGAAACGGGGAAGCGTTTATGACTCCTTTCAACCAGAACAAGAGTCTGGATTTTTGAAGGGTAGTATTCCAGAAAAGGTTTTAGTGCATATGACAGGGTTTTACCTGAATTAGCCACATCATCAATGATGATAACAACCCTGTTGTCAAAAGAAAAAGTATCTCCTTCAAACACCAGCGTCACTTCGCGAGGCATTTTCTTATTGATATCTATCTCAATCATCCTGATCTCCCCCGGGAATATTGTTTTCAGAAATCCATTCAATATCCTTGCGAGGAGTACTCCATTCCCTTTAATTCCGGCGAGAACGATTTCTTTTTCATCAGAATTATTCTCGGCAATTTCATAAGCCATTCTCTGCAGTTTTCTCATTGCCGCTTCCCGGGTTAAAATCACCATAACCTTTCTTTTCTCCCAAAGGTAACAGATTGAGAGAATAAGGAATAACCTCCCGGGGCATGAATCAGAAAATCATTTCAATTCATTTATATTTACCTCTGTTTCCACATCTAACGAAGTAAATGCAGTCATCAGAATCATTCTCAGCCAAGGCATGGCAAAGACTGAAAAAGAACAAAGGTGCTATGGCAGGCCTTACCGTCATTTTGCTGGCTGTGGTAACGGCTGTATTCGCCTACTTTCTCGGAAACGATCAGACCCCGAACGCAGACCGACAGGTGGTAGAAATTCAGGCACAGAAACCGGGGTTTAAACAGACTTTCCTCAAGGTCTTAAAGCAAAGAGAAGTCGGCCATACCGGCTTCTTCAACCATCTTTTATTTGGAAAAGAGGATCCTTTTGTACTTGTGCCTATCAACAGTTACAAAGATCTCGGGGATAGTGTCTCGGTTGAAAAGTTTATTGACGAAGGCATCCACGAACAACAGACATACCCTAAATCTGCTCTGCCTTCTGATTTTATCACCCAGAAAACCTTCTGGTTTGGAACTGATAAATTCGGAAGAGACATTCTCAGCCGGCTGATTGTCGGCATTCGTGTAAGCTTAGCCGTTGGGCTTGTAACTGTATTGATTGCCCTCTTGATTGGTGTTACGCTTGGAGCCATTGCCGGATATAAAGGGGGACGAGCAGATAATATTATCATGTGGTTTATCAACGTTGTTTGGAGTATCCCAACACTGCTGTTAGTATTCGGATTAACCCTGACACTCGGTAAGGGTTTCTGGCAAATATTCATCGCAGTCGGACTCACCATGTGGGTTACCATTGCGCGTGTCGTGCGCGGACAAGTCATGGCCCTCTGTCAGTTGGAATATGTGCAAGCTGCCAAGGCATTGGGTTTACGCGACAGCCGTATCATCATCAGACATATTCTTCCGAATGTAATGGGGCCTGTTATGGTAATTGCTGCGGCAGATTTCGCAAGTGCCATCATTATTGAAGCCGGACTCAGTTTTCTCGGTATAGGCATCCAACCACCGACACCGAGCTGGGGCCTGATGCTGAAAGAAAACTACAACTTCATCATCACGCATAATCCTGCCCTGGCACTCATCCCGGGTATTGCGATAATGATTCTGGTATTGGCATTTAATCTTCTTGGGAACGGGTTGCGGGATGCATTGGATGTAAAGGGTTAGAGTTTCTGTCTGCCTTTTTAAATATCCCACTTTTTAATATGGTTCTTCCAGACCATCTTCCTGAACCGGATGAAGAGCAAAACAGCACTGAAAGTCAACCCTGTAATAAAACCGGTCCATATCCCTGCAGCACCTAATCCGGCTTTAAACGTCAGATAATAACCAAACGGCAGACCGATTACCCAGTAGGCGATTCCAATAAATACGGTCGGCACTCTTACATCTTTAATCCCTCTTAACAGCCCGGCAGCAATGGCTTGCGAACTGTCGGAAATCTGGAATAACGCTCCTAACAGAATCAGGAACGTGGCAAGGGCAACTACTTCGGGGTTATCATTAAAAATAAATGGCAGTTGATGCCTGAAAATAATAAACAGTAAGGCACACGCTCCTCCATATATCCATGCCACATACAAAGTGCTTTTACCGATCCTGCCGATAAGCGGCTGATCTCTTCTGCCAAATGCACTGCTGGTTCGGATAGATGCTGCCTGCGACAAACCGATGGAAATCATGAAGGTGAAAGAAGCCAGACTGAGCGCTATCTGGTGTGCTGCGAGAGATACAGCGCCAAGTGTTCCCACTAAAATACTGGAGACTGCGAATGCGCCTGCTTCCATCGCTATCTGAAACCCTGAAGGGATACCGATATAAAGCAATTGCCTGATAGAGTTCCATCTGAAAATCCACGCACGCTTGCCAATCATAATATACCTGCGAAACAATGAATGCCGAAGAATCACTCCCAACAAACCGACAAATAATAAAATTCTTGTAACCAAAGTGGCGACACCTGCGCCGTATAACTCCCACCTCGGAAATCCCCAATTGCCAAAGATGATTAACCAGTTCAGAAAGACTTTAACGGGAATTGCTGCCAGCGACATTACCATTGCTGTTTTCGTGTATTCAAGGCCGTCAGTAAACTGTTTGAGCGACATGAACATCAGCATCGGTATAACACCCCATCCCATCACACGCAGATAAGGGGCTGCAAACATTGCCACTTCAGGATCCTGGTCTAAATGGAAAAGTAGTGGCATTGAAAACTCTACAAGCAGCGCAATAAGAATCGCCGATACCGTGCTCAACCAAAAACCGTTAAACAGATAATGGCTCACCAGTTTTTTATCCGACCGGCCATGCGCCATACTCACTAACTGCGAGACTGAAATAGTAATCCCGATTCCAAACACGAAGGGGATATTGATAACACTGAAAACAAGCGCTGAAGCCGCTAATTGCTTATAGCTCACAGCACCTACCATCGCACTGTCAATCAACCCAAGCGATAGTTGTGCTACCTCACCGATAATAATCGGGAAGGCAAGATTCAACGTTTTCTTTGCCTGATTAAATAGCATGGATGATACTTCCCCTGATGTTAGTTGCTAAAGGTAGTATCAGAAACACTTGATTGTTTGGATTTTTCCAGCTTTGCCTGCTTCTTGAAGTATCTTCTGAAAAGGAAGTTGCTCTTCAACGCCTCCAGGTCTTCGTTTAACTTTTCTGTAGCCGTTTGAAGATTACCCAGTATTCCTTTTATTTGTTTTGCAGCCTTCTCATCCTTTAGCATCATCCCCAGTGGTGTGTTCGGATTATCCAGACTTGCATTCAGGGATTTTCCGGTTTCATTCAGACTGTTCACAAATATCTGCGAGGAGTCGGAAATCACCCTTAGCCTCTCTGTCAGATCACGCAAATTCGCGAATACTGTAGTGTCTGATACCAGATCATTCGCAAGTGTACCAGGCTTATTCAACTTCTCTGTGTAATCGGATGCAGCGGCAGAAAGTTTCTCAATATTTACTGCAGAACGGTTCAGGCTTGCAGCAAGCAGGTTAATCTGATCTGTCAGGGTTTCATCATTCATAATCTTTCCCAGCGTTCCTTTACCCTGCACAATCTGATCTGTAATTATCTTAAGGTTAGAGGTAATCCCGAGCAGATTGTCATTATTCTCCGACAATGTGCTCATCAATGCCTCTGTGCTGAAAAGCGTATCTGTGGCAATGATGTCACCTTCTTCGATATTCGGCAAATCGGGAGTGCCGCCGTAAAGCTCTATAATCTTATTACCAATCAGCCCGTCTGACGACAACTTTGCTCTTACATCTTTATGGATAAACTTCTTGGCTGACTTATCGATGTACATCTGTACTTCCACCTTGCTGCTTTCGATTATGGATACACTGCGGATTGTCCCGACTTTGACACCGGTAAACCAGATATTATTTCCTTTCTGTAAACCGTTGACGTTTGAGAAATAAGACTTCACCGTAATAGAGCTGGTAAACGTCTTTCTCTGCGATCCCAATGTCAGAATAAAAACTGCCAGGATGGCTAAACCAACAAGGGTAAAGATCCCTACGATAACTGCCCGGCTTCCACTTGAAGATCTCATATCAGTCTGTAAATTTATATTCGTAAAATTGTTTTATTCTTTCGTCTTGTTCTTTAAAGACCTCTTCAAAAGTCCCTTTCTTAATAAACTTTCCATTGCTCAACATCGCTACTCTGTCTCCTGTCGACCTGGCGCAAGTAAGATCGTGAGTGATGATTATTGAAGTGGTATCATACTTCTCTCTTACTTCATTAATCAGTCCGTTGATTTCCGTACTCGTAATCGGATCAAGACCTGATGTCGGCTCATCATACAGCATGATTTTCGGCCTCATAATCAGCGTGCGTGCAATACCAATACGCTTTCTTTGTCCCCCTGACAACTCAGAAGGCATTTGATTAATGGTACTTAGCAAACCGACTGCATCCAGCACTGATTCCACTTCATGACGCATCTGTTTTTTTGTAAGATGTCTTGCGTTGTGTTCTAATGGAAACAACAGATTTTCCTTCACACTCATACTATCATAAAGCGCACTGTTCTGAAAAGAGAATCCAATCTGCAGCCTCAGTTCCATCAGTTCATATTTATTCAGCTGCGATACCTCATACCCGAATACCTTAACAGAACCACTATCAGGTGTCAGCAATCCGGAAATTAGTTTAATTAAAACCGATTTACCTGTTCCTGATCTACCCAGCACCACAAAATTTTCTCTTTCATAAACATCCAGATCAACTCCGTCCAATACCTTGAGATTGCCAAACGACTTGCGCAATTCTCTTATACGAATTACCTCTCCATCAGCTCCTTTATTGAAATTCATTTCCATCTTCCTAGCGTAAGTAATTTGTGATCTGTACTAATAATATCTCCTCTGTGAATATTAAGAACATGCTCAACACCACTGCTGCGTTAGCCGCCCTTCCCACACCTTCTGTTCCGTTAGAAGCATTAAAACCCTTATAGCACCCCACCATACCGATGGTAAAACCATACACGATACTCTTGACTAAAGAGGAGACCAGATCCAAATAAGAAATCTTATCAAAAGCTGCTATAAAGAAAGTCGTCATTGAAGTTTGCTCAAACACGTGAACGTTCAGATAGGCCCCCAGCATACCAACCAGCCCTGCAAAACATACTAATAACGGAATCATTATGGTAGTGGCCAATACTCTGGTAACTACCAAAAATTTATAAGGATTAATTGCCGACACCTCCATGGCGTCTATTTGCTCGGTCACCTTCATTGATCCCAACTCAGCACCAATATTAGACCCCACCTTACCACCACATATCAAAGCAGTCACCAAAGGTGCCAGCGTACGGATGACGGCGATTCCGGAAAGTGATGGAAGCCATGACTCGGCACCAAACTCAGAAAGTGACGGACGGGATTGCTTGGTGATAACGATTCCGGTAATGAACCCGGTTAGGGCAATCATAAAAAGCGACTTATATCCTACCTGATAACACTGCTTGATAAGTTCCCTGAATTCATACGGCGGGCGAAAAACCTCCTTAAAAAACCGCAGTGTGAACTCAGATGCAGCGGTAATATCGCTGAAAAATGTATCAACTTTTCGCGAAATCAGATACTTTGGGGCAGAATTTGAACTCATTTTCCGGTTAATCAATTACCATTCTAAATATATTTCAGGGGCTGCAAAGATGGCCACAAGATTTTAAAAAACCATAAGCCGGTGGCAAAACACAGAGTATAAAACCTGTCCGGACCCCACTTTTCCACACTCTTTAACGTCTGAAAACGGCTTTGCGTATTTTTTTTTAATCAAAAAACACCTCAACCTTACAAAATTCCTTTTCAAAAGATCTTTTCGGAATTAAAGAAAATTTGAAAAAAGTAAAATTTCTGTCCTGAAAAAATACTTTTTGAATGTTTTGCCTTCCAAACATTATATTTGGCTTTCACGAGATTTTAAAAGATGTTCAATTTTATTCTTTTTGGCCCGCCGGGCAGTGGTAAGGGTACGCAGTCTGAAAAACTTATAGCTAAATACGGTTTAAAACACCTTTCAACGGGCGATTTACTCAGAAGTGAAATAGCTAAAAAAACTCCTTTAGGATTAAAGGCTAAAAAGCTGATGGATAAAGGCAGTCTTGTTCCCGATGAGGTTGTAATCGGTATGATCAGTGATATGGTAGATGCTAATAAAGGAGCCGGCGGATTTTTATTTGACGGATTTCCACGCACTATTGTGCAGGCGGAAGAATTAGATAAACTTCTGAAAGCAAGGAAAACTCAGATTAATATCGTTTTGGCCATGGATGTTTCAGAGGCCGAACTCGTGAAAAGATTACTCAAAAGAGGCGAAACAAGCGGCCGCTCGGATGATGTTAACGAAGATATCATCAGAGCCAGAATTGCCGAATATCATAAAAAGACGAGTGCCGTACTCGATCATTATCAAAAATTCGATAAGGTCGTACACGTGAAAGGCGAAGGCTCCATTGATGAAATCTTCGAGAGATTGACTGCTCAACTGGATCGCCTTCAGAAGAAAAAAGACTGATTAACTTTTCCTGTTTTTCTTTTTCACTCAGGAGCGCTTTCGAACCATGGTAAGAATAGTAGCTACTCCAATCAGCGGGTCTTCCGTCTCGTCGAGAATCTCAACATACCATTTGACTATCCCTTTTGGAATATCACTTCCTTTCGGTAGTGTCTCACCTGGTTTCGGCGGCTTTAATTCCTGAGATCTTTTTTCTTTGCAAGTGAACCGAATGTAGAAACTGTCACCCGGATAAACGGGCTTGGTAAACCTCAGTTCTTCAATGCCATAATTCAATAGAACAGGGTTCTTTTCATAATTATCAACAAACAAGCCTGCTGCTGCGCTTATTAGAAAATAGCCGTGAGCTACCTGTCGCTCGAACATGGTGTCAGAAAAATCGGTCGATGCGATATGTGCGTAAAAATGATCGCCTGTGAGATCGGCAAATTGGTCTATATCTTCAGAAGTAACCGTACGTTTCTCAGTAATTAACTGGTCGCCAACTTTGAGCTCCTCGAAATACATCTTAAACGGATGTTTTGTGAGCTCATTTCCTTTACCATTCGGGGAAAATACATTCGTTACCGATGTCAGCATCGTCGGCGATCCCTGTAAGGCCACTCTTTGCATATAATGCCTGATACCGCGCAAACCCCCCATTTCTTCACCGCCCCCTGCCCTACCCGGACCACCATGCACCAGCATCGGCAGTGGGGAACCATGGCCGGTACTTTCTTTTGCGCAATCGCGGTTCAGGATTAAAATCCTTCCATGATAGTGCCCTGATCCCAGAACGAAATCCCTGGCGATTTTACCATCGGTTGTTACTATGGTACTGCAGAGACTGCCTTTTCCCATCTTCGCCAGTTCAATAGCTTCATCAAAATTCTTGTACGGCATTACGGTACTAACCGGGCCAAAAGCCTCTACGGTATGAGGTTCTACACTCTCAAACGGCTTTTCATTTTTCAACAGCAACGGACTCATGAAAGCACCGCTGTCAAAATCGGCATCTATCAAATCAACTGCCTGCTCTGAACCGTAAACTATTTCTGAAGTCGCCAACAGTTTTTGAATTTGTTTTTTCACTTCTTCACGCTGCTGCTTCCCCGCGAGAGAACCCATCCGCACTTTTTCATTCAGCGGATTGCCGATGGTTGTCTGCTCCAGACTTTTTGCAATTCCTGTGTAAACACCTTCAAAGGCTTCTTCGCTCACAAAAATCCTGCGGATCGCAGTACACTTCTGACCTGCCTTCACTGTCATCTCCTTCCTAATCTCTTTTATGAAGATATCCCACTCAGGCATCCCAGGTTTTACATCTTCTCCAAGCACAATACAATTCAATGAATCTGCCTCCAGATTGAATGGAACATTCTCTCTTAAAATCTGCAGATTGGATTTCAACATCAATCCCGTAGATGCAGATCCCGTAAAGGTTACCACATCCTGCGAATGCACATGATCCAACATATCGCGCGCAGCTCCGCAGACTAACTGTAACGCTCCTTCAGGCAGGATTCCTGAAGTAATAATTTCCCGTACCACTGCTTCGGTGAGATAACTGGTAACTGTCGCAGGTTTCACAACCGCAGCCACTCCGGCCAGAAGGTTAACAGCAATTTTTTCTAACATTCCCCAAACCGGAAAGTTGTAGGCGTTGATATGTACGGCTACTCCCTCTTTCGGAATCAGAATATGCTGTGCCGCAAATGTGCCTCCTTTGCTCAACCCGATATTCTCTCCGTCCATTGCATAGATTTCATCAGGTAGCTTTCTCCGCAATGAGGCGTTGGAGAATAAATTACCAATACCGCCTTCAATATCTATCCAGCTATCGGCTCTGGTAGCACCGGTCATATAACTGACAGGGTAAAACTTTTCTTTATGCTCCATCAGATGCAAAGCGAGTGCACGCAACATTCTGCCTCTTTCTTCAAAAGTCATCTTGCGCAGGGCATGAGTCCCGGTAGCTCTTCCGTACTGTAATATTTTTTCGAAATCCAATCCCTCTGTAGAGGCATAGGCAATCAACTGTCCGTTGACGGAATTGTATAGTGGCTGTCCTTCCCCATCGCCTTCCATCCATTTTCCAAGGACATAGTTCTGTAGTTTCATGTAGTTATGTTTTTGCTATGTTACGAAAAAAATGTCTTACCTGTTTCAAGAGAGGCATTCATTAAATTTGTGTTCTAAATAATTTATTATGGAGGAAGGTTATGTGAGATGTACGCGCGAAAACGGGATTTCAACCATCGAGTTCTTTCATCCTTTGAGCAATTCAATGCCGGGATATCTCTTGAAAGAACTTACAGATACTATAAGAAATGAGAATACTGCCAATACCCGTGTAATAGTATTAAAAAGCGGCGGACCGAAAGCTTTTTGTGCAGGAGCCAGCTTCAATGAACTGATTGCCGTGAGTAACAAAGAAGAAGGGCTGGCGTTCTTTTCAGGATTTGCCAACGTCATCAATGCTATGCGTGAGAGCCACAAGCTTATTGTTGTAAGAGTGCAGGGCAAGTGTGTCGGTGGCGGCGTGGGAATCGTCAGCGCAGCAGATTACGCGATAGCTGTTTCGGGTGCAGATATTAAACTAAGCGAACTCGCTTTGGGCATCGGACCTTTTGTAATCGGGCCGTCGGTAGAACGGAAGATCGGAGTTTCAGGTTTTTCAGAGTTGGCAATAGATGCAGCTTCCTGGCGCTCGGCAGAATGGGCTCATCAAAAAGGCCTCTTCAACAAAGTATGTAATACCGCAGAAGAACTGGACGAAAGTGTTCGACAATTGGCAGTGACGCTTTCTCATTACAGCCCGAAAGCTATGGCAGACATGAAAAAAGTCTTCTGGGAAGGAACAGATCATTGGGAAACGCTTTTGAAAGAAAGAGCTGCCATCAGCGGGAAACTGATACTCACTGACTACGCAAAAAATGCAATTGAAAAAATCAGAAAGAAATAAAATCTCTCTTTTCTGCCGATGAGGTTTTCTTACATTTGCCGCCCAAATCTCAAGGAGAGTTGTCCGAGTGGTTGAAGGAGCGCGACTCGAAATCGTGTATACCAGCGATGGTATCGAGGGTTCGAATCCCTCACTCTCCGCAAACTCAGAAAAGCCTTCGCGAAAGCGAGGGTTTTATAGTTCGTAGCCGAACCGAACTCGTTCGTGCGAAGGCTACGGACTAAAAAAACCAAATCACGCCAACGGCGTGATGGCTTTTTTGATTTTAGCCCCTCCACAAAGGGATCACCGAAGGTAATCCCCGTCTTACGGCCATTTAGATGTTTATTTGTTTAGGCGTTTAGTTTGATGGTTAAATAGGTAACCCAAACCGCACGTACATCCTTGACCAAGGATGGTCAAGGTACTTTCAGCGGCAAGTTTATTAGATTTATAATTATAGTGGAACGTGAGACACGAGCCAAGGATTAATCAAGAACCACCCCTCCTTCCCCTCCTAGGGAGGCGGAAGGCACCCCTCCGTAGGAGGGGAATTGAGCACAAGTTGGATGCTTGTTCTGAATTCGGGAAATCTGCCTTCGGTAACAGAAATATCTTCCTGATACAACCGCTTCTCAAAGATTCTTAATTTTACGGATACCGGAGCCTGATAACTTCAGGCTCTGAATCTGTAATGAACTTTAACCAGCTTAGATATATTGTTGCAGTCGACAGGCACCGCAATTTCTCTCGTGCTGCCGACGAATGTGAAGTCGCTCAGTCAACACTCAGCAAAGAAATTCAGCGGTTAGAAAAAGAATTCAGAATTATCATATTCGATCGGTCGAGAAATCCTGTAGCTCCTACCATGAAAGGCACCGACCTGATCCGTCAAGCAAAAGTGATTCTGGAGGGGCAAAAACAATTCATTGAGATAGCGAGGAAAATGTCTAACCGTCCGGCAGGAAACTTTCGGCTCGGAATACTTCCTATGCTCGCCCCTTACCTGCTCCCCTTGTTCATCAGGCCACTGGCAGAAAAATATCCCGAACTCAGTGTGGAGATTCTCGAATTGACTCCCCAGGAAATGGCGATACACTTTGAAGAAGATGAACTCGATGGGGGTATTGCCATCCTGCCTTTTTTTAAGGAAGGTTATTATGAAGACGCCTTGTTCGAGGAAGACTTTGTGCTCTACCTTGGCGCCGGACATCCATTACTGGAAAAAGAAGAAGTAAAATGGAATGAAATCCCTTTTGATAATTTGCTGCTTCACGACACCTTCAAAAGTTATCTTACTTCCTCTTCAGAAATCAAAAACAAAGCATCGCTTTCAGCAAGAACAATTGGAAATATCAGCTATCACAGCGGTTCCTTAGAAACTATCAGAAAAATTATTGACAGAAACGGTGGGATTACCTTCCTTCCGCGCCTGGCAACTATTTACATGGGCGAACGAAGATTACAAATGGTCAGGCCCGTTGTTGACCCGGTGCTCAGCCGTACCATCACTTTTGTAACACCCAGAGGCTTTGAGAAGAACAGGATTACGAAGGTGATTAAAAAAGAAATTCTTTCAGGGCTACCGAAACTTTAAATAGTAACCTTAATCTACAAGAGGCATGCTCTTATTACCTAATCAAAAATCTTTCCTGCGTTCAGAATATTATTAGGATCGAATACCTTCTTGATTCCACGCATCAAATCTATTTGCGATTCGGTAAACATAATATCCATAAAGCGCTTCTGCACCAGTCCGATTCCGTGTTCGCCACTGATAGTACCGCCTAATTCTTTCACAAGCACAAATAAAGCTCTAAGGCATTTGATGATTTCAGGATCGTCTTGCGTATTATCTGTTCCCTCTTTTTTAATTCTGATGTGGAGGTTTCCATCGCCGGCATGGCCAAAGCAAACAGATTTGAATCCGTATTCATCACCCAGTTTCTTTACACCTTTAATAAGTGCCGGTAATTGATATCTCGGCACGACAGTATCTTCTTCTATTGTATATCCGTCATTCTTCACTGCCTCGGGCAGGCGCCTTCTCAGTTTCCATAACTCTTGCTTTTGTGCAGCATTATCTGCAAAGTAGATCTCGCCGCAATCGTACTGCATCAGAACTTCTGAAATCGCTTCTATCTCCTGCATTAATGTATCCATGTGGTTGCCATCTACCTCAACAATAAGGTGTGCTGCTGTATCATCAGTTACCGGCACAGAGGAACCATCTAACGAACATTCGGCAATTCTTAATCCATCAACCTCCATCAACTCTAATCCGCTGGGAGTATAGCCTGCGCGGAAAATTGCACTCACTGCCTCACATGCTTTTTCAACATCGTTGAAAGGTACCAACATCAGCAAGTCGTGCTTGGGATGCGGAAGCAGCCTTAAAACAATTTTCGTTACGATTCCGAGTGTTCCCTCACTGCCTACAATCAGTTGTGTCAGATTATATCCGGTTGCATTCTTCAACACGTTTGCACCCGTCCACATAATCTCACCGGAGGGCAATACTACTTCCAGATTCAAAACATAGTCTTTCACCACACCGTATTTCACCGCTTTCGGACCACCACTGTTTTCAGAGATATTGCCTCCTATAAAACAGGAGCCGCGACTCGCAGGATCCGGAGGATAGAACAATCCCTTCTCTTTAACAGCATCCATCAACACCTGCGTGATGACTCCAGGCTCGGTTGTTACCTGCAAATTCTTTTCGTCAATATTTAAAATGGAATTGAAGCGCTCGGTTGAGATGACCACTCCACCCAAATGCGGGAGTGCCCCACCCGTAAGCCCTGTACCCGCCCCTCTTGGCGTCACGGGTATCAAATGTTTGTTACAAATTCTTAAGATACTACTAATCTCTTCGGGTGTACGTGGTTTCAAAACCACTTCGGGCAGAAAATGCAACGTTTCGGTCTGATCTTCAGCATACTTCTCCTTATCTTCTCCTCCCGTGATGACATACGTGTCACCGCAAATCTCTCTAAAAGCATCGAGAACCGAATTATCAATTTTTGACTGACTCATTTTTTTTCGTTATTTTTTTATCGGGGTAAATGTACTTAAACATCACCCTCGGCAAATACCATTTCTTCAAAATTTTATTGCAACAATTCAGATAAGCTAATCTTATTCTGGATAACTGATAGAAAGAATTTTTAGTCGCTGTGTTTTATCTCCTCTCTTGAAATCTGCCGTTTCATCTTTCTTTTTACCGATTAAAACCCTGGCAATTGGTGAGGTAAAAGCCACTTTACTTTGTTTAATATCAGCTTCATCTACACCTACAATCTGAAACTTCATATGCTTTTTTCCGTTTAAAAATTCTACAACTGCACCAAATCGTATTACATCTTTGGTTTGATTTTTAGAATCGAGAATTCGTGCAGAAGCAATTCTTTCATTTAATAATTTCAATTTACCGTCAATAAACAAGGCTGCCCTTCTGCGTTCGCCCTCATTGCCGGGAGGCAAATTTCTCTTTTCCTCTTCCAATGCTTCTTTCTCCTCCATCAACAAATTAAATCCTGTTGGAGTTACATAATTTGCAACCCCTGCCGGAAGAGGTGCTCTTGGAGCTATTAAAGGAATCTCTTCCTGGTCGCCTTCTTTTACAAATCCTCTGCTCATGATGTATTATCAATATTTATACTACAGACTGTGATCTATAAACGGAATCTCTTAAAGTTAATTCTTTACTTCTAATCGTTGCAATGAACACAAAATTACCTGCGTTCCTCAATAACCTGCGAGAGTATAAAAAACAGAAATTGGCCGGAATTCTCTATCTGACCTTCGGTAACTAAAGATTTACATATTGTTTTGCATCACAAGCCAGGTATTTAGAAAATACCCAGATAAAACTTAATGCAGGAGACCCCAACAATGTATTTGTCCTTTATTACAGATACCTTTTTAAATAGTTCTCTTATTATTCCAGCACAGAATCTCGGAGTCTGGCCCAAAAAAGATTTTTATATGTGGTATTATCATATATTTACATCCGCTCATAAAGTTTTAATTCTATTAAAGCCTTTTGGGCATTTTTTTTAATTCAAAAAATTGATATGAGAAAAGCACTATTCTTCATTGTAGCTGCCACCTTTTTTAGCTTGCAGCTGACAGCTCAGAAAAAAGTGCAGGGGAAAGTGATTGACGAAAACGGGGCACCACTTTCAGACGTATCTGTAACCCTGCCCGGAAGTAAAACCGGTACCATCACAACTGCTGATGGTAGCTTTTCCCTCACGGTTCCATCCGATGCTACAAGACTGGTTTTTTCCAGTGTTGGGATGGAGACTAAAGAAGCAGTAATCCCTTCAGACAACTTTATTACATTATCTCTCTCGAGAGTTGACAAAGGCCTCGAAGAAGTAATTGTAGTAGCCTATGGCCAGGTAAAGAAAGGAGACTTTACCGGCTCGGCTAATCAAGTGTCTGGGGATGACTTCAAAACAAGGGGTATCATGAACCCTCTGAACGCCATTGTAGCAACCGGACCAGGTGTTCAAACAACAGCCGCAGGCGGAAGCCCCGGTAGCTCTCCGGGAATTCGTATCCGCGGATTCGGGTCTATCTCTGCAAGTGATGGTCCGCTAATTGTTGTGGATGGTATTGCATATGACGGTGGTCTGGCAAACCTGAACAGTGATGACATTGAAACTATCACCACCCTTAAAGACGCTTCTACTGTAGCTCTTTGGGGTAGTCGTGCATCCAACGGGGTTATCATGATCACAACCCGCAAGGGATCGAAAAACAGAAATACTCTTTCTATTAAAGCCACACAAGGTTTCAGTAGCCGTGGACTACCCGAGTATGAAAGAGTAAATGCCTTTGAGTACTACCCCCTGATGTGGGAATCAATGATGAATGCGCTCATCTATCCTACTACAGGAACCGGTTTAACTCCTCAACAGGCCGCACAGGCAGCTACTAATGGAATTAAAGCCCAATTAGCTTACAACCCGTTCAAAGGGATTGCAGATAACGATATCGTAAGAGTTGACGGTACTATCAATCCGAATGCTCAATTACTCTATCCCGATGATCTTGACTGGGCTAAAGAACTCATCCGCCAGGGAATCAGGAACGAGTACGTACTGTCTTATGCAGGCGGAAATGACAAATCTGACTTCCTGGGATCATTTGGATACGTTAATGAGAAAGGATACCTGATCCGTTCCGACTGGAGGAGATTTACCGGAAGGCTCGTTTTGAATACTCAGCCGCAAAAATGGATTAAGACCGGACTCAACATCTCCGGATCCTTGAACCAGTCTAACCAGGCAAGTGACGGAAGCAGTACCGGTTATGTGAACCCATTCTTCTTCTCAAGAACTATCGGCCCGATCTATCCTGTATATGCTCATAACATGACTACCGGCGAATATCTGTTGGACGATTTCGGCAACAGAATATATGATCTGGGAAATATGGGAGGCCTCGGACTCGGAATTCCGAACCGTCCTTCAGGCGGAAAACCCGGAAGGCATGTGATTGAGGAAACCAAACTGAATAAAAACGATTTCCGCAGAAACACAATAAGCGGACGTGCATACGCTAATCTTTATTTCACCGATTGGCTCAACTTTGCTACAAACATCGGCGCTGACATCACCGATTACAACTCAGCCACTTACGAAAACACAATCGTAGGTGACGGTGCTCCGGCAGGTAGAGCAAGTAAAGGAAATCAAAAGACTATCAGTTATACTTTCAACCAGGTGCTGAACTTCAACAAGAGATTTGATGATCATAATATTGGAGCTACTGCAGGACACGAAAACTATGATTACACTTACCTGTCCCTCTCCGGTTCCAAGCAGGGTGAAGTTCTTCAGGGAAGTATTGAATTCCCTAACTTCTCTGTGATCAACAGCCTTTCCTCTTCTAAGTCTGAGTACAGAATTGAGAGTTACTTCGGCCGTATTAACTACGACTTTGCCGGTAAGTACTTCATCAGTGCTAACGCAAGAAGAGACGGTAACAGCCGCTTCTTTAAAGATGTTAGATGGGCTAACTTCTATGGTGTAGGTCTGGCATGGAGAATTGATAAAGAAAACTTCATGAATGGAATCAGCTGGGTTAACTCTTTAAAACTCAGAAGCTCTTACGGTCAGTTGGGTAACGATGCGGTCGGCACTTATTATGCTTACCAGAGCCTTTACTCATTGGGACGTAACAACGCTGATGAGCCCGGTGCACTTCAATCTCAATTGCCGAACCCACTCATTACATGGGAAACAAGCAAGCCTTTTGATGTAGGTGTTGACTTCGGACTGTTGAAAAACAGATTGAGAGGTACCGTTGAATACTACCACAGAAACATCTCAGGATTGATCTTCGACGTTCAGACTCCACTATCCGACGGAGGCTTCGCCATCCCAACTAACATCGGTAATATGTATAACAGCGGTATCGAAGCTGAATTAATCGGAGAAGTAGTTAAATCCAGAGATTTCAGCTGGACGGTTAAGGTTAACTCAAGCACTATCAAGAACAGAATCACCAAGATGCCGGCAGAGAACCCAGAACAAATCAGTGGTACTAAAAAACTCATGGAAGGGCACTCCATCTATGACTATTGGCTGCGCGACTGGTATGGTGTTGATCCCGATGACGGTGCAGGTCTCTTTGTTGCCAACAACGGAACAGGATCTGGTATAAGGCTGAAAACAAATAAAGACGGAAAAGTAGATACGCTTACTACAGACGTCAACAACGCCAGATACCATTACGCAGGAACTGCAATTCCTGATTTGTTTGGAGGTATTGAAAATACCTTCTCTTACAAAGGATTCACCTTAAACTTCCTGTTGCAGTACCAGATTGGAGGCAAAGTTTACGATAACACCTATGCAGGTATCATGAGCGCCGGAAACTACGGAGAAGCTTTGCACAAAGATGCTCTTAAGAGATGGCAGAAGCCGGGTGATATCACCGATGTACCGAGAATGCAGAATAACGCACTCAGTATTTTTGGTGCAGCTTCAGACAGATGGTTGCTTGGAGCAAGCTTCCTGAACATTCGTTCCGTAACTGTGACGTACAATTTCCCGAAATCACTATACGAAAAGTTGAATGCAGCAAATGCCAGTGTCTTCATAGGTGCTGAAAACGTTTACCTGTTCTCTAAACGTAAGGGAACTAACATTAACCAAAGCTTTGCCGGTACTAACTCCAACAGCTATACTCCTGCCAGAATCATTACTGCAGGTATTAACTTAAACTTTTAATTAGAAGATTATGAAAAAGATATTATTAAGCTCATTAGTAATCTTTCTGGCAAGTAGCTTATTCTTAACAGGCTGTAAGAAAGATTATCTTGAAACCTCGCCCAATGCTTCGGTGAGTGACCAGGATATATTCAAGACCACACAGAATGCCTGGAATGCCATCAATGGTATCCACCGTTCGTTATACATCCAGTATAACCGCCGCCAGGACCAGGGCGGTCAGAGTAAGAACATGATCGACATGGATGTACTGGGTGAAGATCTGGTATTCTCTACCCGTGGTAATGGCTGGTTTGTTTCTACCTACCAATGGCTGGATCACCGTAATGAAAATTCATGGACTGTTTACTTTGAGTTCCAGTTCTACTACGATATCATCACGAATGCTAACATGATCATTGCCAATATTGACAATGCAGAAGGGCCTGACACCGACAAACGCGCTATTAAAGGCCAGGCTCTGGCTTACAGGGCGTGGTCTTACTTCCAAATGATCCAACTCTTCGGAGAGCGTTATGTAAAAGGTGCGGCTAACAGTGGCCCGGGTCTTTCCCTGGTACTTGTACCTACAAAAGACCAAATTCCAAGGTCGTCTGTAGAAGAGGTTTACACTCAAATCATCAAAGACCTTACTGACGCGATTACCAACCTGACCGGTTTACCGGCGCGCAGTAATGCTTCTCACATCAACGTGAATGTTGCAAAAGGATTCCGCGCCAGAGTGGCACTTGCAATGCAGGATTATCCAACTGCAGCACAATTTGCAAGTGAAGCAAGACAAGGCTTCTCTTTGATGAGCAACGCACAGTACATGAGTGGGTTCAACGATTACAAAAATCCGGAGTGGATGTGGGGATCTCACCAGATTCAGGATCAGACAACTTACTTCTACTCGTTCTTTGCCTACATGTCAGCAAACTTTAACTCTACGAATATCAGAGGTAATCCTAAGTGTATTAACTCGTTGCTCTATAATACAATTTCAGCAACGGATATACGTAAACAACTTTGGGATCCGACAGGTACTAACACTGCTTTCCCGACCCCTCCGGGTGGTAGCCGTTTCAAGTATATGCACCGCAAGTTCATCGCTCCTGCCGGAAGTGGAAGCAGTATCGGTGATGTACCGATGATGCGTGTAGCTGAAATGTACCTTATCGAAGCTGAAGCATTAGCAAGACAAGGAGGAAAGGACGCTGAAGCAGCACAGGCACTCTATCCGCTCGCTGTAAACAGAGATCCTGACTACGTATTGTCAACAAATACCGGCCAGGCATTGATTGATGAAATCATGCTGCAACGCCGTGTGGAACTGTGGGGCGAAGGATTCCGTTTCTACGATCTGAAGCGCTTGAATCTGCCGTTGGATAGAACCGGCACTAATGCTGATCCTGCCGTAGCCAGTGTAATGTCAGTACCAGCCGGCGGAAACATCTGGCAATTCCTGCTCCCGAAAGACGAACTGAACGCAAACGAAAATTCTGTTCAGAATCCGTTATAGTCTTAAGTAAGAATAGATACAATAAAGGCTGTCCCAAGGGGGGCAGCCTTTTATCTTTTCAATGTTTACGAACTATACAATAATCTTTCGATTACTCTAATGTAGCATCGAGAGTAATGGGGAATTTGAGCGCTTTACTGATCGGGCAACCGCCTTTTGCGGCTTCAGCACACTCCATAAATTTTTCTTTGCTGATTCCCGGAACTTTGGCTTTTAAAGTTAAATGCGAACCTGTCAACTCCAGTTTATCAGGATCCATTGTTACTTCAGCCCTGGCATCGATAAAATCAGGAGTAAATCCTGCCTGTCCTAAAATAAGGCTGAGTGCCATAGCAAAACAACCGGCATGTGAGGCTGCTAATAATTCATCGGGATTAGTACCTGATGCATCACCAAAACGGGTGAGGAACGAATAAGGTTGGTTGTCTAATACTTTACTTCTGGTGCTAAGGGTTCCTTTACCTTCTTTTACGGTGCCTTTCCATTCTGCACTCGCAATATGCTTCTTCATACTTTACTTTTTTAGATTATTTACAATAAGTTTCTTTCTCATTTCCATCCTCACAAATGACGCGCCAAGTTGATTAATATCTATACCGATGATGATTTTTTGCCGGAAGAAGCTAAAAGCAGCTCTTGCAGAGGGCAATAAAAATTCAGAAAATCCAATGTACTCCCTATCCAATCATTTCGGGACGCTTGTAGAATAACTCATGGCAGTCTGCAGATTCGTGCATTGAATCGAGAACTGAGGGCAGCGGTTTTTTGAAAATATAGGGATAATCAATTTCGCCCAGTTCTGTACGAATAGGGTAAGCTAACTGTTCTTTTTCAATTGAAAATTGTGAATTGACGCCCGGCTTATTTCCCCTGGGATCCACACGAAACCATCCTGTATCTTCAAAATAAATTGCATTCAAACCATGCAGTGCATATCCGGAATCCACTGATCCGGCTCTCAGCACCCGCTGATAACAGAAGCCTGTCGGGATACCCATCCCTCTCAGCAGCGTTGCCAGTAAGTGAGACTTGGCAAAACAAATTCCTTCCTTTTTTTGAAGTACGTCTTCGGCGTTTATTGTAATCACTTTGCTTCCGGTATCGAAAGAATGCGAAATTTTATCTCTTGCTATCTCAAAAGCCATTTTAGCACGGTCATGCAGGTTAGTGGTGGCAGATTCGATCTCATGTATTTTCTGCTGAATTAAGGGAGTATTAAAAACTACAACGGGTGGTATTTCATCAAGATAATCTTTTGGATTATTTGATTCAGGTGATAATTGCATAATAAAAATTTTAACAGTGGTCCTTCAATATCATTTTACTGCTTTTCAGCTATTTTCTGTTTTTTGGTGAAAACAATTGCAAAAAAACAAACAACTTTCATACCGATTCAGACAAATCAGTTAACACATAATTACCATCTTTCGGACTTAAAAAGCTTCTTTTCGCTTGAATTTCAGCAGATTACTACTCCTAAAAAAATGGCCCGAGTAGAAACAGGGGCCGTTTACCAAAACTAACTGCTTATGAGAAAATTGTATTTCAAACCTTATACTCTATATAAGGCAAAACTGATGCCAAAAACACCTTTATACCGTTAATTACGTGTGAAAGAAACCAAAAAGTATCTTCTGTAATAATGATTAACCCTAAACTTTTGCCACCTCACTTTTTCCCCTTCGATATTACCTTTACCTGATTCTTTCTCTTTCAATCCCTCACGCTAATGGCCAAAGGCTTATTCTATAAAATCCTGATTATCGCCTCTTTTCTGGTGATTATTTTCTCTCCTGACAGCTTTTCTGTTGGCCTGGCAATAATATATCTAATCTTCAGAGCTGCTCTGATGATTATCGAAAGTGTCATCGAATTCAAAGAGCATCAAAAGGAGGAGGGCAACAATGAGAAAGAACAATTAACCCGCCGACATCTGATTGTTTCAATGCTGCCTGCGGTTCTCTTAATACTTAGTGCACTGGTTCTCTTCTTTCTCAGAAAAGACTACAACCTGTTTGAATAACTCTGAAACTACATCCCGGAAAAAGCAGTGAAAAAAGAAAGGCCCAAGTAGAAACAAGGGCCGTTTACCAAAACTAACTGCTTATGAGAAAAATTTTTTTACGTTGCTTGTCGCTCTTTTAAAAAGCTGATACAAAGGTAGACTCACATGGGCGTTAATTCATCATACAAACCCAATTTTATAAAAGAATTTAGAATGTTTTATCATTCCTTTAAGCCTCTATCCATGCAGGTTTCAGGCGGTTAAAAGACTTGTAGCAGACTAAAAATTTCTTGTAAAAATCCGATCAGGATTGATGGGTTAATTTTTCTGCATTTTCTGCAAATTGCAATGCATCTATAAACTCCTGAATATCACCGTTCATTACATCATCCAGATTGTAAACCGTCATCCCGATGCGATGATCAGTCACCCTGCCCTGCGGATAATTATAAGTGCGAATCTTGGCTGAACGGTCGCCGGTGCTCACCAGACTCTTTCTTCTTCTGGCAATTTCTTCCTCGTGTTTTCTTACCTCCTCTTCGTAAATCTTAGTACGGAGCATCTGCATAGCCTTTTCACGGTTAGCCAACTGGCTTCTCTCTGTCTGGCAGACCACTACCACACCCGTCGGAATATGGGTGAGCATTACCTTGGTCTCTACCTTGTTTACATTCTGCCCTCCGGCCCCGCCACTTCGTGCAGTCTCCATCTTAACATCACTTTCCTTAATATCTACATCCACCTCATCAGCCTCCGGCATTACAGCAACCGTAGCCGCGCTTGTATGCACCCGGCCACTAGCTTCGGTTTCCGGTACCCGCTGAACACGATGAACACCGCTCTCGAATTTCAACGTACCATAAACGTCATCGCCTTTTACTTCCAGCTGAACTTCTTTATAACCACCCACTGTACCTTCATTCTCACTCAAAATAGCAGTGTGCCATCCTTTGCCCTCACAGTACCGCATGTACATCCTCAATAAATCACCCGCAAAGAGCGATGCCTCATCACCTCCGGTCCCTGCCCTGATCTCCACGATACAGTTGCGCTCGTCTTGCGGGTCTTTAGGAATAAGTAACTGGCGGATATCCCCCTCCAATTTCTCTTTCTCTTCTTCAAGTGCCGGCAGGCCTTCCTTTGCCAGTTCACGCATCTCTTCATCATCGCCATCTAAAACTTCTTTGTTGAATTCGATATCCCCGAGCAGTTTGATATACCGCTTCCGTGCATCCACAATCTTTTCCAGATCACGGTACTCCTTACTCACTGCACGGTATCTCTTGTTATCGTTCACAACTTCAGGATTGGTAAGTGCAATTCCTAACTCATCGAAACGGGCTTGTATGGCTTCCAGTTTATCCAGCATACTATTTACATCTCTTTTTAGGCCGGCAAAGGTAAATCAAATGAATATTTTTAAGGGCTTCACAAGAAGGGAAACTGCGCATTACGCCATCTGTTCAAACACACGAAGTGTTTTTAGCTCAGAAAAACCTTGTATCTGCCAGCGGAAATAAGCCTCGATCAAATAAAGAATCTTCCTTCTTGCACTCCCATTCAACCCCAACCGCGGCATTATAAAACCCTTAGACCCCGGCCTGAAAGCATGCGACGCCTCTATCAAATTTGAAAAGTACTTGTGTATCTCCGGACTGCCGGCCATCGAACGATCTCTTAATTCTTCAATGAATTGACCGTCTTCAGGACTGAAATAAGGTTCAGTCTCACTGAAATTATTAACAAGTTTGATACCTAAAAAATCGGGCAGACAAACAGCAAAGAATACAGGAATATCAGCTGCCTCTGTCCCGGTGCACTCATCCAGAAACTTCAGTGTGTTTTCAACAAAATCGTAGAACTCTTCATTCTGTTCTTCGTGGCGGATGGTCTTCTGAATCAATTCAACTATAAAAAGTGCAACAGTATTCTTAATAACATTTCTTAAAATATCATTATAGACAATACCCCAGGCCGCTTCCTTAACCCGTTGTAGGTTTTTAAGATCATTATGGTATACCTGCATATCCAGTATCGAGGCAGGCTGATACAAATATGCCGTTGCGGATCGCTTAGACGTTCGTATCCCGTTGATCATGTACGACTGTAATCCGTACATCCGCGTATAAACAGTAGCAACAATACTGCTTTCACCATACTTTACGTTTCGTAAAACAATGCCACGGGTTGAACTGATCATTATTTCAAAGTTCGTGTAATCTTCTGCCTTTGTAAAGAAATTGCCGGTATTCTTTCTTCCGGCAGTAAAAAAATGTATATTTATATTACTGTTTTTTACCAGAAATAATCATCCGCTATGAATCCTTTTAAAAGAATTCTGATTATCCTTTTCCTGATATTCCCCGCTGTATTCGTTCAGGCACAAGCGCAGGATTATTATCACAATTTTGCTTTTAAAAAGTCAACCGGACATAGCGGTACCGGGGCTAACATTGATGTGAAACATCACAGGTTTGACTGGAACATTGACCCCACGCAGGCAAAGAGAATTTCAGGCAGTGTAACAACCTGGTTCGAGACTACTGAAGATGATGTTTCAGAAATTACATTCGACCTGAACAAATCGGCCTACGATAACGGCAATCTGATTGTCAAATATCATGGAAGTACGGTTGCACACTCTTTCCCTACTGACGGATATCCGGATATCCTGACTATTGAACTACCTGTGACGTTAGAAAAGAATAAACTAGACTCTGTCACTATTTTCTACGACGGTGTTCCGCCCGCCAGGGCAGGTAATGCACACGGAGCTCAATTGATAGACAATGCAGGATATCCTCTGTTTTACACACTCTCAGAATCGTACGAAGACAAAGACTGGTGGCCCTGTAAGGCAGATATGCAGGATAAAATAGACAGCATCACAATCATGATTACCACTCCGGAAGATTATACTCCGGCAGCCAATGGCGTGATAACGAACACCTATAACGACGACGGTTATACCACCACTATTTTTAAACATAAATACCCGATCGCTTCGTATCTCGTCGGTATTGCAGTGACACAATACAACATTTACGACAGAGGGACGGTAAGCATCGGGGGCACTGATGTTCCCATAGTATATTACATCTCTAAAGGAAGAGAGCCGACAACTCAACAACTGAATATATTTGATGCCTGCAAACAGGAGTTAGAAATCTTCAGCGATCTTTTTGGAGAATATCCGTACAAGAATGAAAAATACGGAATGTATGAGTTTGGCTTTAACGGTGGCATGGAGCATCAGACGTTCTCGGGCATGAGCTGGAGTGCATTTAGAAACGGCCGGGTAGTTCCTCACGAGTTGATGCACCAATGGTTTGGCAATAAGGTAACAATGGCCACATGGGAGCACTTGTGGCTTTCTGAAGGATTTGCGCGGTATAGTGAGGCTCTGGCATGCGAAAAGGTGCCAATGTTAGGAATAGATCCTGTAGATGTAAGAGCCAGTTTTAAATCAAAGGCTAATGATGCAACTAATAGAAATTACGGATGTGTAATACCCGAAGCATTGATAACCAATTCATCGACACTCTGGGGGAGTGCCTACGGCAAGACTGTGTACGAGCGCGGAGGAATGGTTGTTTCAATGCTCAGAACACTTTTGGGAGACGACCTGTTCTTCCAGGCGTGCAGAAATTATCTCAACGACCCCGCTCTGGCATACAAATCAGCAGTAACCGGCGATTTGCAGGCACACTTGGAGGGTGTCATCCCGGGACTGGATCTTACTGATTTCTTTGATTCGTTTGTATACGGAAACGGCTATCCTGATTACTCCGAAGAATTTGCAGTGCAATGGCAAGCGGTAGGTTCTGACAAAATAAGATTTGGCATCTACGGCCAGAAAAAAAGCACAGGCTCAAACGTCAGCTACTACTCTGCAGTTATTCCCCTGAGAATTCAGGGAGATGGCGGTAAAGACACGCTGATTGTATTGTTCGATCGCGGTGTTAACGGTGTCTCCGTAGGAGGTAACGGCATTACTTTTGGAAGCACTCCTACCCCTGAAGTATATCTTGGATTCAAACCTACATCAGTAACTTTTGACCCTTACGCAATGAGCCTGGCAACAGGAACAACATTACAAGGCACACCTGTTGCAACAGACATCACCGACTTCAATGTAAAAAGTATTTACGGTATTAATAGAGCACAACTCCAACTCACCGATACTAAGAATGTTGCCAAAGTAACTCTTGAATCGAGTGACGACGGTGTCAATTTCACCACACTTAAAGAATTGAACAATCAGGGAAGCGGAACCTTCACTGCAGAGGAAAACATAAAATATACTATTGTTTATTACAGAGCAAAAGTATTACTCAAATCCGGTCAGACACTCTACTCCAATATTATCAAGATCCTTCCTGAAGAGAAAGTGACAACAGCTACGGTTCTGTCTAATCCGGCAAGGGGAACTTTAAAAGTGAAGCTTCCCGGGTATAACGGAATGCTCGAATACAGGATTCTGGACACCTACGGAAGAGTAATAGCTAAAGGAACTGCACCACCCAATCAGTATATGCTTGAAGCAGATATTCATCCACTATCAACCGGAGTATATTTCCTCCATTTACAGGCAGACGCTTGGAAGCAAACAGTAAAGTTTATGGTAAACAGATAGACTACCAGTCTTTCTCAGGAGTAAGGGAAGCAGACTTGCTGACCTTCTTCATTTTTTCCTGAAGTGCCTTCTCGTTTTCAAGGAGCGCTTTCAGTTTATTCTCTGCTTCCTCTCTTGTTATTTTAGCGGGATTTTTAGCCTGTGGCTTCTTCTGATCCTGAGGTTTTTGTTTTTGTTCTTTCTTATCCTCTTTTTTCTTTTCAGATTCTTGTTGTTGCTGCTTCTGTTGTTTCAGAAGCCTTTGTAAATTCTGACGTGCAGCTTCATCATTCGGATCCAGCAGAAGGGCATTTTTATAGGCAGTAATACTCTCTTGAATCTTTTGTGCCTGCTGATAGGCTACTCCTTTATTATAGTATGCTTGTTGCTTAATGTCAGTACGATGCGTTTCTTCAATAGTCTTGTCGTATGCAGCCACTGCCTTATCGGCCTCATTCTTTCTAAAGTAGGTGTTCCCCAGATTAAAGTGTGCAACATCCGAGTTCTTCCCTTGTTTTTCTAAAGCCTCCAGATATTCTTTCTCAGCATCATTAAATCTTTCTTCCCTGAAAGCTTTATTACCTTCTGTAATGATCTTATTAGCAGATTGACCGTAAGACGGCACATAGCCGATTAACATGAAAAAAACTACTGCCATCGCCGGCTTCCTGAGTTTTATCTTTTCAGATACAAAAGCCTCAGCTACCAATAAAACAAATGCACCAAGCAGGAAGTACCAATAGTATTGTTTAAACGAGAGATAAGAACTCTCTGTGATGACCGGAATATCAGATATTGTATCCAACTGCTTCTTAATCGCACTCACAACATCATCAGTATTGTTGTATAACTTATAGACACCATGAGCTGCTGCTGCAATTTCAGAAAGTGTTTGCTCATTTAGTTTCGATATCACCATCCGCCCCTGTACATCTGTTTTATACTGTCCTGTTTCAGGGTCAGGGATCGGCGCACCAGCAGGGGAGCCAATACCCACTGTATTGATCATGATACCTTCTTTGGCAAGATTAGCTGCAGTCTTTACTGCATCCGGCTCATGATCTTCTCCATCGCTGATGAGCAATACCGTTTTGTAACTTTTGCTCTTCATGTCAAATGAAGCATAACTCATTTCTAATGCCTTGCTCAATGCTGTCCCCTGAACAGGAATATTGTCAGGACTCGCTGAAGAGAGAAACATCTTGGCAGCATCATGATCGATCGTTAAAGGCATCTGCAGATAAGCTCTTCCGGCAAATACTACCAGTCCGATACGGTCGTCGGGAAAAGTGTTGATCACTTTTGTAACGACCTGCTTTGCACGCTCCAAACGGTCAGGTTGCACATCACTTGCGAGCATACTCTTGCTGACATCAAGTGCAACGACGATATCCTTGCCCGACTTTATCAGTTTTTGAGAAGGATCGGGAGCTACCAATCCTGTTATTGCAAAAACACAGAGAGTTGTTGCCAGCAGAATAAGAATAAATTTGAATCTGAACCGCGCCGGAGAATATTGTGCTATCTGCAGCTTCACCAACTTCTCATCCCCTATTCTCCTGATGGCCCTTTTCTTCCATTGAACCACATATACGTAGGCAAAAATCAGCAGCGGAATTAGTACCAGTAAGATTAATCCTTCGGGGCGGGAAAAATGAAGCATGTGCTAAATTAATTGCTCTCTTTTATAAACTCAATACAGATATTGTTAAATCAAAACAGAAGGCTGATACTTCTTATTTAATCTCCTGCATATTTACCAGACGGTTATAAATACCATCCAGTTCAATCAGTGACTGATGGTTACCGCGCTCTACAATCTTACCTTTTTGCAGTACGATAATTTCATCGGCGTTTTTAATCGTGCTGAGGCGATGGGCTATCACGATGCTTGTCCTGTTCTTCATCAGTTGGTTGATGGCATCCTGAACCAGCTTCTCGCTTTCTGTATCTAATGAAGAAGTGGCTTCGTCCAGAATCAGGATAGACGGGTTCTTCAACACAGCCCGGGCGATGGTTACCCTCTGCCTCTCTCCACCACTCAGTTTGCTACCGCGCTCTCCCACTCTCGTGTCAAAACCTGCTTCTTTCTGTCTGATGAAGGATGATGCGTTGGCAATATCTGCCGCCTTCTCAATCTGCTCGCGGGTGATGCCCTCCTTGCCCATTGAGATATTTCCTGCGATGGTGTCATTAAAAAGAATCGGTTCCTGCGTTACAATACCCATTTGATCGCGCAGCGAATGCAGATCGTATTTTCTGATATCTACTCCATCAATCAGGATTTCTCCTGAAGTAACATCATGAAAACGCGGAATCAAATCTACCAGCGTACTCTTACCTGCACCGGATGAGCCTACAAAGGCTATCGTCTTTCCTTTTTCGATCGTCAGGTTGATATCTTCCAGAATCTTTGCATCCTTAAATGCAAAAGAAACATTGCGGAATTCAATACTCTTTTCGAACGACTGCAGGAATACCGGATTTTCCGGATTCTCTACTACTTCAGGCTCTTGCAACAAGCTCTCAATACGTTCAAGACTGGCTGCACCTCTGCGGATATTATATGACGCAGCTGACAAGCTTTTCAAGGGCTGAATCATGTAAGAAAATACCAGGATGTATGTAAGGAAATCTCCGGGGTCTAAAAACTTATCCCTTAAAACAAGCCTTCCGCCATACCAAAGCACACAAACCACGGCACCCACGCCCAGTACTTCCCCCAATGGAGAAGCCAGGTCGCGCCGTCTGTTGACCCGGTTCTTGCTTTTATAGAGTTCATCATTTTGTTGTTCAAAACGCTCGTACTGAATTTCCTCGGCATTGAACGCTTTGATGATGCGCATCCCGCCAAGCGTCTCTTCCACAGTCGTCAGGATATTACCCAACTTCTCCTGTACTACTGTTCCCTGTTTTTTCAATGACCGGCCAATCCTTCCGATAATCAACCCGATGAGCGGAAGGAATAAAATGAGGAATAATGTCAGTTGCGGACTTAAAATAACCAGATAAAAAAAGAAGAGAAGGATGGTGACAGGTTCTCTGAAGAGCACTTCCAGGAGGTTTACAACTGAAGTCTCCACATCACTCAAATCGTTGGTGAGGCGACTCATAATATCGCCCTTGCGCTTATCGTTAAAGAAACTGATCGGCAACCTCAGCACTTTGGAATACATGTGCGACCGCATATCATTGAGTACGCCATTCCGTACCGGTGTCAGACAATACACTGCCGCATACAGAAAAACATTCTTCAGCACAATAAAGATCAGAATCAATATACAAATAATTCCCAGGCCTTTGATATCTCCTTCGGGTTGGGTAAGTATCTCCGAAAGGTAAGTCTTGAGAAAATTAATCGGGTTCAATCTGGCCAGTCCGCCGGTCTGACTTGCAGCTTCTGCAAGCGTATCCTGCTTCTTAAAAATCAGCAGCAGGAACGGACTCATCATACCGAGCGAAACCACCGAGAAAATATTGGAAAGAACATTCAGCGTAAAGTAAGAAGCAATTAAACGCGGGTACCGTTTTACATATCTGAAAACCGTTCTTAAACTCTTCATTGGTTCGGTATAATAAAATTAAGGGCAAAGTAACTAATTTTACCCTGAACCAACACAGCACAAGATGACCGAAGGAAAAAGACAAAAGCAGGTGGCTGCTGAAATATCAAAAGAACTTAATGACATCTTTCTGAAACTGCAACTAAACATGCAGGGCGGCGGGATGGTCTCCATATCTTCAGTTAAAATGACTCCCGATCTGCACGAAGCGCGTATCTATCTGAGCTTTTTCAGAGTTGAAAATGATGAGGAGGCCTTGAACAAGTTCAAAGCACACGCCAGCGAGATCAGGGGCGAACTGGGAAGGAGAATGAGGCACCAGCTCAGAATCATTCCCTATCTGGTATTTTATAAAGACGACACACTGGAACATGTATTCAGAATCGAAAAACTTCTCGACGACCTGAAGAGAGAAGACAGTACCGGAGAAGATTCCTAACACAATAAAATCGACGAGTGTATTTCAGTTTTGCCTGGCGATATTTTAAAGCAAAGAAAAGCACCAATGCTATCAACATCGTAGCGTGGGTCACCACCGGTGTGATCGCTTTCTCAACACTTTGCCAGGTGCTCGTGCTGAATGTTTTCAATGGGTTTGAATCGCTCGTTAAATCACTTTATGCCAATTTCTATTCTGACATTAAAGTTGTGGCACCCACCGGTAAAACTATCTTTCTGACCAATGATCAGCTAAAAGAAATCGCCAGCTTACCGGGAGTAACCGGCACTTCATTAAATCTCGAAGAGAAAGCTTTACTGCAAAATGGTGATCAGCAGACAGTGGTATATCTCAAAGGTGTTGACAGTAACTATTCAAAAGTTTCGGGCCTGCCGACAAAAATGTATCGCGGCAGTTTTGACGTGGGTGACACCGAACACCCTTTGCTGGTACTTGGTGTAGGTATAGAAAGTGCAATGAATATTTCGTCTGATCAGAATATTTATCCGCTGACAGTTTTTCTTCCAAAGAAAACCAACTTTGAAGGAGGTAATCCACTGTCCTCTCTCAGCGAAGGCAATGCTTATCTCTCGGGGAGTTTCGCTATCCAACAAGACTTCGACAATAAATATGTCATAACCAATATTGGCTTCCTGAGACAACAGATGAACTATGCCGACAATGAGTACACATCTTTAGAAATACAACTTGCTCCCGGCCAGAATGCAGACGACTTTGCCAAAAGGCTTCAACAGCAAATGGGCGATCAGTATAAAGTACAGACAAAGTACGAGCAGAATACCAGCCTTTACCAGAGCATGCGGGTAGAGAAATGGTTCATCTACGCAGTACTGACATTGATTTTAATTATTGCCGCATTCAACATTATAGGTGCACTGACGATGCTGGTACTCGAAAAGAAAAAAGACATTAGCGTACTTCTGGCAATGGGGGCTGATAAAAGTATGATCAGGAAAATATTTCTCAGCGAAGGATTATTGCTTGCAGCCGGAGGGGCAGTGGCCGGTATTATTCTGGCATTAATTATCTCTCTGCTTCAGATGAAGTTTCATTTCGTTAAACTCTACGGCACCTCATTTCTCATCGATTACTTCCCGGTGAAGATGGTGTTCACCGACTTTCTGCTGGTAACAACTACAGCATTTATAATTGCTTTTCTGGCATCATGGTTCCCTGCCCAAAAAGCGGCATCACAAAGTTTCGATTTAAAAACCTCTTAGGAAAACAAAAAGGCTGCTTCGAGAGAAACAGCCTCATTGTACATCCAACTATATTTAATTAAAACCAGCTTCCTATAAACTTCTCATCCGCTTCGTCGCCCAGTCTGGCTCTTCTTTTCTTCACTTTGAAGTTATGTACAATGGCAGTATAAATAGCCATCGGAATGAACAGCAAAGTTAAAGGGGGTATCCCCAACATACTGATCCACTTTCCGCCAAACTGCTTTCTCATCGGCCGCCTCAAACGCTCTGCAATCAGATACATACCGGGAACCAGGATGAGTGTCATAAAGAATGCAAAGATGATTCCGAAGATAATTGTCCATGCCAGCGGTTTCCAGAACATCACACTATCACCTCCGAAGAATATGTTAGGGTTCAATTCCGAAAACATCGTGATAAAGTTGATGTTGAAACCAACTGCGAGCGGAATCAGTGCAAACACGGCTGCCAAGGCCGTCAGCAACACAGGAATGATCCTGATTTTACCAGCCTGAATAACTGCTTCTTTTGTCTTAAGCCCCCGGGCTTTCAATTCATCGGCAAAGTCTATCACAAGGATAGCGTTCTTAACGACTATTCCCGCGAGGCCGACGATACCAATCCCCGTCATCACCACTGATACCTGCATTCGGGAAAGAGCAAATCCAATAATTACTCCAATGATGCTGAAGATAATCTCCGTAAGGATGATGATGGGCTTGCTGACAGAGTTGAACTGCAACACCAGGATAAACAAGATCAACATCATGGCTATCACAAGGGCTTTACCCAAAAACTCTGCTGCCTCCTGCTGCTGTTTTCCTTCTCCCGTCTGCGTGATTGTCACGTTGGGTAATTTCTCGAAACTATGAATCGCCGTTGCCAGCTGTTTGTTCACTTCAGTCGGTGTATAACCGGTAAGCACGTTGCTGAAGAGCGTGATTACTCTTTTTACGTTCAACCTCTTTATGCTTCCGTATGTATTTGTAAAATCTACATCCACAACCGAACTGATAGGGATGCTCTTAACCTGCCCGCCCGAAGCCATATCGCGGAACACGATATTCATGTTTAAGAGATTTGTGAGGTTCTGGCGTTGTACTTCATTATTTCTCACCCAAATCTTGTACTCGTCGTCGTTATCTTTAATCTTAGATACTTCCTGACCAAATAAAGCCGTACGGATTTGCTGTCCGATCTGGGCTGTAGAAACTCCTTCTACCAATGCGCGCTCACGATTGACCCTGAGTGTTACCTCGGGGTTGTTCAGGTCCACATCCATTTTCAGGTCTTCCACTCCGGGAATCTGAAGACTGTCTAAATATCTCTTGAGGGCAACAGCCGTTCCTGTGAGCGATTCAAAATTTTCGCTACTCACCTCAATATTGATTGGCGGGTCTGTCGGAGGTCCCATCTGTTCTTGAGCCACCGATATCTGTGCTCCGGGAATTCCTTTTACTACCTGACGAATTGAATCAAGATAGGGTTTTGTAGAAATACCTTCTCTTTTTTCAAACTCGACAAAACTTACCTGTACCCTTCCGAGATTGGGCTGTGTACTCCGGTCACCGCTGTTAGGATCGCTGGCTCCTACTGCAACGTTAGAAATTACACTCTCTACAATCGGATTCTTTTTCCCTGAAGACCCGTTAAGTACATTCATAATCCTGTTTTCCAGAACATGGGTCACAGAATCAGTATAGTCAACATTTGTACCTACCGGCAACTTCAGATATACATATATGATATTGGGATCACCTTCGGGGAAGAACACTACGGGTACCTTTCTCATCTTGAAAAATCCCACAGAAAGAATCAGCAATACTACCATACCCAATAACAACCACACGGGGCGCCACTTATCAACTGCCCACCTGAGCAATTGTTCGTAACGCTTCATAATCGCAGGCAGTATTTTGTTTTGGAAACTGTGAATAGCTCCGTCAAATACGTAAACATTCAACACTACAATAATTGCAAACAGTATCAGGAGGTTTCCTATAAATGTCCATGACAAAATATCGAACAGGATTCCGGCTATTAACGGAATAAGGAAAACCTTACTGCTGAAGACTCTCGACTTCTTCTTCAAATGACGCTCTTCATCCAGGTGTGCCATAAAGTCTACTGCGAAAACGGGGTTCATAATGAACGCTACAATCAGAGAAGCCGACAAGGTGAAGATGAGCATCGTCGGCAGGAAAACCATCACTTTTCCGATGATGCCCGGCCAGAACAATAACGGAACGAACGGAGCGAGCGTAGTTAATGTCCCGGTCAATACCGGCACAAAGATTTCACCGGCAGCCATCTTAGCCGATTCTATAATGCTCACTTTCCCTTTGTTTTTCGTAAAAATCCTGTGGGTATTCTCTATCACCACAATAGCATCATCCACTATAATCCCCAAGCCGAACAGCAATGCAAACAGAACTATGAAGTTGAGTGTAACACTTGTACCAACTACCAGGTCTGCCACGGGCATAAACAGGAAGGCAACGAACATGCTCAGCGGCACCGATAAGGCCACAAAAAATGCGTTCGTAACCCCCATAAAGAACATCAGGATAACGAGTACGAGCAGGAAACCGATTACAATTGAGTTCACAAGATCAGTAAAGCTGGCCCGGGTCTGCTTGCTCTGGTCGCCTGTAATTACCACATCCAGGTTTGGAGGCAGTACGGAAGCTTTCAGTTCTTCAACTACTTTTTTTACGTCATCTGAAGTTTTAATCAGATTTTCTCCCGAACGCTTGATAATATTCAGAGTCACCACGTTTCTGCCATCGAGACGCGAATAGCTCTCACTGGTCTTCACTGTATCTTTAATAGTAGCAATATCTTTCAGATAGATCGGTGCCCCCGAAGTATTTCTTACGATTACTTTCTCGATATCATATTTTGTCTTGAACTGTCCTTTGAGTTGCAGTGTCCGCTTCATATTCCCCACTTCCAGCAGACCGCCGCTTATATCCATGTTCTCGTACTGAATTGCAGAGGCTATATCCATGAAGGTGATACCGGCACTCTGCATTTTGTAGTTATCGACGTCTATCTGAAACTCCCTTTCGGGAGCACCTACGATATCTACCCTGGTAATCTCCGGTAATTCTTCCAGTTTGTCTTTAGCATCATCCGCATATTTCTTAAGGGTGATCATATCGTAATCACCGCTAAGGTTAACGTACATTATCGGAAACTCACTGAAGCTTACCTCCTGAACATTCGGTTCCTGGGTGAGGTCGGTCGGCAACTCCGATTTTGCTTTATCAACAGCATCCCTCACCTTTTGAACGGCAACATCTGCATCTACATCTGTGCTGAACTCTACAATTATTGCTGAAAAATCCTGAAGAGATGTACTCTTTATCTTGTCAATCTTGGTACCCGTAATTCCTTTCAGTTGTTTCTCAATCGGGATTGTCACTAACTTCTCCATATCCATCGGAGAATTACCGAAGTTGATGGTTTGTACATATACTGTAGGTATCACAATATCCGGAAAGCGTTCTTTCGGAAGAGTAACGAACTGAAATACTCCTACGATGGAAACGAAGACTATAAGAAGATAGATAGAGGTTCTGTTTTTTATTGACCAACTGGTAGGCTTAAACTGTTTGTAATCCCCGTCAAAATTTTCTAGTGATTGCATAATGTCTTTGATGTGCTCTTATCTGCCGAGCGGTACTAACTCTTTTTCGTTTATTTATCTGAAGTGGTAAGTAATTGTCCATTCAGCAAATCCTGAAACCCTTCTGTAACCAATGATTCGCCCGGTTCAAGCCCTGACAGTATCTCTACACTGTCTTCGCTGAAACGTCCGATGGTTACAGCTTTCTTTTCTGCAACAAGGCCGCCATTTCTGGATACAGCTATGAGAACATACTTGCCATTTTCATCATTCTGAATCGTATTCAGCGGAACAGCGATTGCATCCGGTGCCGCATAATCCATTATCTTAACAACAGCGGTCTGATTAGGCCTCATATCCATCCCGACAGGTGCTTTAATTTCAGCAGTAAAACCACGGGTGGTGGCTCCTACTGAAAGGCTCATAAATGAGATCACACTTTCAAAGGATTTACCTTCATCCGGTAGCTCAACTACCACCTTGCTACCCTTACCGATAGTGCCTGCATAGTTTTCGGGAACTGTAACAACAACCTTCATATCACTGTTGTTCACAATTCTTACATAACCTCCCGAAAGGTGATTGCCTGTAAACGTTTCACCGACACGTGCAGTCACATCGTCAACGATACCGTTTACATCGCTATATACATTGCTTTGATTAGCCTGAGCCTGAACTGCCCTCGCATTGGCTTCTATAGTATTTAACTGGCCTTCCAGTGTCTCAACATTAGTTTTGGCCTGAAGCAATTGCACTTCTGTGCCTATATTATTCTCCCACAGATTTTTCTGTCGGTCATAAACAGACTTGGCCAATTCCAGTTGAGCCTTAACGGTGCTCATCTGTTGTTTAATGGCATTTACATTCTGACGGAGTACTTCATCATCCAGTTTCAGAATTAACTGACCTTTTCTCACTCTGTCGCCCTGTTTTACATAGATAGCTTTTATCTGTCCGGGCTGACCGGCCGGAGTGATATAGCTCACATTCTGCTGATCTACTTTTCCCTGCAGCGTAACAAAATGTTTGAACTCTGCTTTTTCTATCGTAGACAACACGACAAGCCTTGGCTTCTGTCCGGAGAAACCGGTATCCAGCAGCGCAATTTCTTCCTGCAGTTTTTCAATCTTTTCATCCAGGATAAGCCGCTCGGTCTTTAACTTTTCCAGTTCAGCCTTCTTAGCTTCGAGAGAGCCTACTTTCTTTTCGCCTACGCTTCCACATGACGCCAGCAAACCCATGGCGATTACAGGGAGGAGTGCTTTGAAAATTCTATTCATTGGTAGTATGCTTATTAATTTGAATTAAAGTTTTCCTGCTGCCTTTAAGAAGTCAATCCGCGCAATGATTGCATCGTATAAGGAGCTGTAGTAATTGTTTTGTGCCGTGATGAGTTCGGTCTGTGCAGAAGTAATTTCAAGGTTGCTGCCAACACCTTGCTCATATTTCAACTTTGTTGCTTTATACACCTGATCGGCCAGATCGATATTTTTCTTTTGAGTATCCATGTTATATAAGGCCGTCTTCATATTCAGTCTCGACTGGCGAATGTCATTAGTGATAGATGACTCCAGCAATCTTAGATTATTCTCTAACTGCCGAAGGGTAATCCTTGCTCCTTCTATCTGAGCATTCTTAGCCAGTCCGCTGAAAATCGGGATATTTAATCGCAGTGCTAAGAAGGAGGATGTAAAGTAGGGCCCTTTGAAGAAATCGAACTCCTGACGTTGGGCATTCTTACTATAATTCGCAGCAAAAACAAGGGTCGGAAGTTTGCTCAACTGATATCGTTTTACATTCAACTTGTTCAGTTCAATCAGGTTTTGCATCTGCTTGTACTCTATCCTGTCTTCAAAGTGGTAATCTTCGCTCAGGATGTTGGCTTTCAATTTCTCATCCGTCAGTGTTTCTGTAAGGACGAGCGTATCTTCCATGGGCATCCCCATTAGAAATTTTAATGCTTCTACTCCGGCATCTATCTGGTTCCGGGCTTTAAGCTTTTGTGTTTGCAGATTGCTGAGTTGAACCTGAACCTTATCTATATCGAGCTTTTCAGCAAATCCGTTTTCATATATGAGTTTAGTATCGTGAAGCAGCTGCTCAACTGTTCTGATATTTGCATCGATGGTACCCATTTGTTGCTGACCAATGACTAACTGATAATAAATCTTCAGCACATTCGCTTTAATCTGCTCTTTAGTAACTTCAGAAGTGAGCTCGGCATTTTTCACTGCGGCGTTTCTGGCCAAAAGACCCACGAATACCTGTCCGTCAAAAAGAATCTGTGTCAGGTCAATTCCGCCACTTAACATCCATTTGGTTGCAAAGCCGGCATTAATTGTTCCGAAATCATCCGGAGCAGTAATCGGAGTACCATCCCCTTTCTTCACCTGGTTGGCAATAAGTACCGCATAGGTACTCTGAGCAATAAAGTTGGGAAAGGTCATTACCTGCGTATTCGGATTCATATTCACACCCCCAGAAGCACTCAGGTTCGGTAATGCAGCAGCTGTCACCTGCTTATTCTGCATTCTCTGCGCCTGAATATCCAATAATGCATTTTGTACCTGCAACGAATGTTTCAATGCATAATCAACTGCCTGATCTGCCGTAAACCGGTGTATTTCCGGCTGATCCTGGGCTGCTACTCCCGAAGTAAAACCTGTAAAAATCAGGGCTATAATCAGGGCTACGGATTGTCTCATCTTCTATATTTTAATTGTCTTTCTCTTTTGATGAATAATTTTCTATCAGTTTTTTTCCTTTGGAAGTCACCAGCGAATGAATAAAGAACTCAAGCGAAATGTTTTGCACGTTCAGAATAGAGTAACCAGATCTGGGAAATAACTTTTCGTTGAAGGGTAAATACACCATTTCCATCCTAAGCTTAGCATATACATCCTCATCAATTTCTTCCCTGTAAAGGCCTTCCTGCTTACCCCACCTGATGTTCTCGGCGATTACCTTATACATAAAATCGTCCTTAAAATCCTGAACCCGCTTGAAGCTCGCAGGATAACCCCGCTCCAGATCAAACAGAACCGAAGGATTCAGGTCCAGAAGAAAACTATGGATGGCACGTTTCGTCAAGAACATTTCCTCGACAGCATTCCCGGCCTCTTCGCGGGAGTGCGCTGCCATCTTCTTGTTATTTTCCAGAATTTCTTTTGTGACCTCATCCACAAGCTCGCCTTTGTCACTAAAGCATTGGTAGATAGTTTTTTTTGATACTCCGAGTTTAGCGGCAATCTCATCCATCGTCACAGAACGGATCCCATAAATCCTGAAAAGCTCTTCAGCACACTTTTTTATTCTCTCACAAATTTTCATCGGGGTGCAAAACTATGGAAACTTTTTGCTTATTGAAAGTTTTCTAAAGAAATTTTCAAACTTTTTTGAAATGCGGTCTTTTAGTTCCGTGACCGGGTAAACATCTTGGAAAAAATTATAAACCGACCATCACACTTGAGAGTGAAAAAGTGGCTGTTTAGGGCTTGAAAGCAGGATTTTGAATGAAAACAGAATCGGTCAGCGAGTACAAAAACTGTGTCAGGTTGTATTTCTCTCTTTCTGTCAGCACTATGGGCTTACGAAGCAAGCTGTCCAGCGTAGGACTATTATAAATACCCGACAGGTAATGCTCAATCGACTTTGGAATAGTGTAAAACCGGCCATCGTGCATAAAGGGTTGTGTCACTCCTAAATTCCGTAGCGAAGGTACTCTGAATTTGAAAGAATCCGCCGGGTCATCCGTTACCTTCACCCTGCCGTAATCAGGTACCTGCGGGTCGGGCTTCAGGCCGTTATTCCTGAAACTGTTATCCGTAAACAGAGGTTCTTTATGGCACGCTTCACAATGCAGTTTAAAAATTTCATAGCCGTTTTGTTCTGCACTATTAAAACTGTCCTCTCCCCTCATCACCCGGTCGTACTTCGAATCTGAACTCACCAGCATCCCGGAAAACTGAGCGAGTGCCTTCAGCATACGGTCTGGCGTAATTTCTTTCGACCCGAAAGCCTTTTTAAACATATCACGATACTCCTTGTCTTTCCTGATCTTCAAAACCACTGAATCCATATTCTCTGCCATCTCATTTGGAGCTGTAATAGGCGAAACGGCTTGTGCTTCAAGGGTGGAAAAAGCGCCATCCCAGTTATACAGATTCACCCACGCCATATTTTGAAGTGCTGGTGCGTTGCGATCGGTAAACTCTCCGCCGAAACCATGACTGAAATCGTGATCAAAGGTGGCAAAAGCAGCATGCTGCTCATGACAACTCGAGCAGGGAAACTTACCGTCTTTACTCAGCCTGCCATCATAAAAGAGCTTCCGTCCGAGCAGAAATCCTTCTTCGGTCAGCGGATTGTCTTTGAATATGTCGTACGGCTGCGGCCATCCTTCAGGTATGCGCAGTTTCAATGGCGTCGGCTTATTTACCGGAAACATGGAAGTCCATAGAATCCCTGATACGATTAATAATAAAGTCAATAATTTTTTCATAGCTATTCTCCGCTGCTGTTCTCTCCTTTCAGCTTTTGTCTGCTCTTCTTCAGCAGGCCTTTTTTCTTTTTGGTATCCAACCGCCTGAGCTTTGAACCTTCGGTGGGTGTTGTTGGCTTACGAACTTTCCTTTTAATTAATGCATTCGACACAAGGACGTGAATCTTGACTATCACATCCTCTTTATTCTGCAGCTGGCTACGCGTGGCCTCACTCTTCACATGCAGGTATCCTTCCTTATTAATACGGTTAGCCAGTACATCGAGTATCCTTTTTTTCTGGTAATTCTTGAGAATCTTAGAATCGGCCACATGAAAGAAGCCTTCTACCATAGTCTCTACCTTGTTGACGTTCTGACCGCCTTTTCCTCCCGAACGGGCCGTTTTGAAAGTAATCTCGCTAATAAGGTTGAGCATACAAATTAAAATTTCAAAATACTTTTTATGGGCAAAATCCTCGTTCCAAGAACCTAAAAGTCGTATTTTGTACCCCGAATTACCGGATCATGTCATCATTTTCAAGTTCTCTTGACAATTCCTTTATGAAGAAGAATCAAATTTACTCAAATCTCTGTGCAAAGAAAGCCGAAGGCAAGAAATCTTTCGGCCTGCTTATTGACCCGGACAAGGTAGATGAAGAGAAATTAGAAAAACTGATTTCACTCTCCGTAAATGCTCAGGTTGACTACTTTTTGGTAGGCGGAAGCCTGGTTATTTCAGACTTTCTGGACGAATGCGTAAAGTCGCTCAAAAAGAACACAGACATACCTGTTATCCTATTCCCCGGTAATAGTAGTCAGATCACCCATTACGCAGATGCACTTCTGTACTTGTCTTTAATCAGCGGAAGAAACCCGGATTTACTGATCGGTCAACACGTGATTAGTGCACCGGTAGTAAGACGGTCAGGACTGGAGGTTATCAGTACGGGCTATATGGTGATCGATGGTGGTGCCCCCACAACGGTTTCTTACATCAGCAACGCCACTCCATTACCGGCTGATAAAGACGAGGTGGCGATGTGTACTGCAATGGCGGGCGAAATGCTTGGACTGAAAGTGATATATATGGATGCAGGTAGCGGAGCTAGACGCGCCATTACCGAACATATGATTCAGAGAGTCAGCAAGAGTATTGATGTCCCGCTCATCGTAGGCGGTGGTATCACCGATCCGGAAAAAGCCTATCTGAACTGTAAAAACGGAGCAGATCTGATTATTGTAGGAAATGCAATTGAAAAAGATCCGTCATTGATTACAGAGATGGCTGCAGCCATTCATTCTGTGAGTTTAGTCTAGTTAAAATCAGGTTTTGATTTACAGGCTCATAGTATCTCTGAATTTCACAGCCTGCCTTCGGCTTACTTCTACCTTTTCTCCACCGGTAAGTTCAAGCAGCAACCCTCCGTTAAAATATGTCTCTACTTTTTCAATCATCTTCATATTGATGATGTACTTACGATTAGCCCGAAAAAAGACTTTATCGTCCAAACGCTCTTCTAAAGCATTGAGCGATTTCAGAATCAGTGGTTTGTTATTACCAAAATAAATCTTTGCGTAGTTACCCACACTCTCAAACATTCTAACCTCCGAAAGTTTTACAAACCAGCAACGATCGCCGTCTTTCACAAACACCTGGTCTTTATCTGTGAGTATAGTTCTGCTGGATGACACAGCCGCCTCGGCCTCCTGCTTCTGTTTCAGCTTGTGTAAAGCATCTGCGAGCCGCTTTGGTTCTACCGGCTTCATCAGATAGTCCAGCGCATTAATTTCAAAAGCCTTCAAAGCGTATTCATCATAAGCAGTTACGAATATCACCTGAGGGGCTTTATCCAGTTTTGCCAGCATATCAAAGCCGGTTTCTCCGGGCATTTGAATATCGAGAAAAACCAAATCGGGATTGAGTTTCTCGATAACTTCAACCCCTTCTTTTGAATTAGAAGCTTCACCCGCAACTTCTATATCGGGGAAATCACGCAGCAACCTCTTCAATTCATTACGTGCAAGGCGCTCATCATCAATAATAACTGCTTTCTGCATATGTCAACATTTAGACTTTCCTATCGGTGGCTTGCAGGCATAATAATTTTTGCCTGTACCATATCATCACCCAGATTGGCAACAGTAAAATCTGCTCCCTCTCCATACATAATCCTCAACCTGTTTCTTGTGCTCCTCAACCCAAATCCTTCTTCTTCGCCTTCCGCAATAGTACCGCTATTCTGTACCAAAATCTCAAGCTTATTGCCATGAAATACCGAGATGATATTTATTACACCCCCATCTATCTTTTTATTGATACCGTGTTTAATGGCATTCTCAACAAGCGTTTGTATCATCATTGGCGGCACTGAGCAATTCAGTGTATCATCATCAATATCAAAATTCACTTTCAGCCTTTCTTCAAATCGCATCTGCTCCAGGGCAAGGTAGTCTTTTACTATGCTTAATTCTCTTTCCAGCGAAACAGTCTCCATCTTCTCCATATGCAGGCTGCTGCGCAGAATATTAGACAGCTCGGTAATCGCCGTACGTGCCCTGGCCGGATTCTCCTCAACCAAAGCCCTGATACTATTTAGCGAGTTGAAAATAAAGTGCGGATTGATATGTGATTTGATTGTTTTTAATTCCAGCTCCTTCACCGTCTTTTCCAATTCAAGCCGGTCAACTTCGGCCTTCTGATTTCGCAACACATAATGCCATATCATATAGATAGACAACCACAATGCTATCAGAATAAACGACAGCGCCACATCCCACCAGGAACGGCCACCAAAGAAGTTTTTATATTTCCAAACACCCTTGGTATCACGATACCACCCGGTGCTCATCTTTATCCTCTGAGCCTTCTTGTAATCCGTAGAGTCGACTATCGGCTGATTGAAGTGAGCATAATAATCACCCTTGAGTTCAACAGTCTTCTCCATTTCAATTGCTCTCTTCTTACCTTCTCTCTTTTCGTATTGAGAGAGAGAGGCTCCTGTTACCCTGGCAGTAAATCTGGCACCATAATAGCTCAGCAATCCTGTAAGTACTACTCCGAAAACAAAAATTACAATTATCCGGTTAGTAGGAAGCTGTATCCATTTTAATTTTTTGAGTACAGCACGAAGCGCATGAGTGGCGAGGATAAACCAGATAAACTGAATCAGAAGGCCGTAGAGAAAAAACTTGCCTCTCTCGCCTTCAAAATAAAACTCAGGTGTGAAGGTGAAGAAATAAACAGATGCAAGACTCCATATCGCCCAGCCGCCCCAGCCGAAAATTTGGCATAACCAATATTTCAAAACTGTATTTTTCACGAGAATTTTTAAAAGGGCCTTCGGGTAACCTTCACCAAATATAACGCTATGTCAAAACACACTGCCTTTTTGCCCGATTTCAGACAAAAATAGCAGTAGTTATCCTTTAAATCTCAGTGGTATTGTACTAATGGCTGCAGATTTGTTTGAAAGGTCAAATACAGATTGGCGGATGGCAGATCACTGATCTTTTAATAGGAACCCATCCTACATGTTTATTCTCTCACAAACACTATTGTTCTGCACCAGACCTTTCCGGCAGGAGATTTGTCCATTTTTTAATACTCTTCATTCTCTTACCTTTATACTATCCGTGTAACAAAGAAATCCAATTTATTTTTTGATTGGAGAAAAGCCCGTTAATTTTAGCAGCAATGAACCAGAATTTAAAGAAGGATAAAGCAGAACTTACTGCAGCTGAGCGCGAGTTTGAAAATAATATCCGCCCATCAGCAATCAGTGAGTTCAACGGGCAGCAACAATTAATTGAGAATCTGAAAGTATTTATTAAAGCCGCTAAACAAAGGGATGAAGCGTTAGATCATATCCTCTTTCACGGCCCTCCGGGATTAGGAAAGACAACACTCAGCAGAATTGTAGCGAATGAATTGGGTGTGAATATTAAAGAGACCAGTGGTCCGGTTATAGAAAAGCCGGGAGACCTCGCGGGGTTACTTACCAATCTGGAACCTAAAGATGTACTCTTCATAGACGAGATTCACAGGTTGAGCAATGTTGTGGAGGAATATCTCTACGCCGCAATGGAGGATTACCGTATTGATATCATGATTGATACAGGACCGAATGCGAGGAGTGTACAAATTAATCTCAACCCTTTTACACTGATAGGAGCAACCACACGAAGCGGTTTATTGACCGCTCCTTTATTGAGCAGGTTTGGCATCAAAAACAGACTGGAATATTACAATGCTTCTACTCTTGAGAAAATCATCAAACGCAGCTGCAAGATTCTGTCAACTAAAATAACGGATGAAGCAGCGAGAGAGATTGCAGGAAGAAGCAGGGGAACTCCGAGGATTGCAAACGGATTGTTAAGAAGGGTTCGAGATTTCGCCCAAGTGATGAACAACAGCATTATTGATATCGACATCACCAAACACGCACTTCGTGCACTGAATGTTGATGAATACGGGCTTGATGAGATGGATAACAAAATCCTAAGTGCTATAATCGATAAATTCAAAGGCGGCCCGGTCGGTATCACCACTATAGCTACCGCTGTAGGAGAAGAAACCGGCACTATTGAAGAGGTGTACGAACCTTTCCTGATCCAGGAAGGATTCATCATGCGGACACCGCGCGGACGCGAGGCGACCGAAAAAGCCTACAAGCATTTAGGGAAAGTACCGCCTTCACGCTATGGTTCTCCCGGCCTGTTCGATGTCTGATTAAAAACAATTCAAAATCTGCTGAATGGTTTTTCTGATTCCCACTCTATTAGCCGATGAAGCCACAGCCGCTATTCCGCTTTATGTAATGCAGCATCTGAAAGAGTGTAAAATCATCTTTGCAGAAAACCTGCGTACCGGAAGGCGCTTTTTGAAGAAAATGAATCGCGACATTATCATCGATGACTTTGAATGGCACGAGATTCAAAAAGATGAATCCCGAACCCTCTCAGAATTTGAAGCAGCTTTATCCACTCAAAAGAATATAGCAATCATGAGTGAGGCGGGCTGCCCCGGCGTTGCAGATCCCGGACAGCAACTGGTTGCTCTGGCTCAGCAAAAAGGTGTACAGGTGAAGCCGCTTGTTGGCCCCAGCTCCATCCTGTTGGCTTTGATGGCAAGCGGTTTAAACGGACAGCACTTCGCTTTTCATGGTTATCTGCCAATTGACGCTTCGGCCAGAATAAAAAAGATAAAACAGCTGGAAGAAGAAACGTACAGAGACAAAGGGACACAAATTTTTATCGAAACTCCCTATAGGAACAACGCACTGCTGGCAGACATCATCAAAACATGCAAGCCACAGACCTTGCTTTGCATAGGCTCCGAAATAACCGCTTCCACCGAGTGGATTAAGACCATGCCTGTTGCCAACTGGAAGAAACAAACCATTGATCTCCACAAGAAGACAGCCATCTTCCTGATTGGCATATGATCTGATTTTGTACCGAGCTTTCCATCTGATCTTAAATAATGAAGCCTGGCACAGTTTTAAGATTAACTATTTACTGTTTTTTCAAACCACATATTTTATGTACCTATTGCAATTATGAAAAACACAAAACATCCACATAAGCTGCCTAAATCTTTTTACGAAAGGACAGATGTATTACAGATTGCGAAGGAATTACTGGGAAAGATTGTCGTAACCGATATTAACAACAGATATACCTCCGGACGTATTGTAGAGACGGAAGCCTATGTAGGCTTAGTCGATAGGGCATCCCACAGTTTTGGCGGACGCCGTACAGTCAAAAATGAACACATGTATTCACCTGCCGGAACTGCTTATATATACATCTGTTACGGTATTCACCACATGCTGAATGTAGTTACTAATAAAGAAGGCGTCCCCGATGCTGTTCTGATCAGAGCAGTGGAACCTTTGAAAGGAATTGATATCATGCTCGAAAGAACAGGTAAAAAATCTCTTGATCATACCCTTACCCGCGGTCCGGGCAATGTCGGGAAGGCACTCGGTATTTTCAAACATTACAGCGGCCTGTATTTGTTTGATAATCAGATATATCTGATGGATGATGGATTTAGCATTCCTGGAGAGGCAATCGGAATCAGCAAGAGAATCGGTGTGGAAGGAGCCGGGGAAGATGCCAACCTGCCCTACCGTTTTTACGTAAAAGGGAATCCCTTCGTAAGTGGTATCAAAAAATAAGTTCACATCACTTAACTTTGCACCCCAATAAAAATAAAAACAAAAATTAGTATGAAAAACATTAGAGTGGCGATCAACGGCTTCGGTAGAATTGGGAGATTGGTTTATCGCCAGATTCATGAAATGCCTGATCTTGAAGTTATTGTCGTAAACGACCTGACAGAACCTTTCCAACTGGCTCATTTATTAAAATATGATAGCGCACAGGGAACATTTAATGCTCAGATCAGCCATACGGACAACTCTATTATAGTAAACGGCAATGAAATATTAGTTTACGCACAGAAGGACCCTGCGCAAATTCCCTGGGCCAAGCACGATATAGATGTGGTGATAGAGTGTACCGGTTTCTTTGCTGACGAAGAAAAAGCAAAAGCACATATCACGGCGGGGGCAAAACGTGTACTCATCAGTGCCCCTGCAAAGGGAAACGTAAAAACAATCGTATTCAACGTTAACCACGAAATCTTAGATGGTTCAGAAACCATCATCTCCTGTGCATCATGCACAACAAACTGTCTGGCTCCAATGGCAAAAGTATTGAATGACACTTTCGGAATTGAAGCAGGATTCATGACTACCATCCATGCTTATACGAACGATCAGAATACACTTGATTCTCCACACCGTAAGGGCGACCTCAGGCGTGCACGCGCTGCGGCTGCCAGCATCATCCCCAACAGTACAGGTGCAGCAAAGGCCATCGGACTGGTATTACCGGAATTAAATGGAAAGCTCGACGGTGTTGCACAAAGGGTACCGGTCATAACAGGCTCAATCACCGAATTGACTACCGTGTTGAAGAAAAAAGTGACAGTAGAAGAAGTTAATGCTGCCATGAAAGCTGCAACTGACGAAAGCTACGGTTATACCGAAGACCCGATCGTAAGTACTGATATCATCGGAATGACCTACGGATCGCTGTTTGATGCCACTCAAACCAAGGTAATAACTGTAGGCAACACTCAAATGGTGAAGACATCGAGCTGGTACGACAACGAGATGAGCTATGTATCTCAATTAGTAAGAACTGTTCGTTACTTTGGTGATTTAATAAACAAATAATAACCTGGAGAGGGTTTATCCTTTACCAGGTGTTTAAAAATATAAAGCTGCCGGCATAACCGGTAGCTTTTTTAATTCTGAACAGTAATACAAACTTAGTTATCGTCGTGCTCGCGGCCTTTTATCTTGCCTTTCTGCCAGGCTTCATTGAGCATCTCAAATTCTTCAATATCCTTTTCATCAAAGGTCTTCTTTGTAAGTTCTTTCAAATCGGGCTGGCCTGCATTCACCCATGCAGTGTACCAGAATGAAGCTATTGCATAGATAGACTCCCGCATTCTTCTTTCAACCATACCATTCAGCATTCGATTGTAGCGGATGGTATAGGCAGAAGAATATTGCCTGATATAATTGCCGTTCCTTTCTTCAAAGGAGTATTTAGCACTTTTAAACTCATCATTCAGAATCTTTTCAAACTTCAAAACTGAATCTGCTGCCAATGCACTCTCCAATACTCTTTCCCAAATAAATCGGGTTGGATTCTTAATATATTCTGCCTTTCCGATAAAGAAATCGAATTCCTTATGTGCCAGTAATTCGGGAACCCTGCTTTCCCAAAAAGCATGAATGCCTTTCTGGTCTGAGTTCTGGCCGTTGTGATTACTGCTGGCATGCAAGGGCACGTGAGCGTCGGCTATGTAATGTCCTAATTCAGTACTTGTTTTAATAATTCTTGAGAAGTTTTTTTCTTTAAAAGCATTCACCAGCCTGTTATACATCATCATCACTGCCCAAGGGACAATACCGTTTTCCTGGACAAAACTTTCGCCGTATTTCATCACTGCATCCTCATATTTCCGGGGAAGATCGGGGAAAGGATACTCTCCGTAAACATCAATATCAATATAATGCCTGGGTCCTTCTCCTTCCACAGCATATCTGCGCTTGTCGGGATCAATAGCATGTTCACTGATGTAATTGATGTTAGGCTTATACAAAACCATCATCTGGGGCGGGAGCAGGAAAACTGCCTGTTCATTAATTAACCGGTGTCCGAAGAATCCCCAGCAAAAAGAGGAATACCACAGCCCGGTCAGGACAAGAGTAAATAAAATCTTTTTCATCAGTCGTTTAATTCTTTTCTTCCGAATCTACATCCGGTGTTTCTGACACTCCCCCACTCACAGCAAATTTCATAGCCTCAGTAGCGCTCACTTCAGGTAACATCCTGATCTTTTCTCTAGGTACAATATAAACATTGCCTGCAACAGAATAAGACATCGGCAGATACACCGCAACATAGTCTTTCATCCCGAAGTTAGTCATATCTTCCTGAGTAATAAAGCCTACTCTCCACACATCCGGATAATCCACATTGGCCAGCACATTCTGGGTGAACTTCTTTTTATTACCTGCAAAGGCCTCAAAAAAGTCGCGCACAAAAGAATACAATAACTTGATTCCTGGAGTCCGTTCCAAAATATGATCCAATAACGAAAGTAACCTGCCCAATACAAAAAAGGAGCTCAGATACCCTACCAGAATAATAAAGGCAACCACCACTAAAAAGCCCAGACCGGGGACATTAATAATCGGGCGCAGTATACTGTCAATCCTTTCAAAGACGAGATATATAACATACACGGTTATTAATACCGGCCCCAGAATCAATAATCCCTGCAAAAAGTATTGAAGGACCTTTTGGGTAGTAAACTTTTTCATAACCAACTATTTTTTTGTAATAATATTAGTGAATAAAAGTAACGCAAAAATAGAATCAGGCGGGAAAAGTGCCTTATTACTACAGGCATAAACGTCGCACTTATGCCTTACCCCCATTTTGCGTTCGCGTCTCGTGCACCATTACCATCTCTATTCCAGGAAACTTGTTGCAAACAGCACCTGGACCATCATGGTCAATGCTTTACGTACTTCCTGAACCAAGATCGTCCGGGAACTTTGAGCGAAGCATTTTTGGCTGTTTGCCTGTCAAAGTTCTGTATTCCATGCTGCCAATAGTACCTTGGCCATCCCTGGTCAAGGACATATAAATCTCAACTAAACACTTAAACAAATAAACATTTACCCCCCACAACAGGGATTACCTCCGGTGATTCGACTTTTGCTCAATTCCCCTCCTTTGGAGGGGTGCCTTCCGCCTCCGAATGTTCGGAGCGGAAGGTGGGGTGGTGCTTAATAGAAAATTTATCCTTTCTCAAGACTCCTTTCCCCACTAGCCATTATCATTAAAAGAATTTTATTGCCATAAGTACCTTGATTATCCAAATCAAGGACGCATATAAGCCCATACTAAACGCATAAACAAATAAACATTTAAACTCTCAC
>JAGFIS010000035.1 GCA_024103425.1 Chitinophagaceae bacterium
TCTCCGCTTCCGGCAAGGGATACCGTACTGGTCGGAAGGGTTATCGTCTTATCTGCGCCTGCATAGGCTTTTGGCGGCTTGTTAGGTGCAGGATTCACTGTAACCTTTACGGTAGCTGTTCCAGTTGTACCTCTATTATCCGTTACTTTCAGCTGGAAAGTATAGGTTCCTTCTGTCAGGTTCCTTACTTCGGTAGTTGCCGAGTTTGGCGATACTATTGTATAACCGGTTGGACCTGCAGTCTTTGTCCATTCATAAGCCGTGATGGTACCGTCTTCGTCTGTTCCACTACCGTTGAGTGTCACTGTACTTGTAGGCAGTGTTATAGTTTGATTTTGACCCGCATTAGCTGTCGGGGCTTTGTTTGGTGCAGGGTTCACTGTAACCTTCACTGTCGCAGTACCCGTGGCACCTTTGTCATCTGTTACTTTCAGTTGGAAGGTGTAGGTGCCTTCAGTCAGATTCCTCACTTCGGTAGTTGCCGAGTTAGGTGATACTATTGTGTAACTAGTCGGACCTGCAGTCTTTGTCCATTCATACGCTGTGATAGATCCATCTTCGTCCGTACCACTGCCGTTGAGTGTCACTGTATTTATCGGAAGTGTTATAGTTTGATTTTGACCCGCATTGGCTGTCGGGGCTTTGTTGGGCGCAGGATTAACTGTTACCTTTACTGTCGCAGTACCGGTAGCGCCTTTATCATCTGTTACTTTCAGTTGGAAGGTATAGGTGCCTTCGGTCAGATTCTTAACTTCTGTAGTTGCGTAGTTCGGTGAGACTATTGTGTAACTGTTTGGACCTGCAGTTTTGGTCCACTCGTAAGCCGTGATGGTGCCGTCTTCATCTGTACCGATACCGTTGAGTGTTACCGTATTTGTCGGAAGTGTTATAGTTTGATTTTGACCTGCATTGGCCTTCGGGGCTTTATTGGGAGCTGCATTGACTGTCACCTTCATCGTATCTCTTCCCTTAGCTCCTTTATTATCGGTGACCTCTAACTGGAACTCATAAACTCCTTCTACTAATCCAAAGGCGTCTGTTACTGCTGAGTTGGGGTTAACAATGTTATAGGCTGACGGACCGCTGACTTTTGTCCATTTGTATGAAACTATTGTACCATCCTCATCCTCTCCGCTTCCGGCAAGGGATACCGTACTGGTCGGAAGGGTAATCGTCTTATCTGCGCCTGCATAGGCCTTGGGTGGTTTATTAGGTGCAGGATTCACTGTAACCTTCACAGTTGCTGTTCCCGTGGCACCTTTATTGTCTGTTACTTTAAGCTGGAATGTGTAACTTCCCTCAGTCAGGTCTTTTACTTCAGTTGTTGCTGATGCAGGGGATACTATTGTATAACTGTTCGGGCCGCTGACCTTAGTCCACTCGTAAGCCGTAATTGTACCGTCTTCGTCTGTTCCACTGCCGTTGAGTGTTACTGTATTTATTGGCAAAGTAATCGTCTGATTTTGGCCTGCATTCGCTGTAGGGGCTTTGTTGGGAGCTGCCTTAACAATAATCCGAACACTGGAAGTAGCACTTGCACCTTTATTATCTGTAACTTTCAACTGAATAATAAAAGTGCCTTCGCTAAGACCGGTAACTTCTGTAACCGGACTATTGGATGTCACTATCCTATGTGGGATAGACCAAGTTGATTTCGTCCATTCATAACCCACAACTTCTCCATCCTCATCTGTACCGGAACCAACAAGGGTAACTTTATCTTGAGGCAAGATAATAATTTGTTCAGGACCTGCATTCGCAATAGGGGCCTTATTAATTTCCAAAAGCTTAACGAGAATTACCGACTGATAGGGAGGCAAAGTGACTGACCCATAATAAAAATTACCATCAATACTTTGATAGGTTCCATCAAGTGAATAACTCTTCTCCACATTGGATGGATTGTAAACTAATCGCACCTCACTCATACTGTCTCCAACTGCCTTTGAAGGCCCTGAAGCCTTATCCAGTCCTGAATAAAGGTTCCATCCGGCCGGGTTAAAATACCGTACTTCAGCCCCAGCAGCAACTCTAACAATTCTACTATCTTCATTATTAGGCCTTGAATAATAGTTACTATCTATTGTACCCCAGGTTGATGGATTATCACTACCATCTTCCATATAAAAGAATACAGCCACTTGGTCATTATTCTTGGCAACAAACTGATTGTTCTTTATAGTATTACTAAAAAATTCCCCCAGTTTACGTTGGTGGTACATGATACAATATAAGTTATCAAAAGATTTATTATTTTCAACATCGACATTATTTGCCCTGTGCAGGAAAATACCTCCTCCATTAACCTTTGCGACGGTATTTCCAATAATACTCACATGTGAAGAAAACTCGTCAGCATAAATACCCCGAACTATCACCCTACCATTGGCTCCATTGGGAGCCCCAATTCCATTTACCACGATGTTATTCCTTATTATCGGCTCTTGATCCTTCTCGTGAGGACCTGAAGTATAGATGCCACCTGCATCATCTTTGATAAAACAGAAAGTGTTGATAAAATTTTCTTCAACAATTGTATTCGACTCATTAAACCTTATTGGCACAAACCCTGTAGAATCGATTCTATTATTAGAAATCCTGGAAAAATCCTTTGCAGGAGAAATTCCCATATAGCTATCCATTCCTCCGTCACCTAAACCCTCAATACAGCCTGTATTCTTAATATGGTTATTGATGATATTTGTACGTACACCAGAATAAGTCAAATCAACTCCCACGTTCAAAGTATTGGAAATCGATGAATTTGCCAATGTAAAATCCTCGCAGCCGCCACATTTTATTGCCCTGTTTCCTGAGTAATTTAACGTGCTATTCTGAATCTTTATAAACTTAGAATAGTTTATAGAAATAGTATATTGACTGCCCCCTTCAAAAGCTATACCATCAAAAGTGATATATGATTGCCTTAATATATAGACTAACGTATCTATAGTACTCACCTTTACTTGGTGATCTGCAGGGTTCTCTCTTCCAAAGTACACCCACATTGCCTTACTCTCTTTTACAAAATACCATTCGCCCAGTGAGTCGAGTGTCCTTCTGTCTCTTTGAATGAAAAATCCATAATTATTGGTGCCCGGATACTTTGAATCTGTTGAAAAATACAGTGTTCCTCCTTGTTGGCTTGTTATTTTATTCCTTTCCAGAATCCAATCCTTCTTCCGAACCACCAATTCAGCACCTGTCCAATCAATCCCTGCAGGCAATTGGTCGCTAGTAATTGAATTAGTCCCGGAAAAACTTTGATACTGTAAATACCCCGAATTAGGATACCTACCAATTCTTTGCAACTTATTATCAAACAAAAGCATATTGTTTGTTTCTCTGCAATCATTACAATTCGCAGCCATAATACCCCCACCCACACTGTTCCAGTTAAATAATTCCGTAAGTCCGGTTATCAATGGTTCTTCACCTGATCCAAAAGATGAGAAAACGATGGGCTGAGACGATGTTCCCGACTTCGTGACTACTATTTTCCCATAAAACACATCCCCTTTTTTGAAAAGCACAGAATCTCCGGGAGCCAGGATTGACATAATGCTATTCAGCTTTCCCAGAGTCTTCCAAGGCGTCGCAGGGTTTTGTGCCTCCACTTCGCTGTACGAATCATTGCCAATAGATGAAGAAAAATAATATTTATTTGCAAAAACTGTATTAGAAAATAGCAAGAAAACGACACACAATTCTATTATTAAAACCACAAAGTTCTTCATAGTTCATAGGTTTGGATAGAGCAATAACGCAAGGATATATTAATTATACCATATTTACAAGTATTCATGGTGTCTTTTTTATTTCTATCTCACCTAATTGCCTGTTATGAAGAATTATCTTTTTACCCCGATAAAAGTTTTGGAACCAACACCTATCGCGAGGATTTACTAAAATATGGATCTTTATTGGTTAAAAACAAAAGAACTTGGTTTCTTATACGAAAAAAGATGCTTCCGGATTTACACACTGCTCCAGTTTCCTGAGTGCCGAAATTGAGTCTTTCAGTATCAGGTTCTCCAACAATTATCTTTCCTTTAACATGGCAAGAAAAGACTCTTTGTGCGATTTTCCCATCTTATACTTATAGCGAATAAAAAATACAGATAAAACTATCAAAGATGTTGTCAGCCAAAAAATAAAGAAGAAAATAAACTGATTAAAGTATCTCGCCAGATAGACGTATAAAAGTACCGTAGCAGCAGTGACTAAGTAATACCTTACCGCATGAAAAACGCCATATATCCTTTTCCTGACCAGGAAAAAGTCCTGTACAATATGAAAAACCAGAAATGATGTAAATATCCCTATATAAATCACAGTTAAGGATTTATAAAAGTAAAGACCTGCCACACACATAAGCACGTTTATTACCAGGCTCAATATGTTTAAAGCCATATCTACTTTTTCTTTATTGATCGCTACAATTATGTTGGCTTGTAAATATGCCGTTGGAAAAACCAGGATTGTAAGAAACATCTGTCGTGTATAAATGGCATTATCCACAAACTTCTCCCCAAATAACAGCGGTATTATTAAATCCGAAAAACTATAAAAGAACGTGTAAACCAAAAGTCCATACACAAGATAAATCAAACTCACCCTAGTGGCGAAGGCTTTAAATTTCTCCATATTCTTTGCCTTAAACTTTTCTACCAGAGTTGGGAAAACCGTCATGGACAAAACCAGGGGGACAATTAAAGTTAGAGAGTACACCTTGTAGGATACTTCATAATTGGCCACATCTGTAAGCGGAAGCGCTTTTGATACAATAAAGTTGCCAATTCTCCAATAAATTACTGAAATGCTCCCTATAACAATAAAAGGCCAGTTAGGAAGCACAATTGTCATAATCAGTCTTTTGGAAATTCTTTGACTAATCAGCGACCTGAGAGTTAATATATTAGAAGTTCCATATCGTAGAAAAATATTGAGAGTAATGAGGCGCGTGATGACTAAAAGTACTGTCAACACCAATATGTCAATCGGATAAAACAGAAGGATACTAGCCACCAAAAATTTGAGGGTCGCATCAATAAAAAGAATTGTAAAAGTTTTTCTTTGCTGGAACTCTGCCACATTAAGGGCCTTAATCCCATAAATAATATTATCAAAAATGATATTGGTACCCAGTATTATTGTCAAATACCTTATAAGTTGAGAGTCATAAAGCAGATACCCCAGGATGATTGCTACCACATAGAAAAAAATGCCGGAAAACAATTGAATCTTTAGAAATTTATTCAAGATATCAGCCTTATTTTCTGATCCTACAAATGTTCTGGTAAACCATTGCCCCAACCCAAGAGAGGAAAACGAAACAATAACCTGATAAATATTTGATGCAATAAGAAATAGTGCAAAAATTGACGGATCATATTTCCGAGCCAATATGATAAAATACAAACTAAGTAAAACGTTCTGAGCGCCGCTGGAAATCACTCCCCACAAACTGTTTTTTACAGTTCTCGAATCTTTGAGCGAACGAAAGAGACGAAAAATTGAGCTAATTTTCATCAGGCACTATTGATTTCTCAGCAAAAAGTATCGTCAAAGATATATAAAGGGTAATGACTATCACTATTCTCCTGTCAGACAGAGAATAAACAGACATGAAAGCAATCATGAAGCAGATCAAAGCTGCGGATGATAGCACACTCGGTCCTACACTGCGTCCATAAAAAAAATCTCTTATGGTGCGGATTATAGGGCTTAGAATTAAAAGAAAGAGGAAAAAAGAAGCAATCCCCCCCCATTCAGTCAAAATCGCCAAATATCCATTTTCCGGTTGTCCCAGATATAATACTTCATTGTCTGGCAAAAGTAGGGACTGCGATATATCATACTTCATAATGTAACTCTGGTAATTGCCCACCCCAATACCTAATAGGGGATGCTCTCTGAAAATTTCCAGGGCTCCCTGCCAGATTTCATTCCTAAACTCATAGGCTTCATCAAGACTTTGAAACCTCCCAGGGTCAATTTCAGTAAATTGAAGGAAAAAAAAGAGTGAAACCCCAACTACTAATAAAAAGACAATTAAATGGGACCTCAATTTACCTTTTGAGAATAGCAGCAGGAACAACAGCGCTCCTGCTATGCCTAAAACGGGAGATCTACTCCCTGAAAGGAATAGTCCGAATAATGAGGCCCCAATAAGAAATAATTGAGAAAAACCGATCCTTCCAAATTCTTGAAAGTTATACAACCACAGAAAGGAAATTAAGGCAAAAAACAGTCCGTTCACCTGTGCATCATAAAAAATCCCTGGATACCTTATTATATCTCCCCCCAAGACATTAGAGTTGAGTTGTCCGTATAAATTAAAATTCTCGGAGCCTACAAAGGTCTGCACAATAGTGAATAAAACAGCTACTAAACAGATATATCTAGATATTCTAAAAATATCCTTGATGAATTCAGGGGTCTTTCTGGCCTCCAAGTATAGGAATCTTAAAAAAATGAAAGGCGGGAGAACTCCCACTACATAGAGAAGTGATCTCATAGGATGCTCTGAAGAAAGCGCCCCTATTATTAGTGTAGTAAGAAGTAAAATAATAAGAATAAAATCAAGCCTCAGTACATTCAATTTCCGAAAAAACCCCCGCCAACCAAAAACCAGTATTATGAAGACCAAAATATCAAACATCTTATAATTCCCATAATCGACCGCAACCACTTTGTAATCGATCAGAGGGAACATAAAAAAAAAATAGAGGAGCGTATATCTTGGATTTCCTTTCTTCTTTAAAAAATAATAAATAAACCCAAGGACTAATCCTACCAGAATAGCAATGTAAACAGCAAAACTCATTCAGTCTTCATTTTCCTATTAAAAGGTTGGGCTCGAAATAGTATGTTTTTATCTATCACCCTTGAAAACATCCTTCCTCTTCTTTTTACCTTCCCCTTTCCCATACCCATAGGCATAGATATAATCATATCCATATCCATATCCATACTTTGTGTTTACATAGCCTCTCTGCTTCAATCCATTAAAAATAATACCGGGATTTTTAATAGGATTAATCATGTTGCTTTCATCAATCCTTTTGATAAATATCTTTGGGGTATAATCGTGCCTGACTACAAACAGAGTCGCGTCACAAAGAGAAGTTATTAGGTAACCATCAGTTACCAACCCAATAGGTGAAGTATCTATAATTACATAATCAAAAACTAGGCTTAAATAATCAATAAGTTCTTTGGTTCTTTCCCCCAAAAGAAGTTCAGTAGGATTGTCGGGCAAGTTCCCAGCAGGAATTAAATGTAGGTTCTCATATTCGGGGACTTCGTGTATATAATCTATTGCCTCCCCCTTTCCCATGAGAAAATCAGCTACCCCTGCAAAAGACTCCATACCAAACATTTTTCCCTGAGTTGGCTTGTTCAAATCAGTATCCACTATCACAACCTTTTTCCCTGTCAGTGTTAAACTAATTGCAAGATTTGCCGCAACAAAACTCTTTCCTTCCCCTGAAATACTTGACGTTAGTAAAATCCTTTTATGATCTTCGTTGACTCCCATAAAGGACAGCGACAAACGAAGTTTTCTGAATTGCTCAGCTATCAAGCTTCTTTCCCCTTTCTTAATTACAAAAGGCCCAGAGGCTTTTTCCCTATTTATTTCAGCAATAACAGGAATCTTGGTGATGGCTTCAATATCACGCCTATACATTACCTTCCTATTCAATGCTTCCCTGATTGATATTACTGCCATGGAAAGTATCATCATACAAAGGAAACTACTCAAATAAATAACCTTTTTCTTAGGCCAAACAGGTCTATTCGACGCCTCTGCACTATCAACTATCTTATTGTCTGCTACAGTTGAAGAATAAGCCAACTCGCTCTCTTCTTTTTTTTGAAGCAGGAATTCATATGTACTCCTCTTGTTCTGTTCGTCCCTTGTGATGTCAATCAACTGACGCTCTTTCTGCGGCACCCGACTCAAAATAGAACTGTATTGTCTATTCGTAGCGTTGATATTGTCTCTAGTAATGGTAAGACTTCTACGCTGCCCCTCGATATTTTGGAGAATATTTGGACGTAATTTGTTTATCTGTTCCTTCACTTCTAACAATCTAGGATTATTTTCTCCAATTGTCGCTTTTCCTTTTTCATAATCTAATTCCAAATTGTTCAATTTTGTGAGCATTTCACCCAATACAGGATCACTTACTCCCAACGTTGTCGGTATAATTGCATCAGAATTGTTGCTGTTCACATACTTTTCTACTTGAGACAAAACAGAAAGTTGTGTATTAACCTCACTTAATTTCTGGTCATTCTCACTTACATTCTGCAAGTACAACTGACCCTGTGTTCCTATATCAACTGCATTACTACCAGATTTAAATGCCTGTACCTTCTTCTGTATAGTATCTAAATCCTTGGCAATTAGCCCTAGTCGTTCATTAACAAAATCAAGCGTATTTTTAGCTAACTTATTCTTTTCTGCAACTTCAGCTTCCCGATAGGAGTAAATTAATTGATTCAGTATGCTCTCAGACCTTTCTGGTATTTGATCCCTATAGTATAATTTCACTAACGATGAAAGTCGCCCTGCTGGCTGTACTTTTAGGTTTGCCTGCAATGATGGAACAAGATAACGCGATGGATAAACTGACAAAAAGAATTTCCCATCTCCTGAATAGCCCTGGAATTTCTTATTTTTAATAAATACTAATTCTCCGTAAGGTGTGCTTACCGGTTTGTCCAATTGAATTCTATCCTTCCCATTCAAAATTACCTCATCTGTCTTTTCATCAAATGAAATTGGAATATCCTGCCCCAAGGTTAGAGACTCAGGATTCAGGGTAATGGCCAAAACTGGAAAGTAATAATAGGCTAATCTCTTTTTCCAATAGAACTCCTGATAGATGGGAGTATACAGATTTAATTTATCAGCCACATCTTTCATAAGTTTTCTGGACTGAAGAACTTCAACTTCGTTTTCAACGATTTTTTTCGAAGAAATTAAATCGAGAGATTCCATCAATTTTGAATCCTCACTCCCCTTTTTTTCATCCTTAATTATCAGAGTAGCAGATGCTTCATAGATAGGGACAGTTGTTTTTAAATACGCCCACGCTCCAACTCCACCAAGTAAAATAGAAATAACAAAAAAAGGCCAGTATGGCAAATACTTTGCTATTAGTTTACTAAAGAGGCTTTCCTCTTCATTTAAAAGATTATCATTTTCCTTTGGCATAACCTTAATCGCTATTACAAAAAGTGTATTATCTCAGTACTCTATCTAAAATGATTATAGCCACAGACAAAGCAGTCATCATTATGGGTACAGTCTGCGGCCACATTGAAGACTGCGCAGCTCTCGCTTTGTTTGGTTGCACATAAACAATATCATTTGGTTGCAAATAATAATAAGGTGATTTTAAGAAATCAGGGGAAGTAAGATCTAAGTGTGTAGTCATTCTTTCTCCACCTTGTTCTCTTATTAGTAATACATTATCCCTTTTGCCAAATATTGTCAGGTCACCGGCAACACCAAGAGCTTTCAATAAAGATATCTTCTCATTTTGCACTGTGATAACAGTTGGGCGTCCAACCTCACCAATTACTGTGACTTCATAATTCAGAAACTTAATTTCAACCAGTGGCTCAACCAACAACTTCTGATCGAGTATGAGTTTAGTAATCTTATTTCTAAGCTGTTCCTTTGTTAATCCGGCAACCTGAATATTACCTAGTACTGGTAACGTAATTGTACCATCGGGCCCTACAAGATAACCTGACCGCTCAGTATTAACACCTGTTATTGTCGTAAATCTCGTAGTTGCATCTTTTGTGGGATTAAAAATAGCTGACCCTTCCTCACTCAAACTACTTACCGTAATACTTAACAAATCATTAGGTGATATCTTAACCTCGTCCGTCTTTTCTATGCCATAAGTGACCTTATCGTTTACGCCATTAAAATAGGTTAACTTCTGTGGATTTCCGCATGAAGCTAGTACACTTATTACTAGGAAGCACAGAAACAGTTTATTAATATTCATCGACATTCAATTTGAATTAAAAGTATATAAAAGATATTTCCTAAGGACAATTGTTAATTCTCTTTTTAAAGAGAATTCATTAATCGGGGGCTTTTTACGGAAATGGAAAAATGGCTCTTCGAAAAGAAGTATCAAAGTTATATCACAATAAAGTAAAATCCAAGCACTTTAGCTGTCCCGTTTTGTCTTAAGATTTCATTGTTGACGTTGTGGAATTGCTTCTGTAAGACTTTGCATTAAAATTTAATAAATCTGGCAGATGATTATTATCCTAAATCGCTAAAAAACCTTCTCACAGAGGAGCGCTTTTGATTTCAAGAGACTTTTTTACTATTATCGATTAGATTCAGCACCAAAAAGAAGAACTGAAACTTCGGGTTCGGGCTTGCTGGCAGGATCGTAATAAGTCCACTCCGGCTCTTTTTCTAATTCTGATATCAATACGTAACCCAATTCAGGTATATATAAGCTAGCAGTAGATCCTTTTATTGTTGTCCTTATACTGTTTTTATAAAATGCACTATTTTCTTTTATCTTTTGTTCTTGCACCTCAATGTCCTGATACCTTTTCGTAAAAGACTTAAAACCACCCATAGTGATATCAGAAATAACCACCGGCTTATTCCTCCAATAAACAAGATTGATAACTTGATTATTTGAAGTTATTGTTTTCAAATCCTCTTCATCAGCCTTCACAAAAATCCTGGAAGGGAGCAGGGCTTGATCCACTTCCTTAGTACCAAAAAATTTCTTTACCGAAGTTTTTGTTACCGGGTAAAAATTCTCTATTTTCTTAGAATTCAACCAGGAGACAACCCGCGATTCCTTATTTTCTTTTACATAAATTAAGTACCAAAGCTTTCCCATTCTCATAATTTTTTTGTTGTTTTCAAGGTCTAACTACGAAGATTCAATGGCATAAATCTTTGCAGCCTTGGTTTTCACGCGAAACACCGGATCATGTTCCTTCTTTTTGGGGGTAGCTTCTATTTCCATACAGAACGCTTCGTGGATAGTTCTTAACTGAATCAAAAAGTTGTTTTTCCTTCATTGTGTTGTACATCTAACACTATGAGCCGGGATGCAAAACAATACAATAATTTCAAATCAGTTAAAGCTTAACCACTGATCTTTCAGAGGAATCAATTTCTCATATAGAGAAAAATTGGAAAGGATTTTTAGTAGGAAATGGAAAATGGCATTCAGTAGCAGGACACGAAGATATTTCACATTTTGGAATAATCAAAACTCTTTTTAAAAAAAATGTATCTTATTTTATTACCGAAAACATCTTTCTCAGAACATAACTCACTCAATCTCATTGCGATTCCCACTTGTTATTCTCCCTGTCTGAGTCGGGTAATCTGTTGTCTGAATCCACAGCGATAGACTCGATTTTATCGCTGTGGTTTAATCTGAAAGAAAATTTATTTCCAGAATACCAAACTTCCACCGGAAGTCTGAGTTGTTCTTTCTTACCATTAATATAATTCACTTGAATATCAAGTGGATACGCAGATTTTTCTTTATTAATTAAATAAACTGTTGCATAATTTTCTTTAGAATTGGTTACAACTGAATCTATGGCAACATCAAAAGCCCAATTATTGGCAAACCACTGACGCCAGAACCAACTCAAGTCTTCACCCGATTCATTCTCCATCGCTCTGAAAAAGTCATTTGCACTTGGATGTTTATATGACCAATTTTCCATATATTTTTTAAACGCGTAGTCAAACCTGTCCGTACCTAATATTTGCTCACGAAGCAATACCAGCCCAAACGCAGGTTTGAAATAAGAAAAAGGATGGCGATACTTCCCGGTTACAATGTCAGCCCGGTTCATCATTGTAGGAGCACCCGGATCTTCAATCCATGGGATGATTTCATCAGCAGGGTTGCCTCCACCCGGAGCGTACTCTCCATCCCTTTTCGGAGCAAATTCACCGTTGTTGAAATAATCAGATGCATAAACGTCAATGAATGTATTGAATCCTTCGTCTATCCAGGCATCTTTTCTCTCATTACTTCCTATCACCATAGGAAACCACACATGGCCTATTTCATGAGCAACCAGCCAAAACAAATCTTTTTCTTTTGCCCGCATTCCATTGAATACAATTCCCGGGTACTCCATTCCTCCGGCTCTTCCTGCCTCATTAACCGCAACAGGATAGGGGTAAGGCATCCACATATCAGAGAAATGTTCTACTGATCCTTTAAGGAATTCAGTACTCCGCGCCCAATTCCCCTCGCCGGAGCTCTCTACAGGGTACGCACTCATCGCTAAAGCCTTCTTGCCGGCAGGCAGGTTAATTTTTGCAGCATCTATTATATATGCCAAAGAAGCACCGAAAGCAACATCACGGCTATTCTCCATTTTAAAACGCCAGGTCTTCCATTTCACTTCTTTTGATTGATTTTTTCTTGCATTGGCTGCCTCATGTTCCACTTCTTCTTTGTCTCTTATAAACACTGTTTTATCACTACTTCTTGCCTGATTGAGTCTGGCGAGTTGTTGGGCAGTATAAACTTCGTTTTCATTAACCACCTCCCCACTTCCCACTACCATCATCCCATCCGGAAGTGTAATACTGTAATCATAATTTCCATACTCGCAATAAAACTCTCCGGTACCGATATAAGGCAGGGTGTTCCACCCATTGAGATCATCATAAACACACATCCTCGGAAACCATTGGGCTATTTCATAAATCTTCCCATTTTTTGTCGGGAAAAAATCTGTTCTTCCACCGAACAATCCGGGTACTTCATAGGTATAATCAATGGTAATCTTAAGAGTATGTTTGGAGAGCAGCAGCTCATCAAGCCTGATCTGCATGCGTGTGTCTGAGACAATATACTCCGGATCTGAAACTTTGCCGTTATGCGAAATGCTTATTTTTTTGAACTGATAGCCTTCTGTATATTCCTGTCTTTTCAATCCGCGAGAATAATCTGAAATAGAACCCTTCTTATACATATTTTGATCCAGCTGAAGCCATAAGGAACTCAAATTATCCGGACTGTTATTGATATACTCAATTTCCTCCCAAACGGTCATTGTATTTTTGACAGTATCCAATTTCGCTTTTAGAATATAGTTCACTCTGTTTTGCCAATACGCCTCTCCCGGTGCACCATTTGCAGCCCTATATGGAGTTACATTACCTTTCGGGTAAGCAGCAAAAAGTTCATACGGATTGAACTTGGACTGTGCTGAAGCGTCAAAAGCTGTTATCAAAGCCAGAAGCACTAAAAGGAAATTTATATTTTTATTTAACGGCATAAGAGATAGATTTACTGCGATGAAGAATCAAAGTAAAAAAATATTTTTTCAAGTACTCTGGTAACTCATGATTAATTATAAAATAATTTTCGGCTTCGTAATTGCTGCTTTTTTTGCAGGTTGCACATCATCGGGTGTACCGTTACATCCAACAACGAATACCATAGATAAAAACGAAATAAAAATGACCTACAATGAATTGACTCCCGAAGAAGAAAGAGTCATCTTATATAAAGGAACAGAAATGCCCTTCACCGGCGAATACTACACAAACACAGCAAAGGGTACCTATATCTGTCGCAGATGTAATGCACCTCTATATAACTCATCTGACAAATTTGCTTCTACTTGCGGATGGCCGAGCTTTGATGATGAGATTAAAGGAGCAGTAAAAAGACAATTAGATGCAGACGGGTACCGCACCGAAATCATCTGTAATAATTGCGGAGGCCATCTTGGCCATGTCTTCACCGGCGAATGGGAGACCCCGAAAAATGTAAGGCACTGTGTAAACAGTATCTCTATCAAATTCATTCCGGCAGGTGAGCCATTACCCCAGGTAATTACGGCACAGAAATAAGAGCATAAAAAGACAGGTTATCTCGAGCTGGCAATTAGCAGGTTTAAATCGGTGTATTTAAGATCAAATCTTTCACTCAAGTGGAAGTTGGTCAGAGCACCTCTGAATACATAAATACCACTCCTGATATTAATCCGGTACCAAACCATATTCTCAATTCCACCATCCTCAGATATCTCCAACATCAGGGGCATCAAGACATTGCTGATGGCTTGTGACGCTGTTCTGGCAAAACCACTGGGAATGTTAGGAACACAGTAATGGATGACATCATATTTTTTAAAAACCGGCTCATCCTGCGATGTGATTCGCGATGTTTCAAAGCATCCGCCATGGTCAATACTCACATCAACAATTACACTACCTGGCCTCATCCGGCTCACCATTTCTTCGGTAACTACAAGAGGAGTCCTTCCACCATTTGACGAAAGGGCGCCAACTGCTACATCACAAGTTTTGAGTTGTTTTCCTAAAATCCCCGGCTCTATAACAGATGTATATACACGTGTACCAATATTGTTTTGTAGTCTTTTGAGCCTGTATATACTATTGTCAAACACCTTGACGCTCGCACCCATTGCAAGTGCCGTACGTGCGGCTTGTTCCCCCACAATGCCCGCACCAATGATAATTACTTTCGTTGGCGGTATTCCTGAAATTCCTCCCAACAACACACCCCTTCCCCTGTTTGCACTACTCAGGTAATGGCCTGCTATCAACATAACAGCACTACCTGCAATTTCGCTCATACTGCGCACTATAGGATTGTGACCGCTGTCGTCTTTCAAATTCTCGAAACTGAGCGCTGTTATTTTCTTCTCCATCACCATCTCGAGAATCTCCCGCTTCATGGCAGATACGTGAATCGGAGAGATAATGAACTGGTCCGGTTTTAAAAACTCCATTTCCATTTCACACAACGGAGCACTCTTTACGATTGTACTACACTCAAAAACCTCCTTCTTAGAATACACAACCTTTGCTCCTGCATCGCTAAAATCTCTATCGCTGTAATTCGCCCCTTCTCCCGAACCCGATTCAATTACAACCCTGTGGCCGTTGGCTGCGAGAACACTCACCCCCTCGGGGGTCAAAGCCACCCTATTCTCCTGAAATGATACCTCTTTGGGGATTCCGATATGTAGTTCAGCCCCTTTCGGCTTGATATCGAGAGTCTCTTCTAAGGTTTCATAACTTAATGATGGAGATACAAACGGTCTGGAAGATGACATAAGAATTCTATTTATGACTAAATATAAAGAATAATATCAATTTGAATGCTCCGGAAGAAAAACTTTCAGTTTCCGGCGTTTCTCACTTTCTATTTCAAATAAACACCTCACAGTATCAGGCGGCAGAATCCCGGGCGCCCTCTCAGGCCACTCAATCACACAAACATCACCACTTAAAATACAATCCTCTATCCCCGCATTAATAGCCTCTTCCTCATCTCTTATTCTGTAAAGATCTATATGAAAAATAGTCCCGTCACGAGAATCATATTGTTGAATAATTGAAAAAGTAGGGCTGCTGACTACATCCTTTACACCTGATTCTGCGCAGAGTGCCGCGATAAAAGTTGTCTTGCCTGCCCCCAACTCACCTGAAAAAGTAAATACTTTACCTCCCTTGGTAAGCCTTAAAAACTCTTTTGCCGCACTATGAATATCGTCTAAATCTACAGTCAGTTCGTGCTCTGCCATTCTGCAAAATTATTCCCCAATCGTTGAATTTTTATCACGATGCATCAAGGTAGCGAAAAAAGAAATCTGCAAGGCTATTTTCAACGGAAATATTTCAAATTATTCTTCTTACTTTGATTCTTGTGACTCCGCTATCTGTTTTAAAAAAATACTGGCAGTATCCTTCTTTCAGAGGTAATCAGGAAGAAGTAATTAAAGCTGTGCTCGCCAAAAAGGACACACTTGCCATTATGCCGACAGGTGGCGGAAAATCAATATGCTATCAGGTACCCGCCATGATGGCTTCCGGTCTTTGCCTGGTCGTCACACCGCTGATTGCTTTAATGAAGGATCAGGTAAGCAACCTGAAGGGCAGAGGAATTTTTTCGCTGGCGATCCACAGCGGGATGAAGTTTCATGAGGTGAAAAGGACTCTGGAAAATGCAGTTCATGGCAATTTTAAGTTTCTTTACGTTTCACCGGAACGGTTAGAGACTTCCCTCTTCCTTGAATACCTTCCCTCTATCAACATTAATCTAATTGCTGTAGATGAGGCACACTGTATCTCCCAATGGGGATATGACTTTCGTCCGCCTTATCTTAGAATTGCTGCAATACGAGAGATATTATCTGGTGTGCCAATAATTGCAGTTACAGCTTCAGCAACATCTGAAGTACAGAACGACATTATCGAAAAACTCAGCTTCAGGAAAGGACATGAACTCTTCCTGCAGACCTACGAGCGGCCAAACCTGTCTTATAGTGTTTTCGTCCCGCCATCCAAGGAAAACAAACTCCTCTCCATCCTTGAAAAAGTACCCGGATCTTCTATCGTGTACTGTAAAAGCAGAAAGACCACCAGAGAGGTTGCAAACCTCCTGAGACTGAATAATATCAACTCCGATTTTTATCATGCCGGACTGAGTACTGAAGAAAGAAACAGGAAACAGGAAGAATGGATTCAAAACAAGACCAGAGTCATTTGCTGCACTAATGCCTTCGGAATGGGCATCGACAAGCCCGATGTAAGAACAGTCATTCACTTTGACATTCCTGAAGCTTTGGAATATTATTACCAGGAAGCAGGCAGAGTGGGGCGCGATGGCCTCAAGTCTTACGCTGTGTTACTGTACCATCTTTCTGAAATTACCAACTTTGAAGAAAAGGTAGCACTTCGTTTCCCGGACATAAAAACAGTTAAGAATATCTACAACCTGCTGTGCAACTTTCTGCAGCTTCCTGCGGGAAAGGGAGAAGGATTACTATTTGACTTTGAAATATCCGAATTCGTAGAGAGGAATCAAGTCAACCCAATCCTTGCGGTCAATACTCTTAAGATTTTAGAACAGGAAGAAATTCTTCAGTTCAACGAGCAGTTCTTCTCTCCTGCTACTGTTGAATTCATCACTGCAAAATCTAGTCTGGAAGATTTTAAAGTATCGTTCCCCCAATATTCCCCGATTATTACCGGGCTCCTGAGAAGCTATGAGGGCATCTTAGACCAGCCTGCATACATAGATGAGTTTTTGCTGGCCCGATTTATCCATACCTCTAAAGAGGATGTATTACAAAAATTAAAAGAACTCCACAATTATAAAATTATAGACTACACACCACGAAAGGATCAACCACAGATATACTTTCCTAAAAACCGGGTACGCACTGATGAACTCTTCATCAACCAACAGAACATCGCAAAAAGAAAAAAAGCTTATGTTGAACGGTTAGAAAAAATGGTTGAATATGCAGATCAAAAAGAGGTCTGCAGAAGTGTTTTCATCAACAGCTATTTTACCGGAGAAAGAGGAAAACCTTGTGGTATTTGTGATGTCTGCCTTTCAAAGAAACAGAAGAATCTTGGTGCAAAAGAATTTGAATCTGTTGAGAAAATCCTCAGCGAATCGGTAGCAGTAACTACTGATGAAATCCATCAAAGAACAGGTATCCCAATCGATAAGATACTTACCGTGATACAATTTCTAAAAGATGAGGAGGAAATTATATTTGATTCCTTCGGAAAAATATCGAAGAGAAATTAGATCTTAATTTCTTCGTCGTTGGCATCAAAAAATTTGAACTCTGTGAGATAGAAGTTTGAATTCTTTCTGATGTGGATTCTCTGCTTAAACTTCATCCTCCACTTGAACCTGATGGATGGGATTCCTTTAGTCAGGTATGCATATAAAATCGGGTGTACCTCGATAGTAAGATTCTTATGCTTCTGCATAATGAGATAGCTGAGATTCTTTTCAATCTCATCTTGTAAAACGAGAGTGGACGAAATCTTACCCGTACCATTACAACTCGGACAAACCTCCATCGTATTGATACTCATCTCGGGCTTCATGCGCTGGCGGGTAATCTGCATCAGCCCGAATTTGCTAATCGGTAAAACAGCATGTTTTGCGCGATCAATTGCCATGAACTTACTCATTTGCTCCAGGAGCTTTTTCTTGTTCTCCGGCAGCTTCATATCTATAAAATCAACGACGATAATACCTCCTATATCGCGCAGCCTTAACTGTCTGGCGATTTCTACAGCAGCCTCGAGGTTGGTCTCTAAAGCATTTTGCTCCTGGTTATTTCCAACGCTCTTATAACCGCTGTTTACATCAATTACGTGTAAGGCTTCAGTATGCTCGAGAATCAGGTATGCACCGCTTGGAAGGTTTACAGTCTTTCCGAACGAAGCCTTCACCTGGCGGGTAACTCCATAGCTGTCAAATATCGACGCTCCGTTACTGTGCAACGAAAGGATATTCTCTTTATCAGGGGCGATCTTCTGCAGATAGGCCTTGGTTTCATTAAAGATATTCTTATCGTTTACAACGATCCGGTTGAAATCCTCCGAAAGCAGATCTCTCAGGATACTGTTCGTCTTCCCCTCCTCACTCATAATCCGTGTAGGCGCAACCGCCCCTTTCAAATTATTCTGAATCTGCTTCCAGGTATCCATCAACGACAGCATATCTTCCTGCAGTTCTGCTGCAGTCTTACCCTCTGCGGCAGTACGAACAATTACTCCAAAATTGTTGTGTTTGAGCGATTCCACAATCTTTTGAAGGCGTTTCCTTTCTTCTGAAGAGTGGATTTTGCGAGAGACGGCAACTATATTATTAAATGGAGTGATGACCACGAATCGTCCGGGAAGCGAGATTTCACAGCTCAGCCTCGGGCCTTTGGCTGCTATCGGCTCTTTTAATATCTGTACGAGAACACTGGGTTTCCCGCTGAGAACTTCAGCTATCTTTCCGGTCTTTACAATTTCAGGCTCAATTTTGAAGTTGGAGAAATCGATGTCAGAGTCGGGTTTCTCATTAGTGGCCATTTTGGTGAACTTCAGAATAGACCTGATGTAAGGGCTTAAATCCGAATAATGCAAAAAAGCATCCTTCTCAAATCCTACATCTATAAATGCAGCATTCAAGCCGGGGATCAGCTTCTTTACTTTTCCCAGGTATAGATCTCCAACACCAAATCTGGCATCCGCACTTTCAGTATGTAACTCAACCAGCTTCTTGTCTTCGAGAAGGGCTATATCTACAGACTGAGGTGCAGCATTAATAATAAGTTCTTTATTCACCTTAGTATTTTTTCAGTAATAATACAGGCAGGAAAGAGAACCTGAAAAACGGAATAAAAAAATGAAGACAGCAGTAGAAACAGCTATTTCTTCTTATGACGATTCTTTCTTAAACGCTTCTTACGCTTGTGAGTAGCGATTTTATGGCGTTTTCTTTTTTTACCACAAGGCATACAAAAATGGTTTTAATACCGTTAAAAAATTAGCAGTGCAACCTGCCGTTTTACTATCTTCTCTTTCCTATTGCTGCTTCAGCATTTTGATTCTTTCATCGATCTCTTTGCTAAACGCAGGATTGTTTACAATATGTTTACTGTGTTCGTACCACTTTATGGCATTGTCCACATCTCCTTCAATTGCGTAGGCATCTGCAAGCCAGGAAATAGCTTCGAGATTGTTAGGATCAAAATCCACTACCTTCTGAAGCCGTTCAATTCCTTTATTGGTTTGATTAGAAATTACAGAAGCAATTCCTAACACCATTTGTGCTCTCATGTTGTTACTGTCTTCTCTTTCCACTTCGAGCAACTTCTGAATCCCTTTCATCGATTCCTGTGCATCTCCCGTCATCCCAGGGCCGAAGACATAACAACTTCCCAATCCTATTTTCAAATCATGACTGTTAGGGTTCAGTTTCAGAGCTTGTTCAAAAAGTGAAGCTGCCTTCTGAGCCTCCCACAGTTTGAGGTCTAACTGCCCCTCGCGCCGCATGTTCTCCAATATAAATTGGGCTGCAAAAGTGAGATTTTTTTCTGAATTCTCCAATTCGGAAGCCTTACTCAGATAATAGATGTAGGGCACTATTTTACCGACTGAATCCTTCCAGAAGTCGGCAACATCATAATATGATTGGGCGTTATCTTCTCTGAGTTTACTTTCAAGGCTTGCCAATTCACCTGATAATTCGGGAGATAATCCTAGTTTCAGAGAATCTATAACACCTGTTGCATTAAACGGAGCTATTGACTGCGCAGGTTCAGCAACTGTCTGGGGTTTTTCACCTACAGTTTTTCCAAAAAAGAATAATCCGAAAACTAATAATACAGCTGCTGCTAAAAATATAATCCTTTGCTTCAAAATATCTCCCCGGTTTAATTAAAGGGTTTGCAAAGTTACACTATTCGTCCTTATCCTTGATATTCTTGGACTTGATTTCTTCGACGAACTCTTTAGCAGGTTTAAAAGCAGGAATGTAGTGTTCGGGAATCACGATAGAAACATTCTTCTTAATGTTTCTTCCGACTTTGGCAGCACGCTTTTTAACAATAAAACTGCCAAAACCGCGAATGTATACGCCCTCTCCCTCTCCAAGCGTGTTTTTGATAACCTTGAGAATATTCTCTAAAGTCACCAGGACATCCACTTTCGGAATCTGAGTGTCTTCGCTTACTTTGTTAATTAAATCAGCTTTTCTCATTGTCTAATTTTTTTAAAGATTTTGAAATACAACTTCAATCTTTTTCCTGGCTTTTACATCACAAATTTAATCTAATATAATTAATAATTAAAAATAATATCAACTGAATTTTAAATAAAGTCCGATGTAATTAACTTGCGTTAATGCACGAGCCTTTCTTCACAAAGAACCTATTAATCTGGAACCGGGAAAGCAACAAACGCCAAATGCCATGGAAAGGCGAGAAAGACCCCTATAAAATTTGGATCAGCGAAATCATTCTACAACAGACCCGGGTAGAACAAGGATGGGAATACTATAAACGGTTCATTAATGAATTCCCTGATATTCAGACTCTTGCAAGTGCTCCTGAGCAAAAAGTCTTTAAAATGTGGGAGGGGCTGGGATACTACTCGCGCTGCAGGAACCTGATTGCCGCTGCCAAAGAACTGGATACACGCTTTGGCGGAACATTTCCTGACAAATACGAAGATATTTTATCGCTGAAAGGGGTCGGAGAATATACAGCAGCCGCCATCGGTTCCTTTGCCTTCGGGCTACCCTATGCTGTGATTGACGGTAATGTTCTGCGGGTGATATCGAGGTTTTTTGGGATAATGATTCCTGTGGATACTACTGAAGGCAAAAAACGATTTAAGGACAAGGCGCATTTACTGCTAGATAAAGATGCTCCGGGCCCATACAATCAGGCAATAATAGATTTAGGAGCAACAGTCTGTAGGCCGGTAAATCCCTTATGCGAAATCTGCCCTTTGAGAGAAAAATGTGTCGCTTTCAGAAAAAACTTAATTGATCAGCTTCCTGCAAAAGCCAAGAAAATAGAAATCAAGTCAAGACACTTCACTTATCTCATCATCCGTTATCAGCAGAAAGTTTACTTTAGGAGGCGGACAACAAAAGATATCTGGCAGGGGTTGTACGAGCCGCCGTTGATAGAATCAGATCGCCTGCTTGACGAAAAAGATTTGAGAAATCATTCCGGTTTTAAAATATTTTTCAAAGATAAAACCTTCACTGTCAAGGCAGTTTCGGATACTTATCGCCAAAAACTGACCCATAGAATAGTTACAGCCCGCTTCATTGAGATCAAATGTTCTAAACCATTGAATAATATAGCAGGCGCAGCACCCGTTTCAATAGAAGAAATGGATTCCTTATCCTTTCCTAAAATCATTCGCGATTACCTAAATCAGAAAAACAAGTCTTAAATTTGATTTTCTGTTTTTAAAAGAACAAATAAGGCATGAGAAGCCTGAATAAAGTGACACTCATTGGAAACCTTGGGAAAGCCCCAGATATCCAGTTTATCGAGGGAAACATCCCCGTAGCCAAGTTTTCGCTAGCTACAACCGAGTCATTTAAAGACAAAACGGGCAAGCAGGTAGCCACTACCGAGTGGCATTCAGTAGTACTTTGGAGAGGACTGGCAGAACTAGCCCAGAAGTACCTGCACAAAGGCAGCCTCGTTTATATCGAAGGAAGGCTGAAAACCCGGCATTGGGAAGATAAAGACCACAATAAAAAATCTGTCACCGAAATTATTGGCGACAACCTTATTATGCTCGACAAGCGCGGAGAGGCAGGAGGAGATGATGACTTTGTAGTTTCAGGAACGGATCTTCCCTGATTCAAACCCCAAACGGCTGTCTGCCTATTATAGAACAAAAAAGATATTCATTGGATTACCATTCAGCAGCTTACAGTCTACTAGCCTCGCCAAAATTTCTGGCTATCACTCCGGCTGTATCTACTGTGTTTATTTTTCTCTTGATTATTCTCTACCTGATCTCCTTTTTACTATCAGGGGCTCAGGTTGCATACTTCTCAATGAGTATGCGTGACATTAACTATCTCAAGACCAGGCCACAACCTTCGTATAAAAGGATTGTCAACTTATTGCAAACACCAAAAGCCTTATACACTTCCATCCTCATCGGAAATGTGGTTACCAATATCTCTATCATCCTAATTTCTAATTTTCTATTAGACGAATGGATGGCAGAAGTCGAAATGCCGGGCTGGTTGTTTATTGTTACCAAAATTCTCATCATCACCATCACACTCGTCTTGTTTGCAGAAATACTGCCCAAAGTATGGGCGAGTTATCATAAAGTATGGTTCGCATCAGCTTCATCCATGACGGTAGAAATGGTTACACTGCTGTTAGGCAGAACCAGCAGACAAATAGTGAGGATAGACAACTCCATCCAGTCACTCCTAAGAAACAAACAGAAAGAAGCCCTTCCTGAAGATGATCTTGATATCAATTTACTGAGTGATGAGGACGTTAGCACGCAGGAAAAAAATATTCTAAAGGATATCCGCAGATTCGGGAATACGACCGCTAAGCAGACTATGCGAACGCGGTTAGACGTAAAAGGAATTGAATACGATACTCCTTTCCACGAAGTGCTGAAAACAGTGAGCGAACTTGCGTATTCCCGCATTCCGGTTTACAAAGGAAACCTCGACGACATCGCGGGAATATTGCACACAAAAGATTTACTTCCTTATCTTAAAGACTATAATTTTTCAGACTGGCAATCATTACTAAGGCCGGTTCATTATGTTCATGAGCAAAAACTGATAGAAGATCTACTTCAGGAATTCAGGACCAACCGTATTCACCTGGCAGTCGTGGTCGACGAGTTTGGAGGCACGTCCGGCATCATCACACTGGAAGACGTTATAGAAGAAATTGTGGGTGATATTCAGGATGAATTTGACTCTGAAGAAAACCAGAACTTTAAACTGGACAATAATAACTACCTCTTCGAAGGAAAAATAATGATAGACGATGCCTGCCGCATTATGAATTTTTCTCCTTCGGTCTTTGAAGAGGTAAGAGGAGACAGCGATTCGCTGGCAGGGTTGGTATTAGAAGTTGCAGGCGACTTCCCTGAGGTGAATTCAGAAATTCATTACAAAGAGTATACTTTTAAACCTACCGAGATTGTAAAAAACAGAATATTAAAAATTCAGGTAACCGTTCCTGATAAAGCAGAAAATGAAGACCCTTAGCTTATTCTCTTTAATCGTACTCCTTTTTCTTTTTGCAAGTTGTAACTCACCTTACACGCACAAGAAAACAGGTTATTTTGAAATAGACCTTCCTGAAAAAGCTTATCAAACATTCTCAGAAGCCGGCTATCCTTACACATTCGAATATCCGGTTTATGCCGAGGTAGTAAAAGACAGCACTTTTTTCGATAGCGACAATCCTTACTGGATCAACATCAATTTTCCTCAGTTCAATGGTAAGATTTATATCAGTTATAAAGATATTGGCGGAGTATCAACATATAAAATAAAGGGAGCTGACGGTAAATACCGCGATTCTACAGCTAAGAACGATTTCTATAAAATGGTCAATGATGCCTATAATCTCTCATTCAAAAACGACATTAAAGCTTACTCAATAGAGGATAGTGTGATGCATACTCCTAACGGAATCGGAGGAGTCTATTTTTCTCTATCAGGCAATGTGGCAACTGCTCAACAATTCTTTCTCTCAGATACCACAAAGCATTTTCTGCGAGGGGCACTTTATTTTAATGTCACTCCCAATCAGGACTCACTTATGCCGGTGGATAATTTCTTGAAATCGGATATGTTCCATCTCATCAATACCCTTCAATGGAAATAAAATTGAAACATTCAATGAATAATTAGATTTGCAGAATGATTTTAATTGACGACATAATAGTAAGTGACGAGATTATTGAAGAACATTTTGTTTGTGATCTCGACAAATGCAAAGGAGGCTGTTGTGTTGATGGCGATGCCGGTGCTCCGTTGGAAAGTGAAGAAAGGAAGTATTTAGAAGAAGTGTACAAAGCCGTAGAACCTTATCTGACCGAAGACGGAAAAAATGAAATCAAAAAAAACGGCTACTCTGTTTACGACGATGAATTCGGTTGGGTAACTCCAACCATCCGGAATGGCATGTGCGCATACGGAACCATAGACAAAAACGGAACTGTGAAATGCGGAATTGAACAAGCCTTTTACGATGGTAAGATCAATCTTGCAAACGGATGGAAGAAACCAATCAGTTGTCACCTTTTCCCAATCAGGGCCAAAAAGACCCGTGCTCATCAAATTCTGAATTACGAACCCAGACCTGGACTATGCGACCCCGCCTGCAAGCTCGGAAAATCATTAAAGGTACCCGTTTATCAATTTCTAAAGGAACCGCTTATTCGTAAGTTTGGAGAAGAATTTTTCAATTCATTATCAGCAACAGCAAAACACCTGAAAGGAACAGAAGAATAATATTTAAATCCAATGAAAAGACTGTACTTCGTTTTTACCCTGATAACTGTCACACTCGTTTTATCGTGTACTCAAAACGTAGCCAAGATAGATAACAGCCTTGAAAAATACTTTGAAGAAGAAGGGGTTACCGGCACATTCGCTCTGTTGAATAACCAAATGGGAGATATTAGTGTTTATAACATAGAAATGGACACAATGCGTTTATCGCCCGGTAATTCCATAAAAATCATAGCCTCTCTTGTAGGAATTGAATCGGCAACCCTTACCGACAGCAAATCTGTTTTAAGTACAGGTTCCGATTCCGCCCAATCCGAAATAAGCCTTAAAGACGCCTTTCACGATGACAACATGGGATACTTTAAAACCCTGATGAACGAAATCGGGAAAGACACTATGACGCTTTGGATTGACTCGCTGAAATACGGTAATATGAATTCAGAGCGATTTGAATCGTTCTGGTCTGACGGGTCGCTAAAAATTTCACCGGACGAGCAGATGGGCCTGATCTCTAAAATATACTTTGACAAACTGCCCTTCAAAAAATACTCACAGGCTATTGCACGTGAGCTGATGCTGCAGGAAGACAACACGCTCTACAGGTACAGTTACACTACTTCAAGCGCACAAACATCTGACGGCAACCCTATGGCGTGGGTATTAGGCTGGATTGAAGAAAATAAACACGTTTATTTCTTTACCTGCGTTGCCACTTCCTCAGATAAGAATAAGGACATCAGAAAAACATCTCTGAAGGTTGTCAACAACATCCTGACTGCCAAAGGTTTCTTCAAGGGAAAAAAATAGCTGTTTTTAAGCTTTTCTTTTTATTTCCAGCTTCAATCCATCATAAGCGAGATGCATTCCTTCGGGCAGCTCCTTTGAGATATCCCTGTGTCTTCCCAACTGATGGCTGATGTGTGTAAAATAAGCTTCCGGAATATTCAACTCTCTAACAAGGTCAACTGCCTGCTGAAGTGTAAAATGTGAAAGGTGTGGCTTCTTTCTCAAAGCATTCACAACAAGTATCTTACTGCCAATGATCTTTTTCTTCTCCTCATCATCAATTCGATTAGCGTCGGTGATGTAAGTGAAATCTCCAAACCTGAAACCTAAAACAGGCATATGAAGGTGGTGAACCTTAATCGGAATAACATCAATATCTCCGACTCTGAAAGGATGTTCAGAGATGGTATCCAAATCTATATCGGGAATTCCGGGATATTTCTCTGCCTGAAATATGTACATAAACTCCCGTTTCAACTCTCTCTGTGTTGCCTCTGTAGCATACACTTTCATTGCCTGATTCTGGAAAAAACAAAAGGCCTTCACATCATCCAGCCCGGCAATATGGTCTTTATGAGAGTGGGTTATAAGAACAGCATCCAGATGGTTTACATGCTCGCGAAGCATCTGCAAACGGAAGTCAGGTGTAGTGTCTACAACAAGAGTAGTCTGTTCACTCTGAACCAGAATACTGCTTCTGAATCTTTTATCATGAGAATCGTCAGAAGTGCAAACTTCACAAGGGCAGGCAATCATGGGAACTCCGCTGCTCGTTCCTGTTCCTAAAAAAGTAATTCGTAAATCCGGGTAACTCACGCATCAAAGCTAAACAATATTTCAACGGATGAAATACTATTTATTCATTATCCACAAGTGACATGGCCATCACATCATCGTATATCTTCTGCTTCTCAAGGGTAAGCAAATCATAATTAATATCCAATGAAGGAATCAGTTCAAGTAAAGTGTTAATTCTGCCTTCTAACTGGAGAAATTTATTAAGCACGACAACCTTTTTGTGTTCCAATACACAAAATCCGCTCTGGAAGTTTCCTCTTTCGTAACGAAGAATGTATCCCGCTTCTTCAACGAGCTTTTCTAACTGATTAAGGGTAGTTTGATTTAGTTTCATAATGGGTACTCAAAAATAACCTATTATTTTCATTCCGTCTTCCTCGTGTGAAAAACTTCGATAATTAAATATTCTTTTTGGCACTGAATACTCTCTGTTTTCTAAATCCCCGTTATTTTTATGCGTAAATTAAAATCCAAGTGTCTGGCACCTATATCATAGGAGATATCCACGGTTGTAATAAGACTTTCCGCCACCTGATAACAGAAAAAATAAAACTAAAAAAGTCTGACCACCTTTACCTAGTCGGAGACTATATAGACCGAGGTCCCGACAGTAAAGGAGTTCTCGATTTCATACTGGAATTAAGAAGTGAGGGTTTTAACATTTTTCCCCTCCGGGGGAATCATGAGCAAATGTTACTCGACTCCTTCGATAATAAAGAGACTAGAGAAATGTGGCTGTACTACGGTGGTGAAGCTACACTCGAGAGTTACGGCGCCGAGTCATTATCAGGCATCGACCTGAAGCATTTGCAATTTCTGCTCGGTACTGGTTTCTACTACACTACGAAAAATTTGATCATAACGCACGCCGGCCTCAACTTCGATATTGATGACCCCCTGGAAGATCTAAATGCCATGCTTTGGACAAGAAAAAATGAAGTCAACCTCGAATACCTTGGTAAACAGATTCTCGTTCACGGGCACACTCCCATCACACTCAATGAAATTCTCAACCAGGAGCTGAAGGGAAGTGTCAATATTGACGGGGGCTGTATCTTCCGTAACCGTTCCGGAATGGGACATCTTGTGGCTCTAGATGTAAAAGAAGGAGAATTTATTTACACAGAAAACATAGACTATCCTGCATAAACAACAAGCCGCCCCACAAAGGGGCGACTTGAGTCCTATTGAAAAACCACATATGAAGTAGGAAGTTTAAGGGCAAAATACCCTTTTATATCGCTATAGACCACCAGATTCCTGTATCGCTAAAAAACAATTGCCTCTATTCTTTTTCTACACCCCAAATCTCTATAGATTAGCACGTTCAAAAAAGGGTTTTTTAACCCATTTTCGCACCTTGTGCTCCGACAAGATTTTGCCTATCTTTCTTGAAACAAATAGCTTTATACTTTTAAACACAAACCACTGTTATGAAAAGCGTAAATAAAAAGGTTCTCGACTCTGCAGTAAGAGCATACAAAAAGGCTACGAATGCCTCAAAAGACAAGTCTGTAACAACTGCCGTCGGTTTTGACAGCAAAGAACTCCTGAAATGGCTCAGGAAAGTAGCTCCTGTATCAAAGGAAATCCAGGTCAGATTCGGTATCTATAACAAGAAAAACGCTCCTTCTCCTGAAGACGTTGGAAGAGTTACCGTTTTCTTCATGGCTTGTGATGAAAACGGTGATCAGTCAACAGACGGCGACGGAGAACCGGTTGATCCCGTGAATGTCGGGAATATTTACCCCTAAGCATGTTTACCTACTTTCAATATGCAGCCCTCTTAACCGCTATTATCCTTTTTCCCTTTATGAAAAAAAGGAAGATGGGAGCATTCTTATGGATATGCCTGATCGGGGTGTGTGTAGACACACTCGGGAAGCTAGTGATTGAGAAAAACTGGATGACAGAAAATTATTTTCTGGCAAACCTGTATTTTGTCCTGACTACCCCGCTGTTTTTATATGTATTCTATCAGCAGCTGCATATGAGTGAAAAACAGCAACGACTATACAAAGCCTTGTCGCTCCTGATAGTTGCGGGTTTCCTGTATAATTTGTTACTTGGAGAAGGTTTTAATCGTCTCAACATCCTGACCATTGTACTCCAGCAATTTATTAATGTCTTGCTGAGTTGTATGCTGTTATTCAATATGGCAGTGAGGGATGACTATTTTCTCTTGTCGCGTGAGCCTATGTTCTGGATCAGTGCCGGGATACTCATCTTCAGTCTTGGCACCCTCGTTTCCCTTGGCATGAGCGAGTTTATTCGCATGAACCGGATCACCATCAACAATAAAAATCTTTACAGGATTATTATGCCTGTCCTGAATATCATCCTTTATTCATCATACATTTTCGGGTTCATACTATGTACGCAAAAGAAGAAGTCATATTCACCATCATTATAGTCATCTTCATTCTCATTTTCTTTGCTATAATGTTTATGGTTTTCCTGGCACGCAATAATGCGCGTAAGAACCGGTTGCTTTTTGAAAACGAAAGGATTAAGAAAGAATATGAAGAAACTTTATTAAACAGTCGTCTGGAGATTCAGGAATATACCTTCAATTATGTTAGTCGCGAGATCCACGATAATATCGGTCAAATGCTGTCTTTAGCGAGATTACAACTCAACGGAATTGAATCTCCCGATGATATTGAAAATACTGACGAATTACTTGGCAAAGCTATCGCCGATCTCAGGTTGCTCAGCCACACCCTCAATACGAATCACATTAAAGAGAAAGGACTCATTCCTTCGGTCGAAGAGCTCCTTAATCAATTTGAACGGTCAGGAAAATTTAAAACACACATCACGCTTCCAGAACAATCTTTTCATCTATCTGATGACAATGAGCTAATTGTTTTCCGTGTTATTCAGGAGTTGTTGAACAATATCTCCAAACATGCGCAGGCTTCAGAAATAAGTATC
>JAGFIS010000039.1 GCA_024103425.1 Chitinophagaceae bacterium
CATAACTAAAAAGTAACGGATATGAAAAAGTGGATGAGCATATTTGTTTTATTCTTCTTTGTGGCATGTAAATCTTCAGAGCCCGATTTAGTGTCGTCTGAATATTATTACACATGCAGTATGCATCCTCAGATAGTTGAGAACAAACCCGGACTTTGTCCGATCTGCCATATGGATCTCATTAAGGTAAAGCGTACCCAGTCGGCACCCGATGAGATTACTTTGAGTCCTGAGCAAATTCGCCTTGCCAACATCGTTTCAACTACCATTGTTGAAGGGGATGTGGCAACTAAAAATATTTTCACTGGAATTATTACCGAAGATGAGAGCAGAACCAATGCTGTCACCTCGTGGATTTCAGGAAGAATAGATAGGCTCTATTATAAGAATACTTCAGACTATGTTGCGAGGGGAGCCCCAGTGTTTTCTATCTTCAGCGAAGAGTTGCGCAATGCACAACAGGAATATCTGTCGGCCGTTGAAAAGAAAAACACCTTAGACAATAACATTATCGACTTTGACAGAATTATTGAAGGAGCAGCTCAGAAACTGCTGACAATGGGGCAGACGCGTGCGCAGATAGAATCCTTACGCAAGGAAGGGAAAGCACCCGGACTTACCACTTATTACAGCCCCGCATCGGGAGTAATCATCGACCTTCCTGTTTTGGAAGGTGATTACGTACAGGCAGGCGGGATGGTTATGAAACTGGCCGATTATTCATCGCTGTGGATTCAGGCGCAGGTTTATCCCAATCAATTGGCATCACTGCGCGAAGGGGATAATGTGCAGATTGAATTTCCTGACCTGGCAGGTTTAAAACTTCCGGGAAAGATTGCATTCATCAGCCCGGAGATAATGCCCGACAGCCGCCTCTCACAAGTGAGAATTGAAGTGTCTAACCGTAACGGGAAGCTGCGTCCGGGTATGGCCGCTTATGTCACATTCCAAAGGCCGGTCAGCAAAACTCCTGTTTTACCCCTGGATGCCGTTATCCGAGATAACGATAAAAATATCGTGTGGGTTCAGACCGGTGACGAAAACTTCAAGTGGAAAGAAGTAAAGCTGGGAGAAGAGAGCAATCACCAGGTAGCCGTCTTATCGGGATTAGATCCGGAGGATAAAGTGGTTGTGAGCGGTGTATACTTGCTGAACAGTGAGTATTTGTTGAAGAAGGGCCTTTCCGGGGAATGATGAACGAGACAGAATTATGAATTTTGAATTATAAATTATGAATTGTGGCCAGGCTGTACGGGCAACCTTTAGGGTTTGCCGCGAGGTAATGCGCCCTGATATAACTCTGAAGGTTTTACAGTTTATAAATCTTGAATCTTAAATCTTAAATTTTAAATTTTAAATTTTAAATCTCAAATCTCAAATCTAAAACCTTGAATTCGTTTCGAAACACACATCGAGTTGTGAGCAAAATCACGGTAACTTTGACACATACTTAATATACTTCAAGTTCTCAAATACAGCCTATGCCCACTCCACCTCTCAATCAGAAAGACCGGAAAGATATCCTCAGGGGAAATGTGTTTTACTGTATCGATGCCCATACCTGTGGGAACCCTGTGCGCGTGGTAGCAGCCGGTGGACCGGCACTCGAAGGGAAAAACATGAGCGAGAAGCGGCAACATTTTCTGAAAGAGTACGACTGGATCAGAAAAGGATTAATGTTCGAGCCGCGTGGGCACGACATGATGAGCGGAAGTATTTTCTATCCGCCCCATGATCCCGAAAATGAAGTGGCAGTGCTGTTCATTGAAACCAGCGGCTGTCTGCCCATGTGCGGACACGGAACAATTGGTCTCATTACCATTGCTATAGAAGAAGGATTGATTCAGCCAAAAGTACCCGGCAAAGTGAGGATGGAAGCTCCTGCCGGATTGGTAGAAGTGTCTTATGAAATGGAAGGAGATAGAGTGAAGTCCGTTAAATTAGTGAATGTGCCCTCCTATCTTGCTGCAGAAGGACTGGAAATAGATTTTCCTCCTTTAGGCCGCCTGAAGATTGATGTTTCTTACGGAGGTAATTTTTATGCTATTGTAGATGTACAGGAAAATTTTTTGGGGTTGGAGAATTATTCTGCTGATCAATTAATCAGCATGAGCCGTGATCTCAGGAAGATGATCAATGAACAATACTCATTTGTTCACCCTGAAAATGATACAATACGCGGATGCTCACACGTAATGTGGACGGGTGCTGTGCTAAATCCAAAATCCACCGCTCGCAACGCTGTCTTCTATGGAGATAAAGCTATTGATCGCTCACCTTGCGGCACAGGTACTTCCGCGCGTATGGCGCAGTGGTATTCCAAAGGAAAACTGAAGAAAGGAGATGTCTTTATTCACGAGAGTATAATCGGATCTACGTTTGAAGGAACAATTGAAGAAGAACTGACGATAGGAGGAAAGCTTGCCATCCGTCCGGGCATCAGAGGTTGGGCAAAGATCTACGGATACAATACCATTTCTATTGACAAGGACGATGACCCCTATGCATACGGCTTCCAGGTAATTTAAGATTGGCTATTTCTTCCTCAAAACATAAATCAGCGAACTGCACCTGTCAGGATTTTTCTTCGCCCTCCGGTTAGAAACTGCCCCCGTGTAAAACGCTTTGAGGAAATTAGACTTCCCGCTTTTATACTTTTCGCTCAGCAGGCTGACGTAGAAACTGTCGTACATCATCAGCTTCTTATCTGTTATTGTGAAGTGATATTTCTCAGCCAGAAAGTTCATTGAGCCGGGAGAGAAGTGATACAGGTGCCGGGGCACATCCCATGCAGCCCAGAAGGTTCCATAGTGCTCAGCATCGTAAGAAGTGTGATTCGGTACCGCAATGAAAATTACACCGTTATCTTTCAGCAGCCTGTGTAATTCCTTCATCTGATAATCTAATTGATGTACGTGCTCCAGTACATGCCACATAGTGATGACGTCGAAAGATTTATTTTCAAGAGATTGCAGATGCCCGGAATCAAAGGTTTCCAACTGATGCAGTGTCCGGGCATTTTTTCTGGCGATTTCATCGGGTTCGATTCCTGTAACATTCCATCCTGCCGATTGCATGGTATGCAAGAAACCACCCGTTCCACTACCGATATCGAGGAGGTTGCCTTTCTGTTTGCCGGATATTCTTTCAATCAGTTTTTGCTTATCCTTCAGTGTCTGCTTCCTGACGGTGTGGTAAAGTTGATTGACGATGCCTTTCGCGGTATCGGAATGTGAGATGTATTGTTCCGCCTGATAGTATTTGGCACTTTCGTCTTCCGCCGGAACGTCCTGAGTGAATAACAACCCGCACCGGTCACATGCACATACCGGAAAAGTTTCTCCGCTGATAGAGAAGTCTTTTATCTCGTATCGCTGAGCAAACTGTTCGTTTCCGCAGAGCGGACATTTCGTGTAGTGAATCATTTTGAAATATAGGTCGCCGGTGCATTTTCCGGATTCAGGTATGAAGGGTGGTTACCCGTTAAATAAAAGAAACCGTAAAGTACTACTGCAATGAACAGAAGTATCAGAGCGGCAATCCACCACCTGGAGCCGGTATTGTCATTCTGCGCTTCGTGAAGCAGCTGATGCATCTCCTTGGTATCAGATTCTGTATCGCCGACGAGCATTTTATGTGCCTCGCCTTCATGAACAGCGAATTCGGCCTTTACGGCAGGGAAGAACTCCTGCGGCGTTGCGTTGCGCAATTGAATTTTCCCTGCTTCATTCTCATAAAGCGTCCCTACAGATGGGATATCGATAGTACCGGAGTTGTGAATTTTCTCTACCGCATTATTTGCCCATGATGCTACTTTACTCTCAGCCTCTTCAACCGTACAGTTCATGTAACGTGCAATATACACAGAGAAATCTCTTGTCATCTGTCCATTGCCTTTTTGAAGCACGTAGTTGAATTCAGGGCCGCCCATTAACTGCGCAGGCCTGTCTGCATAAGCACTTGCCTTCTGAAGGATAAGATCACCGAAGGGTAATTTACACTCACCTTTTTGAGCCAGAAACGATGCAATAAGTTCTTCCATTTCAAACAAATCTATGCAAATCCTCTAACAGGAATATCAAAATCTGACAATCACACCTCCGATTGCCTGCAGTCCATACACAGGGTATCTTTCCCACCACTGATATTTACTGTTGAGAATATTATTTAGATCCAGCCATGCGCTGAACATATCCGTAATTCTGAATTCTGCACCGATGCTCAGATCTGTTCCGCCGTTAAGCGAAACATCAGTGCCATTGCGCATTGCTTTGGCACCCGAGAAGGTGATGAAGTCTCCTTTCACCAACAACTGGTCTATAACATTCCAACGGATAGAACCCGTGAGCTTCAGCGGGTAGAGTCCCCAGGCAAAGGAATTGTTCTTCAGTCCCGAATAGTAGTTGACATCCACACCGGCAGTAACCGAAAATTTATCCTGTTTAACAAAATTCATGTCTCCGTGAATCTGAAAATCGTTGACATTAGATTCATTCACCAGCAGAAAATCTTTCGGGTCAGTACCGTCATTCATGTACAACGGCATGTTGGTGTATTTGATGAATGCGGCTTTAGCATTGAAGTTGAAGTGATCTCCAAGGGTAGCCTTGATACCTCCGTAGTATTGTACCTCTTTTGTGTTGTACAGGAAGACCGGGTCTGCAATGAACGGGTTTACGCCGGTCAGGGTTCTGTAGCTGTTGGCGATATATCTGCCAACCCATCCACCCTGAATAGCAATGACATTTTCCTGTAACTGGAATACACCGTAGATATTGGGCAGCAGGGCTGACTCGGAGTTATTCCACGAGGGTGTGATACCTGCGTTGAGTTTGAAGATTTCATTTCTGTATTCAAAAGACGGAGAGATTTGGAACAGTGAATTGGTCAGTTTCAACGACATACTGTTGATCTTGTAGCCGTTTACGTTGGCCATTATCGCCAGCTTGATCTTCATGTTATCACCGAAAGCCTTCTCGGCCGGCAAATTGGCGTATAAGGTGCTCTCATCCACTTTGTTCTCTCTGGTGAAAGCATTGAGTTCGATGTGGGGATCGAAATTGATTCCAAGGTCATTGACCTCCCTGTTTCTGAAGCCTGCAGTCAGTGTCATGTTTCTGTAACTCCTGCGGATATCCTTCTTGGCATAATCAAACAGGTCGTGATCGTATCCGTAGAGGTACTGCTCATTGGTCGATATGCCGAAAGATCCGTAGAGTTCATTCTTATCGATACCGATATTACCCGAGGCTTTCAGGTTGATTTTACTGAAATCCTGATTTTTGATTTTCCCTCTTGAAGAAATGTAATCACCGTAAATATTGAACAGGCCGTCTTTCACATTACCGAATCCTAATGCTGCTTCGATGTATGGAGTTGTGAAGTTGCCGAATCCAGCTTTCACGTAATTGCGGTTCCCAAGCAGTACTGTAGTATCAATCGTCAATGATTGTGGTTGTAATACAACGGGGCGGTGTGTGAAGAACAGGTTTTGAGCGGGTATGTTATAAGCCAGTCGCGGGGCTGAAGTATCTGCAGCAAGGGGCGAGGCAGAGAAATTGATCTTTACTGCATTCCTCAGATGCGGTTTATATGTCGAGATAATTTCAACAGTCTGACGCGACAGCGTGTCCTGTGCATAAACACCCGGATAAAAGAGTGCTGCGAGAAAAAACGTGCTTAATATTTTTTTAAATGGCATCCTGCTCATTGCTTCTTTATTTAGTTTTCTTCGGGGTTGGATGATTCTACTTTTGAACTTAATTTTTCTTCTTCAATAGTTCTTTCCAGTTTGCGGGCTGCTTCCTGTTTCACTTCTTCAATTGAGGCATTATCTGCAACACTCTTGAAAGTGGCTTTCGCATTGAAGTAATCTTTTTGCTTGAGGTAGATATCGCCGAGAAGAATATACGACTTAGCCACCCAGTAATCTGACCCGGAAGCTTTGATGGCATCCATTCCCGCATTCTCTGCTTCGGTGAGATTGTTTTGGAGGAAATAACAATTGGCTATTTCGTAGCGTGCCTCGGCGCCCCATGCTCCTTTATTTGTGGCTGCAGTCTGTTTGTAGGCTTTGATCGCATCGGCAAATTGCGCTTTAGCCTGCAGTGATTTACCCAATACCAGATTGGCGATAGATTTATCGTCGGTACTGATACCTTTACGGGTCAGCAGTTCCTGAGCAGCCACGTTAGCCTGTGAGAAATCTTTCGTCTGATAATAACTGCGTGTAAGTCCGCGCAATGCTTCGAGTTGATTTTCCTGCGAAGTGGCCAGGCTGAGCAGCTTACTGAAGTAAACCTTCGAACTGTCGTAGTTGACGGTTTCAAAATAATAGATGCGTGCTGCCGCTAAGGCTGATTGTTCGGCAAAGCGGCTGGGGCCGGCAGCTACCACCTGCGCATATCCTCTCACGGCATTTTCAAATTCGCTGTTGCGGTAATAGCACTCACTTCTGTAAAAAATAGCATCCAGTGCATAGCTGCCGTCGGGATATTTCTCTAAATAATTATTCAGTGCCAGGATGGCTCCGGAGCAATCGTTCTCATTCAGCCTGTGCTGAGCAGCAGCGAAGGTGAGCGAGTCAGCCTCTGTCACACTCATGTTCTTACCTGATTTCTTGGCGAAATCTATATACTCATTCGGACGGCCAAGTTCAACATAAATTGCTCTCAGATTGACCATCGCTTCATCAGCTTCGTCAGAACGCGGATACTTCTCAACCAACGCTTTATAATTTTCTAAAGCCTTGGTGTTGTTGTTCATGTTGTAATAAGCCAGACCGAGTTTCATATAGGTTGCCGGATAAAATGCCGTGGCATTCTTATTCGTCAGAATTTTTTCGAGATACGGCACCGCATCCCTGAATCTCTCCTGAGCCATGTAAGCATTGGCGATTTGCAGGTAGGCTTCAGGTACGAGTTCGCTGTTCGGGTATTGTTCAATCAGCCGGTTGAAAGTTTTAATCTTCTCGGGCTGGTTGTTGATGCCTGCAATCAGTGCCAGCTGATAGAGAGAATAATCGCTTTGTGGTAAGCCCATGTTGATGACATTCTGATACATTGTCTTTGAGGTCGTATAATTCTTCTGCATGTACAATGCATCGGCGGCTCTTACGTAAGCATCCTGCTGCATCGCTGTTGAAGAAGCGGTGAGCTTTGGCTGAATCTTGTTGAAGTTTTCGTATGCTTTCGGGAAATTATCCGTCTGCAGGTAACTGTAACCGAGTGTGTAACGTGCATTGTCGGGAGTAACTTCGCCGTCTATTGCCTGATATTGCAAGTACTTGTTAAGACTTTGAATCGCATCATTAAACCTGTTCTGGCGGTATGCTATTTCTCCCTGCCAGAAGTGGGCAAATGGCAACACCTTACCGGGGAGCGGATCTTTAATCACTTTTTCCAACAAGCTGTTGGCTTCGGCGTACTGGTTGTTGTTAATCAATTCCACCGCACGGCCGAAGAGAATTCTAGTGTATATGCGCTGCATCGTCGGCGTCGGCTTGTCAAAAGATTCGTATAACCGCAATGCTTCAGCGAAATTATTGCTGTTGGCCAGCAGATTGATCAAAATTTCTTTGGCTTCATTTGCATAAGGCGATTGCGGGTAGAGGCTCAGGAACTGGTTAATCGAACTGAGAGCAATATCATTATACCCAAGTTCGTACGACAGTTTAGCATAATTGAAGCGGCTTACTTCCTGCTGGAAACGGTTGCTATTGTTATCGGCACTGTACTGGAATGCGTTTCTTGCATTCGACTTCTGGTTGGTGCGCAGGTAAAGGTCGCCTAACAGATACATGGAGTTCTGTCCGAGAGAATCTTTCTCATTGCTCAACTGTTTAAAAGCGTCAATAGCTTGTTCCACCCGGTTGGCATCATAGTAGCAATATGCCAGTTCGTACATCACTTCAGTGCTTACCTTATCGCTGTTATCTACATAGTTCTGCAGTAAAGGGAGTGCTTTGCCGAATTCTTTCCTTTCATAGTAAATCTGTCCGAGCAGCAGATTCATCTCTTTCCGGCTTTCGATATTTCCCGCTCTGAGTGCATTCTCTCCGTATGTCAGCGCCTGTTCTTTATGCCCCTGGAAGTAATAAATCTGTGCGATGTAGTAGGGGACCTTCCTGCCGTATTCCGGAGTGTTCTCAACCAGCCTGAATGAAGAAAGCGCCCGTTCATAATCTCTCTGCTTGAAGCTAAGGTAACCGTAATAATAGTTGGCATCCTTATAATACTTGCTTGTTGAAACCTGATGTACTTCATTAAAGAGCGGCCTGGCTTTAGACTCCTGGTTCATTCTCAGATAGGAGTAACCCAGCTCGAACTTTGCATTTGCTATCTCGTCGTTGGTCAGATTTTCATAACCTGCTCTCTCGTAATAGACGGCAGCGCGGGCAAAGTCTTCATTGACGAAATAATAGTGTGCAAGATGGTAACTCATCATTTGCTGCCGCGGTTCGTTCACTTCAGCATCGATGAAAACCTTGGCTTCCTCTTCAGCCCATGACTGACCGAGTTTTAATCTGGTGACAATATAATAATATTGAACATCTTCATTGATGTAAGAGTGGCTGCTTTCTGTATTTGCAGGATACTTGTCGAGCAATGATTGCAGGATCGTATATGACAGGGCATAATCACCCTTGATGAAATATTCCTTTGCCTTTTTATAATCTTTCTCAGGATCGGTGACACTGTAATTAGCCTGAGAAAAAACGTGTAATGACAGGGTAAGGAAAACAAAAGAAAACAGGATGCGGTTCATTCAGATATTTTTATAGATACCGTTATCGGGATTACGGATAAAATCAATCGTTTCGTGCAGCAAAAGTACCAATTCACATAATTTTTCAATATTACTTTAATGCCTGAAGAAAAAAGCTATTATTTTGCGCAAATCTTTGTTAATTCAAACCCTATATTTTTTATGAAAAAGCTGATTAGCGTTAAGTATTCTCATTTGGCATTTAATACTGGGATGTTGGTTATCAGGGCTGCTCTTGGTGCGGCATTGATGGCAAATCACGGATATGTGAAGCTGACCAACTTTTCTGAGAGGAAAGACAATTTCATGAATTTTCTGAATATGGGCAGTACCGTATCATTCACACTTATCACGTTTGCTGAGTTCTTCTGTGCATTCCTTCTGATTATCGGAATGTTCACAAGGCTTGCTGCCATCCCGGTGATTATCGGAATGCTGACGGCCTTTATTCTGGCACATGGTGCGGTATTTGCTGAAGGAGAAACACCACTGGTGTATGCGTGTATAGCCTTTTTGATATTATTAGTCGGTCCCGGCAAATTCAGTATTGACGGGGCGCTTTCAAAATAAAATCAAGTGTATCGTTCTGAAACTAAAGTGCGTGTTCATTATGCCCTCACAGATCAGATGGGTGTAGTGTACCACGGCCGTTATGCCGAATTCATGGAGATCGGAAGGGTGGAATCGCTGAGGCAATTGGGATTCACCTATAAGGATATGGAAGAAGAAGGCATTATCATGCCGGTAACAGAAATGCAAATCAGGTTTTTGCGTCCTGCGCGCTATGATGATGTGGTGACGATTGTAACTACACTGCGGGAAGTGCCACATAATCATAAGATCACTTTTTACACTGAGATCTTCAACGAGCAGGGACAGTTACTCATCACCGGGCATGCCAGCCTGTACTTTATGGATCGCAAGACGATGACGCGGATGAATATCCCGAAGGCTATTGAGGAAAAACTGATTCCTTATTTTAAAGAAGAAAAATAAAATTTGAGAATTTTCAAATTCTTCTATATTTGTTTCATTCAAGAAATGACCGGATATAACTTTCATAACGCTTCTTTTGTGCCGTGCCCGCCACCCGGGTGCTGACAGGCGCTTGCGGACAGCCACCTGTCAGTGAAGGTTTATCTGAGTAATCCATAGCAGTCTTTCCGCAACTGTATCGTTTCCTTTAATTATTTAATGACATCATGAAAATCGCAATCATTGGCGGAGGTAACTTAGGTTGTTCAATAGCCTCCGGACTCGCAGCATCCGGATTTGTGGATGCAAAAGACATTTGTATTACAAGAAGAAACCTGCAGGTGATCAAACACCTGGGAGAAAAAGGTTTTTGTATCTCAAACGATAATAACAAAGCCATAGAAGATGCCTCTGTGGTAATCCTTGCTGTTAAACCGTTTCAGGCTAAGGATGTGCTCGAACAAATGAAATTTACTCCCGGACAGATTCTCATCAGTACCGTTACCGGAGTATGGCTGAAAGACCTGATCGCATGGGCAGGAGAGGGTGTGGAAGTCTTCCGCGCCATGCCGAACACTGCCATCGCCGTTCGCAAGAGCGTCACCTGCATTGCTCATGAAAAGGTAAAACCTGAATCTGCAGAAATCGTAAGCCGGTTGTTTGAACAACTCGGAAGTCCGGTCGTGATAGATGAAAAACTGATGGATGCAGCTACCGTAGTAGGCGCCTGCGGAATCGCATACGTGATGCGTTTTATCCGTGCCTGCACACAGGGAGGCATCCAGATCGGTTTCAGCGCACAGCAGGCGTCGCTGATTGTTGAACACACAGTGAACGGCGCTGCAGCCTTGCTGATAGAAAACGGATCGCACCCTGAGCAGGAGATTGATAAAGTAACCACTCCCCGCGGTTGCACCATCGCCGGCCTTAACGAGATGGAACACTACGGGTTCAGTTCAGCCGTCATCAAAGGGCTTACGGCGAGCTATGATAAAATCCTCGAATAATTATGAGTGATGAATGATGAATTGAGGGGCGTTTAATTGTTTATGTGCCTGTCCGCCGGGGCGGATTTATTTGTTTAGTTTACTAACTCATTACCGGTACAGAGCGTCCGCTTGTGCCAACATTCAATAAAGGGATTGTCATTGCGGGCTCGACCCGCAATCTCTTTTTTTAAGGAGTACAATTTCTAACAGGTCACTCCTACGGAGTGGATGTAAGGGTATGTTGAGGTATTACAAACCGGGAATCCCTACGGGATTATTTCTTTTCCCCGCAGTGTCTTCCGCTGCTGCGCAGACGCTATGATACACGGTGTACCCCGCGACCGGGGATGGTCACGGTACTATGGGCAGCGTGGATAACCTGTAAGGTTTGCAGCATAGGTTGGAGCGAAGGAAAACCTTGCAGCGTTTGAAGCATAGGTTGATAATAATTACACTAAACGCACCGCCCTCATACAGTAAGTGACACTGCAGAGAATAAAGTGTTTTAATGAGATTCTGTGTCAAGCACAGAATAACATTATGGGAATTGTCATTATAATGGGGATTGTCATTGCGGGCTCGACCCGCAATCTCTTTTTAAGGAGTACTATTTCTAACAGGTCACTCCTACGGAGTGGGTGTAAGGGGTTGTTGGAGTATTACAAACCGGGAATCCCTACGGGATTATTTCTTTTCCCCGCAGGGTCTTCCGCTGCTGCGCAGACGCTGTGACACACGGTGTACCCCGCGGCCAGGGATGGTCACGGTACTATGGGCAGCATGGATGACTTCCTTTTACTTTTCGTGGTAAGCAGAGTGCCTATAAAGATAGGAACCTTAAATCTTAAATCTTAAATCTTAAATTTTAAATCTTGAATCTTCAATCTTAAACTTTGAACCACACACTCGCCTACGGCGAAGCAAACCCCGAACCACGAACCCCGAACTCCGAACCACGAACCACGAACCCCGAACCTCAAACCCCGAACCCCGAACTCGAAATAAGAAACTCGCTCCCCACGAAAACTTTGAACCTTGAACTTTGAACCTTGAATCTTGAACTTTGAACTTCAAACTTTGAACCTTGAACCTTGAACTTTGAACCTTGAACTTCAAACCCACTCACCATTTATTCGGTGTCTTCTTCACCAGCGATCTTGCAAAAATCAGGTAGTAGAAGAACATCCAGATGTCGAAGAAGAGCAGTCCGGCGAAGAGGTCTTTCTCTCCGAGTTTTTTGGCTGATTGGTAGATGATGACAGACTGTACAATCAGTCGCAGCGCAAACACACCCAGTACATACTTCCAATCGAAAAAGAAGAAGGAGGCGACCATCAGCGGATAAAATAAAAAGAGAGTAAGTGCATAGAGCCCCAACAGCCTTTTGTGTTTACCCTGATAGTAGCGCGAAGTGCTGTAATGACGTGCTTTCTGGCTGCGCCATTGCTTCCAGGTGAGCGGTGGATTGGTGATCGTGAAGGTATCGGGATCAATGCAGATAGCGACATTGTCTTTTGTCGCTGCTTTGTTGATGAACAGGTCATCATCACCTCCGGGCAGGTGATTGAAAGCACTGAATCCTTTCTGGTCGAAGAATGCTGTACGCTTGTAGCTCAGATTCCGTCCGACTCCCATGTACGGAATACCGCGCTCGGCATAAGAGAAGTACTGTAGGGCGGTATGGAATCCTTCCCAGCGGACGAGCTTGTTGAGCAGACCTTTTTTCTTTCTGAACGGACTGTAGCCAAGCACTATATCAATTCCTTCACGGTAGTTGGCCTGCATTTTTTCAATCCAGAATTCAGATGCAGGGATGCAGTCGGCGTCGGTGAGGAGCACGATTTCATACTTTGCAGTTTTAATTCCCACGCTCAACGGATATTTTTTACCGGGGATGAAACGAGCTTCCTGCTTGAGTTCTACAATCTTCAGTTGTTTGTAGGTACGGTAATATTCTTCGAGGACGTACTTGGTTTCGTCGACCGAGTTATCGTTCACCACGATCACCTCGTGGGTGGTGGGATATTCCTGAACGAGGACTCCCGGTAAAAAGTTGGCGATGTTCTTAGCTTCATCTTTGGCACAGATAATTACAGAAACCGGATACGTCTGACTGCGTTCAACTTTTGTCGTTTTATAAAAAGCCAGCTTGCTGAAAAAGTACAGGTAATAAAAAAGCTGAATCGCTGCCACGAGGCAGAAGGCCGGAAAAATATAGTTCAGTGGATCGAGAAAAAAAGCAGGTACATCCATTTGGAATGCAAACATATATTACCCGTACCAATACTTTCAAAGAAGTTATTCAGTATGGTGTGCGTTATGGTAACAACTTCTTTTTACTTTTTGATTTGAAGTATGTATTTCTCTTTGAACCACTCATTCTTGTACATCTTGCCGAAGATCTCCCATTGATGCACTCTTTTTCCGGAGTCGTGGATTTCCTGCGCCAGGTCGCCACCTTTCAAGCAGATCAATCCGTACCCGGCACCGTCTTTTTTGAGCAACGGCCGGCTCCACCTCCAAAGATCCTTCAGCGGAGCTACGGCTCGCGATATCACGCCGTCAAATTTTCTGTTTTTTATGTCTTCGGCACGGGTATGTTCGGCTGTAATGTTATCCAGCCCGAGTTCGGAAGCGACTGCGATAACAACCTTGAGTTTTTTGTTGATACTGTCCACCATGTGGAAGTGGGTTTTGGGGAAGCAGATAGCTAAAGGAATGCCCGGGAAGCCTCCTCCGCATCCGAGATCTATCAGTTCGGTTCTGGGCCGGAATGAAAAGACATTAGCAATGGCGAGTGAGTGGAGGACGTGGTGAACGTAAAAATTATCCATATCCTTTCGGGAGATGACGTTGATCTGTTGGTTCCAGAACTCGTAGAGTTCTTTCAACTGCAACAATTTCGCCTCCTGTTCAGGAGTAATAAAGCCTATATCTTCTCCCTGGAAATTCATTAGGCAAAAATAGGGATGCGGCAGTGGATGGCGTGTTTTTATTCAATACAAAAGGCGCAGGCTGTATCTTTGCCGCCCTGCAGAAACAAAACATCGAATGCCGGCACTCAGGTTTGAAATAGAGAATAGGGATGCACACAGCAAGGCGCGGAGCGGAACGATCACTACCGATCATGGAGAGATCAAAACGCCGATCTTCATGCCGGTGGGTACCGTCGGCAGTGTTAAGGCGGTTACCCAGGAAGATTTAAAAAAGCAGGTGAAAGCGCAGATTATTCTGGGTAATACCTATCATTTATACCTGCGGCCGGGAACTGAAATATTAGAACAGGTAGGCGGGTTGCACAAGTTTATTAACTGGGACCGCCCGATTCTTACCGACAGCGGAGGCTTTCAGGTATTCTCGCTGAGCGGTACGCGGAAACTGACAGAAGAAGGAGCCATGTTTCAAAGCCATATCGACGGCAGCAGGCACATGTTCACTCCCGAGAAGGTGATGGATATCCAGCGCAGTATCGGTGCAGATATTATTATGGCATTCGATGAATGTCCGCCGGGAGGTAGTGATTATGCTTATGCGGAAAAATCGCTCAGGCTTACACAACGGTGGCTGGACAGATGTTTCGACAGGTTTGAAGCCACCTCAGGTAAGTATGGGTTCACACAGAACCTATTTCCGATTGTTCAGGGCGGTACTTACAAGGACCTGCGCAAGGATTCCTGCGAGTATGTGGCCTCTAAAAATGCTACGGGCAATGCCATCGGCGGACTGAGTGTAGGAGAACCACTGGAGAAGATGTATGAGATATGCGACTGGTGTTGCGATCACCTGCCCGAAGAGAAGCCGCGTTATCTCATGGGCGTAGGCACGCCGTGGAATATTCTGGAGTGCATTGGTATGGGGGTGGATATGTTCGACTGCGTGATGCCAACCCGCAACGGCCGCAATGCGATGCTATTTACGACGAATGGCATTATCAATATCGACAACAAGAAGTGGGAGAATGATTTCTCTCCTTTGGATGAAGGACTGGATTGTGATGTCAGCCGGAATTATTCAAAGGCCTATGTCAGACACTTATTTAAAGCCGGAGAAATACTCGGGTTAGAGATTGCCAGCATCCATAATCTTGCTTTCTATTTGCATCTGGTGGCTGAGGCACGCAAGCACATTGAGCAGGGAGATTTTGTTTCGTGGAAGAATGAGATGGTGGTGAGGCTGCAGCAGCGGTTGTAAACGAGCGGCTGCGAAGAGATCTTTATTTATTTTTTCCTTTTCTTTTGGCTTGACCCAAAAGAAACAAAAAGTCAAGGCTGAAATTCCGATTAGCTAAAAACAAATTTCATTTCGCTCAACTAAACAAACTCGTCCCGCCTGCGGCGAGACTCAAACAGTGTTTAGTTGCGTCTTTCAGCCGACGCTTCATTCAATTCGTTTTCTTAACGCATCGGAATTAAGGCCGATTGGTTGTACAGAGTGGGGAGGCTTCAATATTAGTTGGTGCCCGTCAAAGTTTTATAGGAATAACTTTCTATTGGTCAGTAGGATGGTGGTGAGGTTGCAGCAGCGGTTGTAGCTGTTAGTTATTGTTATTCTGCTTCACGTCAAACTTGCCTTTGCCTTTCTCGTCGAGAATCGGTGTGGGCACGGGTTCTTGCCCTTCGGGAGTAATCTGAGTGAATATCTTGGTAACATATATCCACTTTCCGTCCTTCCATTTCATGCCTTCGTAATCGCCGTCGGGGATGTAGGTGTACTTCTTCTCCGGCTCTCCGGTTTCAGAAACCAGGTGTTCCATCACCAGCATGTCGAGATCGGGGTCATATGTTAGTTTGGGTGAAGCTCCCTTCTTGTAGGTCATGATGTAACGGGTGACACCTTTTTTCTTGATGTTGCCGTCGGGGAAACTGAAGTGGTTGCCTCCAAAGACAGGCTTGCCATCTTCAAAAGTCAGTACTTCAATTACCTTTTTATCACTCCGCATGTCGTGATCATCAAATCCTATGAGTGTATAGTAGTTTTTTTTGAAGGCTTTCTTCTGGATGATTTTATAATAAAGCGCACCCACCCAGTTCAGGTTGCTGACGATGGAGTCTTCGGGCGATTGCATTTCAGGAGAACGGTCAATCAGTGGGAAGAGTTTCAGCGAGCCGTCTTTTGTCCGCATCTGGATAGCCCCGTGGTGGCGAACAGTATTGTCGTGAATATAGAGCTGCCAGGTGAAGATTCTGAAACTGCTGTCGGGCGGTGTCAGTCTGGAGATAGTAATCAGCGAATCGAATGGATAATCAAAAGAGTAATTGGTGACCAAAGCCCTGACGAACATCCTGGTGAAGACACTGTCGGCATAGAGCCTGTCTCCCGGTGTTTTGCCCTGAACAATTTCGAGGGCAAAAGCTTTCATGCTGTCTTCTCTTTGCCTCAATTCTTCCAATCCGCTGTTGCTCAACTGAGCTGAAGCAGAAAAGAAAAAAGCCGTAATTGCTATGAGAAGAGTCAGGTACTTCATGGAAATCTTTGAACAAATTAAACTGTATTTTCTTAAAATTATTGTTAAGCATCATGTATTCTCAAAAGCTGTCTGCTTTGCCCGTTGCACGCCACATTTTTTTATAATTAGCTTAATATTATTTTTTTTTGCCTTTATCCCTCTTTACCTTTAGCCGCTATCAATTTTATCCTTAATTATTAAATAAATAAAAATATCATGGGCGTTTTAAAAGACAGATTCAGGGAGAAATCAGAACAACTTGCGAGTGAGGTGAAGGAAATGCTGAAGGAGCATGGCGATAAACCGATCGGAGAGGTAAAACTATCACAGATTTATGGTGGAATGAGAGGAATTACCGGTTTGGTGACAGAAACTTCGCTTCTGGATCCACAGGATGGTATTCGCTTCCGCGGATATTCTATCCCTGAACTGGAAAAAGCATTGCCGAAAGCAGAAGGAGGCAGTGAGCCGTTGCCCGAAGGACTGTTTTATCTGATGCTGGTGGGAAGCCTGCCGGGAGATGACGATGTACAACACATCACCAGTGTATGGCAACGCAGAAGTCACGTACCGAATTATGTTTTCGACACCATCGAGTCGCTGCCCGAAAGCACTCACCCGATGACACAGTTCGTAGTGGGTATTATGGCACTGCAGAACGAAAGTAACTTTGCAAGACGCTATGCGGAAGGCATGAGTAAGAAGGATTACTGGGAAGCCACCTTCGATGACGTGATGGATCTGATTGCCCGCCTGCCGAGAATTGCAGCTTATGTTTATCGCAGAAAATATAAAGGCGGAAAACACATTCAGCCTAACGGATTGCTCGACTGGGCCGGCAACTTTGCACACATGCTCGGTTACGACAGCGAGGAGTTCCGCGAACTGATGCGTTTGTATATGACTATTCATGCCGACCACGAAGGTGGTAACGTTTCTGCACATACTACCCACCTCGTAGGTTCTGCACTGAGCGATCCTTATCTCGCTTTTGCTGCCGGTATGAACGGTCTGGCCGGACCACTGCACGGACTGGCTAACCAGGAAGTGATCAAGTGGATCTTTGAAATGCAGGAGCAGATCGGAAGCGACCTGCCTACCAAAGAGCAGATTACCGACTATGTGAAAAAGACACTTTCTGAAGGAAAAGTAATTCCCGGATACGGACACGCCGTTTTGAGAAAAACAGATCCGCGTTTTGAAGCACAGATGAGATTCGGTAAAAAGCACATGCCGGACGATCACCTGCTGCAGACCGTTTGGAATATCTATGATACAGTTCCCGATATTCTCGGCTCAATCGCCAAGATTAAAAACCCATGGCCGAATGTGGATGCCCACAGTGGAGCACTCCTCGTACACTACGGAATGGTAGAGTATGAGTTCTATACAGTTCTCTTCGGTGTATCCCGTGCGTTGGGTGTACTGGCCGGACTTTGTTGGGACAGGGCACTCGGAATGCCGTTGGAGCGTCCGAAGTCTGTAAGCACCCGTTTGGTGAAATTATGGCTCGAAGGCAAAGAAGAAATCTGGGGCTAATCAAATTTCAAAACGAACGACTATATTTGCCGCGCTTTTCACAAAAAAGAAGAGCGCCATGGGGAATTAGCTCAGTTGGTAGAGCATTTGCATGGCATGCAAAGGGTCACCGGTTCGAGTCCGGTATTCTCCACAGAATGAAGAGGCAAGAGCCTCTTTTTTTGTTTTGTGGAGTTTGTTTTCATCAAAGGAAGTCACCCCTGCCTGTCTTACGACAGTCAGACAGGGGTTCGAGTCCGGTATTCTCCACAGAATGAAGAGGCGCGAGCCTCTTTTTTTGTTGGTGCTGTTTCTAACCTGTTGCCTGCAGCAATGTTTATTTGTTTATGCGTTTAATCGTTTAGTTTTTTTCTCTGCAGTTGTCTGCCGTCGTGAGGAAAGCGTTATACCACGACTCTTCCGCGACCAGGGATGGTCACGGTACTATAGACAGCACGCCCTGAGCGATAAACCGGGTATCTCACCCATCGTTATTGCGAGAAAGCCTGAAAGGCTGACGAAGCCTGTCTGCCTGAACGGCAATCAGGCAGGCAACCTCGACGTTTTTGGCTGCAATCCATTTATGAGTGGGTAGAATGAGATTGCGAATTCCGATTTATCGGAATTCGCAGTGACGGCATAGAAGGTTGCACCAACACTCAATAGCAAGTTCCCGGCTTATAATTCATGATTTATAACTCATAATTCAATAGGCCCGGTTAATATTTCTCCCCAAGAGTTTCCCTCAGAAAGTTTATTTTCGACGATAGTTAACCGGATCATTCATTTTCCAACCAGATAGTTATGAAAAGAAAAGATTTTATCAAGACTACCGCCTTAGCAACTGCCGCTATGGCTATCCCAGGACAGAGCCTTTTTGCGAGTAGCAGAGAGAGCAAGTTGAGCATCGGCATTATCGGTGTCGGGCTTCGCGGGCAAAACCACTTAGACCTTCTGCTCCGGCGCAGTGATGTGGATGTTACTGCTATCTGCGATGTGGACGATCGTATGCTCGGCATGTCTAAGACGATGATTACCAAAAGCGGTAAGAAGATGCCTAAGATTTATACCGGGGATGATTATGCGTGGAGGACGATGTTGAAGTCTGAAAAACTGGATGGGGTGGTAATTGCCACGCCGTGGGAATGGCACAAGTCCATGATTATCGGGTCGCTACAGGAAGGAGTGAAGTATGTTGGAACGGAAGTTATATTGGGCATTACCCTGCAAGATCATTGGGATGTGGTGAAGGCAGCAGAAAAATATAACGGTCATGTGATGATGCTCGAGAATGTCTGCTACCGCAGGGATGTGATGGCGGTGCTGAATATGGTAAGGCAGGGTCTGTTTGGGGAATTAGTGCACTTGCAAGGCGGTTATCAGCACGATCTGAGGGAAGTGAAGTTTAACGATGGGGTCAATCCCTACGGACACGGAGTTGAGTTCGGTCCGAAAGCCTTCTCAGAAGCCAGATGGAGGACAGACCACTCGGTACATCGCAACGGGGATTTATATCCGACACACGGTATCGGTCCGATAGCTCATTATATCAATATCAACCGCGGAAATAAATTCATGTCGCTCTGTTCATTCTCTTCCAAGGCTCGTGGGCTGCACGATTACATTGTGAAAATGGCAGGCGAAGACGCACCGAATGCGAAAGTGAGATTCAAATTGGGAGATGTGGTGACGACCTCCATAGACTGTGCAAATGGCGAAACTATTTTGTTGCAGCATGACACCAATCTGCCAAGGCCTTATTCGCTTGGATTCAGAGTGCAGGGTACCAACGGGATATGGATGGATGTCAACAAAGGCATTTATATAGAAGGGAAATCAGCAAAAGCGCATCAATGGGATGATGCTAAAGAATGGTTGGATAAATATGATCATCCGCTGTGGAAGAGATGGAGCAAAGACACTGAGGGCGCAGGGCATGGTGGCATGGACTTTTTCGTAATTCATGGTTTTATTGAGGCTATTAAGAGGAATGTGCCGACACCGATTGATGTGTATGACTCAGCTGCATGGAGTGCTATCACTCCGTTGAGTGAGCAGTCTATCGAACTGGGAAATGAAACAGTGGAGTTCCCTGATTTCACCGGAGGACAGTGGATGTACAGAAAACCGGTCTTCGCACTGGATGATGAATATTAAACTTTGATTGAAAATAATTTTTTGGAATGGCAGCGCAGGAGAACGGATTACAGGAAGTATTGAGATCATTTGGAATCGGCGGTGCAGAAGTACATCCTTTCGGTACGGGGTTGATTAACAGTACCTGGAAGGTGAAGACTGCAGAGAAGAATTTTATTCTTCAGAAAATCAATACCAATGTTTTCAAAAAGCCTGAAGATCTGGGATACAATATCCGTTTGATTGCAGATTATCTGGCAGCTCATTATCCGGATTATTATTTCATTGCACCGCTCAAAACGGTGTCGGGTGAAGACCTTTGTCATTATGAAGACAGTTGGTATCGCCTGGCACCCTTTGCCGAAGGCTCTCACTCTTTTGATGTGGTGTCTGATGCTGACCACGCTTATGAGGCCGCGAAGCAATTCGGACGGTTTACAAGAGTGTTGTCAGGATTGGATGCATCGCAATTGAGGGTGACGATTCCTGATTTTCATAATCTCGAGCTTCGCTTCAATCAGTTTACCAATGCGGTGGCTATGGGCAACAAAGAAAGAATCCGGCAGTCAGCGGATGAGATTGAAGCATTAATGAGTCAGAAACAGATTGTTGAACGGTATAAAGAAATTGTTGCCGACCCCCAATTCCGCCTGCGTATTACACATCATGATACCAAAATCAGCAATGTGCTTTTCGATACCGGCAGGAAGGGGATGTGTGTGATCGATCTCGATACCGTTATGCCGGGATACTTCATCAGCGATGTGGGCGATATGATGCGCACTTACCTCTCGCCTGTGAGTGAGGAAGAAAAAGACTTCAGTAAGATTGTCGTCCGCAAAGATATCTTTGATGCTATTGTGAAAGGTTACAGCGAAGAAATGGAAGGGGAGCTCACCGATCGCGAACAGACAGCTTTTCTTTATGCGGGAGAGTTTATGATCTACATGCAGGCACTGCGGTTCCTGACGGATCATCTGCAGGACGATGTTTATTACGGAGCTAAATATGAAGGACATAATTATGTAAGAGCCGGCAATCAAATCACACTTTTACTCCGCCTTCAGGAGCTGGCTCAGTCAGCCAATTGATAATGTTATAACAGTTTTAATGATGAACAGGAAAACACTTTTTCTTTTTGTAGTAAGTTTCTTTTTTTTCTCTGCGGGGTTCGCGCAGCAGCGACACACCTTTAGTCTTGGTACTGACGATTTTCTGCTCGATGGCAAACCGTTTCAGATCATCAGCGGAGAAGTACATCCGGCGAGGATTCCAAGAGAGTACTGGAGGCACAGGGTTCAGATGGTGAAGGCTATGGGCTGTAATACGGTTTCGGCCTATATGTTCTGGAATCATCACGAAGTATCTCCCGGAATCTTTGATTTCAAGACGGGCAATCGCGATATCGCAGAATTCATCCGTATCTGTCAGGAGGAAGGCATGTGGGTGATTATTCGTCCGGGTCCGTATGTCTGTGCAGAGTGGGATTTTGGTGGCCTGCCAACGTATCTCTTAAAAATTCCCGATATCAAAGTGCGCGGCATGGATGCTCGCTACATGGAGCCTGTAAGGCACTATGTGGCCAATATGGCTGAACAGATTGCTCCGCTGCAGATAACTAACGGCGGACCGCTGTTGATGATACAGGTAGAGAATGAATACGGCAGCTACGGCAACGACAAGGAATATTTACTAACGCTGAGGGATATGTGGGTGAGGAATGATATCAACGTGCCTTTCTTTACCGGAGATGGTCCTACCGCATATATGCTCGATGCAGGCACTATACCGGGCGCAGCCATCGGCCTGGACAGCGGCAGCAATGAGAGAGATTTCGAGCAGGGGAAAAAGCAAAATCCCAATGTACCGGTATTCAGTTCAGAGACTTATCCCGGATGGCTCACTCACTGGGGGGAGAAATGGGCAAAGCCCGATACCAACAGTCTGAAGAAAGAGATCGAGTTCCTGCTGAAAAATAAAAAGTCGTTCAACTTTTATGTGATCCACGGCGGCACTAATTTCGGATTCACCGCAGGGGCAAATGCTTCTTCACCGGTTTCTTACCAGCCCGACCTGACGAGCTATGACTACGACGCTCCCATCGACGAGCAGGGCAGGGCTACACCAAAGTATCACATGTTGCGCAATCTGATAAAACAATATGTAAGCTACAAGGTTCCTGAAATACCGGCGCCGATACCGGTGATTACGATCCCCGCCATCCAAATGAAGAAGGCCTGGAATCTGTGGAATTATTCATTGCCTTCGATCAATACCGTACAACCACAACCGTTTGAAAACTTCGATCAGAACCAGGGGCTCGCTATCTACAAAACAAAACTAATCGGCCATAAGAGCGGAAGACTAAAAATATGGGAACCGCATGATTATGCACTTGTATTCCTGAACGGTCAGTTTATCGATACTGTTTATCGCGACGGTGGCCGCTGGGAAGTGACGCTGCCTAAGACAGATGTGGATACGCCATTATTGGAAATAGTGGTAGAAGGTATGGGGCACATCAATTTTGCGCAATTCATGATCGATAGAAAGGGTATCACCGATAGGGTAACTCTCAACGGAATGACATTGATGAACTGGGAAACTACTTTGTTGCCGTTGGATGAAGAATTCATGCGTACACAGAAACCGGATATGAACGAAAAAGTAGCCGCAGATAAACCGTGCAACTTTTTTACGGGAAGCTTCAATCTGACGGAAGTCGGCGATACTTATTTTGATATGAGCAAGTTCACCAAAGGGGTAGTGTACGTCAACGGCCATAATCTCGGCAGGTTCTGGAATATCGGTCCGCAGCAAAGGCTGTATTGTCCAGCCTCATGGTTGAAAAAAGGAAAGAATGAAATAATAGCCTTTGATTTGCACCAGATGCAGGAGGCGACCATCGAAGGCGTAACCGATCTGGGAGACGATTAAGGATGAGGTAAATATTTGAATACTGAATTTTAGAATATGGTAAGAAAACTCTTTTTATTGTTTTTCTTCAGCACAGCAATTTCTTTTGCCAATGCTCAGCAACTCGCCCCCACACCGCCTATGGGCTGGATGACGTGGAACTTCTTCGGAGAGAACATCAATGAATCTATCATCCGTGAAATGGCAGATGCCATGGTATCGAGCGGAATGCGGGATGCAGGTTATCACTACATCATGATCGACGACGGTTGGCAAGGCGGAAGGGATAACAAGAACAACATTATTCCCGATCCTAAGAAATTTCCTTCAGGGATTAAAGCGCTCGCAGATTATGTACACTCAAAAGGCCTGAAGCTGGGAATCTATTCTGATGCGGCACAACTAACCTGTGCAGGTTATACCGCCAGCTACGGATTTGAAGATCAGGATGCCAAAACCTTTGCTTCGTGGGGGATCGATTATCTGAAATACGACTATTGTTATGCACCCGGTGACTCGGTAACGGCCAAAACCCGCTACAAGAAAATGGGGGATGCACTAAAAAAGAGCGGCAGGGATATCGTGTTCAGTATCTGCGAATGGGGGCAGCGCTATCCGTGGTTTTGGGCGGCGAATGCAGGCGGTAACCTTTGGCGTACAACCTACGACGTGCGCGATTCATGGAGCAGTCTGATGTATATTTATGAGATCAATGTAGAGTTGGATAAGTATGCCGCCCCCGGGCGTTGGAACGATCCCGATATGCTGATTGTAGGCCTGCGCGGCAAGAGTGGTCCGGCAAGCGATCTGGGTGGTACGGGTTGTAATGATATTGAATACATGAGCAACATGAGTTTGTGGAGCATCATGGCATCGCCACTGATAGCCACCAATGATATCCGCAGCATGAGCGATGTGTACAGGGAAATTCTTACAAATCCTGAAGTGATTGCCATTAATCAGGACCCGCTGGGCAAACAGGCTGCGAGGGTTATCAGCAGAGATTCACTGGATGTGCTGCTAAAGCCGCTCAGCAACGGCGACTATGCTGTGGCGATTATGAATAAGGGAAGCAAGACAAAGAAGGTTGCATTGAGTTTTTCAGAACTGAAGCTGGATGGTGCATACGAGATCAGAGACCTCTGGCAGAAGAAGAATATTGGTCAGGGTACACAGTGGAAAGGGGATGTACTGACACATGAAACAAAATTTTACAGATTAAAAAAACAGAGTTGATATGAAGAAAATTCTTTGGCTGACGGCGCTGGCTGTCATGATTTTGACAACGGGGTTTGCACAGGAATACACTCCCGCACCCGAAAATCTGGAAGCCCGTCAACAATTTCAGGATAATAAGTTTGGCATGTTCATTCACTGGGGCTTGTCGAGTATTCTGGGAGACGGGGAGTGGGTGATGAACAACCGCAAGATTTCGGTTAAAGATTACAGCAGATTGTTGCCTGCCTTTGATCCGCACAATTTTGACGCGGCTAAGTGGGTAGGAGCAGCCAAGAGTGCGGGTATGAAGTACATTGTTTTCATCACCAGGCATCACGACGGATTCTCAAACTGGGATACCAAATATTCTGACTGGAAAATAACGAATACACCTTATGGTAAGGATGTGCTGAGGCAGTTGGCAGATGAATGCAAGAAGCAGGGTATTCAACTGGGACTGTATTATTCAACGCTCGACTGGTACAGGGATGATTATCCTTATGAGACGGGAAGAACCGGCAAATTTAGTGGCAGGACTAAGAAGAGCGATTACGATCATTATCTGCAATTTATGAAAAATCAGTTGACAGAACTGTTGACAAATTATGGTCCGGTTATGTCGATTTGGTTGGACGGCCATTGGGATCAGACCAATGTCGAAGGCAGTAAAGACATGAGCTCACGGTTAGACTGGCGGTATAATGAACTGTATGCACATATCCATAACCTGCAGCCTTCGGTGCTGATTGGGAATAACCACCATCAGACACCTTTCCCGGGAGAGGATTTTCAGATGTTTGAAAGAGACCTGCCCGGGCAGAACAAGAGTGGGCTGAGCTTTCAGACAGCGTCAGACGTGTTGCCGCTCGAGACCTGTGAAACTATGAACGGTTCATGGGGATTCAACATCACTGACAATAATTATAAATCAACCAAAGACCTGATTCACTATCTGGTAGGCGCTGCGGGCAGAAATGCTAATTTCCTGCTGAATATCGGTCCCATGCCTGACGGCAGTGTGCAGCCTGAGTTTCTGGATACACTTAAAGAAATTGGTAAATGGACGGCCAAATACGGCGAAACAGTTTACGGTTCGCGCGGTGGGGTGGTAGATCCGCAAGACTGGGGCGTAGTAGTTTCCAAAGGCAAGAATATTTATGTGCATGTGTTCAACAAACCAAAGGAGAACTATATCTTCCTGCCGGAGGTTAAAGAGAAGATATCGAAAGCAACGGCTTTTGATAATGGTAAGGAGTTGAAATTCCGACAGCAGGCCGAGGGGGTATTTGTTTATATAGATGATCTGCCCGGTAATGATACTGATGCAATTATTCAACTGAACATTAAATAAAATTTCATGAAGAAGTGGTTTTTCTTTTTGCTGGGATGGGTGTTGATTACAGTAACGTACGGACAGACAAAAGTGCCTGTTTTTGTTTCGGGTCAGGATGGATACCGCAGTTTTCGTATTCCGGCAATCATCACAGCACCCAACGGCGACTTGCTGGCTTTCTGTGAAGGCAGGGTAAACCATGCGGGTGATTTCGGCGATATCAAGATTGTGATGAAGAGGAGTACGGACGGGGGAAAGACCTGGGGGCCGATACAGGTGGTTGCAGATTACGACACGCTGCAGGCCGGTAATCCTGCTCCTGTTGCTGACCTGACCGACCCCGATTATCCCGGAGGGAGAATCTTCATGTTCTACAATACCGGCGATAACCACGAGGGAGAAGTGAGGAAAGGAAATGGACTTCGCGAATTATGGTACAAGACATCCACCGATAATGGTGCTACCTGGAGTGAGGCTGTCAACATCACCACACAGGCGCACCGCCCGAACAAACCTCAGAGAAACCCTGCTTACAATTTTTCGCAAGACTGGCGCAGCTATGCCAATACACCGGGGCATGCGATGCAGTTTACTTCGGGAGAATACAAGGGAAGAATTTTTATCGCTGCTAATCACTCCGAAGGCGATCCGAAGAATGCTTTCATGGATTATAAGGCACACGGATACTACACAGACGACCACGGCAAAACATTTCATCTGAGTGAGAATGTGGTATTCCCCGGGGGAAATGAATCGACTGCAACAGAATTGAGTGGCAGCCGTCTGATGATGAACAGCCGTAATCAGAGAGGAGATATAAAAGCGCGCATCGTATCAATCAGCAGTGATGGCGGCGCCACATGGGATACCAGTTATTTTGATAAGACCCTGATCGATCCCGTAAACGAAGGAAGTATTCTCACTGTCGGTAAGAAGAAAGGAAAAAATATCCTCGCCTTCAGCAATGCGGCTGACGAGCAGAGAAGGGATAACCTGACGATTAGAATCAGCTATGATGACGGTGCGACCTGGAAGAAATCCATTCCGGTTGATAAAAGTCCCGATGGCAAAGGCGATTACACTGCTTATTCTGATCTTGTAAAAATAGGTAAGAAGAAAGTCGGAATCCTTTACGAATCTGACGGCTATAAAAAGATTGTCTTTTCAGTGATCAAGTGGAAATAATTACCCTTTTCTTTTAAAGTTGATAAAGAAGTATCAGAACGGTTACGCTCTCATGCCTTATTTTTAGGGCAGAATATGTTGAAAAGTAAGAAGCTTTGGACACTCGTAATCGCTGCCGGAATTATTTCGGGAGTTGCCTTATTGCAGAGGTGTTCTCCTGAAGATAATACTGCGAATACTGCTGCCGGGAACAGCTATGTCGGCGATCAGTCTTGTCAGTCGTGCCACAAATCGGAGTATGACTCCTGGCTTACATCAGACCACTTCAAAGCGATGCAGCCTGCGAATGAAAGTACGGTTCTGGGAGATTTCAATAATGCAGTTTACACTGCAGATGGAGTTACCAGTAAATTTTTCATAAGGGATGGAAAATACTTCATCAATACCCAGGGGGAAGATGGAGCTAATCATGACTACGAGATTCTCTACACTTTCGGTTACAAACCGCTGCAACAATACTTAGTGGCTTTTCCCGGTGGTCGGTTGCAGGCTACCCGCCAGAGTTGGGATACCGAAAAGAAGAGATGGTTTCATCAGTATGCCGGTGAGAAAATTTCTGCCCACGACTGGTTGCACTGGACGGGTAATGCACAGAACTGGAATACGATGTGCTCCCGTTGCCACAGTACCGACCTGCAGAAGAATTATGACCTGAATACCGATACTTATAACACGACTTACAGTGTAATGACCGTCAGTTGCGAAAGTTGCCACGGTCCGGGTAAACAACATATCGATTACATCAATGGCAGCGATTATAAAAAAGGCAAAAAGACCGCAGGATCGTTTCTCACATCCGGAAAGGAGAGCGATCAGATAACCGTTATCAATACCTGTGCGCCGTGTCATGCGCGTGCGGGCGAGATTTCACCCAATAAGGTGGTGAGTAACGAACTGTTAGATAATTACATCCCCGAGCTGCCGAGCAATCAGTTCTTCTATGCCGACGGACAGATGCGCGATGAGGATTATAATTACACTTCATTTCTGCAGAGCAAAATGTTCCGGTACGGCGTTTCCTGCATCGATTGCCACGAGCCGCATTCGGGCAAAGTGTATCAAATAGACAACCAGCTGTGCATGAGGTGTCATGAAGATAAATACGACATGCCTACGCACACCTTCCACGCGGTGAACACTGCGGGTGCACTGTGCAAGAGTTGCCACATGCCGACAGAAACTTATATGGGTAATGATGTGCGACATGACCATTTCTTCAGAGTACCACGACCTGACTTGACTGTTAAATACGGGGTGCCCAACACCTGTAATCAATGTCACTCCGATAAATCGGCGCAGTGGGCGGCAGATGCAGTGAAGAAATGGTACGGTCCGGTTAGGCCTGCTCATTTTGCAGAAGACCTGATCCTTGCCTCAAGAGAAGATTCTGCTACCATTCAACATGTTATTCGAATTGTAAAAGACACTGCCAATTCCGACATCGTCAAAGCAACGGGATTGTATTACCTCCGAAATATTGTGAGTCCGGAGTCCGGTGATGTTTTGTTGAAGGAACTAGCCAATCCAAACGCGCAGATCCGTTATCAGGCATTGAGAAGCCTTTCTAACTTTCCTCCTCAGATGTGGATGGGTCGCGTGCCGCAACTGCTGACAGATAAAGTGCGTGCAGTGAGAATTGCAGCGGCAGATTTAATGCTCACTATCCCCTCGGCACAGGTTCCTGCTAATTACAGATCTGTATTCGGTTCTGCTAAAAATGAGTTACAGCAATACATCTTGTATCAGACAGATTTTGCCATGGGTAATCTCATGGCAGGAGATTATTATCTCAGGCAGAATGATTTTGCGCGTTCTCAGTTCTTCTATGAAAGAGCGCTGAAAAAAGACAACCGGTTGAATGAAGCACGGTTGAACCTTTCGGTAGTGTTTAACTCCCTTGGTAAGAATAAGGAAGCACTGGATATTTTGGAACAGGCGCTGAAGATTCAGCCCGATAACGACAGGATTTATTTCAATCTCGCACTGCTTTATAATGAGATGAATGATACAGAGAAGGCAAAGTCGAGTCTCGCACAAGCCGTGAAACTGAATTCTCAAAACCCAAGGGTATATTATAATTACGGACTGATGCTGCAACAGGAAGGAAAGATGAATGAAGCCATCAGACAATTAGAAAAAGCAGTGCAACTGGCGCCTGATGACGGTGACCTGAACTACGCACTCTGCTGGATTTATTTTCAGACAGGCCGTAAGGAAAAGGCAAAAGAAATAGCCCGAACTTTGAGAAGAATCAGCCCCGGAAACCGGGATTACGAACAATTGATCAGGCAGTTAGGACTTTAAATATCATCAGATGAAATTTTGGTTGTTTTGTTGTTTGCTGTTGATGGGTCAGGTGCTCCCGGCTCAGGAAACGGCTTTCAAATATTATTACCCTCAGAACGATCCTGCATTTGTGATTGGCGGGCAGGCGTGGCCGGAGGAGGTAGAAGCTTTTTACGACAGGTTGCCTGCAAGGGCAGAAAAGGATGTCAGGAAGCCTGTTTGGAATTTATCAAAACATACTGCGGGATTATACATCAGGTTTGAATCAGATGCTTCTGATATTACGGTGAGGTACACAATAGGCGGTGGCCTGCAGATGCCTCATATGCCGGCAACTGGTGTGAGCGGTATTGACTTGTATGCAAAAGACGCAAAAGGCAACTGGCTTTGGGCAGCAGCGAAGTATTCTTTTAAGGATACGGTTACTTACCGTTATACCAACCTGTCACCTGAGAAGAGAGAGTACGTGTTATACTTACCGTTATACAATTCGGTAAAGTGGATGGAGATCGGTGTCCCGGTGAACAAGGTATTCACTCCGTTGCCGGTCTCGAAAGAAAAACCCGTTGTTATCTACGGTACTTCCATTGCTCAGGGAGGCTGTGCTTCACGCCCGGGTTTGGGATGGACTAACATTCTGCACCGGAAAATCAATACGCCGGTGATCAACCTGGCTTTTTCGGGCAACGGGCGGCTGGAGCCGGAATTGATTGACTTGATTTCGGAAATAGACGCGAAAGTGTATGTACTCGATTGTCTGCCGAATCTCACCGGACCGTATGTCGAAAATGGAGAGTTGAAGAAACGGTTGATCCGTTCAGTCACTGACCTGAAATCAAGTCATCCTTTCACTCCTGTCTTGTTGGTCGATCACGATGGCTTTACCGATGAGGATATTAATCCGGTCAGCAAAGGAAGCTATGCCGCGGCTAACAGAGTTTCGAAGGAAGTGTTTGATTCGCTCATCGGAGCGGGAGTAACACGTTTGTATTATCTGACGAAGGAAGCCATCGGTCAGGATATTGAATCGACCGTTGATGGCGTGCATCCCAACGACATCGGGATGATGCATTACGCTGATGCGTATGAAAGAATACTAAACAGAATTTTTAAAGAGAACAGTACTGAGACGATGCACGTACCGTCATTAATTCCGATGCCCGATAAAGTAATTTGGAAAGATGATTTTTTTGATTTATCCAAAAGCAGGGGAATCAGTTGGAATCAACCTTCTCTCAGGAAAGAGGCAAGTTACCTGCAAGGCCGGTTGAAGGACGAAGAGGTTTCGCTGGAAGCGGATAATACTATTAAATCAGGTGACGGAACGATAGAATTAATCCTCGAAAAACCTTTGGTAAAGGATGACGAGTCTTACCGGTTATCGGTAAATAATAAAAAGGTAGTGATTACCGCGGCATCAACTCACGGTATCTTCAATGGTATTCAGACGCTGATGCAACTGCTTGAAAATGGCAGCAGGTTGATTGCCTGTGAGATAGATGACAGTCCGGCTTTTGCCTGGCGCGCCTACATGCTGGATGTCGGGCGCAATTACATGCCCATGGATTTGCTGAAGCAGCAGATAGATGTGATGTCGCATTATAAATTCAACATTTTTCACTTCCACTCCACCGAGGATATTGCGTGGCGTTTTGAGATAAAGAAATACCCGCGGTTAACGTCTGCGAATACGATGACGCGCAACGCAGGAAAGTTTTACACGACGGAGGAGATTAAAGAACTGATTCAGTATTGCAAGGATCGCTATATCACTTTCGTACCCGAGATAGATATGCCGGGACACAGCGCCGCTTTTACCAGGGCTATGGGCGTGAACATGCAGAGCGATGAAGGGATGAGGATTGTGAAGAATATTCTCAAAGAAATCTGCACTACATACGATGTGCCTTACATCCATATCGGTGCGGATGAGGTGAAGATAACCAATGAACGCTTTGTTCCTGAAATGACGAAGTACATTGAAAGCTTTGGCAAGCAGGTGATAGGCTGGCAGCCGGGAGGTAATTTCACCACCAACACCATCAGGCAATTGTGGATGGACGACAGGGCTCACATCTCCGAGAAGGAGGAGTTCCGGTTTATCGATTCGCGACACCTCTATCTCAACCATATCGATCCGTTGGAAGCTGTCACTACTATATTTAACAGGCAGATTGGCGATGTAGATAAAGGCAATGTCTCGATGCTCGGCGCAACACTCTGTATGTGGAACGACAGGAGGGTAGAAGAAGGCGGAGATATTCTGAGGATGAACCCGGTTTATCCGGGAATGTTAGCTTTCGCGGAACGGCTTTGGAACGGAGGCGGCCGGAAGGGATGGATTTCCAATATCAGCGACGGGGATATTGCCGGATTCAAAGCATTTGAACGTCGCTTGCTGGAGCATAAGAAAAGATATTTCGCCGGGATGCCGTTTCCTTATGTACAGCAAAGCAACGAACGCTGGCAGTTGATGGGTCCGTTCGACAATGCGGGTAATCTCTCGAAGAAATTTGATCCTGAATTGCGGACAAGCTATCCTGAAAACCTCCTGGGTAAGAAAGTGGTCGGCGGTACGGTCGTGCTCCGCCATTGGTGGGCACCCTTAATTAAAGGAGCTGTCGACAGTTCGAAAGAGAATACTACCTGGTATGCACAAACGAGGATTTGGAGCGATGCTGACCGTACACAGGATTTCTGGATAGGGTTTAACGATATTTCCCGTTCACCCGCAACCGATGCACCACCAAGGGGAGAGTGGAATGAGAAGCACGCAGCGGTATGGGTAAACGGGAAACTGATTGCTCCGCCATTATGGAAGCGTGGAGGTGAAAAAGGTGATTCTGAAATTCCGCTGATTGACGAAGGATATTCTTACCGCAGTCCCAATCAAATTTCATTAAAGAAAGGGTGGAACGAAGTGTTGCTGAAGGTGCCGACAGGCAGCTTCACAGGCAAAGACTGGCAAAATCCTTCCAAATGGATGTTTACGTTTGTGAGAGCAGATTGATAAATTCAGCGTGATGGCACCTCAGTCTTTACACTGCTTATCCTCTTTTGTTTGTAAATTGTAGTCAGATATTTTTCAGAGATGGAAATGATTGATACAGGCAGTTTAATTTTTATAGATATAGAAACCGCTTCCGGAAAGAGCGCCTTCGAAGACTTGTCTGAAGACTGGCAGGCTTTATGGAATAAAAAGGCCGGGAAGAATATAACTGAGGAATTTGTTCTAGGCGAGCATTACAAAGAAAAGGCTGCATTATATGCCGAGTTTGGTAGAGTAGTATGTATCAGCTTCGGCTATTACAAGGCCTCGGGTAGCGAGCGTAAACTGCGTATCAAATCAATAGCCAAAGAAAACGAGAAAGAGCTTTTGCAAGAGTTCTGTAACGATCTCCAACAGTTTGAAAAGCATCACCGCGGATGGGCGTTTGCCGGACACAATATACGCGACTTTGATATCCCCTATCTGTCGAGAAGGATTCTGATCAACGGATTGATTTTACCGGAATCCATGCGCTTTTTCGATAAGAAACCATGGGAGATTATGATGGTAGATACCATGCAATTCTGGCGTTTTGGCGATTTTAAGAATTACACTTCTCTGGAGTTGCTGGCTGCAGCACTTGGTATCCCCACCCCAAAGGATGATATCGACGGTAGTATGGTCGGAGAAGTCTACTGGAAAGATAAAGACTTGCAGCGGATTGCTGCCTATTGCCAGAAAGATGTACTGACAGTTGTGAATATCATTCGTAAGTTTAATGGTAAGGCTTTGCTGAGGGATGATGAAGTGGAATACGTTTAAAAGGCCTTTGAGCACTTCGTGAAAACTCTTTGTGTGCTCCGTTGTTAAATCATAAAACAGCCTGATAATTCTGCAGGATTTTATTATTTGCAGATACTAAAAAAATCTTTGCTGCTTGTTTCCGGATAATACGCCTTCTGTTACTTTTTGCCTTGACACAAAAAGTAACCAAATCCGCCGCGGCGGACAAGGACAACCCGATCGTTCCGCGCGTTTGTCCGGCCCACGCTCTTTGGGTTTCAAATTTTGGGAATTCTTTCTTCGCAGTGTCTCTGCTTTAGTGTGGACGCTGCGATTAGAAAATCAGTGAATCTTATTCTTAATCTCCTGCAGTTTTAGGAGTGCTTCGACAGGTGTCAGCCGGTTGATGTCCACTTCGTTCAGCATCTGCCGGATTTCTTCAAAAGTTTCTGAGTGAACATCGAAGATGCTGAGTTGCATTTGAGGTGATGAGATGCCTTTTACTTTATCACTGATAGAAGTTGATTTTGTTTCTTCATCAAGATTACCTTGTTTCTCTTCCAGTTGGCTCAGGATTTCATTGGCTCTGTTGATCAAGGATGGTGGCATTCCTGCCATCCGGGCTACATGGATACCAAAACTGTGCAGGCTGCCACCCGGAACCAGCTTGCGTAAGAAGATAATCTGGTTGCCGGCCTCTTTGTTGGAGATGTGATAATTCTTTACGCGAGGTAATTTATTCTCCAACTCGTTGAGTTCATGATAGTGTGTGGCAAAAAGTGTCTTTGGTTTGAAGGGAGAATTGTGGAGGAACTCCACGATGCTCCATGCGATGGAGATACCATCGTAAGTGGAAGTACCCCTTCCGATTTCATCGAGAAGAATCAGACTCCTGCCGGTGATATTGTTGATGATGCTCGCCGTTTCATTCATCTCCACCATAAATGTACTCTCACCGCTGCTCAGGTTATCGCTCGCGCCCACACGCGTGAACACTTTGTCGGTTAGAGGTATGGTAGCTTCTTTGGCAGGAACAAAACTACCGATGTGAGCCATGATAGTGATGAGGGCGGTCTGTCTGAGTAATGCGCTCTTACCGCTCATATTCGGACCGGTAAGGATGATGATCTGCTGAGAATCGGGATTCAATGTCAGATCGTTTGCTACATATTCTTCGCCCGGAGGAAGGTTTCGCTCAATCACCGGATGGCGCCCGTCTTTGAGTTGAATTTCATAACCATCGTTCAACACGGGTTTGCGGTAACCGTATTGCAAGGCATTATTGGCAAAACTGCACAGGCAATCGATGATGGCCAGAACGTGCCCGTTGATTTGCATCGGACTGATATAATCCTGCAATTCGTTGAGCAGGCTTTCGAAAATTCTCAGTTCGATCGCCAGAATCTTTTCTTCGGCTCCCGTTATCTTCTCTTCGTATTCTTTCAGTTCGGGAGTGATATAGCGTTCAGCATTGGTGAGTGTCTGTTTCCTGATCCATGTTTCAGGTACCTTATCCTTATGCGTATTCGTGACTTCAAGGTAGTAACCGAATACATTGTTGAACCCAATCTTAAGCGATGAGATTCCGGTTGCCAGCGTTTCTTTTTGCTGCAGCTTCGCAAGGTGATCTTTTCCGTGGCGGGCGATGTCGCGCAGTTCGTCTAATTCTTTATCCACCCCATCGGCGATGACATTGCCTTTGGAAACAATTGCGGGAGGATTGGCAATGATAACTGATCCGATTTTGTCGGCGATGTATTTGCACTCATTGAGATTATCGCCAAGGCGTTTCAGGTATTCATTCTTAGAGTCAGCCGTCTCGGCCTTGATCTTCCCTGCAAGCTGCAGTCCTTTGGCGATTTGTAATACTTCTCTCGGAGAGATCTTCTTCAACGGTACTTTACCCACCAGGCGTTCGATATCGCCGCATTGCTTGATCTGCTGGCTGAGGCTGTTGCGCAAGTCTGTATTGACAATCAGGAATTCAGTCAGGTCCAGCCGTTCGTTAATTCTGGCAATGTCTGTCAGTGGCATCAGCATCCAGCGTTTCATCAGCCGTGCTCCCATGGGAGAGACCGTGCTGTCTAATATTTTCAACAACGATTCAGGCCGTTCGGAGGTTGGCAACAGTTCCAGGTTGCGCACCGTGAAGCGGTCCATCCACATATGCTCGCCGCGGTCTATCCGCTGAATGGTAGTAATGTGTGCCAGGTTGGGGTGCTCTGTCTCTCGCAGGTAATGTAAGACGGCCCCTGCGGCAATAATACCGGTGCTCATCTCTTCAATACCAAATCCTTTCAGGTTGAGTGTGCCGAAGTGTTTCAACAGGGAATCTCTGCCGTATTGCTCGGCAAAAATCCACTCGTCGAGTGCATAGGTATAAAAATCGTTACCGTATTTGGTTTTGAAGAACTTCTGTTTATTGCGCTGAAAAATGACTTCTGCAGGCTGCAGGCTTTGCAGCAGTTTATCCGCGTACTCATTATCGCCTTCGGCAACAAAAAACTCTCCGGTTGAGATATCGAGAAATGCCAGTCCGTTTTCATCTTCATTAAGATAGATTCCGCAGAGAAAGTTGTTGTTGTTGTGCTCTAAGAGTTGGTCGTTAGTCGCGACGCCCGGTGTCACCATTTCAGTAACTCCGCGCTTCACTAATCCTTTAGCAGTTTTCGGATCTTCTAATTGGTCACAAATAGCAACGCGGTATCCTGCTTTTACCAATTTGTGCAGGTAGGTTTCAAGTGCGTGATGAGGAAAACCTGCGAGTTCGGTAGAAGATGCAGACCCGTTATTTCGTTTAGTCAGCGTGATGCCCAGTATCCGAGAAGCAACGATGGCATCGGCTCCAAAAGTTTCGTAAAAGTCGCCCACACGGAACAGCAGGATGGCATCAGGATATTTCGCCTTGATTTCATTGTGCTGTTTCATTAATGGAGTACTGTTCTTTGCCATGGAGGATGTTACGAATTGCTTAAGATAAACATTCTAGATTCAATGGGCTAATTTTGCAAATTAATACCGTTTTGATGAGAAAACTGAGCATGGACGAACTGAACCGTAAATCTTTAAGTGAATTTTCTGAATCAGAGAAATTTCCGGTGGCAGCAGTTCTGGAGAATATAAGAAGTGCCTATAATGTGGGCAGTGTTTTTCGCACTGCGGATGCCTTTATGCTGAAGGAAATCATACTAATCGGCTATACAGCCCATCCGCCACACAAACAAATTATGAAGACAGCCCTTGGAGCGGAAGAATCCGTTACATGGAAGCACTTTAAAACCAGCAGGGAGGCTTTGGAATACCTGAAAGAGGAAGGTTATTTTCTTTTTGGGGTAGAGCAAACCGATGAGAGTGTGATGCTTCAGGACCTGGGGGAATATATGAACCGTCCGGTGGCTTTTATCTTCGGGAATGAAGTGACCGGTGTAGAACTCGAAACGCTGAAGGCCTGCGACAGGCTTCTCGAAATTCCTCAGTTTGGTACGAAACATTCTTTAAATATTTCTGTAGCGGCAGGTACAGTGCTTTGGGAGGCGATCAGGAATGTTCCCGCTTTTGCTCAATTACAAAAAGGTTGACATGCCCCGGATTATCTGCATAGATTATGGACTGAAGCGCTGCGGCATTGCCGTAACTGATCCGTTGCAGATTATAGCTACCGGACTGAAGACCGTTCCTGAAAAAGAGCTGATTCCCTTTCTGAAAGAATACATTCAGATGGAGGAGACAGAAAAAATAATTATCGGACTACCCAAAAATCTCGACGATAGCGATACTCATGCCACAAAACCCGCACAGAAAGCATTTGAGAAATTGAAAAAGACCTTCCCCGAAATCTCTGTTGAGCAGATAGATGAGCAGTACAGCTCTAAGAAGGCTGTTCAGGCCATGCACGAGATGGGGATGAAGAAATCGAAGCGTCAGGAGAAAGGGAATATTGATCTGATCGCAGCCACCATGCTGCTGCAGGATTATATGGGGATTTCAGATTGAATCATTTATGAAATGAAAAAACAGGTTACGCAAGGAATCTGTAGTATCAGTCGTTTTCCATAGGCTCACTCGTTACAGTCATACCCTGTATTTTAGTTCCGGGTTTAAAGTTTGCAATGGTTAGTGAGTTGTCTATTCCTGACATATCAATATCATCGGGGTTGCCCGTGTAATCTTCTATATCGAGATAGAATTTCACATTGGGATAAGGCTTTAGTAACACCCGGATTGCACCGCCTTCTTCTTCGATCCAACCCACGTAGAAACTCAGGCTGCCGAATTTTCTTTGTACTTCGTGTAATGTAGTGCCGACGCCGATTCCTTCTTTGGTCTTGAATCGTGTTGAGTATATTGTAATATAGCTCACCCTGTCTTTCCGGTACCATCCGTTGCAGTTGTCTGATGTGACATAGAATACATCAGGGTCATTTTTGTATTTTGTTGATGTGCCGCCTTTTTCAAACAGCTCTGCTCCGATCGTAATCTCAGGATTTTGGATTGTCTTTACTGATTCTTCTGTTACTATTTTATCACCTGCCAGGAATCCGCCGTCGCAACAACCATCGATGCATGATCCATAGCCTTGTATAAATTGAAATGCATAATCTTTGGTGGCGATATCCTGCCAAGCTTTCCCTATTTCAAACAGTCCGACAGAACGGTTGGTAACCAAAAACCTGGGATCGATACTTTCCTCTGCAGTTGCTGATAACCCTGTTAAATCATTAACAGAGTCCGATGCATGTTGTGTTTCTGTGCCTGTTTTACTGCCTGTGTTTTGATTACAGCTATACATCATGGTACCATAAGCAGAGATTAACAAGAGATAGAAAATCTTCATAGCATTTAGTTTTTTTATTCATTGCCTATTCAGCACATGATTCAACGAATCTTCGTGAGGCGTTTATCAGTGTTCGAAATTCTGATAATTTCTTGAGCAGTAAAAAATTTGTTTTAGATAATATTTTCTATCGCCACCAAGACCCGAAGGCACGAAGAGACACCAAGTTTAAGTCTATACGGAAAACCTTGAAGGTTATCCCTCACGCCTAAACGCATAAACAAATAAACCACTTCAATCTCATCACTCAACGTTCGTAACTTATAACTATACGGACTAAACCTCTATGTGGTTAATTTTTCTCTCGCCGTCAAGGCCCGAAGGCACGAAGAGACACCAAGTTTAAGTCTATACGGAAAACCTTGAAGGTTATCCCTCACTCCTAAACACCTAAACAACTAAACATTATATAGATTGCCACGTCGTCCTTTCAGGACATCCTCGCAATGACGGTGGATATAAATAAACGCCTAAACGCATAAACAAATAAACCACTTCAATCTCATCACTCATCGTTCATAACTAATAACTATATACGTTATTTTCTCAAGTTCGCCCTCACCACCAACATCACCTGCGAAGGACGCAACTTGAATCTGGTGATATCAGTTTGAATGGAAGAAACAATTACTTGTTGGAATTCTTTGGTGTTGAGAATATTCATCCACCTCAGCTCGATGTCTGTCTTTCTCTTTCCGATGGTGTATCTGTATGATAAATCGAGGAATTGATTGAAGAAGTGCTGACCGCTGATGAGGTATTGATTGGCATCGTAAGAAGCGATGAAGCTGCCGATTTTACCGGGACTGACAACGGCCTTCGCGTTATGTGTTACAGACCGGCTTTTCGTTTCCGGTCCGGCTCCGAATCGCTTACCTGCACTGTACGACAGGCGGTAACTGGCTACTAACCATGAGAGACTTGCATTCTCTATACGGGTATTAAAACTGTTGGATATATTTCTAACCGGGATTTCTTCCTCATTTACGAGACTCAGGGCCTTGCATACAGCATGATTAAAGCCAATTTGCCAGCTGGAAGCAGCCTCGGTGAAGTACTTGCTGAACGCAGCACCGATAGTGTTGCTTTGAGTGCGGTTCTCTTTCTCTCTTGCTACGAGAATTTGCTGACCGTTGCTGTTGATCTCCTGTCCTACGATGACGTTGGAAACAGACTGTGAGAAATTGTATCCGATGTTGGCATCAATATTTCTCAGTACATTTTTATAAACAATTCCGGTGTTGGCAAAGCGGCTTTCTCTTACAGCGATCGGTCCGTCGTAAGCAGAGAAGTTCAATCCGGAAAAGACAAATCCCGGATACAGGCTGCGTACATCAGAGAATGAAAAACCCCGGCCGGCACCTGCATTCCATTTAAACTTGCTGTTGATGGTGTATTGAAAAGACGTGCGTGGTTCAAATGCTAACTTACTAAGATGTTTGTCCATTCCGGCATGACTCTCGGTAGCTTTGATATTGTTCTGTGCCAGGGGTAATCCGATGCTCAAAGAAATCTTGGGTGTCTTTCTGTAAATACTGAGATCGCCACTGGTTTTTAACTTACTGAACCTCAGATCATTAACCCACGGATATGGGTACTGTTTAGCAGAACCGGTTGTAAAAGTGGTGATATCAGAGGCGAAGTCATCCTGATCATAATTGATTTTCAGTGTAGGCCTGACTTCCCATTTTTTCACAGACAACCCGATAGAGACAGTACCGCTTGCAGAGAAAGATTTCAGATGTGTATTCTGCAAAAACGAATTGGCGAGCTGCATATCCGGATCAGTAAACTGTAGAGATTGCAGCGAATCAATAGTGTAGTTCTGCGGGTCGGAAATATAGCTTATAAACGACTGCAGGTTAACCGTATGCTTTTTTTGTTTATCAACAGCAAGCAGGGTGCTTAGGGAGTTCTGAATGTTGTAAGATTCCCCTTTAACATGCTGCGGTGAGGGCAGGCTGTTAGTGAACAGGTGTGTGTTCTCTCTTGCCTTGTTCCAGGTGAAAATCAGATTGTTTCTGAAAAAATTATTAAGTGTATTCCTGTTGAAAGTGAGTGTACTCTTCAGCTTTTGCTGATGCGACAGGTCTTCGCTTGAACGGGTATAAGCTATTGTCAGCGGCTTACCGTCCGGTCCGATGGTAGTGACCGAAGTCTCCCTGTTGCCCGTCAGCGTAAGATCATGATCGGTAAATGTTGTATTGCTTTTGATCTCCCAGTCTTTCCTGGCCGGAATCAGCACGTTGGCGCTGACTGCATGTGATTGGTTGAACCAGTAGCGTTGCCTGTCTATTTGCCCCGGCGGACTGACACTCGCCGTGCCGAGGAAGCTTCCTGTTGGTGCTTCCATAGTGAAACCTTCAAAACCTGAAGAGAACATAATCATTCCAAGATCGCCTGCCACATCTTCTCCCGTATTATTCGATTTGAGGCTGACCAATGCCTGTTGTTTCTTCGTCAACAGCATAGGAGTAATTTTGGCATTCCACAGGAACGGAGATAAGCCCACGCCGGCTGAGCCTGAGCCTGTGATGCTGACTCCTTTCTTCAGGGTAATATTGACGCCTGCATTTTCTGAAGGAACTTTATCCTTCAGCATCTTGACAGGTTGGTTATTTTGTATAATCTCAAACTTATCCACATCACCGTAAGGAATTGAATTGGGGATAATACCATATTGCCCCTGCATCAGGTCACGGCCTTCAACATTGAACTGATTGATGTCCTTTCCTTGATATTTAATCTTTCCGCTTTCATCTACCTCAACACCCGGCATTTTTTTGATGACGTCTGATAATGTTCTGTCATTCGCATTCGCAAACTGCTTCACATCATGAACGATAGTATCTCCCTTTTGATACACCATCGGTGGTTTGATGGTGACATTCTCGAGTTCGGTAGGTTTTTCGTTTACACTGAAATCAACTGTCTGTGATTTGTTATCTATGATTTTAGTTTGCGGCTCATAGTTGATCAGTGAGAACTTAACGCCAACTTTTGGTAAGTCGCTTTTGAAAGTAATCGTGTAATGGCCTTTTGCATCGACTGTCTTGAACGAAAGAATCTTATTAGTCTCCGGATGCACTATAGTAATGCTGCCATAAGCTACAGGCTTACCGGCTGCATCGGTAACTTTTCCGCTGACTGTAGTTTGAGTGTATCCCTGTGATGCCAGGAAGATGAAGAAAAATGTAAGCAGTAGACGCATGGGAGGTTAATTCAGTTCGATTCTGTTGTTATTTTTTCGCATGACTTCCTGCCTTCTTTTTTCTATGTCTTCCATTGTAATCTGATTGCCGTTTTGATCCCGCATATTAACCATGTTCAGATTAACGCCTGCCGGGAGGGAACCCAGTATGGCTGAGACGGGTTTGTTCAGCACATTTTCTGTCATCCTCACTAAATCGGCTTTGCTGATTTTTTCTGCTTTAGGTACCGGCTGTTCCTCTATACCTATAGTGCCCACTTCTGTAAGTTCAAACAGACACTGATCTTTACTGTCTTGCATCTTTACGATCAGTCCGGGTAACCCCATGAATTTATAGGGTCCGTTAGGCACGGGAATATCGGTTGTAAACCATGCTGTCCAATCGCGTCCGCCGTATTGAGTAGTAGCCAACTGGCAATTATAGCTGGAATAAGTATCTGTGCTGTCGATAATCTCCCAGTCGATAGTCATATCTTCTTTGTAGCCGTACAGGGTACCACCGACAGAACTCTGGTAGTTGATAGTATTGTCAGGATACTTATAGATTGTATATCCGGTACTCGGAACATTTGCCCTCATCATATTAACCATGCTCCCGCTTCCTGCAAACCGGGCTTCCATCACTTTAGACAAGCTGTCTATCATCTTATCCATTCTTAGTTTATTGGTGCCGACAAAAGTGGAATGGTCTTTAAATACGTCCAGAAAATACGTTTCCTTCGATTTCGAGTTTACATCAGAAGTGTCTCTTTGAAAAGTAAATTGATAAATGAAACGATAGCTGCCGGATGACTGGGCTGAGATCAGGTAAGTATTGAAGAAAAGAATACCCAGGAACAGCAATGACCTAAACCCTCTCATAAGTTGAAATTTGAACACGAATAAAAGTAGCCTGAGAATTCTATAGTAAATGCTAAATGTTACAAAATTAAAAAGCTTGGTTAGGGTAGATGTCTCGATTACATCAAGTTTTTGCCAATTAAGTGCAGTTCTGATATCATTCTGCTGAAATGTTGGAATAACTTGTTTAATTTGACGGTAGAATTATGATAATATGAGAAGTGCGATAATTGTTACTCCAGTAAAAGATTCAATGGATTCCACCGAAAAGACCATTAGGGCTATTCAGATGTATAATCCCGAAATAGAATATATTGTTTACAATGATTTCAGTAAAGATGAGACATTGGAAAAACTGAATACCCTGTCAGCTGAGCTCAATTTTAAACTGATAAATCTTGCTGACTTTATCCAAAGCCCTTCCCCCAACTATGATTGGGTACTGCGAGATGCTCAGAAGCGTGCTTTGGAATCTAACCGCCATTTAATTATTGTGGAATCTGATGTTTTTGTCAGAGATGATTCTATTAGAAAGATGTTGACTTTTGTTGATGAGAACGATAAGGTTGGAATGGTGGGAGCTATCACGGTAGATGATGATGGGGAAGTTTGTTTCCCTTACTTGAAATTTAAAAATGAGAAAAAGGAGTTGATAGATACTCACAGGAGTTTGAGTTTTTGCTGTACTCTATTGTCTTATCCGTTTTTGAAGACATACAGTTTTGAAGAATTAGATGCATCTAAAGACTGGTATGATACTTCAATTTCTAAAGAGTCACTAAAAGCCGGGTTTAAAAATTTTGTCCTCAGGTATGTTCAGGTTGTGCATCATGCTCATGGCAGCAGACCGTGGAAATTATTAAAGTACACAAATCCGCTGAAGTATTATTGGCAGAAGCTTATTCGAAACAGAGATAGGATTTAACCATTAGTTTTTTTCTGCGAGAAAAATCTTTAAGCAGTATTTTTCACGGACAAGAGACAGCATTTGCGTGGTTAAGATGTGGGCTGATCAGGGGAATGTGCAGATCCATACCGCGCAAAATCAACAGTACACCCATAATTGCCAGCATATAGGGGAGCGCTTTCCGGATTTTATTTCTTACCGGAACGGTAATCCATCCTGCAGCATAAGAGGCCATAATCATTGCGGGCAATGTGCCTGCGCCGAATGCTGCCATAAAAACCGCACTGTAGGTGATGTATCCCGTGGCGATTGCACCTGCAAGGGCGATGTAAACCAATCCGCAGGGGAGCAGACCGTTGAGTGCACCTATGAGAAAAAGTGTATGTTTCTTCCTGCTTTTAAAAAGCGGAGCCAGCCACTGGGTTACCCAAAGGTTCCATTTCGAAAAAGAAAATCTCTTCTTGCCGATCTTGAAGTGGGTAACCTGTACGATAAATGAGATTACCAGAAGACTGCCCAAAATAATAGACAGCCATTGCTGCCAGCCGAAGAAACGGAAGCTGAGTCCGATCATCCCAAAGAAAACTCCTGCCAGTGCATAGGTCATGATGCGCCCCGTATTGTATAGCAAGATACCGTAGAGTTTTTGTATGCCTTTCAGGTGCTGTAAAGGGAGAGACAGCGCAATCGGCCCGCACATCCCCACGCAGTGAAAACTGCCGAGAAAGCCTAACGCCATTGCACTTATTATGAAAGTAACAATCATCGGTTATCCCTGTTATTTTTCGACGAAGAAACTTTCTTCCTGATAATAATCTTTCCCGTTCATCTGCCAGTCGGCTTTCAGTTTGTAAATACCAGGCAGCAACTTGTCTTTCTCAACACTGATTCTCCCATTTTCTGAAGACTGAATCGCCAGATGCAAGTCGTGCTTGCCTGAAGAAGGCCTGTACAACCAAAGGGTGCCCGAAGCGTTTTCAGCTTTGCATTCTTCAGGTAAATCGATGAAAAGGAAAGCATCATTCTGCCCTACGCGGATGGGCGATGAAAGAGTGGCCGTATTGCGTGCTGCTTCAAGCTGGCGGCCATATTGCAACTCCTGAGTGTAGTAATCTTCTTCTGCCATATCAAGACTTACTGTTGTTGTCTTGTAAACAAGGAACAGGATAAACGAAGCCGCCACTATAAAGGTGATAGTGATGCCTGTCCCCCAGTTCCAGAAACCGTAGTTTTTTTCTTGTTTTGCTTCCATGTCAGGCGTTTTATTCATCGTCATCTCCGCGGTTAACAGGTCCCATAAAAGTTGAGGAAAGCACATTTACCAATTTCCCGTTTTCGTACAATCCTACCTTTACTTTCTGCTTCCTTTCTGTGATGTCTTTTGCAGGCTTCACGATAAAGAATGTTGCTGTAGCCTGCTTCTCAGGTTCGATCTTTACGATAGGTGTCCCTACGAGTTCGACTCTTCCGTTGAAATTCTCAGGTCGGATTTCTAATGTGTGTTCAGAAATTGATTTATTGATGAGCTTCAATGTATATAAATTGGTGATGCTGTCGGTCCCGCGCTCCTGGTACAACATACCCGAGGTACGCATCAGGGTGCCATCTACATTCTTACGCGTAACAAGCAGGGCTATAATTGAGATAATCAGCACCAATAATATGGCAGTATATCCCTTGAGCTTACCCGTAAATCTGAATTTCTTGCCTTCGGCAATATTATTTTCGGAGTCGTAGCGGATGAGTCCCTGAGGCCTTCCGGTCTTCTCCATTATGAAGTTGCAGGCATCGATACAAGCCGTACAGTTCACACACTCTAACTGAGTGCCGTTCCGGATGTCAATTCCCGTAGGGCATACATTCACACACGCATAACAATCGATACAGTCGCCGGCTGCTTCGGGTTTAACTTTTTTGAACTTCTCTCTGGGTTCCCCCCGCTTGTAGTCGTAGGCAACTACGATACTGTTTTTGTCGAGCAATACACTTTGCAGCCTTCCGTAAGGGCAGATATTCGTACACACCTGCTCTCTTACGTATGCATACACCCCGAAGAAAACAAAGGTGAAGACCATAATGGCAATAAACCCGCCGATGTGCATACTGATAGGTTCAGTTACAATCTTATACAATTCATCTACCCCGATAATATAGCTCAGGAAAGTATTGGCAATAATAAAACTGAGGAGAAAGTAAATGCCATAACGAAGTGTGTATTTTCTGATCTTCTTGCCGTTCCACTCTGATCTGGCGAGGATACTCTGTTCTTTTGCGCTTCCCAATACGATGTAATCGACTCTTCTGAAGAGCATCTCCATAAAGATGGTTTGCGGACAAACCCACCCGCAGAATAGTCTTCCGAAGGCGTTGGTAAACAGTGCAATAAAGACAATGGCTGCCAGCATTATCAGTCCGAAGATGAAGAAATCCTGCGGCCAGAAAATAACACCGAAGATGATGAACTTCCCTTCGGGGAAATTAAACATCAACAAAGGCCTTCCATGCACCTTGATGAAAGGCGTGATGAAGAAAAGTGCATAGAAGAAGATGGCCACGGCTGCTCGGTATCTGAACCACTTGCCTTTTGGTTTTACCGGATGAATCCATTTGCGTTTTCCATCTTGGGTAACTGTGCTCAGATGGTCTCGAAAGGATTCATCAACTAAGGTTCGTATGTCAATTATTTCATCAGTTCCGCTCATTTTTGTCTTTTTTTATTTCATAGCTGTACCTGGCTCAACTTCTGCAGGCGCTTCACTATCGGTAGCTCCTTCTTTGTAGAGTTCGCCCTCAGGCTCTTTCGGGTTAGCCGGCTTGGTACCCTTCAGGCTATGTACGAAACTGGCTATCTGTTGGATCTGACGCGGAGTAAAAGTTTCTTTCCAGCTGATCATTCCTTTATCGGGTACTCCGTATTTAATGGTTTTAAAAATATCCTGGATGCTGCCACCGTGAATCCAATAATCGTCTGTAAGGTTGGGCCCCACAATACCACCTCCGTCAGTAAGATGGCAGGCGGCGCAATTTGCTACAAAGAGTTTTTGGCCTTCGTTCAGGTCGGCAGCGTCTGTAAGAAGTGTTACAGTGTTCTCATCTACGTTATTAGCTGAAGAGGCCATATAAGCCTTGATTTTTGCTTCAGCTTTTGTGTTGGCTATTTCCAGCTCTTTATATTGATTGGGAGCCGAGTGTGAAACAAAGTACACCCACAAATACACTACTGCAAAGATGCCGGAGATGATGAATCCCCAGTTCCACCACGGAGGGGTAGGGTTATCTAACTCCTGGATGCCGTCGTAGTCGTGCCCCATGTTGAACTGTTCTTCAGAAGCAGCATCTACTGTCTTTGTCCTGTTTAGTTTTTCGAACCAAGAAAATTTCTTGCGAACGCTATCTGTTGCAAACGCTTTTTTACTGTCTTTCGTCAGCGCCCGGAAAAGAGTATAGTAGTAGAAGATAACAATCAGCTCGAGTACAATAACTGAAATGAGCAGAAACGAAGTTGTATTGTCCAGTCCGCCTATCCACCGCACAGATTGAGCGGCTGCTTCAGCCTCTTGTGCGAATACAGCACCCGGAATCATAAGGGCAGCTATCAACAATACCGTCAGGGCTTTGGCTGTATTCTTTTTCTTATGCGGCTTTTGGATGGAATAAACAGACAGCACTGCTCTTACCATGAAGAGGATGGCTACTGCCAGGATAGCGATAACGCTGAGCAGGACAATCGCTGCAGGTTCTGATGCTGAAGACACGGTCTTGACCCTTGCAAATGCTGGAAGGACGGGTACCAGCAGCATGAAGAATAAAAATATTTTCAGGTATTTCATACTTTAAATATTAGTCGTCTAAAGGAAGTCTTTTTATTTCGTTGATGGTTTTATTACTCTTAGAGAAAACCAGAATCGTGGCCAGGATAAAGATCGTCACAAACAGTACGAGTGTGATTATCGGATATATCTGTACGTTGTCGATGTCTTTTAGATAATTGATGAATTTCATAATCTGTAATTAACTGTTTTATCTGAACGGAACATCTTCCGGTTTTGCTTTTTTAATGTCTGTTCCAAGTCTTTGCAGGTAAGCAATCAATGCCACAATCTCATCGTTCTTGCTCACTTTGATCTTGTCTTTTGCAAGACTTGCCTTTATCTTTTCAGCTTGCTTGTCCATGTCGGAATTAGCTTCATTCTCGTATCCTGCGGGATAAGGAACACCTAACCTTTTCATGGCCTTAATCATTGCCGGGGTTTTAGACTTATCAATCCTGTCTCTGAAGAGCCAAGGGTATGCCGGCATCAATGAACCTGAGGTCATCAATGTCGGGTCGAGCATGTGGTTGTAATGCCAGCTGTCCGGATATTTACCGCCGATTCTGGCGAGGTCCGGTCCTGTACGTTTAGACCCCCATTGGAATGGATGATCGTAAACAAATTCACCGGCTTTGGAGTATTCTCCGTAGCGGGCTACTTCATCTCTGAACGGGCGGATCATCTGTGAGTGACAGGAATAACATCCTTCTCTTACATAAATATTTCTGCCATGAAGCTCAAGAGGGGTATAGGGTTTTACTTCGGTAATGGTAGGAATGTTAGACTTCACGAGGAAAGTAGGCACCATTTCAACCAGGCCCCCGATACCGACAGCAATCAGCGAGAGGATAGTCAGTTGAACAGGCCTTTTCTCAATCCAACCGTGCCAGTGGCCTTTTTCTTCGGGCTGAATTTTCTTAGGCAGCGGAGCAGCCATAGCTTTTTCTTCTGCAATGAGTTTTCCTGATTTAACTGTCTTCCAGAGGTTCACAATCATCAGAATTACACCGGTGAGGTATAATGTGCCACCTACGGCACGTAACACATACATCGGTTGGATGGTAGTTACAGTTTCCATAAACTGATATTGCAGGATGCCTTCCGGAGTAAACTTCTTCCACATGAGACTCTGAGTGAGGGCAGCCCAGTAAAGGGGAATCACATAGAAAACGATCCCCAAAGTACCGATCCAGAAGTGGGTATTGGCCCATTTCTTAGAATATAGTTTTGTATTAAAGATTCTCGGCATTAGCCAGTAGAGCATTGCAAACGCGAGAAATCCATTCCATCCTAATGCACCTACGTGTACGTGAGCAACAGTCCAGTCGGTGTAGTGGCTGATGGCGTTCACGCTTTTCAGCGACAGCATTGGCCCTTCAAAGGTCGCCATGCCATAACAGGTGAGGGCTACCACCATGAATTTCAGAATAGCATCTTCGCGTACCCTGTCCCATGCACCGCGCAGTGTCAGCAGTCCGTTGAGCATTCCGCCCCATGATGGGGCAATCAGCATTATAGAGAACACAGTCCCCAGACCCTGTGCCCATTCAGGAAGTGCTGTGTACAGCAGATGGTGTGGCCCTGCCCATATATAAATAAATATCAGTGCCCAGAAGTGGATGATGGACCATCTGTAAGAATAGATCGGCCTGTTAGCCGCTTTGGGAACGAAATAATACATCAGTCCGAGGAATGGTGTTGTCAGGAAGAACGCCACCGCATTATGTCCGTACCACCATTGTACCAATGCATCCTGTACTCCTGCATACCAGGAATAACTTTCTATCCAGGAGATGGGAATAGAGATGGAGTTTACGATGTGCAACATGGCTACGGCAACCCATGTGCCTATGTAAAACCAGATGGCAACGTACAGGTGAGAAACTCTTCTGTTGATGATGGTGCCCAGCATATTGATGCCGAAGATTACCCATAAAACAGTGATGGCGATATCCAGCGGCCATTCTAACTCGGCGTATTCCTTACCCTGAGTAAAGCCTGACCAAAGTGTGAGTGCTCCTGCGAGAATCAACAGTTGCCATCCCCAGAAGTGAATCTTACTGAGTTTGTCGCTCCACATGCGGGCTTTAACCAATCGTTGCAGTGAGTAATACACTCCGCAGAAGATAGCATTGCCGACGAATGCGAAAATAACGGCATTGGTATGTACCGGACGCATTCTTCCAAAAGTTGTCGGTGCCCAGCCGAGGTTTACCTGGGGGAAAGCGATGGAGAAGGCAGCCCATAAGCCGGCTGTCATTCCGATAACTCCCCAGAAAATGGTCGCATAGGCAAATGAACGGACAATCTTGTTGTCGTAATAGAAGGTCTCCAGTTGGATGCCCGATTGAGCGGCATCAGAAAGTGGTGTTTCACCGGAGGTCTTTTTTAATTCTGAGCTCATTTAGACTGATGGTTTTTTGAACTATGATTGTTTAGGTTTTGTGTCTTCGAAAAAAATCTGATGAGCAGGGCCGTAATCATCATCGTATTGACCGTCTTTAACAGACCAAATGAATGCAGCCACAAAAATGAGAGAAACCGTCAGGCTGGCCCCGAGCAGCAATAGCATCACGCTCATATCAGAAAATATTTAGCGGCAAACATAGTTTTCGCCTGCCTACTTTGGTATGACAGCCGTCAGGCTAAAACCTGAGGTCGGTCAGGATAACGCAATATTTATCCTTTGTTTATGCGTTATAATGACAGCCAATATTTCACATATTAAGGTTAGAGCTATACGAACACACCTGTTTCCTTCAGGTTTACCTTAATTTTGCTCATTAAACAGAGAGAAGTATGAGAATAGCCGTGTACAGCCGTGATTTGGAATCAGACCAGTTGGAAGGGATGAAGATGCTGTTGCAGGAGTTTAAACTCTATAATATTGAGCCGGTTATTTATCAGGATTTTTTCAATCTGTTTTACAGCGCTTTTCCTATCGGCGATAATATTGCCACCTTCAATAAGCCCGAAGACCTAAAAAATGTGGACTATATGATCAGTCTGGGTGGCGATGGTACCCTTTTGGACACAGTGACGTATGTAGCGGGAAGGGATATCCCTGTAATAGGAATCAACTACGGTAGGTTGGGATTTCTTGCTAATATCGGCAGGGAAGAAATCAGTTCGGCTATCAAATCCCTCCATCAGCGCACTTTCATTTTAGACAAGCGGACGCTTGTGCATCTCGATGCAAATATTCCGCTGTTCGGAGGAGTTGCTTTCGGTCTGAATGAATTTGCGATTCATAAAAAAGATGCTTCGCCCATGATTAAAATTCACACGTATCTGAACGGTGAATTTTTAAATACTTATTGGGCAGACGGATTGATTGTCGCAACGCCGACGGGATCGACGGGTTATTCACTCAGTTGTAACGGACCGGTTCTGTTTCCCGACTCAAAGAGTTTTGTCATTACGCCGGTATCGCCCCATAACCTGAATGTAAGACCGATTGTAGTGCCAGATACTTCTGTTATTTCTTTCGAAGTAGAAGGCCGTACAGACGGCTTCCAGTGTACGCTTGACAGCCGCCGCGAGATAGCACCGCTTGAAACTCTGGTGGCAGTACGCAAGGAAGCATTCTGCATCAGTCTTGTGCGTTTGAATGAAAATAATTTTTTGCAAACTTTAAGAAATAAACTTTCGTGGGGGTTGGACAAAAGAAATTAAATGGTATTTTTAACCCTTGAAAACAAGTACCTACTTCCCCTCAGGAATTTCTGTAAGTTTTTTACCACTTTGATGAAAAAAATATTTGCGATAGCCTTATCCCTTTTCCTGGGTATTCAATTCAGTGATGCTCAATGGGTGCCCGGACGCATGACTGAATACCAGTATGTTCAGGATGCTGAGTTTGGTATTACGGGCGGGGTAGCACATTACTTTGGCGACCTTAATAACCATTTTCAGATTAACCGGCCAAAGGCCGCTATCGGGGGTTTTTATAGAAAACAGTTCGGGAATTATATTGCAGCAAGGCTGGCGGCACATTATTTACAGTTGGGTTATAGCGACAGGTACAATAAAAGTGATTTTGAGAAAGCGAGAAACCTCAGTTTCAATACAAACGTATTCGAGGTAACCCTTCAGGGGGATTTTAACTTCTTTAAGTTTATCCCTTCAGACCCTAATCATGCCTTTACACCTTATGTGACCCTTGGTGTAGGTATATTTAGTTACGACCCTTATGCAATGCTCGAAGGAGAGAAGTATTATCTAAGGCCATTGCATACAGAAGGGCAGACCTTTTATCAAAACAGAAAGCCTTATGGTACTATGGCATTGTGCTTTCCTCTTGGCTTCGGTATGAAGTATGCATTTACTGATAATCTGAGCGTATCATTTGAATTGGGATACAGGTTTACCGGTACAGATTACCTGGATGATGTCAGTACCACTTATGTTGGCATTGACAAGTTTCCAGCACCCGGAGGCGGAAAGAATGTAGCAGCATTGCTGCAAGACCGTTCTTATGAATTCGGAACTCCTATTGGTATCGAAGGACGCCAGAGAGGGTGGAGCAAACAGAAAGACCATTATATGATTGCTGAGGTGGGTTTATCCCTCAGTCTTACTTCGTACAGATGCCCGGATGCGAGATAATTTTTCCTCATTTCCTGTGCCGGAAGAGATTATCCGGGACGAAGAATAGAAATTCAGTTAGTAATTAAGAAATAATAATTTTGTGCGATGATTAATTTTGAAGAGATGGAGTACAATACTACACGTGAACAACTTGTGATTCGTGAATATGGCAGGCATATTCAGAAGATGGTTGACTATGTGATGACCATCGAAGACCGCGAAAAGCGTACACGGAATGCCCACACGATAGTCGAACTGATGGGATTTCTGAATCCGCAGTTGAAGACAGTAGAAGACTATAAACACAAATTGTGGGATCATCTTTATCTGATCAGCGACTTTAAACTCGATGTTGATTCTCCGTATCCGAAACCGGTAAAGGAAGAGTACATTGAAAAGCCTAAACCTATGGCTTATCCGAAAACGAGTCCGGCATACAATCATCTCGGTAAGAATCTTGAGACATTGATTAATAAAGCAATGAATGAGGAGGATGAGGAGAAAAGACAGGGCCTTGCCAACGCGATAGCTTACTATATGAAGCTGACATACAGCAACTGGCATAAGGAACTTGTACACGATGATAATATTCAGACAGAATTAATGGCGATTAGCGACGGTAAACTGGAGTTTGATACCAAACTGAACATTAAACATCGTGCTTCTAAAGACAAAGAAGATTTCGTTAGTAATATTGGCAAGAAGAAGAGCCATTCCCGCAACAGGAACGGTCGTAATCGCAAACACGGCAAGAAGAAATATTAAAATTACTTCCGGTTTTAAAGGCTTACAAGACTGTTTGCATCTATATCAGCATAAAAGAAATTCACTCGAAGTTGCCTGCATTCAGAGATATTTGCATTTTAGTCGGGTACAGATATGTTAATTGCGTAAACCAAGAGAATGAGTGAAAAAGTCTATAATAAAATTATTTTAATCACTGCCCCGTCCGGCTCGGGAAAAACATCAATCGTCAAGTATCTGCTGAAAAGGTTCCCTGTCCTGTCTTTTTCTATTTCTGCTACCACACGGACACCCAGAGAGAATGAGACAGACGGCAAAGACTATTACTTTATTTCTGAAGAAGAGTTCCGCCACAAGATTCACAAGAAAGAATTTCTTGAATGGGAGATGGTGTACGAAGGGAAATATTATGGTACGCTGAAAGCCGAGATTGAACGGCTTTGGTCGGCTGGTAAAGTACCTGTTCTCGATATTGATGTGCATGGAGCTATTCATGTTTTAAGACATTATCCGGTCAATACGATGTCAATCTTTATTCAGGCACCTTCGGTGGAGGAATTGCGAAGGAGGCTGATGAATCGCGGATCTGAAACTGAGGAATCATTGCAAACGAGGGTGAATAAAGCAAGTTATGAGATGACCTTCAGGAATCATTTTGAGAATATCATTATTAACGATGATTTAGACAGGGCCTGTAAAGAGGCTGAAGAAATGGTGCGCCGTTTCATTGAAAAGTGAATTCTGCAGTTTTCGTTATTTTTAGAAAGGTGTAATACATTTGTTTTATGGATGTAAACATTCTGATAGCCCTTCTGGTTGTAGCCCTGCTTATGATTGCATTCCTCAGCGGGGTAGAAACGGCATTTTTCTCTGCAGGAAGACTTGCCGTAGAACTGAAGAAGAAGCAGAATAAATATACCGGAAGGGTATGGTCATCTTATTTTGATAATCCGACGAGGTTTCTGGCCGCAGGACTGGTGAACAGCATTCTGTTTCTGGTTATTTACACCTATCTGTGGACGTTAGTATTAGACACTGTCTGGAAGTTTTGGTCAATTGACAACATCTACATTCAATTGGTCGCAACTCTTTTTCTTTCTGTTATTGCTTTGTTACTGATAGTGGGTGTTTTCAGGGCAGTCTTTCATGCCCGCCCGAATGGTATTATCGGCAGCGGGTTAGCAACGTTTATCGTGGCAGTATCGTTTTCTGTTTTTTCGTGGCTCGCCTTGAAGATGGTAAAAATGGGCGGGTGGATTTTAAAGTACATCTTCAACGTAAAGATGAATGCCAGGATAAAGCCACTCTCAAGACCAGATATCGACATCTTTGCAAGGCAATTGAAAGACCAAAACCAAAGTGAGAGATACGAAAAGAGTAATGAGATATTCGAGAATATTATGTCGCTGACGGATACGAAGATAAAGGCCTGTCTGGTTCCGCGTAAAGAGATTGTAGCTGTAAAAGAAGATATTTCTATTGAAGAATTAATAAAAGTATTCAGCGAGACTAAACTGAGCAGGCTGGTGGTATATGGAGATACGATAGACGATATTAAAGGGTATGTACATCAGTTAGACTTGTTCAGAAACCCGGAGGCAGCGGGTAAGATACTCCACCCGATTCCTGTGGTACCCGAAAGTATGAATGCTACTGATCTTATAAATAAATTCTCGAAGGAGAGAAAAACCATCGCCTGGGTGATAGATGAATTTGGAGGTACAGCCGGGATTGTAACGATGGAAGATTTGCTGGAAGAGATATTCGGTGATATCTATGATGAATTTGATGCAAAGGAAAACATGGTAGAGAAGGCTGTTTCATCTACAGAATATTTGTTCAGCGGAAGGTTGGGATTGAATTATATAGCTGAGAAGTATAAACTTGAGTTCAGAAAAGACCAGGAAAGTGAGACGCTGAGCGGCTATATTATTAATCAAAACGGACGAATCCCGAAACAAAGAGAACGCATAATTATCGATGACTATCAGTTTGAGATTATAAGCATGGCAAAAACTCACATTGATGTAGTGAGGTTGAAGATCTTACGTTAAATGAATTTTCTTAAGAACTGTTATGGAGAGCTTCCCAACGGGAGAATTTTTTCCTGAAAAATATTTTAAGTCTGACGAAACTTTTGATGCTTTACTGACCGACCCCCTGAGGCTAGTGGCACCACGACACTGGACGCCGTTAGAAGTGGCAGAAAAAGCAGCGCGTTTTCTCTGCACACATGCAGGAGCTAAAATACTGGATATCGGCAGCGGTTCCGGAAAGTTTTGTTTCACGGCAGGATACCACCATCCTGAAGCCAGGTTTACAGGAGTCGAGCAGCGGGAATATCTGGTAGATTTCTGCAACAGACTGAAAGAAAAACTGGGCTTTGGGAATGTGAATTTTATACATTCAAACATCAGCGATTTCGATATTTCTGAATTCGACCACTTTTATTTCTACAATTCGTTTTACGAGAATATTCCGGGCACTCAAAAGATAGACTACGATATTAAGTATTCTGAGAGTCTTTATAATTATTACAACCGGATGCTCTATAAAAAGTTGGATAAGATGCCATCGGGTACACGCCTGGTTACTTATCACAGCCTTGGGGGAGAAATACCTCCCGGCTATGAAATTGTAGGCACCGATTATGCCGAATTTCTCAAGTACTGGCAGAAGCTATAATTGATTATCTTCATTTCTGTAACTGCGTAAAAAATCAGAGTATGGTTCTGTTATCCACCTGGAAAAAGTGGCTGATAACGTTTTTCCTCTTCGGTTCGGCACTGTGTTATTATGGTTGTGCTCCTAAATTGGCAGGCAGCGAGACACTTCCGCCCGACAGTTTACAGCGGATGGTAGCGCCCAATGCTATGGTCAGTTCTGCTCATCCTTTAGCCAGCAAGATCGGAGCCGATATCATGAAAAAAGGAGGCAATGTAGTGGATGCTGCAGTTGCCGCCTCTATGGCGATCGGTGTACTGGAACCCGAAATGTCGGGCATAGGTGGAGGAGGCAGCATGGTGCTTTGGTTACAGAAAGAGAAGAAGCCCGTCTTTCTCGATTTTTACCCGAGCAAAAGGGCAAAGACCTACGAGAATGTAAAAGAAAAACAGGGCAATGACAACCTGCTGGTGGTTGGGATACCCGGATCGGTAGCAGGGCTCTTACATGCTCATGAGCAATACGGTAAGTTGAGCAGAAAAAAGGTGATGCAACCGGCTATTGACATAGCCGAAAATGGATTTCCGATGTATGTGACATTGCATGAAATGATCGATAGCAGGAAAGATAAAATCGGCAAGCACGATGGAGCAGCCACGTTTTTACCCGATGGCAAGCCTTTCCCTGTCGGTCAGATTTTCAGACAACCGGAACTGGCGCGCACACTGAGAATGATAGCAGATAAAGGAACCAGCGCATTTTATGAAGGTGAGGTGGCAGCTAACATGATACGGGTGCTCAACGCAGGAAGAAACCCTGTATCTGAGATTGATTTTAAAGAGTATAAAGTACAGACTGGTAAACAACCGCTGACAGCAAGTTATAGAAATAAAATTCTGATTACAGCAGCTCCGCCGCAGTCGGGTCTGGAAATCATAGAAGGTTTGAATATGGCAGAACTGTTCAATTTAAAACAAATAGGACTGCCAACACGGTCGGATAGCGCTTTTAATATTCTGGCTTCGTTGATGAGAGTGCATAATGCCGATAACAAGTACGTTAATGATCCGCGCTGGGAGGAGATTCCCGCAGAGTTGCTCACATCAAAGGAATATGCAACTAAGAATGCTGCTTCATTTTTTAATTTTCCTGTACCACAGAAAGTACAGCCCGCAAGTGTAGAAAAAGCTACAGCCAAAATTGATGAAATGGTTCCCGGGCAACAACACACCACTTCTATATCTCTTGTTGACGGCGATGGCAATGCGGTTGCTGTGACGCTGACCAACAGCAGTTTGTTTGGGTCAGGCGCCTGGGTGGATGGCTTTTTTTTGAATGATTCAGGGTTTGATTTTTCCAGGATGGAGGAATTACCTGCTGATGCACCTGAATACAGAACACGAAAGTCCACCATTGCCCCAACAATTATTTTAGACAGAGACAGCACGGTATCGATGGTCATAGGCTCACCGGGGGGCGTATATATACCCGGTGCTTTGGTGCAGACTATCGTTTACATGCTCGATTATGAGATGGACCCGATGGCTGCATTGAGGATGCCGCGACTTTATGGCTTTGCCGCCTCTCCCGAAGTGAGGATTGAAAAACATTTTTCAGGAGAAGTACTGGCCAAGGCCGTAGAGATGGGATACCGCTTCACAGCTGCTCCTGAGGGGGCAAGAGTTTACGTTATCAAGAAGGTCAATGGCAAATGGGTGGGTGCTGCAGATCCCCGTCATGAAGGAGGGGTAGCAGGATATTAAATAGTTCGCGATAGTCTTTTAGTGGATATTTTTCCTGTGCTCGAATAGCCCGGGTATTGTAGGATTCCACTTTAGTCATGCTATTGAGCTCCTGAGGTTTAATAAATAAATTCTCGCAAACCTCGCAGTCTTTTTAACTCTGTTACTTTATATCATGCATTTTTTGAGACAAGTAAATTCAACAAAGTATCTGTTCTTTTAAGGGCAGTTTTTTGGTAAATCGAGATTTTTAATAGCTGAAATCAGTTTTTATCTATAAAAAAGTTGATTATAATTAAAACCTTAACATTATCTTTAGGATTCATTGCGAAGAGAGCCGGGAATTGCAGAGTGCCTTCTTTGCAATTTTTGCAGAAATCTTTTTCATTAACCTAAATGTTTTATTATGGGAAAAGCAATTTTATCAGTTATCGTGATGTTGCTTTTACTGCTACCTCCTTCTGCCTTTAGCCAGGGCAGAACGGTAACAGGTAAGGTAGTAGGCGAAAACGGTTCGCCTGTACCGATGGCAACAGTAAACGAGAAGGGCACTGCCAATACAGTGTCTGCAAATGAAAACGGAGAGTTTTCAATTGCCGTTACGGGTGCAAATCCCGTTTTGGTAGTTTCATCTGTGAGTTATGAAACTCAGGAAGTATCAGTGGGTAATCAATTGGTATTAACGGTTACTCTGAAATCTTCCGGAACCCTTTCTGAAGTGGTGGTAACCGCGATGGGTATCACAAGGCAGAAGCGATCAATGGGATATTCTGCTCAGGGAGTAAACTCTGAGCAAATAACCGAATCGCGTCAGCCCAACCTTATCAATGCATTGCAGGGACGGGTGGCTGGTGTTACTATCACAAGTGCAGGAGGTGGACCGGGTCAGGGATCCAACATCCTGGTTCGTGGTGTTAACTCTATCTTTTTGGGTACTGAACCTCTTTTTGTTATTGATGGTATCCCAATGGATAATTCAACTTCAGGACAAGGAACAGGCGGTGGGCTTCCGGCTTCAATGCCCAACCGTGCATCAGACATCAACCCCGATGATGTAGCAAGTATCAACGTTCTTAGAGGTGGTGCGGCCACAGCGTTGTACGGGCTGCGAGGGGCTAACGGAGTAGTAGTAATCACAACGAAAAGCGCTCAGGCCGGTCAATTTAAGGTTAATTACTCTGCGACATACGGGATAGACCAGGTGAATAAATTCCCTGATGTTCAGACAAAATATACCCAGGGATATAAGTATCAGTACGACCCCGAATCGTTCTGGCCGTCATGGGGACCTACTGTTGAGGAAGCAAAAAGTATAGACCCAACACATCCTGACAAGTTGTTCAATCACTTTGCACGGGCATACATAAACGGCAATCAGTTCAGAAATACTTTATCTCTTTCGGGAGGTACGGATAAATCGTCCATGTCAAGTTCCATTTCTTATTTCAAACAAAACGGAACCATTCCTTTTACATGGTATCAGGATATCTCTGCAAGATTTAACGGTAAGTTGAAATTCAATGATAAGTTCGACCTGCAATCTTCATTCTATTATGTTAATACAGATGGTAACTTCTACGATGCCAACCGTTTTAATGAAGAGATGGCCTACTGGTCGCCCCGATGGGATGTAAGAGATTACCTGAAACCCGATGGCACGCAAAAAACCTATGGTAACGGAAATGCCTGGTACATGGCCAGCACCGATAAGTTCAGATCTAATGTCGATAGGATGATTGGGACTCTTAACTTCAATTATAAGATTACAGATTGGATGACTGCATCTTATAAAGTAGGTATGGATTATTATGGTGATAAAAGAACAGCCACCAGGCCCGGACCGATGGGGCTCCCTGATGAACAGATTTCAGAAGATAACGGCGATGGATTTGTAGGGCAGTACAACCAATCATACAGGCAGATTAACAGCAACCTGATGCTGACATTCAATAAAGACTGGAACGAAAAATTCAATACGACTTTCAGAGTAGGACACGACCTGTTAGACCGTTCTATCAGAATGGTTGCAGCAACGGGAGAAGATCTGGTAGTATATAACCTGTTTTCTCTCGATAATGCGAAGATTCAGAATACCAGCCAGTATGACGAGTCGTACAGAATTATCGGTGCTTATGCAGAGGTTACGGCTTCATATAATAACTATCTTTACCTCACTCTTACAGGAAGAAACGACTGGACTTCATCACTCGAGCGTGATAATCGCTCTTTCTTCTATCCCTCGGCAAGTTTGAGCTACATCTTTTCCGATATGTTTAAGATGCCTGATTGGTTAGATGAAGGTAAATTCAGAATTTCACTGGCTCAGATCGGCAAGGATGCTCCTCCATATAGTACGAGCCTTGTTTATGTGCCAACCGGAGGCCCAATTGATAATGTGATTCGATTTACCAGAAATAATGCTGCCGGTATTCCTGATCTCCGTCCTGAAATGACTACAGCATTTGAAATAGGTACAGACCTGGAGTTCCTGAAAAACAGATTGGGTGTGAATTTGACATGGTACACATCTAATAGTAAAGACCTTATTATGCCGGTGTCGACTGCTCCGGGAACAGGTCTTACAAGTATTACACTGAATGCCGGAAATATCCGCAACCATGGAGTAGAGTTAACTCTGAGAGGTAAAGTGGTTCAAAAGCAGGATTTCAGTTGGGATGCTATTGTTAACTTTTCAGCCAACAGGAATAAGGTTGTATCTGTGTATGAAGGTCTTGAATATATCACAGGTGGTAGCTCCTTCGGATATGCAGGATCATCAGTTTCCTTCAGAATTAGGCCGGGCTATTCAGTGGGTGATATCTACGGAACTTCCTGGCAGCGTTATTATGGAACCAAAACACCTGATCCTTTAAGGATCGATAAGAGTTTGCCGATGGTCATAGGAGCAAATGGTTTCCCTGTTAGAGATAACACTAAAAAAATAGTAGGTAATTCAATGCCCGACTGGATTGGTAGTATTTCCAACACACTCAGATACAAGAACTTTTCTTTGAGCTTCTTGTTTGATACACAGCAAGGACTTGAGAAATGGAATCAGTTAGACAACTTTATGGCAGCCTTTGGTATTTCTAAATATACGGAAGACAGGGATATTCCTATCGTCTTCCCGGGCGTATTGGCAGATGGCAGCCCGAATACCAAGCAAGTGTATAAGATGCAGGGAATTGGTCCCGATGGGGTTAATTACGGAGATGGATACTACAGGGCAATCTACCGTGGTGTGAGTGAAAATTTCACGCAGGATGCAAGTTGGATTAGATTGAGAACTATCAGCCTTACTTATTCGTTACCATCTTCAATCCTTAAGAGAACATTCATTCAGAATGCTGCAGTAAGCTTCACAGGAAATAATCTCTGGTTGCATACGAAGTACAACGGATTTGACCCTGAAGCCAGTGACGCCATTACCGGCGACCTGACTAGCAGTTCTCAGGCCGGGTTTACTTACCCTCCGTTAAGGAACTTTTTATTCAGTATTAACCTCACCTTTTAAATTGTAATGAAATGAAAAAGTATATTAGTCTATTTTATCTGGTGGGTATTTTATTTACGTTAGCAAGTTGTGAGAAGTATCTCAACATCAACGATAATCCGAACGCTTCTACAGACCCACCGTTACAGGGGCTTCTGGCAAATGTTACGAATTCCACACCTTATAACTATTATAGGATAGCAAGCCTGACATCTTATTATGTACAGTATCTCGCTAGCCCGGGGGTGAATGGTACGGCTGATACCTATCAACAGTCTGATCCTACCGGAGCCTGGGGAGGAGTTTATGACTGCCTTACAGACTTGTACGACTTAAACAAGTTTGCAGGAGAAAAAGGTTTAGCGGCCTACCAGGGGGTATCAAAAATCCTTACAGCTTATAATCTAAGTGCAGCCTCTAACATCTGGGGAGACGTTCCTTATTCTGAGGCTTTCCTTGGTGGTGAAAACATGGTACCCAAATATGATAATCAGGAGGCTGTTTATCAGACTTGCTTAAGCTTGATTGATGATGGCATCACCATTCTCTCAAATCCGGCTAACAATGGCCAGTTAGACGAAGACGCAGATTTCATTCACGGTGGTGATAATGATGCGTGGGTAAAGTCGGCCTATGCCCTGAAGGCAAGATTATTGAACCAGGTTAGCAAGACAGCGCAATACAGCGCAAGCTCAGTATTGTCTGCGATTGATCATGCGTATACATCTAATGATGACGATGCCCAGATCACTGCATTTGAAGTAAGGAATCCCTGGTGCCAGGATGCACGAAACAACGCAGCCCTGGTATTAGATGTTTGGATGAGCTCTTACTTTGTTGATGCTACTAACGGTGTTACTTATGGGGTATTCGATCCAAGACTCCCCCAAATTACGCTTCCGGTAGATGCTGGGATTTATGCAGGAGTGAGTTATCCGGCCGGCGGATACCGGGGTACGCCTAACGGCGCAGGCTATCAGGGAACAAGAAATACCGACCATGTTCAATGCTATCTGGAAGAGGGTAAATTCTACTCAAGCCAGAATTCTCCGTTGCAAATCATGACGTACTCTGAAGTGAAGTTTATAGAAGCTGAAGCTGCACTGAGGGCAGGCAATAAGGATCGTGCTTACGACGCCTACCTGGCGGGTATTCGCGCCAGCATGGAAAAGCTTGGTGTTGCTACTGCTGATATCAATACTTACATAGGTAATGCAGCAGTATCAGTGGGCAAAGATAATCTTACATTGAAGCTGATTATGAAAGAAAAGTATGTAGCCTGCTACCTGCTGCCGGTTACATGGGATGATATGCGTCGTTTTGATTATGATTACAAAGACTTCGCAATGCCTGTAAACGCAACACTTTCTACTTTCATCAGAAGAGCGGATTACCCGAGTACAGAAACCTCTAGAAACGGAGCTAATGTGCCGGCTTACGAAAGAACAGATCGTTTATGGTGGGATAGATAATCCTATTTTATAGGTTAATGTAAATGACACAGGGCTGCCGGGTTACGGTAGCCCTTTTTATTTCGAGAACGACTTGGGTTTAACTTGGGTTGATTAGATATTAGGAAGAAGAATTACCGACTCCGTCCAAAGAAAATCGTTGCTTGTTTAAGCAGCTCTATAAAATGGAATAAAAATTGGCTGCTAAATCCTTCTCGCAAGTGTCACGGCTTTCTTGTGAACTTTTTTGGCTCCGTCTGCATTAAAAGACTCGAAGTAGATGATATAGATTCCCTGTGGCAGTTTTTGTTGTTTATCATCCAGCCCGTCCCATCGGTAATAGCCGCTAATGCCGCTCATTGAATTCTTTTCGAGGTATCTCACCATCCTTCCCTGAGCATCGAAGATTTTGATGTTGGTCATATAACCTCCCGAAGGAAAACTGTAAGTAATCGTCAGGAAGTCATCAATTCCATCATTATCGGGAGAGAAGATTTCGGGTGTAACGGTGAACTCTCCGGCTATTGCATCAGACTTGCTCTGCGAATTGGGCAATCCGGGCGTTCCGTAAGAAACATCCTTCGATGCTGATCTGAAGTTAGTCTCATCAGAAGGGCCTTCGTAAGAGATACGCTCCAGAGCTACTCCTTCTTTATCCTTGATCAACGGGAATTGCCACTTGCTGCTGTAATTCACTTCGTCTAAAATATTGCCCTGCTGGTCGGCGATAATTACATTACCCGATGCATCCGCAAAGCCTGGAAGTGAACTCATTTTTATAAAGACTTCAGGATTGGATACCGGGTAGTTGATTTTGGTCCACGACGGGTCTGTAGTCACCAGGGCAAAGTCTCCCGGCATCAGCAGTCTTCCCTGTGAAGAAATCTGGGTGAAAGAAGATACCACTCCGGATGAGTTGCGGTTGGCAACAAAAACCTTTTTCAGGTCAATAATCTTGTTACTCCTGTTATACAACTCTACATAATCTGACCCTCCGGGTACCGGGTCAAAAAGAATTTCGTTGACGATAATATCTTTCTCTGCCGGATCGGATGCAATACCGAAACGTGCAGTATTATAGACGTTGCTGATGGTATTGCCATCGCATCCCAAGAGGGCGTTAACTTTTACGGTGTAGATTTTATTTTCTGTTGCCGGTGCTGCCAGGGTAATACGGATGGTGTTGAAGAAGGGAGGTAGTACCTCAACACCGGAAGCAGCCAGTCCGTCACTTAGAATGTAGTTTGCTTTTTGAGCTGTCAAACTGCTGTCGACTGTTTTATTGATGCTGATGTAGAGCGTATCAGGCGCGGCCAAAAACGCATTGAGTACTTTGTAATCAGGATCGGATTGTGTAACCTCTCCTGCAACACTGTTCTTTTTGCCCGGTGTTCCGCCCGATGCGTCATTACTGGCGATCCAGTTATCGGTTACGAGGCATCCCAATCGCGAATCGATGAGTTCCAGCGAAAAGCCTCCGTCTTTTTTTAATTCGTTTTGGTAGGTCGTAAGGTCGTAACCCATTGCATGCATCAGCGAACCCGATTCATCGTAAAGCACAATCTGGCTGCCGTCGACATTGAGTGTCGGGAAACTGCTGACAGCTATTGTTTGCCCAAATGTCTGATAATTGCTCAATCCTGTACTGTTAGTTATAATCAAATAACCGCCGGGTTGTAAATCTATCGCCGGTAAGGTGGCGGTATTATTGGCGTCGCGCAATTGCCAGTCTTTCAGGTTGACAGGGAAACTTGCATTGTTTTTCAACTCGACAAACTTCTGCAGCGGAAGTCCTATTTGTGGCTGTGGGTCTGCAAAAACTTCATTAATTACCACATCGTATCTGTTAGCCTTGTAGTAATAGAAGTCGACAATTTCGTCGTTAATCGTACTTCCGAAAATATCGCTCACACCCGTTACAATCATTGAATTCTTTTGATTGGGGGTGAATGAAGCGGCGAAAGAGAGGAACACAACACTTCCATCTGAGGGATCGACACTTGCAGTAATTGGATTACCCATTCCTGAAATAAAGTAATGTGATACATCTTCAGCCGAGGCGATGTTTAACGGTTTGTCGAAAGTGACTTTCACGGTAGAGGCATTAGTAGCCGTGGTGTTCTGAATTTTTATGGGAGTGATGTTGCTGTTATCAAACGTCTTTACCGAGATATCGTCGAAGAAATGTTTCTGGAAGAAAGAAGCAGTGCTCTGTTTTATCAAAAAGCCAAAGTGTGCCGACGTGTTGTAGTCATTGTCTGTTACTTCCCCCTCACTTCTGTAGCCGGTTCCTGTTCCCGAAGCATCGCGCAGGAGAATCCACCTGTTTGCGGCAGTGCGGATGACTTTTATCTTGAGTGTGTTTGACGAGTTGTTGAGCAGTCCGTTGCCACCGTCAATAATCTTCACAGGATTTCCGGAAGAAGATTTTTTATAAAGGCAGATGTCATCGTCGGTGCTGCCCACTCTTGCGAAATAGCCTTGGTTGCCCGTCGCAGACAGGTCTGTCGTGGAAGCTGTGAGCCAGACATCTACATAGTTGGCAGATGAAGGATTGAAGTTAAGCCTGATCCAGAACTCCCATTCGGTTTGTGTTGCAAGTGTGCTGGGTGTGGTTATAAAAAAAGTGGAAGAAGCAGTTGTGTTGGCCGATTGTAGTTGAAAATCGTCGTTGACGATGAAGTCTCCGTCAGTTGCCTGCCACGTAGGATTAGTAGTGTAGTTTCCGTCGGAGAAGTTTTCTGTAACCTGAGCATGAACTTGAAGACTCCAAAAACACAATGCAATCCAAACACAGAATTTTGTCATATTTCTTTCAGGCTTTTGTTAAAGATAGCACTTTGTATTTTCTTTGTGTCCCTTTAAAAATTTTTGAAAAATGAAAGTTGCAGTTGTCGGTGTGACCGGCCTTGTCGGAAGCAAAATGCTTCAGGTTTTGGAAGAAAGAAATTTTCCCGTTACTGAATTAATTCCGGTAGCCTCTGAGAAGTCTGTCGGAAAGGAAATATCTTTTAAGGGTAAGGCCTATAAGGTGGTGTCGGCTGATGATGCGATTAAGGCTAAACCCGCTCTGGCACTCTTCTCTGCCGGGGGTGGTACCTCTCTCGAATTGGCGCCAAAATTTGCTGCAGCGGGTATTATTGTTATTGATAATTCCTCTGCATGGAGGATGGATCCGACCAAAAAACTGATTGTTCCCGAAGTGAACGGAGACGTTGTGGAAAAGGATGATATGATCATCGCTAACCCCAACTGCTCTACGACTCAGATGGTACTGGTGCTTTCTCCCCTGCACAAAAAATATCATATTAAGAGGGTGGTAGTGAGCACTTATCAGAGTGTTACCGGCACAGGTGTTAAGGCTGTTCAGCAAATGGAAAATGAGCGAAATAATGTAGAAGGTGAAATGGCCTATAAATATCAGATTGACAAGAATGCCATACCTCACATCGACGTATTTCTGGAGAACGGATACACGAAGGAAGAAATGAAGATGGTGAATGAAACCAAAAAGATTTTAGGTGATGATTCGGTTAGCGTAACTGCTACTTGTGTACGAATACCCGTGATAGGCGGACACAGTGAAAGTGTCAATATTGAATTTGAAAATGAATTTGACCTCGACGAAGTGCGCAGGCTGCTGGCTGCTACTCCCGGAGTAGTGTTACAGGATGATCCTTCGAACGCCATTTATCCGATGCCGCTTACGGCTCACGAAAAGAATGAAACCTTCGTTGGGCGGATCAGGAAGGATGAAACATTGCCCAATACTTTGAACTGCTGGATAGTAAGCGACAACCTGCGAAAAGGTGCAGCCACCAATGCGGTACAAATTGCAGAAAAGTTGCTTGAAAAAGGGTTTTTATCTGCCAATTAAAAACGCGGTAATAATTATCCCTTCAGCAACTCATTCAGCTTCTTCATGGTTTCTTCATGATTTGCCTGAATGCCTTCTTTCTGAAAAATAAGATTTCCCGATGCGTCGAGCACTGAGATTACATTACTATGTGAGAAGTTGCCGTCCTGATTCTTCTGGTATTGAACGTTGAGTAAGACAGAAAGTGTTCTCATAGCATCATCACTACCGTGAAGCAGGGTGAAGTTGTCATCGAGTTTCATATCATGCTTGTATTTAGCAAGCTGTTTGGGGAAGTCTCTCTCGCTGTCAAAGCTGGGTAATACAAAGTTCACTTTGTCGCCATTCTTGCCGAGTTTTTCCTCCAATTCTTTTACGTCTGCGGTAAGGCGCGGACAAGCATAATCACAGTGGGTGAAGATCATCACCATTACTGTTGGCTTTCCTGCAAAGTCGCTAAGCCGGACTGTTTGGTTCTGGTCAGTTGTGAAAGTATCTGTCAGATTGTAAATGCTCTGTTCGGGGATGGTACCCACAGGCGCTACATTAGATTCAATTTCACCCGTGAAAGCAGACTTGCTGTTGTTGTTACAAGCAGTGAAGAGGATACTACCAATTACTGTTAACAGGAAAAACTTTTTCATAGATCTTAATTTATATCTTTTGCACATCTGAACCCAAGGTTGGCAATGCAGAAGTTTCCTTTCAGGCTTCCGCGATAACTGAACCTGAGAAATGAAGCATAGTCTGATTTATTGTTCACATATAGTGTACTCGAAGCACAGAACAGTTTCAATTCGTCCTCGGTGTTGGCACGGGAGTCGCCACTTTTGATGAAACTGTTGAAGTCGAAAGTCCACTCCCATATCAGTCCGTGCATATCGTACAGTCCGTACTTATTCCTGTAAGTCGATCTTACGTTGGGAAGTACTTTTGGGTTGGGCTTAGAGTACCAGTTAAGTACGTAGGATGTCAGTGTGCCCTCCCGCGAGTTGACGAGAGGAGCCATACCGGCATACTCCCATTCAGCCACGGTTGGCAGGCGTTTGCCTTTCCACTGTGCATAAGCCTTAGCAGCAAACCAGGAAATATAAACAACCGGGCTGTTGTAGAGTTCCTTGTTATGTTCTCCGATTTCCAGATCACTTTTCCAGTATTTCAGGTAGTTGGTATCAGCCATCAGGCGGCTTACTTTACTTCTGCGCCATTGAGGATTGGCTTTTACAAACTCCAGGAATTCTGCATTGGTGACGGCGGTCTCATCTAATAAGAATGATTTGATGAAAACAGGATCTGTTCCTGGCAGTCTGAAGAATGGAATGTACTCTCCTGATTTTATCGTCAGCATCTTCTTTTCAGGCACAGAACCGGCTGTCTGCCCTTGAGTAGCGTAAGCAAAAGAAAAAACTAGAATAAAGATCAGGATACGTTTCATATGTGGCTAAAACTAAAACGGACGGTGTTGAACCGTCCGTTTCTTATTTAATTATTTTCCTTTTTTGAAAACGGACGGATTTTCATCACCCGTTACTTTCAATTGCCCGATAGCACCTTTGTTAAACGCTCTGAAGATAGAGTGATCAACTAAAAGGTAAGTGCCGGGTACTTCCATTTTCATATCTACTATGGTAGCACCACCTGCAGGAATCAACGTTGTTTGAACGCCTGTATTGATAGAGCTTCCTGCTTCGGTGTAGACCTTGTCAAATATTTCTCCGATGATGTGGAAAGAAGAAACCATATTCGGACCACCGTTTCCGACATACAGTCTTACGGTTTCACCTGTTTTGGCAGTCAGTGCACCTGAGCCCACGAGAGAACGCACCTTACCGTTGAAGAGTACATAGTCGGGTATTTCAGCAAGAGCCTTGTCTTCATCGAAGTCCTGAAGGCCTGCTGCACCATATTTACCTTTGGTATAGAAGTCTCCCTGCATTACGTAGTATTCTTTATCAACTTTAGGCATTCCGCTCTGCGGTTCTACGAGAATCAGCCCGTACATTCCGTTGGCAATGTGCAGCGGCACGGGTGCTGTTGCACAGTGGTAAACGAACAAGCCCGGATGTAAAGCACGGAATGTAAAGTTGGTGCTCTGGCCGGGAGAAGTGTTGGAAGCTTCAGCTCCACCACCGGGGCCGGTTACTGCGTGCAGGTCGATATTATGAGATACTTTACTGTCTTCGTGGTTCACCAGAGTAAAATCAACCAGGTCACCTTGTCTTACGCGGATAAAATTGCCCGGTACATTGCCACCGAATGTCCAGAAAGTATATTGAGTACTGTCTGAGATATTCATCACTTTTTCAATTACCTCGAGCTTTACCTTAACCCTCTTCGGAGAAGTGTAGGTTAGCGGCTGAGGTACGTTGGGAGCTTCTGTAAGCTCTGCATCTACTGTACCTGTGATTACAGTGTCGATTTTTGAAATGTCAAACGGTGCACTTGGGTCATTACCTTGTTTGCATCCCGGTTGAATGCCTATCAGCAGGGCAATTGCTCCCAGCGAAAGGACTGAACTGAGTCTTTTACTTAACGGAGTTTTCATCTTTAATTATTGATTGGTGATTTGTTAACATTGTTTCAATTGTTTTGCTGTTGTGAGAATAAAACAGCGGACAGGGCGGTAAAGATACTGACAAATAATATGCTCTATAATACTTTTTAGTGATATATGTCATTAGTCCCTGCTGATTTTTGGGCTGCAAAGGTGCGAAATAATATCTCTATTGTATTTATGTAATCGGTAAAAACTCGATTAATGACACAATTCTGACCCCTTTTCACAGAGTTTCACAAATAAGAAACAAATATTATTGACGAATGTCAAGACACTGGAAATTTATACATTTACAAGAGCCGGTTTATACCGGAACTTAATGTACTGTTTATGAAATTTTTTATCTCATTCCTCCTCATTGGTTTTTTTCTTTTTTCAAAAGGAGCTGATACCGATACTTTAACCATCCAAAGTCGAGCACTGCGGGGTGCCACAAAGTGTGTTGTCATAACCCCGGATTCTTATAAGAGTGATGCGCAGAAGCAGTTTCCTGTTGTTTATCTGTTGCATGGCTATTCAGGTGATTATTCCAACTGGGTGAGGAAGGTTCCTGAGATTAAAGGATATGCAGATAAGTACCAGGTAATTTTGGTTTGTCCCGACGGAAAGAACAGTTACTATTTGAATAATGCTGATAAGTCGCAGCCGCAGTTTGAGGATTATATATCGGCTGAACTACCGGAATACATTGATGGGCATTATCGTACCATAAAAAAGAAAGAACTCAGGGCTATTACAGGCTTGAGCATGGGTGGGCATGGTGCGTTGATGGCTGCCTTCAGGCATCAGGATATCTTCGGAGCAGCAGGTAGCATGAGCGGTGCGCTGGATTTGGTAAGCCGCAGGTTCCGTAAAGAGATAACTGACGCGATAGGCGATTCTACGGTGGAGAAGGTGGCTCCTTTCTCGGTGGTGCACCTGGCTGCTGAAGAAAATTTATCGCTGCCGATGATTATCGATTGTGGGGTGGACGATCCATTGCTGCCGGGTAACCGTGAGTTACATAAAATTTTAACCGATAGAAAAATAGCACACGACTATATCGAAAGAGACGGCACCCATAGCTGGGACTTCTGGCGGAACTCCATCGAGTACCACCTTTTATTTTTCAGAAAATGGTTTGATAAAAACCTGTCAGAATCTTGAGTCGATATAATATGGAAGCATCTTGCGCCATGTAGGCCAGTCGTGGTTCATGTCTGCACCCCAGATATCCAGTTCGTAGTTGATTCCTTTATTGTATAACACACCTGCGAAAGCACGCGATGCATCGGGATCTTCGTAAGATCCGCTTCCTGTGAGGATGTGGATATGGTTGCTCCTACGGATGTGATCGAGATACCACGGATCAGTCAGGTTAGGCATATAACTCATCGGCGAGTTCATGTACGTCTGGTCGTCGCTGTAGCCCTTTGTGTAATCGTGCAGGTCGTACACGCCACTCATGGCAATAACGCCGTTGATCAGATCGGGCCTTTTCAGGAACAGGTTCATGCTGTGCAATGCTCCAAAACTTGCCCCGCAGGTGATGATCGGTGTCTCCTGAGAAGTCTTACTCTTGATAAAAGGAATCACTTCTTCAAAAACATATTGATTGAACTGATTGTGGCGGATGGCCTTGTGCTCGGGTAGCATTTCATTGTTTAGCCAGCTTTCGTTGTTGATGCTGTTGATGGAAAAGACTTTTACCTTACCTGCATCAATCCATGGAGCGAGAACATCCATCATCTGAAAACGCTCATATTCCAGATAATCTGCCGCAGCAGTTGGAATTAATAATAATGCAAATCCGTAATCACCATAAATAGCAACAGGCATGTCTTTTCCGAGTGCGGGACTGTACCACTGTGTCAGTTCTCTTTTCATATAAATATGTTTTGATACAAAGTAAGAAATAAAATGTTTATATAATTCACTTAATTTTCAGGCTCTTAAACGCATATAAACTAAAAATGGGTCAAAGTTATTGTGATTATATAAAAACACTGCCAAAGGATAACGTCCACCATGTGTATCACGACTTTCACTATGGTTTCCCGATTGACGATGATAATGAGCTGTTCGAACGGCTGATTCTGGAAATTAATCAGGCCGGTCTGAGCTGGGATACGATCCTGAAAAAGCAGGAGAATTTCAGAAAAGCTTATTCGGGATTTAATATTAAGAAAGTAGCAGGTTATAAAGAGAAAGACATCGAGAGATTGTTGGCAGATCCGGGTATCATCAGAAACAGGAGAAAAATAGAAGCTGCTATTTACAATGCGCAAAAGATTTTAGAGATACAGAAGGCCAACGGCTCATTCAAGAAATGGCTGGATCTGAATGAGGGATTGACGAAGGAAGACTGGATAAAACTTTTCAAGAAAGTTTTCAAATTTACCGGCGGCGAAATAACAGGAGAGTTCCTGATGAGTACAGGATACCTCGACGGGTCACACGTGCCCGGTTGCCCCGTATTTAAAAAGTTGAAGACGCTTGTTAAAAGGTAGTGCAGCCCGGCAAAGCCTTCCACCTCCCGCAAACAGTCTCATAAACAAATAAACACTTAAACAAATAAACGAATAAACGAGGCAGCAAATCATTCACTACTTTGTAATCAACTGATACGAAATGAAAGAAACGATTTTAGGAAACATAGTTGACGTACACGGCAAGCGCATTTTCTTTGGAGAGTTGTGCATTACTAACGGTACTATTTATTCGTTGGAAGAGCGGGGAGGCGAGGATAAATCATTTCCTTACTTATTACCCGGGTTTATTGATGCGCATGTGCATGTGGAAAGCAGTATGCTGGTGCCTTCAGAATTTGCAAGGTTGGCAGTAGTGCATGGTACGGTCGGCACCATCAGCGACCCTCATGAGATTGCCAATGTTTGTGGCATGCCAGGGGTGGATTATATGATTGAGAATGGCAAGTCTGTTCCCTTTAAGTTTCATTTCGGTGCACCGAGTTGTGTGCCCGCCACGACGTTTGAAACGGCAGGCGCCGAACTCGACGTTACTCAGGTAGATGAACTGCTGGGCAGGAAAGAAATCTATTATCTGAGTGAGATGATGAATTTTCCCGGAGTATTGCATGGAGATGAAACCGTGATGCAGAAAATCGCAGCGGCAAAAAAATATGGTAAGCCGGTTGATGGCCATGCGCCCGGATTAATGGGCGAAGATGCGGTCAGGTATATCAATGCCGGTATTTCAACAGATCACGAATGTTTTACGTTGGAAGAAGCTCTGCATAAACTGAAGCATGGAATGAAAATTCTGATCAGGGAGGGAAGCGCTGCGCGCAATTTTGAAGCCTTAATTCCGCTGTTACACGATTACGAAGATGAGATTATGTTCTGCAGCGACGATAAGCATCCGGACAGTCTGGCCGAAGGGCATATCAACGATCTGTGCAGCAGGGCTGTCGAGAAAGGAATAAATGTTTTTAAAGTATTAAAGGCTGCCTGCATTAATCCGGTTGAGCATTATAAGATGAACGTCGGACGGCTGCGCCCCGGCGATCAGGCAGACCTTGTGGTTTGTGAAGACCTGACGCATTTCCGTGTGATGGCTACCTATATCGACGGTATCAAGGTAGCTGAAAACGGTATTTCACTCATCCATCCGCAGAAAGCAGAAGTTATCAATCAATTTGAGGCAGCACCCTTGAAGGCGGACAGCTTCCATCTCAAATGGAGCGGAGAAAAAATGCGGGTAATCCATGCTTTAGACGGGCAGTTGATAACAGAGTCGACGGAGGAAGAGCCTAAGGTTGAAAAGGGGATGGTAGTAGGAGATCCGGAGCGCGATATCTTGAAAATTGTAGTCGTCAACCGTTATGAGAAGAACGTCCCTCCCGCCATCGCACTAATCAGGAATTTCGGATTGAAAAAGGGTGCCATAGCTTCCTCAGTAGCCCACGACAGCCACAATGTAATTGCAGTGGGCGTGGATGATGAGAGTATTTGCGAAGCTGTGAATCTCATTATTCGCGAGAAAGGTGGTGTCAGCCTCGCGGTTTACGGACAGCCTGAAGCAACAACCGTCCTGGCACTGCCGGTGGCCGGACTAATGAGCAATGAAAACGGCTACGAAGTGGCCCGCGAGTACACGGCGATCGACCGCACAGCCAAAGCCTTAGGCTGTCAGCTCGGCGCACCTTATATGACGCTTTCTTTCATGGCATTACTGGTTATCCCCAAGCTCAAACTCAGTGATAAAGGGTTGTTTGACGGGGAACGGTTTTGTTTTGTATAGCATTCTTCTAAAGTTTTTTTAGAGTGTATTATGCCTCCTGATTGGATTCCTGCAAAACAAAAAGTGATGCCAACAAGGAGATATACTGTTTTACCCTTACTTTGCAGAGTCTTTAAAAAAGTATAAAGACCGGATAATTTAGTATTGAATTATACGTTTTTGCTTATTTAAAAAATTAATCCCCGATCCCATGAAAAGAAAACATTTACTCTTTCTTTTTTTATGCTCCGTTGCATTTATCCCGGTAAACGCACAGTTCAATCCGGCAATGAGGTCATCAGGCCATAGCGGCACCGGTGCTAATATCGACGTAAAACACCACAGATTTGAATGGACTATAAATCCCGGAGTGGCAAAAAGGATATCCGGTAGTGTTACAACCTACTTTGAGACTACGCAGGCCGGGGTGAATACCATTACTTTTGATTTTAATAAAACTTCTTTTAATAACGCGAACCTTATCGTAAAGTATCACGGTACCAACTGTACTACCTCTTTTCCTTCTACCGGGAACACGGATATTCTGACCATTACGCTACCGGTAACGCTGGCAAATGGTGTACTGGACTCTGTTACAATATTTTATGATGGAGTGCCTCCTGCTGTTAACGGTGAGGCCGAAGGATGTCAATTAAAGAATGTTAAGGTGGGGACCCAAAAATATCCTGTTTTCTACACGCTGTCAGAATCGTATGAGGATAAAGACTGGTGGCCATGCAAAGCAGACATGCAGGATAAGATAGACAGTCTTACGTTTATCATTACCACCCCTTCCGCATACCGTGCTGCTGCGAATGGGGTATTGGTGAGTGAGGTGACGTCAGGCACTAATAAGATTTACACTTTCAAACATAAGTACCCGATTGCCTCTTACCTGGTAGCGGTTGCAGCAGCTCAGTATTCTGTTTACAATCGTGGTACAGTGAGTATCGGAGGAAAGAATGTTCCGGTTGAATATTATATTCTCAGTGCCCGTTCTCCGACTAGTTCTCAACTGACTGCAATGGATTACTGCAAGCAGGAGCTAACGGTTTTTAGCAATTTGTTTGGCGATTATCCATACAAGGACGAGAAGTATGGTATGTATGAATTTGCCTGGGGTGGGGGAATGGAGCACCAGACTTTCTCTGCCATGGGGTGGAGTGCGATGAATAGTAAAACTGTTGTGGCTCATGAGCTGGTTCATCAATGGTTTGGTGATAAGGTGACCATGGCTACATGGAATGATCTGTGGATTGCAGAAGGTTTTGCCAGATATGGTGAGGCTTTGGCTGCAGAATTTGTTTCCGGTTTGGGTCTCAATGCCTCATCGATAAGAAGTAATTATAAGAGTTCTGCGAACGGTTCCGGTTTGCGGGGTTACGGCTGTTATATTCCTAACTCTTATATCACTAGTTCGGATGTGCTCTGGAGCTCAGCTTACGGTTCAACTGTGTATGAACGCGGTGCAATGGTGGTGAGTATGTTGCGTACCCTTATGGGTGACGAAAAATTCTTTCAGGCTTGCCGTAATTATTTAAATGATCCGCAATTAGCTTATGGGGCAGCAACAACTGCAGATCTACAGGCTCACATGGAGGCAGTGTTAGGAGGATTCGACCTGACAAGCTTCTTTGACTCTTTCGTATATGGCAATGGATATCCTACCTATACAGGCAGTAATAAAATTGCCTGGCAGGCAGTAGGAACGGATAAAATAAGGTTTGGAGTTTATACTCAGGGAAAAAGCACTGGTTCTGATGTCGGTTATTATTCAGCAGTAATTCCCTTAAGGGTACAGGGTGCCGGCGGAAAAGATACTGTTATAGTGTTGTATGATCGCGGAACAATGGGAGTGTCTGTGGGTGGTGACGGTATTGTATATGGTAATTCAGCAACCCCTACCGTTTATCTTGGATTTACGCCTACCACGGTAACTTTTGATCCCTTTAGCATGAGTCTGGCAGTGGGTGATCCTCCGGTAAATACAACTGTGGTCGCTACAGAGATTATTGATTTTAATGTTCGGACAATCAACGAAAAACTGCTTGCCACCCTTACAACTGTTGATGATGGCTCTGCTTCGGAAATATGGCTGGAACACAGCTTTGACGGAAAAACATTTTTACCTACTGGCATGATGGTTGACAAAGGAAACGGGATTTATGGTTATCAAACCGATATGAAATCCGGTACTGTTTTTTACAGAGCGAAGGTGGTTCAGAAAACAGGCGATTTGTTGTATTCGAAAATTGAAAAAATAACCGCAGAGGCTCGTGTCCAGGCTATTGCGATACTTTCAAATCCTGTATCGCACACTTTGAAAATAAAAGTAAACGGAGACCAGGGGAAATATCTCTATCGCATTCTGGATATAGAAGGCAGAGTGCTGAAGAAGGGGGAATTGGTGTTTAATGAACAATCAGGAATAGATGTCAGTACGTTGAAGCCGGGGACTTATTTGTTCTCTGCCGCTGTGGGAGACAGGCACGATACTGTACGCTTTGTGGTGCAATAGCTCTTAGATAATTACAAAATGATAATATGTTAAGTAAAAGCCCGGTAGTGGTGACTATCGGGTTTCTTTTTGAGTTTATGTGCTTTAATACGTTATCAGTTGATGATTTTAATGGTTGGTGCCCTCTCAACCGGTCTGTTCAATATAAGCACTAAGCCTTGATACTCAGTCTCTTTTATTTAGTTTTTTACGAAAACGTAAAAAATGGATCCATTTTTTGACATAAGTCAAAAAAGTATCAGGAACGGATAAAATTGCAGCACAGATGGAAATATTTATTGCTGCTCAACGTTTTACATGCCAATAAATAAAATCTACCTCTGATGAAAAACCTTTACGCTTATCTGCGACCGAGAAATTTTATTCTTCCGCTAATCATCGCCCTTGGATGCTCTTTCGGAGCAGAAGCACAGCCGTATAACATAACAGAAACTTTTACTTCGAGTGGCAGCTTTAAAGTTCCTGCAGGAGTCACCTCTATCACAGTTGAGTGCTGGGGCGGTGGTGGCGGCGGAGGGTTTGCTCGCGAAGAGAAAGGTGCAGCCGGTGGTGGAGGAGGCGGTGGCGCTTATGCGAAATCAGTAGTGAGTGTTACTCCCGGAAATACCTACAGTTTTGTAGTGGGCCAAGGAGGAGCAGGAGGAACTAAAAGTGGAACAGCTGCCGAAGCAGGCGGTAATACAACATTTAATGGAACTACAGTGGTTGCAGCCGGTGGAGCCGGAGGAGAAGGAATGAAAACAAATGCATCAGGCGTCGGTGGATCGGGAGGTTCCGCTGCGGCTTCAATAGGAGATACTAAGTATTCCGGTGGAAGTGGGTCAGACGGAAAGAATGGAACCAGTGGTACTTATTATGGTGGCGGTGGCGGTAGCAGTGCAGGGACAGGGAGTAATGGAAATGCGGCTGTGAATACCCAAAACGGTGCTTCTGCAGTTACAGGAGGTAGTGCCGGAGGAGATGGTAGTAGTGGTAACTCAAATGGCTCTAACGGCGATAATCCCGGCGGCGGCGGCGGTGGTGCACACAGGAATAGTAAAAATAGGGCCGGTGGTAATGGAGGAGACGGAAAGATCATAATCAGTTACTCCATTCCTTCAATAACAACTTTGTATTGGGCTGGATCCGGTTCAGTTATTGCAGCCACTTCAGGGTTAGACTTCAACAATGCATCTAACTGGTCATTCGATCCGGATAGCTATCATCCCTCACCAATAAGCCCTAATGCTTCATTGGATATTGTAATCTTAATGGATTTGAATTCAAGTGTGCCTACTAACAATGCTAATCTAACTTTCAGCCAGGCCTTAACAGAAATTAATAATCTGGATTTTACTGTTAAGACCACTACTTCTGCTAAAGCGGATATTAATGAGGGTGGTCTATCCGTTAGGGCTAACCAAACACTAATCATTCACGGAGATTCTTATTTATATGCAGAGAGTAATGTTAAAGATAAGGGTGTTCAGCTGACCATGGATACTCCTGCTGACAATGCGGTAATAATATATAACGGTAATCTAACTACTAATGCACTTGAAAAAGCAACCGGAAGTGGTGCAGAGTGCATTGTTTATCCTTTTTCGAATCCTGTAGGAACAATGAATAAGGGTAAATTCATTCTGCGCGGTAATGCAGATTTGCGAGGATGTGGTGATGATCAGGCTCCGGAATTAAATAAACCAACATTGCTTGTATTTGACGGCACGGGAACGCAGACAATTACCAACCGCAACACTGAAAATGCAGTCTGGTTCTCAGCATATCCAGTATTCTTAGCTCATGAGACAAAGATTGGCGAAACCAATACGCCGACTGTAATTCTAACCGGGCCGGATCCTATAGGTTTCAGAACTATAGAATCCTTGACAATAAGTCCTAATGCCACTTTAATAATTGATGCCAATCAAAAGTTGGATTGCGATACTACACCGCTGACTTCACCCGGAGCCATGACGATGGGGGCTAATTCTACACTGGTTATAAAAGGGAATAATTTTACGAAAGGGTATGGTTCTTATAATTTAGACCCTACCAGCAAGGTGATTTATACAATGGGAGACGGTACAACCCAGAATGTAGAACAGGTGATTTACGGAAATCTGGAGTTGACCAACAGCGATGCAACAGGAAATGCTACCAAAAATATATTGAACAACCTGGTTTTGAAAGGAGACCTTACCATCAATTCGGATGTGACGATGAATCAGTCATCCTATTCAATTATGAGATCACCGGGTGGCGGAACATTTACGTTGGGATCTAATTCAACACATAAACTGACAGGAACCTACCCGTCGGGATTCAGCACCTATGATCTGGCTGCCAATAGTCATACCGAATATTTAGGAGGCACACAGAGCGTCAGTGCTCAGAATTACGGTCATCTGTTATTGCAAAATGCAGGCACCAAGACTGCAGCAGGAGATGTCGGTGTGAGAGGAAATATTACTATTGCTTCAAATGCAGTATTCGATGGTGCTGGCTACAATCACACCATTACAGGTAACTGGAATAATAATTCATCTTCATCGGCTTATACCTATGGCACGAGTTCTGTTACCTTCAACGGTTCATCGGGGCAGAGTATTGGCGGAAACTACGGCACATCTTTCTATAAAATGGTGATGGATAACACTTCTGGTTCAGGCATTACACTTGACCAGCCGGTAGATATTTACACAGGGCTTACTTCAACCGGCAGTGGAATGAAATTGAACACTAATGACCAGCTGACGATTAAGTCCACCGCTACAAGAACAGCTTATGTAGGATACATGGAAGGTAATACCATCAATGGTAAGGCAACCGTAGAGCGCTACGTTTCTTCGCACAAAGCATGGCGCATGATGGCTGTACCGACCAGCGGCACACAGACGATTAAAGAAGCATGGCAGGAGAATGCTGTAAATGAAAGCGATGACCCTACTCCGGGTTATGGTATCCAGATTACCGGTCCGCCAAGTGATTGGGCAGCTAAGGGCTTTGACTTGCAGTCGCCTTCGCCATCGATGAAAGCCTATAACCCGGCAAATAATACCTGGGTGGGGGTGGCTAACACGAATGCTACAGCAATATCGAGTTCGAGGGCGTACATGGTATTTGTAAGAGGCGACAGAACTGTTAAAGATATGTGGACTGCTCCGACTCAGACAACCCTTAGAACTAAAGGAAATCTGAATGTAGGTACACAACCTGAGGTCACGGTTACACCGGGAAAATATTCTTTGGTCGGAAACCCATATGCTTCGCCGATTGACTTTTCTTCACTCACAAGAGGAATATATATTGACAACTCTTTCTACGTGTGGGATCCATTCTTATCCGGTACTTATGGCTTGGGCGGATATCAGGTATTCTCTGCAGCTAACGGTTGGGAGCCGATACCGGGTGGCACATCAGCTCACCCGAGTGGGGTGCCCAATACCACTATTCAGAGCGGAGAGGCATTCTTCATCCGTGCTGACGAGTTGGCTGATCCAATGTATGGAGTAAATTTGCAGATTGCTGAAGATGCTAAAGTAGAAGAAAACCCTGTAACCTTCACTCGTCCGAACGGAGGAGCAGAAAAGCAATTCTTCCGTACTGCACTGACGACTACAGATAATATTTTGGTGGATGCCAACGCGGTGGCTTTCTCAGATAGTTATAACAATGGTTTAGATGTGGATGATGCACGCAAGATTAAAAATGCTTTTGAGAATCTGAGCCTTAAGCGCGCTAATCAAATTCTGGCTGTAGAAGCCAGAGGCTGGAATCCGCAGGATACAATCTATTATGATATGTCAGGCTTGCAGAAGCGTAGTTACCGCCTGCGTTTCGTGCCGGTGAATATGGACAGGACCACCTCTGCAAGACTGATTGACAGCTTCACAGGCACAGAGACAGAAGTGGCTATGACTGATACAACTTACTACAACTTCACTGTTACCAACGATGCGAAGAGCAATGCACCCGGGCGCTTCAAAGTAGTGTTTGAGATGCAAGGTGCGCTACCGGTAACCTTTGTGAAGGTAACGGCCAAGCCTGTAGGAGAAGAAGTATCAGTAGAATGGAAAGTAGCTAATGAAAGAAATAATCAAGAGTATGTAGTGGAGCACTCAACCGATGGCAGAGAATTTACGGCAGTTGGAAAAGTTACAGCCAATCCTCAGTCGGGCGGAAACTACCAATGGACAGACAAGAATCCTGCTCATGGAAATAACTTCTACAGAGTACGGAATATGGACATCGATGGTAAGTCACAACTTTCCGAAGTGGTTAAAGTCAACATGGGCATCAGCGCCGGTATTTTGAGCGTATATCCTAATCCGGTCCAGGGTTCCAAAGTATATGTAAACCTTGTTAACCAGAAAGTCGGCAACTATCACATTCGTATATATAACCTGACCGGTCAAACGGTAAAGCAGATGAATCACAAAGTTACCCTCAGTAATGAAGTGATTCCAATTGACTGGCCTTCATCACTGCCTCAGGGGATTTATAATGTTGAAATTATTAAAGACCGTAAGATCGTTGAGGTCATTAAACTGAAATATTAGTATAAGTCTGAAATTGTTGATCAAGAGAGGGTAGCAGACAGATGTTACCCTTTTTTTACATGTCGAACCTAATTTTGGAAAATGAATTGAAGGGCTGTTTACCCCGTGAAAGACTTATTAATTACTTATTAATTATTTGAGTGGCTTTAGCGAATATCTGTAAATACACCTCAGAAAATATATTAAATAAATGTTATTTGGAATAGGGAAATCTGCCCTTTCCACAAAGACATTTAATTGCAAAACACTATCTTTGCACACTTCAAAAAATAAGATATGAAATTTAAAGGCCTGGTATGGTTTTTTTCCATTATCCTTATCCTTATCTCCCTCTATCAGCTTTCATTTAACTGGGTGGTACACAACCACGAGAAAAAGCTGCGCGAAAAGGCGGACAAAGTAGTTGCATTAACACATCCGGAGGCTACCGGCGATGAGAAAGAATTGCTCGAAACACAACTCTTTCACCATTATGTAGACAGTACCCGTCACGAAAAGATTTATCCTGTTTTCGGTACCACCTATCAGAAGTCAAAAGAGAACCAACTTCAATTAGGTCTCGACCTTCAGGGAGGTATGAGTGTTACGATGAATGTTAGTCTGGATGGGCTTCTCAAATCATTAAGTAATAATCCGAAAGATCCTTCATTAGTGAAAGCAATTGCTACGACCAATGAGAGACAAGTTCAAAGTGATTTGGATTATATCACTTTGTTTGGCCAGGTTTGGAAAGAGCAGAATCCTAACCTTCCGATGGCATCAGTTTTTGGAGGAGCCGGTAAGACGATCAAGATCAATGATAGTGATCAGAAAGTGCTGAGTGAATTACAGAGCATTGCCAAAGATGCAATCAATCAGACTTATAAAGTAATTACCAAGAGAGTTGACCAGTTCGGTGTATCCAGCGTTCCGGTAAACCTGGATATTGCGAAAGGGATTATCAACGTTGAGTTGCCGGGAGTACAAGATCCTGAAAGAGTAAGGAAATTGCTACAGGCATCGGCATATCTGCAATTTTGGGAAGTATATAATATAGGTGAGATTGGGCAGGCCATTGATAATGCAGACCGCGCACTCGCCGGCTTCCTCAGCGGTGCTCATGAAGGAGATTCAGCTAATATTTCCAATGAGCATCCTTTAACCAGTGTGATTCACTTCATCGGTCCGCAACAGGGACCGAACGGACAGTTGTCCTATTATCCGGCCATTGCCAATGTGGAAGTAAAGGATACAGCTCTTGCTAATAAATACCTGAATATGGATATTGTTAGGAGTGAGTTTCCTTCTAATATCAAATTCTTATACGGTCCTGAGCAGCAGAACAGCCAGTCTTCTCAGAGCTTTTTAGAACTATATGCAATCAAAACCGTTCCGGGCACTGATAAAGCAAAATTGGAAGGAGATGCAATAGAAGACAGTCGTCAGGATTTTGATCAGAATGGGCGTCCGGCTATTAAGATGGAAATGACGCCTTCCGGTAGCAGGGTTTGGGCTAGAATGACCGGTGATAATATCGGGCGTCCGATAGCCATTGTGCTTGATGATATCGTATATAGTGCGCCTAACGTAAATCAGGCGATTGAAGGAGGAAGCTCTGAGATTTCAGGAAACTTCACCATTCAGGAGGCTCAGGACCTTGCGAATGTGTTGAAGATTGGTAAGATCGACGCCCCGGCCAAAATCGTTCAGGAGCAGATCGTAGGTCCGACTTTAGGACAAAAGGCAGTAAGAGGAGGTGCGACAGCATTCATCATCGCTTTCGTCATCATCTTCATATTGATGTTAGTTTATTACAATACCGGTGGTATGGTAGCAAACATCGCATTGATATTCAACCTGCTCTTTACTGTTGGTATTCTCAGTGCATTAGGAGCTTCGCTGACAGCAGCAAGTATTGCGGCCCTGGTATTGACAGTCGGAATGGCGGTAGATACAAACGTAATTATTTTTGAAAGGATTAAAGAAGAGTTGGCACGTGGTAAGTCTTACCAGCAGGCCATCAACGATGGTTATGTAAGATCTTATGCGCCTGTAATTGATGCCCACGTAACAGTATTCCTCACTGCTGTAATTCTGTTCTATTTCGGTTTGGGGCCAATCCTTGGATTTGCAACTACTCAGATGCTGGGTATTTCTCTGTCTTTGTTCTGCGGTATCCTGATGTCACGCCTTATCACCGATGTGTATATGAACAGGCAACGCCACTTCAAGTATTTTACCAAGGTGAGCAACTGGGTTTTCAGACACCCACAATTCAAGTTTATTGAATACAGAAAAATAGCATACATAATTTCTGTAGTAGTATTGATAGGCGGTATCGGGTCTTATTTCAACGGCTTTAACAAAGGGGTTGAATTTAAGGGAGGCCGCAGCTATACGATACAGTTTGCGGAGAAAGTAGATCCTGAAGCAATCCGAGGTAGTTTGAAAGATGCCCTTGACGGTGACAACCCGGTAATTAAAACAGTTGGAGACTATCGCCATCTCGATATCACTACTTCTTTCATGAAAGGGGTGGGTAATGCAGACAGCGTTGTTGAGGCACGCCTGTTTTCAGCTCTACAGAAAGTTTTGCCTGAGGGAACTACCTTAGAACAATTCAAAAAGAATAATATTCAGAGTTCGCAGGTAGTACAGCCGGTCATCTCTAAGGATCTGGAGAGAGGTGCTATTCTCGCGGTTATATTCTCAATGATTGCGATTGTTGGTTATATCCTGTTGCGATTCAGAGACTGGAGATATTCAGTCGGTACAATTTTATCATTGGTACACGACGTGTTTGTCACGCTGATTGTATTCTCATTCTTCAGAAACTTCGTACCGTTCCCACTGGAGATTGACCAGTACTTTATTGCTGCGGTCTTGACCGTCGTCGGTTACTCCATGAACGATACTATAATCATCTTTGATAGAATCAGGGAGAATAGTAATGATCCGCTGTTGATTGATAAATCGAAGACTGAAATTATTAACCTGTCAATTAACGAAACACTGAGTCGTACCGTAATGACATCATTGACAACCTTCCTCACAATTCTATCGCTCTTCATCTTTGGAGGCGAAGTGACAAGAGGATTTGCATTTGTGATGCTGATCGGTATCATCGCGGGTACTTACTCATCTATCTTTGTGGCAACACCTATATTGATGGAGTTCTCTAAACACAGGCCCTTGGGTTCGCTGAAGAGAAGAGCTTCGTTGATGAAACAGGCATCCCGCCGCAGTGCGAAAGGTACAGTAGAATCCTGATCAGGGTTTTAATATATCACTAAAAGCCTCCTGATAAAGTAAAGGGGGCTTTTCTTTTTAACAGGTAATACTTTGACATCTTTCGGTTTGCCTCATGATCAGATAAAATCATTCAATTAAATTTGTACACTTAAAATAAAGAAACAGATATGGAACTTTCATCACTGTTAAACCGGTTTAGTGAACCCGAGACTTTAAAGATGGCTAAGCTTGGGCGCGAATTAAAAGCAAAAGGTATCGATGTTATCGACTTAAGCCTCGGTGAGCCTGACTTTAATACGCCCGATCACATCAAAGAAGCGGCTAAGAGAGCAATCGACGAAAACTACAGCCACTATACTCCTGTATCTGGATTTGCAGAGACAAAGAATGCCGTAATAGAGAAGCTGAAACGTGATAGCGGATTAACTTATACGCCTGATCAGATTATGATCGGCACAGGAGCAAAACAGTGTATTGCTAATGTGATGATGGCGATCCTTGAAGAAGGGAAAGAGATTGTCATCCCAACGCCTTACTGGGTTTCTTATTCCGAGATTGCGCGAATGGCCGGGGGTGAAGTAGTGTTTATTAACGCGATAGCCGCACAGGGATATAAAATTACTCCCGCGCAATTAGAAGCTGCAATTACCGCAAATACCAGATTATTTATCTTCTCATCTCCGTGTAACCCTACCGGTGCTGTTTATTCTAGAGAAGAACTTGCTGCATTAGCCGAAGTGTTTGAGAAACACCCTCAGGTGGCTATCATTAGTGATGAGATATATGAATATATCAATTATACCGGCAAACCACATCAGAGCCTTGCACAGTTTGAATCTATCAGAGACCGTGTGATAATTATTAACGGGCTGAGTAAAGGATTTGCAATGACAGGGTGGAGGATAGGATATATTGCTGCCGATAAACAGTTGGTCAAAGCCTGCGAAAAAATTCAGGGACAATTTACCAGCGGCACTAACTCTATTGCACAGCGTGCAACAATTGCAGCGCTGACCGAATCTCTCGAGCCTTCGTTTGAAATGGTGAAAGAATTTGAGAGAAGAAAAAAGGAAGTAATGGAATTGCTTAAAGAATTCCCTCTCATCAGCTGCGTTGAACCCGATGGAGCATTTTATGTTTTTCCGGAAGTGAAAAGCTATTTTGGCAAATGCGCAGAAGATGGAACAGTGATTAATAACTCCGGCGATCTGAGTATGTATCTGCTCAACACAGCGCATGTTTCCACTGTGGCAGGCAGTGCTTTCGGAGCACCTGATAACATTAGATTGTCGTTTGCCAACAGCCTTAAGAATATCGAAGAAGGATACAGGCGGATTAAAATCGCGCTGGATAAGTTATCCTGATTAAGGCGGCTTTCTAGAACTGCTGATTCAGAATTCTGAACATCTCATCCAGATTAGGAGAGAGAACGATGTCTGTCCTGCGGTTGCGGGCACGCCCCTCAGGAGTTGAGTTACTGTCAACCGGATCAAAATAACTGTGGCCGACAGATACAACCCTTACAGGGTTGACTCCGTATTTATCTACCAGTATCCGTACTACGGAATTAGCTCTCTCTGTACTGAGTTCCCAGTTATCCTGGTATCTCCCTCTGATAGGAATGCTATCGGTATTGCCCTCAATTTGAACACTGATTTCTTCATTCAGATTCAACACGGCAGCCAGTTTGGCAAGCGCTTCCACACCAGCCGGATTAACCACTGCACTTCCGGAGGGAAAAAGCAGGTTTTCGGAAAGGCTCACATATACTTTTCCGTTTTTCTGGTAAACACTTAGGTCGGTAGAATTATACCCCTTCAGCGCTTCGGTCATTTTATCTTTCAGGCTTTCTGTGGCTGCTTTTTGTTGTGACAGAACTCGTTCGAGTTGTGCCATTTTCTCTTCTGCTGCAGCCTTCTGTTGTTCAATCTGGCTTTCTAACTGTTGCAGACGCTGTCTTTGCTGAGCGAGGTCCTCCATACTCTGGTTCAGTAGGTTTTGTTGCTCTGCTGTTTTCTGACCGAGCTGGGTGTTCTGGCTGCTCAGGTCTGCAATCTTTTTATTCTGATCTGCAATGTTCTTTTCCATAGTTGCAATCTGGTTCTGCAGGCTATATACTTTATTCTGTAACAGAGTGCTGTCTGTCTGTAATTGCGATACATGTTCCTGCGACTGAATCAGGTAGCGTTTTGCAACACAACTGCTAAGTAAAATCATCCCTGTGGTTATCAGAAGAATTCGTTTCATGTGTTCGTTTATTTTCCGGTTTTAAAGTAGACGCCGGATTTCGTAAATATTTATTGTACTAATTCCATTTCAAACAGCTTCGGCCAGTCTTTGCCCGTAATGTAAACCTTTTTACCAGCACTGTCGTAAGCAATTCCGTTTAAAACAGCGCTTTCACCTAGAAATGCTTCAGGTGCATACTGCTTCATCAGCCCTCTTAAATTCATGATTCCGGTGACATGGCCATTGGCAGTATCAATTCTCAAGATGTCATCTGTCAGCCAACGGTTGGCATATAGCGCTCCGTCGATCAGTTCCAATTCGTTCAATCTGTCCACCGGGCCTTTGTTATCTCTGACAGAAATTATTTTGTTGATATTCATCTTGCTTCCGTTCTCGTCAGGAGTAACAAAATAAATATTAGATGTACCATCGCTGATAATCAGCTCTTTGCCGTTATTAGTGGCTCCCCATCCCTCGTGATTCCAGTTATATGTGCGGATGGGCTTAGTGATATCGTTTAAGGTGTATTCAAATATTTTTTTATTCTGCCACGTAAGCTGAAAAATCCTGTTGTTGAGAATCGTTATTCCTTCGCCAAAGATGGTCGGGTCTTCAATCGTGTGACTTTTCAGCGGTTTTCCCGACTTAATATCTACCACCCTGAGTTTAGACTTCTTCAATTCGCCTGTTCCTTCGTAGAGTATCCCGTCAAAAAATTCCAAACCCTGCGTGAAAGAAGTGGGATCGTGAGGATAGATACCTGTTACTTTGAAGGGGATTGGAGTAGGAGCAGGTATGGTTTCTGTCTTTGGTATGGGCAGCGACGGGTCGTAGTCGTTTGAGGGGTCGCCATTGCATGAAAAGAGGAAAATAAGTAATATACTAATGGCTGCCGCTCTCATTCTTTTTTGGTGTCAAAAATAATCAATCCCCTATGAATATTCAGACTGAAAGCCTTGTATTTGAGGCTGTAGCTTGCATTTTAGTAATATTTTTATTTTCTTTGTCTCCTGATCTGCAAAACCAATCTACGGTTTAATATCCTAAAAAAAATTTGTCGTCCAATTTTTTGTGTACCTTCACTCAAGATTCCCGTATCTTATTGATAATCAATTAATCAATCTCCTGTGATATTTTTTAATCCGGACGATAGCCCGGGAACACGGGATTTGAATGCGATTGATTTTTACACTATTTGCCATTTTACTGTGTGGAATTGCGGGTGCACAGCCTTTCGGTCAAAGCCAGAATAACTGGAATGGTATTTCAGGCGACAGGACGGGTCAGCACCAGAATACCCCTGCACACAAGAGGGATACCTTACCCGGTGAAGTGATTGTCGTGCCCGTTGTTGTTCATGTTTTATACAATACATCAGATCAAAATATTTCAGATCAGCGCATTATAGATCAGATTAATTCATTGAACCGCGATTACAGAAGGCGCAATGCCGATACTGTAAACACGCCGGCTGCTTTCAGAGACCGTGCAGCAGATGTACAGATAGTTTTTGCCCTGGCTCAGAGAGATCCACATGGAAATAAAACAACAGGAATCATCCGGAAATATACCAAGACAAAGATGTTCATGCCCGATGATGAAATGAAGTTTTCTGCAAAAGGTGGGGATGATGCATGGGATGCGACTAAGTATCTGAATATCTGGGTTTGTAACATTTTTGGCCGTTTACTGGGGTACACCCCCATGCCGGGCGGTGATCCAAAGACTGACGGAGTCGTGATTCAGTATTCTGTGTTCGGACACGGCAATGGTCTTAGCGGTCCATTTAATTTGGGACGTACGCTGACACATGAAGTAGGCCACTGGCTGGGCCTCAAACATATCTGGGGAGATTCTGAATGTGGAGATGACGGGATAGATGATACTCCACGCCAGCAGTCAGCCAATACAGGGCATAATGTGTTTCCTAAAATATCTGCTTGTTCCGAGGATGCAAATGGTGATATGTTTATGAATTTCATGGACTTTTCTGATGATGCTGATATGAATATGTTTACCATCGGGCAGAAGAAAGCCATGCGTGCACAGTTTGCATTGGGTGGCGACAGAAATTCATTGCTTGTATCAGATGCCCTTAACATCAACGGTATAGAGGAAGCACTGCAGGATAAAGACTGGGAAGAGGTTGTCCGTCTATATCCGAATCCGACTGTGGATTACGTAATTGTTGAAGGCAGAAGCCTCAACGATATCAATGGTAAGTACCTGAAGCTTTACGATATGCAGGGCAAACTGATTCTGAGTAAACGTATTCAGGACGAAAGAACCAGGATTGATATGAACGGGCTGCCGGGTGGATTATATATGCTCTCTCTTGAAGATATGGGTGAACGTAAGATGTTTAAGATTGTTAAGACTGCTTCGGGCTTTTCGCACTAACCTTATCGAAACGTTTCTTTTCAATGTATTTCTTGCGGATAATGCCTGCAACGGGTTTATTGTAGATTTTGCTTTCCAGCCATGAAATAATATCGAGATAGGCAAAGGCCCGCGTTTCAAACTTTCCCGATTCCATAGTTTTCAGTTCGTCAAGTAAGCGTACAAACTCGGGCTTAATTTCCCGTTTTGAAATGTGGAATGACCTGCGCAAAAATCCAAACATGGCTTCCTCAACCTTGGAGAGGTTTTCCATCTTGGCCATGAAGCGGTAAACTGATTTTATCAGGTACTCCATCAGCGAAAAGTTATCTAATTCGTAGTGAGCGATCAGGTGTAACAGTCGCGCATAACATTGCAAGTCGTTTCTCAGGTTAACTTTCCAGTTGATGATTTTATTGAGATAGTCTATTGCTTTACCGTAGTTACCGGCCCCGAAATAGAGGGAAGCTATTTTATAGTAGAAAACTAATGTGCGGTGCTTATCGAGGATGAGTTCGTACTTGTCTAACTGCTCTACTATTTCCGGAACTAATTTGATGCCTTCCTCAAAGCTGCCTTCGAGGAAGTGCTTGTTGATGCGTGCTGTATAGAGATAAACGAATGTCTGGATACGGGTATTTTCATCGCGGTTAGCTTCAGGTGCCAGGGCGAATTTTTCAAATTCTTCCAGCGATTTTTTAAATCCCTCAAAATTCCTCAGGTTGAAGTGTGCATTCAGAAGATTGTGCATTCCCTTCAAATAGTTTTCTGTTTCAATACACAACATCTCAGGATATTCTGCGAATACTTCTGTCCATTTTTTGCAATACCGGTAATACATCAGAAAATCCTGCCTGATGTAAGCGTACCAGCAATGCGCCTGGAAATAGTAGAGTTTTTCGTAGAAGCCCTTAGGATGCCGCAGATCTGCCGTGAGGTTATCTTTGAAAAAGGAGGAAATCTCTTTTTCAGCTTTGGCGTTGCTGGCTATTCCGTTTTTTATATACCATTCGTAAAGTTGGAGCACCAGACTGCTGAGCCGTGCTTGCCTGTTATAATGGCTGATTGCATCCTCTACTTCTGATGCAAGCACTGTAGCACGGTCTGTCGAGCTGCGGGTGATGTGCAGATATTCTATCCTTTTCTCTTCTTCCAGTACGGTAATCAGCAATGGAATTTGGTGAGTAGTTTTTGCCGCATCTTTTATCCTGTCGAGGATACGCAGGCTTTGGTGGAACAGGCCTTTTTCATAAAGCGTCCTGGCGAATTCCAATTGCTCGTAAAACTGAAATTCATTTGTTGTACTGTTCCTCAACAGCATGAGGCTGATGAGAATCTGGCGGTACAGATGAGCCTTCAGGTTGGGTAATTGTTGCTTCTTTATCGAGGGATTTTTTCCCAGGATGGCGTCTTCATCATAGCTGTTCTGTTTGTCAATGGCATCAAAAAGCGTAATAATCTTTAGATCCCCTTTTGAGGAATTCCGCTTGATATACAGCTTAAAGTTCCTCTTTTCCGACTTTTCGAGCGAGTGGATGAGTTGGAAGAGGGCGTCTGTCGATTTGTTGGGCATCGTAATTTAATTCGCTAAAATACCAGTGTTTTTGCGGGTTTCAGAGGATATTGAACGGTTTTAACAGTGTAATATCTGTCAAATATGATTCCGTTTCCCGGAATGCTAAAATTAATTTCGAAGATAATTCAATCGACTCTTTATCCTTTAATAAAAATGAACGCATGAAAAAGATTGTGATTTTTGATACGACCCTTCGTGATGGTGAGCAGGTCCCCGGTTGTAAACTGAATACAAAAGAGAAAGTTGAGCTCGCTTTACATCTCGAAAAACTGGGTGTAGATGTCATTGAAGCCGGGTTCCCGATCTCCAGCCCGGGGGATTTTGCTTCGGTAGAAGAAATTTCAAAAGCCGTAAAGGAAGCAGTGATTTGCGGATTGTCCAGAGCCGTTAAAAAAGACATCGAGGTAGCTGCGCAAGCGCTGAAACATGCCAAAAGGCCGAGGATTCATACCGGTATCGGAACTTCGGATTACCATATCAAAGGGAAGTTCAATTCCACTCAGGAGGATATTTTAGAACGTGCCGTACAATGTGTGAAGTGGGCGCGCAATTTTACCGATAACGTAGAATTCTATGCCGAAGATGCCGGTCGTACCGATAATGAATACCTCGCCAGAGTGATAGAAAAAGTAATTGCCGCCGGTGCTACCACTGTGAATATACCCGATACCACAGGCTACTGCCTGCCACACCAATACGGAGAGAAGATTGCGTATCTGGTCAACAATGTTCCGAACATCGATAAGGCAGTCATTTCCTGCCATTGCCACAACGACCTCGGACTCGCTACTGCCAATTCTATTGCCGGAATCATCGCAGGGGCAGGCCAGATTGAATGTACCATCAACGGATTAGGAGAAAGAGCCGGAAATACATCTTTGGAGGAAGTGGTGATGATCATCAAACAACACAAACACCTTGGATTCACCACCGGAATTGACACCAAGATGCTCAACCCGCTGAGCAGAATTGTTTCAGACACCATGCGCATGCCGGTTCAGCCGAATAAGGCGATTGTGGGCAGCAATGCTTTCTCACACTCATCAGGAATTCATCAGGATGGTTTCCTGAAAGATGCTCAGACCTACGAAATCATTAATCCGGTTGATGTGGGTGCAGACAGCTCCAAGATTATCCTCACAGCCCGAAGCGGACGCAGTGCATTAGCATACCGCTTCCAAAACCTTGGTTTCTCGTTTGACAGAAATGATGTTGACGTACTCTATGAAAGATTCCTGGCCGTTGCTGACAGTAAAAAAGAGGTTACCGATGATGACCTGAATGAGATGGCAAAAGTGTATTCTCAAAAAGAAAAAGTAATCGCATAATTAAATTGAAAGAACCCGATGCCCAAGACTTTATTTGAAAAAATATGGGATAAACACGTGGTCGAGAGTATTGAAGACGGCCCCGATGTTTTGTATATTGATAAACACTTCATCCACGAAGTAACCAGCCCGCAGGCTTTTGCAGAATTAGAAAAAAGAAGCCTGCCTGTTTTTCGTCCTGAGAGAACAATAGCAACTGCTGATCATAACGTACCAACGCTTCACCAGGAACTGCCCATCAAAGAGGCTTTATCGCGCAAACAGGTGGAAAAACTGACTGAGAACTGCGCAAAGTACGGAGTTGAATTATATGGATTGGGCCATCCCTTCCAGGGGATTGTTCACGTCATCGGTCCGGAATTAGGCATCACCCAGCCGGGAATGACCATCGTTTGCGGTGATAGCCATACCAGCACACATGGCGCATTCGGAACGATTGCCTTCGGCATTGGAACCAGTGAAGTAGGAATGGTTCTGGCCACCCAGTGCATCATGCAGAGCAGGCCCAAAGTGATGCGTATTAATGTGGAAGGTACTTTAAACCCGGGGGTAGTAAGTAAGGATATCATCCTGCATATCATCAGTAAGATTTCTGCAAGTGGTGCTACAGGCTACTTTGTAGAGTATGCCGGTTCAACCATTCGATCTCTTTCTATGGAGGCGCGCATGACTATCTGCAATATGAGTATTGAAATGGGAGCGCGCGGGGGAATGATTGCTCCTGATGAGACAACGTTTGCGTATATGCGTGGCAGGAAGTTCGCACCGCAGGGTGAGGAGTGGGATAAGAAGATGGAAGAATGGAAGCAATTGAAGACCGATGACGATGCTGTCTTTGACCGTGAGTTACACATCAATGCTGCGGATATCGAACCCATGATTACCTACGGCACCAATCCCGGCCAAGGAATGGGCATCACTTCTACGGTACCCGATCCGGATAAACTGGAGGATGAGAGTGAGAGAAATGCCCTTAGAAAATCACTCAACTACATGGGATTCAAAGGTGGTGAGAAGTTACTGGGGATGCATGTACAGAATGTATTCATCGGCAGCTGCACTAACTCGCGTATTGAGGACTTCAGGATGATTGCTGCACTCATAAAAGGCAAAAAGAAAAGTCCGGATATCAATGTAATGATTGTGCCCGGTTCGCAGCAGGTAGCAGCGCAGATTATGAAAGAGGGGCTCGATAAAATATTTACGGAATCAGGATTCTTTATCCGCCAACCGGGCTGCAGTGCCTGTCTCGGTATGAATGAAGATAAAGTGCCGCCCGGCGAGTATTGTGTTTCTACCAGCAACAGAAACTTCGAAGGACGTCAGGGCCCGAATGCACGAACCATTCTTGCGAGCCCGTTGACAGCAGCCGCTACTGCACTTACAGGAAAAATTTCTGATGCAAGAGAATTAATGAAAACTGTTTCAGCTTAAAATCGAATTGAAGAAATGAGTAAAGCCATATCAATTATAAAATCTACCGCTGTACCTCTGAATGTGGAGAATGTGGATACAGACCAGATCATCCCCGCACGTTTCCTGAAGGCAACTAACAGGGAAGGATTCGGAAAGAACCTCTTCCGCGACTGGAGGTATATTGATAACGACGAGAATAAACCTCATAAAGATTTTGTGCTGAACGATAGTACATGGTCGGGTAAAATTCTTTTGACAGGTAAAAACTTCGGCTGCGGCTCCTCGCGTGAACATGCGGCGTGGGCTATTAAAGATTACGGTTTTGATGTCGTTGTGAGTAGCTTTTTTGCAGATATCTTCAGAAACAATGCTTTGAACAACTTTCTTCTGCCTGTCGTAGTATCTGAAAAGTTTTTGAGCGAGTTGTTTGAGGCCGTGACTTCCAATCCGTCAACAGAGATTACGGTCGACCTGCCGGCACAGACAATCTCTTTGCCGGATGGCAGGAGTGAAAGCTTCCAGATCAGTGCCTACAAGAAGACCTGCCTGTTGAATGGTTATGATGACATCAACTATCTGCTGAGCCAAAGAGAAAAAATTGAAGCATTCGAAAAGACCTTCTAAAAACCGGAACTGAAAATGTTGTTAGAAATATCCGGACTGTCATATAAAGAATCAGGAGCCTATGTGCTGAAGGATATTTCTTTTGCTATCCGGAAAGGGGAGTGTTGGGTAATTACCGGTCCCTCGGGAAGCGGAAAATCGACTTTGCTTCGCTGCATTCAACATCACAAGACCTTTGATGGATATATCCGGTTTAATGATGGTGCAAAAGATCCGGTTGTAAAACTTATTACTCATCAGCACGGATTTAAGAATCTGTCAGGAATCAACAATTTCTATTACCAGCAGCGATTCAATGCAACCGAATCATCAGACTCAAAAACAGTTTCTGAAGACTTGATAGAAACCATGACCGATCCAGATGCTTTTAAGTATCTCCATATGCTTGAAATCGGTCACCTGGCAGATACTCCATTGCTCCACCTCAGTAATGGTGAACACAAGCGTTACCAACTGGCAAAAGCATTAGGTCAGAAAGCAGAATGGTTGCTTTTAGACAGTGCCTTCACAGGGCTGGATACACATGCGAGAAAAATGTTAGAGAAGATCCTGTCGGAATTAATGCAGAAAGGAATTCATTTGATTCTGGTAGAAAGAGACTATCTGCCTGACTTTGTAACGCATGTCTGTGAACTCGATCGGGGAATTATGACAGGTGTGTTTACTCGGGAACAATTTTTAAATCAGAGGCGTAAGAAGCAATCTGTTGCAGAGACAATTGATCTCTCTAAATTGTCTGTTACCGAAACAGTCAATTTTGAATATGCTGTGCGCATGAGGAATGTAACAGTGAAATATGACGACAGGATAATTCTTGAAAATATTTCATGGGATGTAAAGAGAGGAGAGAAGTGGTGCCTTACCGGTCCGAACGGATCGGGCAAGTCGACATTATTAAGCCTGATTACAGCAGACAACCCTCAGGCTTTTGCGAATGAAATTTATCTGTTTGACAAAAGAAAGGGTAGTGGCGAGTCTATCTGGGAAATCAAAAAACTGATAGGGTTTGTTTCACCCGAGTTACATCAGTTTTTTGATAAATCCCAGTCATGTTTTAATGTGGTTGCATCCGGGTTGTTCGATACTATTGGTTTATTCCGCAAACTGACGGATGAGCAAAAAAAACTGACCGAAACGTGCTTGGAACTGTTTGGAATCAGCGCGTGGGCAACAAAATCGTTTGGGACGCTGTCGCATGGAATGCAGCGTTGGGGGCTGTTAGCCCGTGCAGTGGTCAAGAACCCGGCTTTGTTAATTCTCGATGAACCCTGCCAGGGCCTGGACGATGACTTTAGGGCTAAATCTATGGGATTCATATCACAGGTGTGCAACAATGCTGATCGGACACTGATTTGTGTTACGCATCTGGATGATGAAATTCCTGCTGGATTGACAGGAAGAATGTTTTTAGAAAAAGGAAAAATAAAAGATATCATTCAATATGGAAAAGAAGATAACAGTCATTCCCGGAGATGGGATCGGACCGGAAGTTACGCGTGAGGCTGTAAAAGCTTTACAGGGGATTGCGCAGAGGTTCGGACATAAGTTTGATTTTGATTACAAGCTTATGGGTGCTTGTGCGATTGATCAGACAGGTGTTCCACTGCCTTCAGAGACGGTAGATGCTGCTTTAGATGCTGATGCTATTCTGTTAGGGGCAATTGGCGACCCGAAGTATGACAATAATCCCGAGGCAAAAGTGCGTCCCGAACAAGGGTTGTTGCAACTGCGTAAAGCACTGGGACTGTTTACTAACATACGTCCTGTGAAGACTTATCCCGCTTTGCGCCATTTGTCTCCGATAAAAGAAAAAAATGCAGATAACACTGATCTGGTTATTTACAGAGAGCTGACCGGTGGTATTTACTTCGGAGAAAAGAAATTGAACGAGGATGGAACGACCGCTTCGGATGAATGTACCTATCACAAATTTGAAATTGAGCGGGTGGCACGTCTGGCGTTTGAAGCTGCGATGGTAAGGAGGAAGAAGCTCACTTTGGTAGATAAGGCTAATGTGCTGGAGACTTCACGTCTGTGGCGTAAAACCATTCAAGAGATTCAGAAAGAGTATCCTGATGTGACTGTAGATTATCTGTTTGTTGACAATGCCGCAATGCAGTTGATTCTGAATCCTTCTCAGTTCGATGTGATCTTAACAGAAAACATGTTCGGAGATATCCTGAGTGACGAAGCGAGCGTCATCAGCGGATCACTCGGGTTGCTTCCTTCAAGCTCGATCGGTAACAAAGCACTGTTTGAACCTATCCATGGTTCTTATCCGCAGGCAGCAGGTAAAGACATTGCCAATCCGTTGGGAACTATTTTATCTGCAGCAATGATGCTGGATCACTTCAAGGCTCATAAAGAAGCAGACCTCATCAGAGAGGCTGTTGCATGGACGATGGAGAATGGATTTGTAACCAGGGATATAGACCCTGTGAATTTTTATTTCACCTCTACTGTCGGAGACCTGATAGCAGAGTATGTAGCGAATGAATTGCCCGTTAAGATCAATAAGAGGAATATCAGAATGGGGCATGTGACGATTATTTAATTCTGATTTGAAAGATATAAACTGATGAAAAAAGACCGATTTGCTAACCTGTGAAAATAACCTAAACGTACACCGGACGAGTGTTACAGACGATTCTTTTTCTCAGTTAAAAATCAGGGTTAAAAAAAAGTTCTTTGTTTTTTGAACAACAATTGTATGTTTGCTTCTCAATTCAAACCTGAATCGTGAACAGAGGCAGACAAATAATTAACGTAATGAATGTGGTAGCTATGATTATTATAGCTATTGTCATTATTATGCCCGACACGTATGCAGGAGGATAATTGAAACAATGAAAATATTTGTGAACCCGCCTCCTGCAGAGGCGGGTTTTTTATTGGAAAGAAGAAAAAATTATGGCGAATTATTTTGATGAAAACACGTTTGTTTACCGCGACGGTGAGTATCTGAAAGCTGCCGATGCGCTGACTCATTTATACGGTCAGACATTGCATTATGGTTACGGAGCTTTTGAAGGAATAAGGGCTTATGAAACGGTAACTGGAGCAACTAAAATTTTTAAAGCGAAGGAACACTTCGATCGTTTAGAGCGTTCGGCAAAGCTGCTCAACCTGCCGTACCACTGGACAACTGGCGAACTGATTGAAGCCAGCTATGAGGTGCTGAAGCGCAACAATCACAAGGCGGCTTATGTACGTCCGCTGGTTTACGCTCCGGCCAATATGGGCTTCAATCCGAATGAGAAATCACATATTGTTATTGAGACCTGGCCGATGCAGCCATTCCTGGGAGAGAAGTTACTGTCGGTTTTCATTTCGTCTTATCAGCGACCTAATCCGAAAGGATTTAAAATCGAAGCAAAAGCTTGCGGTCATTATGTAAACTCTATTCTCGCCAGTCATGAAGCTAAGGCTAACGGATATGATGAGGCACTGCTTTTTGACATGGACGGATATGTGGCTGAAGCACCGGGCGCCAACATCTTTATGGAAAAAGACGGCAAGCTGTTTACTCCGGCTTTAGGAAATATCCTGCCGGGTATTACCAGGGCAACTGTTATTGAACTGGCAAACGTGCTGGGGATAAGTGTGGAAGAAAAGCAAATAACCCCCGAAGAGCTTCTTGCAGCAGATAGCGCCTTTTTCTGCGGAACAGCAGCGGAGGTAATCGGTATCGCATCAATCAACAAAAAAGATTTCCCGAAACCATGGAGCGACAGTATAGGTGCACGCATTCAGGCGGCTTATCACGATCTGGTGAGAGAAGACTTTTCAGACAGAAAATATTCAGCAAAAGAAAAATTAGAAACATCAAATGGGTGAATTAAACAGATATAGTAAGACACTGACACAGGATGAAACACAACCTGCTGCCAAAGCAATGTTCTACGGCATTGGGTTGACAGATGAAGATATGGATAAAGCACAGGTAGGAATCGTGAGCATGGGGTACGACGGGAATACCTGCAATATGCATCTGAACGGTCTGGCAGCAGAAGTGAAGAAGTCTATCTGGAATCACGGAATGGTGGGATTAATCTTCAATACCATCGGCGTGAGCGACGGTATGAGTAACGGTACAGACGGTATGCGTTATTCTTTGGTAAGCCGCGATGTAATTGCCGATTCTATTGAAACCGTTTGCGGAGCGCAATACTACGACGGCCTGATTGCCGTGCCCGGATGTGATAAGAATATGCCGGGTGCTTTGATAGCTATGGGCAGACTAAACCGTCCGTCGCTGATGGTTTATGGAGGAACTATTGCCCCGGGACATTATAAAGGCCAAGACCTGAATATCGTATCTGCATTTGAAGCTTTGGGGCAAAAAATTGCAGGCAATCTTTCCCAGGAAGATTTTCATGGAATCGTTCGTCATAGTTGCCCCGGGCCCGGTGCCTGCGGTGGAATGTACACAGCTAATACGATGGCTTCAGCGATTGAAGCACTGGGGATGAGCCTGCCGTATTCCAGCAGTAATCCTGCTATTAGCCCTGAGAAACGACGCGAATGTGATGAAGCGGGTAAGGCTATGAGAAACCTTCTGGAGAAGAACATCCTACCACGTGATATCATGACCAAAGAAGCATTTGAAAATGCGATCACCCTGGTAATGATCCTCGGAGGTTCGACGAATGCTGTTATCCATTTGATAGCAATGGCAAAAAGTGTAGGCATATCTGTTACTCAAAAAGATTTCCAGAGAATCAGTGATGCTACACCAATGCTTTCAGACTTTAAACCAAGTGGCAAGTATTTGATGCAGGATTTACACGAACATGGCGGTATTCCAGCGGTAATGAAATATTTACTCAACAGAGGAAAGATCAAAGGCGACTGTCTGACTGTAACAGGAAAGACGATTGCAGAAAACCTCGCTGATGTAAAGGAGTTGGATTTCAACTCTCAGAAGATTGTTCATTCGTTTGAGGATCCGATCAAACCTACGGGGCACCTGCAGATTCTTTATGGTAATCTTGCCCCCTTGGGTAGTGTAGCTAAGATTACCGGAAAGGAAGGAGAGAAGTTCACCGGGCCGGCAAGAGTATTTGATGGCGAACATCATCTGATTGAAGGTATCAACTCACATCAGATCAAACCCGGAGATGTGGTGGTGATTAAGAATGTAGGCCCGAAAGGAGCTCCCGGTATGCCCGAGATGTTGAAACCGACATCTGCGATTATAGGTGCAGGCCTTGGTACAAGTGTAGCACTGATTACCGATGGTCGTTTCAGCGGGGGAACGCATGGCTTCGTCGTCGGTCACGTCACTCCCGAGGCATACGAGGGCGGCCTTATCGCATGGGTTGAAGATGATGATATCATCGAGATTGATGCAGTAAACAATACCCTCACACTGAAGGTGAGTGACGAAGTAATCGAGGAAAGGAAGAAGAAAAATCCTGCCCCTCACAAGTTGAAAGTATCCTCGGGTGTGCTTTATAAATACGCTAAGACCGTGAGCAATGCTTCCGAAGGATGTGTAACAGACGAATTTTAAAATCTTTAAATAAAACAACCATGAGTTTAGAAGTTCAGGAAACAGAAACAAAAAAAGAGGCTGCTGCCGAAACCCGTAATGTAACAGGTTCGGAAGCAATTCTCGAAATATTTTTGAAAGAAGGAGTGGAGGTTCTTTTCGGATATCCGGGAGGAGCCATCATGCCATTATATGATGTATTATATCACTACAACGACCCGTTAAGGCACATACTCGTGCGCCACGAGCAGTGCTCAGTGCATGCTGCACAGGGATATGCAACGGTGAGTGGCAAAACTGGTGTTGTATTGGCAACCAGTGGTCCCGGAGCCACCAACCTTGTAACCGGTCTGGCGGATGCCATGATCGACAGTACCCCGATTGTATGTCTAACAGGACAAGTATTTGCGCCTCTGTTAGGTACTGATGCATTTCAGGAAACAGATATCATAAATATCACTTCTCCGATAACGAAGTGGAGTTACCAGATTACCGACGCTGAAGAGATTCCGGCAGTATTATCAAAAGCATTCTATATCGCCCGAAGCGGAAGACCTGGTCCGGTGTTGATTGATATCACAAAGAATGCTCAGGTGCAGAAGTTTGATTTTGCCTATGAAAAGTGCGATCATATCAGAAGTTATCGCCCGAAGCCCGTAGTACGCAAAGAGTATGTTGAAGAAGCCGCCAAACTGATTAACAGTGCACAGAAACCATTGGTTGTTTTCGGTCAGGGTGTTATCCTCGGAAATGCTGAAGAAGAATTCAAAAAGTTCATTGAGAAAGGCGACCTGCCTGCTGCATGGACAGTACTGGGCTTAAGTGCACTCCATTCAGATCATCCCTTGAATGTGGGAATGCTGGGAATGCATGGTAACTACGCTCCGAACGTATTGACCAATGAGTGCGACGTATTGATTGCAGTTGGAATGCGCTTCGATGATCGTGTTACAGGAAGACTCGATAAGTATGCAAAACAAGCCAAAGTTATTCACCTCGATATCGATCCCGCGGAAATCGATAAAAACGTGAAGGCTGATGTGCCGGTTTGGGGCGATTGTAAAGAGACGCTACCAATGCTGACACAACTGATAGAGGAGAGAAAACATTCTGAATGGCTACAACAGTTTGAGGAACTGGCAAAGCAGGAAGATGAAATCTGCATCAGGAAGGAATTATATCCTGAAACAGAGATTCTCAGCATGGGTGAGGTAATCAGAATCATGAACGATATCACCGGCGGTGATGCAGTTATTGTTACAGATGTTGGTCAGCATCAGATGGTCGCTTGCCGTTATGCAAAGTTTACTAAGAGTAAGAGCAATGTAACCAGTGGTGGACTGGGAACCATGGGATTCGGACTTCCGGCTGCAATCGGAGCGAAGCTCGGAGCGCCCGAAAGAGAAGTAATTGCTGTTGTGGGAGATGGCGGTATCCAGATGACCATTCAGGAACTGGGAACCATTATGCAGAATCAAATAGGTGTAAAGATACTGGTACTGAATAACCATTATCTCGGGATGGTGCGCCAGTGGCAGGAACTCTTCATGGAGCGCAGGTATTCATTCACTGATATCGAAAGCCCTGATTTTGTAAAACTGGCAGACTCTTACAACATTCCCGGTGCAAGAGTAGAGACCAGGGATAACCTCAAAGCAGAATTAGAGAAGATGTTGAACCATAAGGGATCTTATCTTCTGGAAGTTAAGGTAGGCAGAGAGAACAACGTATTCCCGATGGTACCCCAGGGCTGCAGTGTATCAGAAATCAGATTATCATAAATCATTAAAAAATCAGAATAATGAAACAGGAATATACAATCACCGTTTACACCGAAGACAGGGTGGGAATGGTTGGACGTTTGGCTAATATTTTTTCCCGCAGAAAAATCAATATTGAATACCTGAACACTGCTCCTTCGGAAGTACAGGGTATTCATCGCTTTACCATTGTGATTGTTGAAACCCACGAAGCTGTCCAGAAGCTTGTACGTCAGATTGAAAAACAGGTTGATGTTTTGAAAGCGTATTTCCATACTGAAGAAGAAATCATCTGGCAGGAAATGGGTATGTACAAAGTTCCATCCGAAAGCATCACAGAAAAGGTTAAGGTCGAAAGGCTTCTGCATGAGTATGGTGCCCGTGCTATCGCTATCCGCAAAGATTACATTGTCTTTGAAGCAACAGGGCATAAAGAAGAGATTGACCGCTTAGTGAAGTTTTTTGAACCATATGGGTTGATTGAATTCGTTCGAGGTGCAAGAGTAGCAATCATCAAGAAGAGCAGTGGATTCCACGAAAAGGTAAAGGAGTTCGAAAGAAAACAACCGGCAGAAAATTTCGAGATCAATACGATTCCCGTAGACCAGTCGGTATTCTCATTATAAACAATTAAAAATTTAAAAAAGTAAAAAAGAAAAAACATGGCAGTACTTGATTTTGCAGGCACTAAAGAAAATGTAATCACACGTGAAGAATTCCCTTTGTCTAAGGCACAGCAGGTTTTGAAAGATGAAGTAGTAGCCGTAATCGGATACGGTGTACAGGGCCCCGGACAAGCCTTAAACCAGAGGGATAATGGAATCAATGTAATTGTGGGACAGCGTAAAAATTCCAAAAGCTGGGATAAAGCTGTAGCTGACGGATTTGTAGAAGGAAAAGATCTGTTTGAAATTGAAGATGCACTACAGCGCGGTACTATCATTTGCTATTTGCTGAGCGATGCGGCACAGATTGAACTCTGGCCTTTGGTAAAGAAATATCTTACACCGGGAAAGGCTTTGTATTTCTCTCACGGATTTGGTATTACTTACAACGACCAGACAGGTATTGTACCACCGGCTGATGTGGATGTGTTCTTAGTAGCACCAAAAGGAAGCGGCACCTCTCTGCGAAGGATGTTTTTGCAGGGACGCGGCCTGAACAGCAGCTATGCTATCTATCAGGATGCAACCGGAAAAGCATTTGACAGGGTAATTGCCCTTGGTATTGCTATCGGCTCGGGATACCTGTTTGAAACTACTTTCAAGAAAGAAGTTTATAGTGACCTGACCGGTGAGCGCGGTACGCTGATGGGTGCTATCCAGGGAATCTTTGCGGCTCAGTTTGAAACACTGAGAAAGAACGGCCACTCACCAAGCGAAGCCTTCAACGAGACAGTAGAAGAACTGACACAATCACTGATGCCTCTGGTAGCTGAAAACGGAATGGACTGGATGTATGCCAACTGTTCTACCACTGCACAGCGCGGTGCATTAGACTGGTGGAAGAAGTTCAGAGATGCTACGTTGCCTGTGTTTGATGAACTCTATAAGAGTGTGGCAGCGGGTAAAGAAGCCGCTAAGTCTATTGAAAGTAACAGTAAATCTGACTATCGTGTACACCTGAACGAAGAGTTGAAAGAACTGCGCGAGAGTGAAATGTGGCAGGCAGGTAAAGCAGTGAGAAACCTTCGTCCGGAAAATCAAGCAGTATAAAGAATATGTTGCAACAAGAATCAGATACTACTACAGTTACAGAGCTGCAATCCTTCGATTTCGGAGGAGCAACAGAAAGATTACGGGGTGTTGTGTTAAAGACTCCTCTTCAGTACAACACTAACCTGTCGAAGAAGTACGGTGCCAATATCTACCTCAAAAGAGAAGATATGCAGGTAGTGCGCTCCTACAAACTGCGGGGCGCGTACAACAAGATGAAAACGCTTACTCCTGAGCAGATGAAGCGTGGTGTTGTTTGTGCAAGTGCAGGAAACCATGCACAGGGGTTTGCCTACAGTTGCCGGTTACTCAAAATCAAGGGTGTCATCTTTATGCCGGTAATTACTCCGGGCCAGAAGATCAGTCATACCAAGATGTTTGGCGAAGATTATGTAGAGGTAAGGCTCGTGGGCGACACCTATGATGCATGTGCTGCAGCAGCTAAGGAACATCAGCAGCAAACAGGCATGACTTTCATCCCTGCTTTTGATGATTTAAAGATTATTGAAGGCCAGGCAACGGTAGGTGTAGAGATTTTGAAAGAACTTTCTGATGTAGATTATCTGTTTATTCCGGTTGGCGGCGGCGGACTCGCATCAGGAACAGGAACCTACTTTAAGCAGTTCTCGCCCAGGACTAAAGTAATTGGAGTAGAGCCTGAGGGTGCACCGAGCTTATATAAAGCATTTGAAGCAGGCGGGCCCGTAACTCTAAGCACTATTGACACTTTTGTTGACGGTGCCAGCGTAAAACGCACCGGCGATATTACCTACAGGATTTGCAGAGAGGTTTTAGCCGATCTGAAACTCATTCCTGAGGGTAAGGTATGCTCCACTTTGCTGCATTTATATAATGAGGAAGGTATCATTGCAGAGCCTGCAGGAACGCTTTCCGTTGCTGCATTGGACGATTTTGCAGAAGAGATTAAAGGAAAAAATGTGGTCTGCATTATCAGCGGAGGAAATAACGATATCAGTCGTACAGCCGAAATGCAGGAAAGAGCATTGGTTTATGAAGGCATGAAGCACTACTTCCTCATCAACTTCGCCCAGCGTCCGGGTGCATTGAAAGAGTTTGTCAATAACGTACTTTCAGAGAGTGATGACATCACCCTGTTTGAATATGTCAAGAAGATTAACCGCGAATCCGGTCCTGCCCTGGTAGGCATTGAGCAAAAACACCGGGCAGATTATCAGTTGTTGATAAGCAGGATGAAGGAGTTCAATGTTGACTTCAAAGAATTAAACGGTGTGGAAAAGGAGTTTAAGTTTCTTGTTTGATATCATATACCATGAAGGGTAATGTTTACGGCCGGTCTTGGAGGATTCCGGCCGTTTTTTATTGCGGGAAATAAGGGGATTCTCTATTAGGTGGCAGATTTATATACCGGAATTTTATTGAAATCAGGGTTTCGTGGTTTAATCATTCAACAGGTTTTAAAATCTCCATTTCATTCGTATTTTGTGCTCTGTCTTATGTCAGCGAAGAAAGTTTTTGTAAGCGGTTGCTTTGATTTATTGCATAGCGGTCATGTAGCTTTTCTAAATGAGGCCGCTTCTTTTGGTGAATTATATGTTTGTATCGGTTCGGACCGGACAGTCAATGATCTGAAAGGCCGGTATCCTGTTACCAACCAGGATGAGCGTAAATACATGATCGATGCACTACGGTGTGTTCATGAATGCAGAATCAGCACGGGAAGTGGACTCCTGGATTTTGTCGATGAGCTCGAAGAAATCCGGCCGGATATTTTTGTAGTGAACGAAGACGGGCATACCCAGGCCAAAGAGCATTTGTGCAAGGAAAAAGGTATTGAGTATAAAGTGCTGAAGAGAATTCCGCATGAAAACCTACCGGCTCGATCGACAACTAAACTGCGTACTAACAGTATCATACCCTTCAGAATTGATATTGCGGGAGGGTGGCTGGATCAGCCTTATGTGTCAAAGTTCTATCCCGGACCTGTAATCACTATATCAATAGAACCGACGGTGGAGTTTAATAACCGCAGCGGCATGGCGAGCAGTTCGCGTAACAAGGCTATAGAATTGTGGAAGACGGTGATTCCGGCAGGCAATCCTGAACAGTTGGCTAAAGTGCTCTTCAGTTATGAAAACCCGCCGGGTACACAGCAAATCTCGGGATCACAAGATTCAATTGGAATTGTATTTCCCGGCCTGAACAAATTGAACTATAAAAGTGGTGATTACTGGCCTGCTTCCATTGAAAGTGTTTACGATGAAGATATCCTTCAATGGTTAGAAGATAAAATCTACCTGCTGACACTCGGTCCTCGTGTAGGCACCTACGATGTACTGGCTGATACCAATATTAACGAAGAAAATGCAAAGGCTTTGGCTGATGCGGCCGAAGGCTGCTGGGAAGCCATCCTGAGAAAAGATCTGCAGAGCTTTGGTAAGTATTTTACTGATTCTTTCTACAGCCAGATAAAGATGTTCCCGAGAATGGTCGATGATGAAATTATGAGTCTGGTCGATCAGTATAAAGATCAGTGTGTCGGTTATAAACTCTCCGGTTCGGGAGGCGGAGGTTATCTCATCCTGATCAGCGATAGGGATATTGATAATGCATTGCGAATAAAAATCAGAAGGAGAGACGATTAATCCGGTTTTTATGAGTAAAAGATATTGCCTGGCTCTGGATCTCAAAGATGATCCTCAATTAATTGCTGAATACGAGCTATGGCACCGCAATGTGTGGCCTGAGATAATTGCTTCCATTAAAGATTCAGGCATTGAAAAGATGCAGATTTACCGGACGGGCAACCGGCTTTTTATGATCATGGAAACCACAGACGACTTTTCGTTTGAAAGAAAAGCAGCGATGGATGCTGCCAATACCAAAGCGCAGGAATGGGAAGAGTTGATGTGGAAGTTTCAACAACCATTGCCTTTCGCAAAGGAAGGAGAGAAGTGGGTGTTGATGGACAAGATTTTTGAATTGTAATTTTATGGTGAGGTGGGTTTGGGGTACAAGCGGGATCCTCATTATTGGAAAAACTAGTCATGCCGGACTCGATCCTGCATCTCATTACGATTAGGCGATAATAGCCTTGTCCTGAGTTGCAAACTCAGGGCAGCGACGTAAATTGTAGATTTTAGTTTCTTTCCAATCATGTGGCTTGTTTCAATTTATAAGTTAATTATCGATAGCAATAGAGCCCTGTAAGGGCGATATCCTAATAGCAAAAAATCAACAACAATTTTAACCCCACCGGGGCGGCATATTAATCGGATATAACACAAATGATCAGCAGGTCAGATTAAATACAGTTCGGTATATTTGGTTAAATCAGATACCTGATTGATTCCAAAACATGGCAAATACATACACGCAATTATATGTTCATATTGTCTTTGCCGTGAAAGGCAGATCAAACCTCATTTCAAAAAAATGGAGAGAGGGGCTTTGTAAATATATCTCCGGTATCATTACCAATAAGAGCCAAAAGTTAATGGTTATAAATGGTATGCCAGATCATATCCATTTATTAGTGGGTATGAAGCCCGATTGTAATCTTTCGGATTTGGTCAGAGATATTAAATCCAATTCTTCCAGATGGATAAATGAAAGAAAAAAGGTGATGGGAAAATTTGAATGGCAAACCGGTTATGGCGCTTTTAGTGTTGGTAATTCTCAGGTAACATCCGTTGTCAATTATATTTTAAATCAAGAGGAGCATCACAAGAAAAAGACATTCAGAGAAGAGTATGTTGACTTCCTTGATTCATACAAGATCGAATTCAAGCCGGAATATCTTTTTGAAGATTACGGAGATGAATAGTAATATGTCGCTCCTCCGGAGCTCAATGTGATTTGATTGTTTTTCTATTAAGATATCGCTTCTCCGAAGCTCATTTGGTCTAATTGTCTCTCTATTAATATGACACTTCTCCGAAGCTTGAGGAATCGATTTTTGAAGAGATCTTTATTCAACAAAAGATCCCAACAGAAACGGCTTTTAAATACTGTTATTCTGTGTATTTCAATTCTCCTTCCTGATCAACCCATCATACAAGGCATTCGTAACCTCCCTGATAACACCATTAAATCCATCCACATACCGCTGGTCACAGCCATTGCTGATCACTACAATTCCAAATTTTTTCTTGGGTTCAAAGAACATTGAACTGTAAAGCCCATATGCTACACCCGTATGCCCGATTAGCATTTTGCCCTCTATAAGGTTAGTAGTGGTGTGCAATCCCATTCCGTAAAGTTCTTTTTGAGAAAGCGGTTTGCGCATTTCCATTTCGTGATTCTTCCTGATGATGCGGACGCCATTGAGCTTTCCACCGTTCATGTGCATCATCATATATTTTGCGAGGTCTCTTGCCGATATTTTCATCCCGCCGGTAGGAGAGAAGATGGGAGTACTGTAACCCATTACATATTGCTCGATTTCTTTTTTGCGGCTTGCATAGGCATCAGGTGAAACAAAGAATTTGGCCGAATCCCAATTGTATTCATAAATAGGAGCAAAGAGATTAGCATCCAACTCGTCAATATTATAACCACCATAAAGCCCTAAAGGAGTGAGCACATGGTCAACCACATAATGGTCGAACCGCTCGCCGGAGATTCTTTCCAGAATTGTCCCTGCAATATTCAGATTCAGATTGCAGTACTGATAATCCGTCCCGGGAGCATAATCGTTGTAACATTTTTCTGTGTTCTTGTTTTTCGCAGGATTAATAACATCCAAAGTGTAGTATCCATTCGCATCGCTCAGGCTGGAGGTGTGCGACAAAATCATCCGCAGAGTGATCCTGGTGTCGGGGAATTTAGGGTTGCGGATTTTGAAACCTACCAGGTCACTGACATCGTCATCCAATGTCAGCCTTTTCTTTTCAACCTGCTGCATGAGAGACGTAACCGTGAACGACTTCGAGATAGATGCAATCCTGAAGATATTATTGTTTTCTAACGGTGTTTTCTTTTCGAGGTCTTTATATCCGAAAGACTTGTTGTAGATCATTTTTCCGTCTTTTACAACAGCGACTGATAATCCTACAGTGGGCCGGCGTTGCATAATCGCCATAATACTGTCTTCAAATGCATTTTGATTCTGAGCAAAGACAGGCAGGGTAAACAGAAAAAGAATTCCTAAAAATAGAATGTCTTTCACTCCTGACGGAATGAAAGACTTGCAGATATTTTCAACCTTTAGCATTGTGCTGCATATTTTAATTAATTGTAGTTAGTGCACGCCTTTTTCCTTCATGATCCGGTTTAGCCATTTCAGTAATGACACCATGATGAGCGTGGCAATCAACAACAGCACAAAGTTGAGCCAGAAGTAATTGGCCTTGTTCTCATAATTATCCCACATCGTCGCAAGAACTCCCGATAATTTATTTCCGATAGATGTTGCCAGGAACCAGCCTCCCATCATCAGAGATGTAATCCTGACCGGACTCAGTTTGGATACTAATGATAATCCCATCGGGCTCAGGAACAGTTCTCCTGCCGTTATCACGCCGTAGCTGAAAATCAGCCACCAGACACTCGACTTCTCTACTCCATTCTTACCAACGTAAACAGCAGCTACCATAAATAATACTGACAATGCGGACAAGAATAAGCCGTAGGCGATTTTTGTTGCTGTAGTCGGTTCCCTGTTTTTTCGCCGCAGATAACTGAAGAGTGCTACTATTAACGGTGTGAGTACAATCACCCAGAATGGATTAATCGACTGGCTCAGATTCGTTGCCCACAATTCGGCCGTTTCTCCTTCTTTTGGCAATTTATCGGGAGGGACGTTTTTAAAGTAAGTCGGGTAGTCATAATCTTTGATGACTTCTCCGTTTTCTTTCTGCAACCGGAAAGCGTGGTCGTATCTCGCTACCGAGTCTTTAGTGTATGCAACCGTCTGTGAGAACTTTAGTGTATTAAAGACTTTTCCCATTGTACCGCTCACTTCCCTGTCGGTATATCTGTCAGCCCAGGTGTTGAGCGCGCTTCCGTTTTGTTTGAAGACTGCCCAGAACAAAATGACAACTGCAAAGATGGCAAGCAACGCCGCTATAGGCCGTTTCTCGTCTGCGGAAGCTTTCACATAAATTGAGATAAAGAAATAAATGACCGGCAGGCAGGCAAAGATGAAAGCATCAGTACTGTCTGATCCGAAGATTGAACCCGGAATAAACCATCCGATGATTCCTGAAATAATAGAAGGCACCAAAATCACAAGTACAATCTTCGTAAAAGGCATATCACCCTCTCTGACTCCTTTTTTCACATCGGCCTCCTTGTAGTGTTTCGTGCCGACAATGAAGGTGATGACACCTATAAACATGCCGACACCTGCCAGCAGGAAAGCATAGCTCCATCCAACCGTGTTGTAGAGAACTGCTCCGAAAAAATTGCAGACGAAGGCACCAATATTAATGCCCATATAGAAGATGTTGTACCCTTCGTCTTTTCTGTCTGAAAACTGCGGAGTAGAATAAACATTACCCAACAGTGTAGATATATTCGGTTTGAAGAATCCGTTTCCGACAATCACCAGAAACATTGATAAGTAAAGAGCAGAAAGGTTATGAATTGCCATGATGCAATAACCTATTCCCATCAATAAACCGCCGATGATGATTGACTTCCGGTATCCGAAGTATCTGTCTGCAATGAGTCCCCCAAGAAACGGTGTAATATAAACTAATGCTATGAATGTACCGTACAGGTCAGATGCCTCTGCTTCGGTCATTGCAAATCCCTGTCTTACATCTTTCAAATAAAGGGTAAAGATTCCCAGCATCAGATAATATCCAAAGCGTTCCCACATTTCAGACAGGAAAAGGAAAGGGAGAGCGCGGGGGTGTTTTCTTTCTGTAACAGTAGTATTCATAGCAGCTATTTTAATATTTTGAACTCTTAAAGAAAGAGAATTTTTCTGACAAAACACCAAAAGAGCTGCAGATAAACAGACTCCGCTTTAAAATATATATCAGTAATCTTTTTTGAATGCTAACAAGCAACCATTCCCAGTAGCCAGTAAACGATAATAAATACAACGATTGCACCCAGACAGCCGCCTCCCAGTACTCTGCCGCCGTAACGACGAGCCGCAAAAAAGGCAATTATAGTTTTCCAGAATCTGTTCATTTTTTGTGGGATTTTATGAGCGTCAGGCGCCAAATAATATTCACTGGTAATTTTTCACAAATGAAACTTACATTATTTTTCTAAAAAAAGTGTTAAACTGCTATCACGGCATTTTCTGTGTTGTTTTAAGAGCGGTCGTTAGTGGGAAAAATTCACTGGTAAATTTTTTCTAAGGGAGAAATAGGACCCTCTTTCAGATGATCGGACAATTTCCCTGGTAATATTTCCGGTGAAGACTTAAATCTTTATGTTAAAAAAAAGTTAAACCAAACTTGTGCTATTTTTTGTAAGATTTTGAGGGCAGTCGGTAGGGAAAAACATTCACTGGTAATTTTTTCTAAAGGAGAAATAGGACTCTCTTTTAGATGATCGGACAATCTCCCTGGTAATATTCCCGCTGAAGACTTAGGCCTTTATGTTAAAAAAAAGTTAAATCAAACTTGTGCTATTTTTCTAAAAAAGTGTTAAATTACGGTCACATTAAAACTAGAAGTCATGAAACAGGTACTTTCTGCAGCCGTGATCATGATGTTGGTTTACGGTTGTTCTCGCAGTCTTGATCTCTCCGAACAAATGCCCGGTACTTATTTTTTAACGCTTCAAACGGTCGAGCAGCCGGATGGACGGGTGACGAACTATAACGATTTGAAACAGTTAAAGATTTACACTGATCATCAGTTTATGTACACTCAGATTAATCCGGCAGATTCAACTTCTTCGTTCGGTGTGGGATCCTATACAACCGATGGAGACACCCTGGTAGAGCATGTGATATATACATCTCGTGGAGAGGCCTATGATGATCAGCCGATTGATCATAGTTTGTTTATTAAGATTACTGGAGTAGGATACGAACAGATCATTAACAGTATAATGATCAAAGGAATACCATCCAAGCTGGTTGAGCATTATGATATGTCACCCCCCAAACCGGAGACACCTTTAGACGGAGTCTGGAAAGAAGTAAAAGGTTTCGGGGTATCGGCTGATAATGATACTACAGTTTATAAGCGGACTCAGTACAAGGCATTTTGGAATGGCTACTTTATGTTTGGTCATACCAATTATCTTGAAGATAGTGTAATATCGACCGGAATGGGCTTCGGAAATTTTGAGATGATTAGTGATACGCAATTTCAGGAGACCGATCTCAACTCCTCTTATCCCATTATCGCAGGGAATACTTTTACTATAGATTTAAAAATGCCTGACAAAGATCATTTCACACAAGTCATTAAGAACGCTGATGGCTCTTACAGTGTTGAGATGTACGAACGGTTAAAATAGTCCTGGTTGAGTAAAAAGGCGAAGTGTACAATCGATGCGCTTCGCCATTTTATTATCGGGATTGATTAGAATTCCGCAATCAGCGGCATCAACAATAATGCCGGCGTACTCTGCACTTCCCTTAGCAATTATCACTCTATGTATGCACCTGATTTTTTACGCGAACGGTAAGTGCACAACGCCGTTCAGGCTTAACTTAGCAAAACCGGAAACGGAGCAGGCAATGCAACGTGAAGCCTTATTTCTGCAATAGTATTTCCGCAACCTAAAATTTACTTTATGAAAAAGATTACCGGAATATCGATATTTATGTTAATCCTTTTGTTGGCGACTTTCGCCGAAGCCCAATCACTAAAAAAGCCTGTGATTATCGGGTATGTCGGTGGTTATAACGGAAACATTGTAAAGACAGAGAATATTGCCGCCAATAAACTTTCGCATATCAACTATGCTTTTGTGAATGTGAGGGATAACAGAGCCGTGCTCGATAATGAGAAAACAGATACGGTCAACTTTAGGAAGCTGAATGAACTAAAGACAATCAATCCTGATTTGAAAATTTTGATTTCGCTGGGTGGGTGGACATGGAGCAAAAATTTCTCTGATGCTGTATTGACTGATACTTCAACGGCTGCATTTGCTCAAAGTGCAGTAGATATTGTTGCAAAGTATGATCTCGACGGCGTTGATATAGATTGGGAGTATCCCGGAATGAAAGGAGATAATAATAAATTCCGCCCTGAAGATAAATATGGATATACCAATATGTTCAAAGAACTGCGTGAGAGATTGGATGCACTCGGCAAGAAAAAAGGGAAGTATTATCTGGTTACTACTGCAATCGGTGGTTCACGTGAGTTTCTGCAGCACACAGAATTGGAGGTTGCTCAGCAGTATCTTGATTACATCAACCTGATGAGTTACGATTTCGACGGCACTTACGATAATATGGCTGCTCACCATTCTAATTTATACACTCCGAAAAACATGCCCTGGATTTATTCTGTTGATGTGTGTGTGCAGAATATGCTGGCAGTAGGGGTACATCCCGAAAAAATCGTTGTCGGGTTACCTTTTTATGGCAAGGGCAGAATCGTGAAGAGTGCAGATAATAATGGGCTTTACCAAATTCCCGTCAGACCTGCTTACGGAGGCGGTTACTCTTACATGAAAGACAGTTTAATTAACAGAAAGGGCTTCGTAAGATTTTGGGATAAAGAGTCAGAAATGCCATATCTGTTCAATGCAGAGAAGAAGACAGTTCTTTTCTATGACGATGAAGAGTCTGTTAAACTGAAGTGTGATTATGTGAAAAAGTATCGTCTCGCCGGAGTGATGTTTTGGGAATATTTTGCCGACCCGAAATTGTATTTGCTGAATACTATTGTTAAGGAGTTTGAGTATTAGACGCGTCGCTTTGTTACTACTTGATAATGGGTCCAAGCGGACGCTTGAACCATTAGAGGCTCTGTGTGGGGGTTCCCCTCTGTTGGAGGGGTCTGGGGTGGTGATAAACTGTGCAGAGTGTGTGAACAATGATACTAATAAAATCAGCTTGTTAATTCTTCCAAAGTAAAGAGTTGAAAATAACGCTGATCAATCTGCGAGGGATTAATCTGCCCAAGTGCTCCTTCGGAACACTGTGCGCCAGTGGGCTAATAAATCAGCTCACTGAAACTTCCAAAGTAAAGACTTAAAAATAACGCAGATACAATCTGCGAGGCATTAATCTGCCCAAGTGCTCCTTCGGAACATTGTGCGCCAGTGGTGGTTATGGGTCCAAGCGGACGCTTGAACCAATAGTGTGTTTATCAGGCTCTGCGCGAGGGTTCCCCTCCGGTGGAGGGGTCTGGGGTGGTGGTAAGCTAAGGAGAGCATGTGAATTATGAGGGTAGCAAACCAGCTTATTAATTCTTCCAAAGTAAAGACTTAAAAATAACGCAGATACAATCTGCGAGGCATTAATCGGCACAAGTGCTCCTTCGGAACACTGTGCGCCAGTAGTGCAAGAAGGCATGGGTCCAGGCGGACGCTTAAACCATTAGAGTTAGATTAGTCGTAGTTCGTCCTGGCTGGAATCCCAAAAATTAAAAAGACCTCTCAACAGAATGAAAGGCCTTTGTGCCCGGGACTGGAATCGAACCAGCACGTTCTTGCGAACGGCAGATTTTGAGTCTGCTGCGTCTACCAATTCCGCCACCCGGGCTTCAATCGAAATGGGGTGCAATATTACATTTTCCCCTGAGCAATACCAAAATTTTATGGACAATTTGAATCTGCGTCTCCTTAAATAAGCCCCGGAAATTTTACAGATATAAGTAATAATCCTTCAGTAACTCTCTGAATGCCTCTGTATATCCCTGTTGCTGGTAGATGGTTATGCTTGTCATAACGGTGTCTTTTTCGGCTGGGGAAAAACTTCCGTAGTACGCAATCCTGAAGGGTAATTTTTCCTTGGTGTTTTTGATCAGAAGTTTTTCAAGAATAACTGCCCGGTGGTCTTTAAATATTTCCTCAAGGTCTTTTTCGCGCAATGCGGCGACGAGAATAAGAAATGTCCCCTCCGGTGTAATATTCCTCTGAATCTCTGTGACTAATTCTCCGAGTAACAGTCCGGAGTCGTGCATAGCCGCAGTTCTCGCCTGATCATCTCCTTTCAGGCTGTTTTCATAGAAAGGTGGATTGGAAATAATCAGATCGTATTTCTCCCGAGCTGTAAAGTTTTTGATGTCTGAATGAAAGCCCTTCAGTCTGTCGCTCCAATCTGAGTTTGTAAAATTTTCTTGCATCTGCTCAAAAGCATTGCCATCATATTCAACAGCGTGGATTTTGGCGGCTGTCTTCTGGCCCAGCATCAGCGAAAGCAGTCCGGTACCTCCGCCGATATCCAGAATTCTTTCCGGCCGATTTTCCTGCTCTGAAATTTTCCGTGCAGCCCACGCTCCAAAGAGGCAGGAGTCTGTACATACTTTCATGGCACATTGCGACTGACGAATCAAAAATTTCTTGAATTGAAAATAATCGTTAGCCATAATTACACTCTTGCAGACGGGGTAGCAGTAAGTGGAGAGTAAACTTTTTCTTTGAATTTATAATATCCTGCAATGGCAATCATTGCAGCATTGTCTGTGCAGTACTCAAACGGAGGTATAAATGTATTCCATCCCTTTTGCTCACCTAATTCGGTAAAAGCTTTTCGGAGTCCTTTGTTCGCAGATACCCCCCCGGCAATACAAATGTTTCTGATACCGGTCTGCTCTGAGGCCGCTTCCAGTTTATCCATAAGGATTGTGATAATCCTGTTTTGAACTGACGCACAGATATCGGCCATATTGTTTTTAACAAAGTCAGAATTTTCTTTTTGATGGTCTCTGATGAAATAAAGTATTGCTGTCTTCAATCCGCTGAAGCTGAAATTCAGCTCAGGAATTTTTGGCTCAGGGAAAGAATAAAGCGGAATCCCTTCTGCAGCATATTTATCGATCAAAGGTCCACCGGGGTAGGGTAACCCCAGCATTTTCGCAGCTTTGTCAAAAGCTTCTCCGGCGGCATCGTCAAGTGTTTGTCCTATGACCTCAAGTTCTAACGGAGAGTGACAGACGACAATTTGTGTGTGACCTCCACTGACTGTCAGACACAGGAATGGGAAGCCCGGAACCTTGTTACTTCCCTCTTTTTTTCTGATGAGATTGGCGAGCACATGTGCTTCCATGTGTTGTACTGCTATCAGCGGTTTATTCATTGCCAGTGCGAGCGATTTTGCAAAACCTGCTCCGACTAACAGCGATCCTATCAGTCCGGGTGATTGAGTGAATGCAAAGGCATCGATGTCCTTTAATTCGCAATCAGCTTCTTTCAAAGCTTGTTCTATTACAGGAGTAATAACTTCAAGGTGGGCGCGGGACGCCAGTTCCGGCACCACACCACCGTATTTTTTATGAACTAACTGACTGAAGACAACATTGCTCAGCATTACTTCCTCCCTGCAAATTGCTGCTGCGGTTTCATCACACGAAGACTCGATAGCGAGAATTAATGCCACTATAAGATGGTTTTAAAATTTCAGAGTGCGAAGTTAAGTGCTAATTACTTGGAACGTATGGCTACCACCGGATCTAACTTGGCAGCAGAGTAGGCCGGGATAATTCCCGATACGACTCCTATCACCAGGCAGATGAAGATGGCGAGCAATAATATAGGCATTGAAATAAATACAGGGAAACCCAATGCTCCCGATAATACTATTGTCAACACGTAAACTAAGAGAATTCCAATCAATCCGCCGAGGATGGAAATGATAGCTGCTTCCAGTAAGAATTCAGAAAGGATACTTCTGCTCTTGGCTCCTATGGCTTTCTTAAGCCCGATGATGGGGGTCCTTTCCTTCACTGTTACAAACATGATGTTGGAGATACCGAAAGCACCTACAACAAGGCTCAGTATACCAATCGCCCATCCGCCCAGGTTAATACTTCCGAAAATAGAATTCACCTGGTCCGCCATTGCGCTGACTTTATTAAGAGAGAAGTTGTCTTCATCTCTAGGTCCTAGCATTCTGATAGATCTCATAATTCCTCTAAGTTCATTATACAAGGCTTCAGATGAAATACTTTCGTCTGCCTTCACAATTATTTTTGGAGAAGCATTATCTTCATCAAGATATTTTCTGGCGAACTGATAGGGAACCATTATCGCCTGATCGCTGTTAAATCCTGTAAGGCTGGCTCCTGTTTTCTTGAGCACTCCGATGATGGTCACTTTGGTGTTGAAAAGTTTAACCGCCTTCCCTAAAGCACGCTCCGGGTTTCCAAAAAGATCCTCTGCATTGGTGTATCCAATTACAGCTGCTGCATTTCCGAATTTGAATTCGTTGGATGACAAATAGCGACCGTACTGGATTTCTACCGGGTTAATACTTTGCTCATCCGGTGTTACTCCCGTAACATTGACTGACAATAGAGAGACGTCTCCGTAATTTACAGTCGATCTTGACTCCAGCTGAAACGCAACATGAGATGCCAGTTGGCTCCTTTGTTTCAGCATTAGCGATTCCCTGTATTTAGGAGAAGGCCTTTTCTGATATTTCCACCACGGATAATCAGCACCACCCATATAGTCCCATTTGTCAATGTAGATAGAATTGGTTCCCAGGGAACTCAGCTCATTTTGGATATTCAGCTTAAGGCTATTTACGGTGGCAAGCACCCCGATTATACAGAAGATGCCAAATGAAATACCAATCAGAGAAAGGAGTGTTCTGAGCTTGTTCACTTTCAGTTCCTGAAAAGTTAATCTCAGTGAATTCCATAATATGGTAAATGATTTGCGCACAATAGCAAATATATCCCATAGCCTATATTTGTTATAAAAAATTTGGTGAAAGGTTTGTAGGAGTGAAGAATTATAACAAATAACCCCTTTTTTGATGCCGCATGAGTCTTATAAAGAGAATATCAGAATACAACGGTGGGTGCTACTGCTTGCGATATTATTATTCAGCGTTAAAGTAATTGCATGGTTTTTCACTAATTCACTTGCAATTTTTTCTGATGCGTTAGAGAGTATCGTAAATATCCTTGCGGGTGCAGTAGGATTGTATAGTATATCACTGGCGTCTAAGCCGAGAGATTCAGATCATCCATACGGACACGGAAAGGCAGAGTTTATCTCTGCAGCTTTCGAGTCTTTTTTTATCCTTATTGCCGGCCTGTATATTATTTATCGTGCAATAGAAGGATTCTTCTATCCTGAAGAATTAGGACAACTGTCAACAGGTATTATTTTGATGGTGGCCACAGCGGTTATTAATTACATAGGTGGTTATTACTGTGAGGTAAAGGGTAAGAAGAATCAATCACTCCAGTTGATAGCCGCAGGAAAGCACTTGAAGACAGATACTTATTCGACCATGGCTATTGTAATCGGCCTTGTGTTGATTAAGGTAACGGGTATTGTACATTTGGATGGGGTAGTGGCGATTCTGGCCGCTTTGTTCATCATCTTCACCGGGATACGTATGATGCGGATCAGTATCGGCGGTATGATGGATGAGGCTGATAAAAAGTTGTTGGAGAGAATGGTTGCCTTGCTGAATGAGAAGAGAAATGAAAACTGGATTGACCTGCATAATATGCGCGTAATCAGATACGGCAGTACCCTGCATTGCGATTGCCACCTCACGGTACCCTGGTACCTGAATGTGCGCGAGGCGCATGAAGAAGTTACACAATTGCGAAAAGTAATCGAAGAAGAGTTTGGTACTTCAGTAGAAATGTTTGTGCATACAGACCCGTGTATGGATTACAGTTGCCGCATTTGCAGTAAGGTGAATTGCCATGTGCGCAAACATCCGATGGAGAAGAAGATAGTATGGACGGTGGATAATATCGTGCGCGACCGCAAACACAGAATCGGTACTGTGTAATTAATGTTTGAAAAGATAGATCCCCAGAATGGTCGCAGCCAGGCCTCCGAATACACTGATGGACGCGTAAAGAATACTTCTGAGCATCAGTCCGTTTCTGAACATTTCTACTGTTTCGACGCTGAAAGCTGAAAAGGTGGTGAAGCCGCCCAGCACTCCTGCTACGAAGAAGGTTTTCCATTCGTAGCTCAGGTTACCTTTCTCTGTGAATGTAAACAATACGCCTATCAGAAAACATCCAACCAGATTGATGATCAACGTGCCGTGAGGAAAGTAAAATAAAGATTTGTTCTGGAAGGGTATACCGGCTATGAAACGCAATGCACCCCCGATGAAACTTCCTGCACCGGCCAATAGTATCAGTTTCGGCATTTTGTTTGTTTGCTCCCCGGTTTGATTATTCCTGATCTTCTACGAACGAATATTTGAAGTCCACCAGCCATTCATCGCCAACCTTAATCACCTTCAGTTTGGCAGGTTCTTTTTTGTAAGAGTTTTTATAGAAAATAATGGTGGTATTCTCATCCGGAGTTTTGGTGCTGTCTACAATAATGTCTGCATCTCTGTAATACTCTCTTTCCAACGCATCAAGCCCGGTTGTGAATTCCTTATATCCCGCCAGATATTGTTCGTTTGTTGTATCCCGGAGCATGAATTTCTCAGCTTTCGGAAAGTCGCCCTTCAGCGAGGCTTCAATAAAACCTCTTCCGCTCGATAGAGCGTCGCTCTTATCGAGTTCCTCTTGTTTACATGATGCAAAAAGCACTATTGCTGCCAGAATGGTCAGAAATCTTTTCATCGATTAAGTTGTTGCTATTGTTTCTGCAATTTCTCCATTGCGTCAATCATATCCTTCATCTTGTCTGCAGGGATACTTTTCAAAGAGCTGTCAAATAACTCTTTCATCTCTTTAATCTTATTAGTGTCTATAGAGTTAAGGATGGCTTTTAGTGAGTCTGCAGCTTCGCTTAATTTATTTAAATCTTCTTCAGGAAAGTCTTTCAATTCATCCGAATTTAGTTTTTCTCCCATCTTGTCTTTAGCCATTTTCATCAGGGTTCCCATGTCAAAGGCTACTTTCCAGTCTCCTTTCTCTCTCTTAAGGTAGAAGTTAACTGATTCTCCTGATTTCTTTTCGGTAACTACTACAGTAGCATTATCTCCGTCAATAATAGGATCACCCATCTCAATCTTGCTCTTATCAAATTGATCTAAAGAATCCTCTTCTACTTCACCAATTGCGTTGAAACTTAACTCCATCAGGCTGATGAGGCCTTTGCTGTCTTCGGTAACCAGCTTTTTAGCTTCGGTGATGTTCTTTTGAGAAAGCGCATCAAAGAAAGCGTTGAGCACAGCTTTTGGATTGTCACCGCGGTTACCTAACGAATTGCAACCGGCAAGAAGGAAAAGGAATGCAGGTGCAATGATTAGAATTTTCTTCATTACTTTATTTTTTGACAAGGGCAAAAGTAGTTGTTAATTCCTTTTTATAAAAAAGTAAGAAATATATTAACGAATGGCAGGTTCATGGCCTTTCGGCCCCGGCTTGCAGCATACTAAAAGAAGGGGTACAGAACCGTTAATTTATTTATCGGTTTGGTGATGTTCTCTTTCGTGTTTCGCTTCTTTTTCGTATGCTTTGATGATTTGTTTTACCAGTTTGTGTCTTACCACATCTTCCTCGTCCAACTCTACATGGCCGATACCGTCGATATGTTTCAGGATCCGTACAGATTTCTCTAAACCACTCTTTACTTTGGGCGGGAGGTCTATTTGCGAAATGTCTCCCGTAATAATTGCCTTTGCATTGGCGCCGATCCTGGTTAGGAACATTTTGAGTTGCAGGTCGGTTGCATTCTGTGCTTCATCGAGGATGATAAAGGCGTTATCCAGCGTTCTACCGCGCATATAGGCGAGGGGAGCGATTTCTATAGTACGGGTAGTCATATAATATCCAAGTTTGTCTGCAGGGATCATGTCATCCAGTGCATCATACAGCGGGCGCAGATACGGGTCGATTTTTTCTTTAAGATCACCCGGCAGGAACCCAAGACTTTCGCCGGCTTCTACCGCAGGACGGGTAAGAATGATTTTCTTTACCTGTTTATTCTTCAAAGCCCTAACTGCTAAAGCCACTGCTGTGTACGTCTTACCCGTACCGGCAGGACCAATTGCGAAGACGATATCGTTAGACTCCACGGCATTCACCATTTTTTTCTGGTTAGGTGTCCGCGCTCTTACTGTCTTTCCGTTGGGACCAAAAACCAGAACATTATTAGGATTCCTGTCCATAAAGTGATCGATTACAGTTTCATCATCTCCGCCAAGGATTTGTTCCATGTAGTTGTCGCTCATATGTCCGTTACGTTCCAGGTATTGCACGGCAAGATGAATTTTTTCTTTGGCAGCAGCAATCTGTTCCGGTGTCCCGCTAAGCTTCAGCTGTGTGCCTCTGCTAAGGATTTTCAGTCGGGGAAATTTTTTCTTTAGGATATCTAGTTTGCGATTGTTAACCCCGAAAAAATCTATGGGGTTGATAGTCTCTAAATTAATAATAACGTCAGTCAATACGGGTTAATTTAAATGATTTTAATAGGGTTTGATGCCTTGAAAATATCTTCAGGATTTTACAAATACTAATTTAGTTATTCACACTAAGTTGAAAAAGTTAATTCTGAGACAGAAGATATCGTTATTAAAACGGAATGAGATGGACTTATATTTTGATTTTATTTTAACACCGGATGGTGTGCCGGAAAATCTGAAGAAACCGTTAGATATTGATGTTTGCAGAAAAATTAGCAATCTGCCGAATATTATTTTTATAAATTCGCTCAAATTAAATTGAACAATGAACAAAAGCTTTTTAACCGTAATAGTGCTTGTGGCTTGTATTTTCGGGCTTCAGGCATTTACATCTATCGATCAACCGCGCTACAAAAATCTGCAGGTATTACCGCAAGATATTTCTAAACCTGCGCTTGACAGTGTGATGCGGCACTTCACCGCTGCACTAGGTGTGAGGTGCAGTTTCTGTCACACTCGCGATGCAGAATCTAACAGAACAGATTATGCAAGTGATGCCAAGCCTGAGAAAATGATAACCAGAAAGATGATGCATATGGCAATTGAAATCAATAAGAATTACTTCAGTGATGCAGAAGATGAAACCGAAGGTGAGGGTGCAGCTACTGTACCCGATGCAGATTATATTCTCTCTTATGTTACATGCTATACTTGCCATAAAGGAGATACCCACCCGGTGAATATACCTCCGGCGAGAGAGAATTAAATAAATATTTAAAAAGAAACATATCAAACGGAAGCACAACGAGTGTTTCCGTTTTTTATTTTAATGAATCAGTAAACGAATTCAGGCATGCAGTGATCCTGCCTTCTGTTTGCTCATCAGACAGTTCCTCAGGATAAAAAGTTACACCCAATAATTTTTCATACAGTTCGATGTAACGGTTACTGATGGTTTCAACCCATTTGTCAGTCATTTCAGGAACTGATTGTCCTTCTTTGCCCATAAAGTTGTTGGCAACTAACCATTCGCGTACAAATTCTTTACTCAATTGTTTCTGTCGTATCCCCTGTCTTTGATTTTCCTCGAAGTTATCAGCGTAGAAGTATCGCGAACTGTCAGGGGTATGTACTTCATCGATGATGTAAATGGAATCGCCGGATTTTCCGAATTCGTATTTGGTATCGGCAAGAATCAAACCTCTCTTCCGCGCATACTCTTTTCCCCTGCTGAACAAGGCTAAAGCATAAGCTTCCAGTTGTTTGTATTCTGATTCCTGAACGATTCCCCGAGCAATAATCTCTTCCCGGCTGATATCTTCATCGTGGCCTTCGGCAGCTTTTGTACTTGGTGTAATGATAGGCTCCGGGAAATAATCATTCTCCTTCATGCTTTCCGGCAACGCCACGCCGCACAATTCTCTTTTTCCGCTGTTGTAAGTACGCCACGCATGACCAACCAGATTACCTCTAACCACCATCTCCACTTTATAAGGAGTGCAGAGCTTTCCAACTGACACATGGGGGGCAGGAGTATCTATCAGCCAGTTCGGGCAAATATCCTCTGTGAGTTTTAACATGAAGGCTGCAATCTGGTTCAACACCTGGCCTTTATAAGGGATTGGTTTCGGAAGCACCACATCAAATGCTGATATCCGGTTGCTTGTAACCATTACCATATAACGATCGTCAATCGTATAGACGTCTCTTACTTTCCCTTTATAAAAACCGGTCTGTCCTTTAAAATGAAATTGAGTCATATATAATTTTGAGTGACAAAAGTGCAAAATATTTAGTTTGAGCAGCGATATTTTCGTGAATCCCAACAGACAATGAGAGAGAAATTTATATCAAAATATTTTTTAAACCCCGATAACAATACTAAATTGCTCCTAATTTAAATTAAAAACAGTCTATGAGAAGAGTATTAAAACTAACATTTTTGCTTCCGGCACTTTTGTTTGTTATACCCGCCTTATCACAACAGGTGATAAAGGGTAAGGTTAATAATGCAGCAACCGGTTTACCGATACCAGCTGTTTCTGTAACCGTAAGTGGAACCGGCGAAGGAACGTTCACAAACGATAATGGGGAATTCTCACTTACAGTTAAAGGGACCTTCCCGATCACACTTTTGGTGACCTCAGTTGGATATGAAGGCCATCAGGTCGTAGTGAATTCAGCTTCAGATTTTGTGACAGTTCAATTAAATACAGCTGCGACTCTCGGTCAGGAAATAGTTGTTTCTGCAACACGTACTGCATCAAAAATCCTGGAATCACCGGTGACCATTGAACGGTACAGTTCTAAAGAAATTACCAATGCAACTGCGGTATCATACTACGATATGGTGAAAAACCTTAAGGGTGTAGATATGGTAAACGCCTCTCTTACTTTTTCTTCACCAAGTACACGTGGATTTAACGGAAGTGGTAACCTGAGAATGAACCAGATCGTGGATGGAATGGATAACCAGGCCCCCGGTCTGAACTTCTCGGTGGGTAGTGTAATCGGTATTACCCAACTGGATGTTGAGAGTGTGGAATTACTGCCCGGTGCATCCTCTGCGCTGTACGGTCCGGGTGGTATGAACGGTGCTTTAATCATTAACAGTAAGGATCCATTTAAGTATCAGGGATTCTCATTTGACATCAAGCAGGGGATCATGAATATTGATAACCGAAGCAAAAAAGCATCGCCTTATTATGACTGGACATTCAGATGGGCTAAGAAAGTAAGCGACAAGTTTGCTTTCAAACTGAACGGTCAGCTCATTCAGGCAAAAGACTGGGTTGCTGATGATTATCGTAACTATAACAGAACAGGTACACTTGGTTTTGTAAAACCCGGAACCCGTGAAACGGATCCTAACTACGATGGTGTAAACGTTTACGGAGACGAGACTACTGCAGATATTATGTCTAATATATTAGCACCGTTAGCTGCTGCGGCTCCGTTCTATGCTCCCTATGTAAATGCAATGCCATCCTCTATCCCTGTTTCAAGAACAGGATATTTGGAGAAAGATGTGGTAGATCCGAATACACTGAACGTGAAATTCAGTGGACAACTGAGTTATAAGCTTACAAACAATACAGCATTTAACGTAGCAGGTTATTTCGGAACAGGTAATACAGTATATACAGGAAGTGACAGATACTCTCTGTTAAACCTGAAGATTGCTCAGTACAAAGCTGAATTAGTTAATAAGAACTGGTTTATCAGAGGATGGACAACTCAGGAGAATGCCGGTGAATCATTCAATGCTACTGTTACTACGCGTCTGTTGAACGAGGCATGGAAACCAAGTGGCGGTACCGGCGGATGGTATTATCAGTATGCAATGGCGTTCCTGAATGCAAAGATTGCAGGCCAGTCTGATATTACTGCTCATAATACTGCACGTTCTATTGCTGATATCGGCCGTCCGGCTGAGGGTTCACAAGAGTTTAAGACGCTTCTGGATCAGGTAAGAAGTGTTCCAATTTCAAAAGGTGGTGGTTTGTTTGTCGATAAGACTGATTGGTACAACCTGGAAGGACAATACAACCTTTCTGAGTTCACCGGAGAGTTCGCTGATATTCTTGTGGGTGTAAACTACAAGAGATTTGTGCTGAATTCTGAGGGAACACTGTTTGCAGATTCAACCAAGAAAATTCCTATTAATGAATATGGTGCCTACCTGCAGGCTACCAAAAAAATGGCTAACGATCACCTGACCATCATTGCAAGTGCACGTTACGATAAGAATGACAACTTCGACGGGCGCTTTACTCCAAGGGTTTCCTTCGTGATCAAAGTTGCAGAAGACAATAACATCAGGATGTCTTACCAGCAAGCTTACAGGTTTGGTAGTACACAGCAACAGTGGATCAACCTGAGAGTAGGTGGCGGTACTGCATTGATCGGTGGAGTTCAGGCATTCAGAGATTTCTATCATTTCAATACTAACCCGGTTTACGGAATTGACGATAACCTGTTTGCAGGTAACCCTACTGTTAAGAACCTTGCTAAGTTCAAGGCAGAAACAGTTAACTCGTTTGAGCTGGGTTATAAAGGTTTGTTAGCTGATAAGAAGCTGTTGATTGATATGTATGGGTACTACGGAATATACAGAGACTTTATTACCAGAACACTTGTAGTACAGTCTGTAAGTGGTAGTCCGAGTGTGTTCACTAACCCGGCGACTGTAAGGGCTAATATCAACAACCCGGCGCTGGCTACTGTTTTCTCTGTACCCCAGAACCTGACCAGCAAAGTAACTACATATGGATTTGGTATAAGTGGTACTTATATGTTCCCGAAAAACTTCACACTTGAAGTTCAGGGATCATCAGATCATCTGGATAAAGTTCCTGCAGGATACATAGCAGCATTCAACGCTCCGAAGTTCAGGGCTGGGGTTGCACTGAGCAACACAGGGTTTGGTTATCAGAACCGCTTTGGATTCAGTCTGAATTACAAGTGGCAGGATGAAGTAGAGTATCAAGGAGATTTTGCTTCGGGTATAGTGCCCGCATTCCAGACACTGGATGCTCAACTTAATTATAAATTCCCTGCAGAGAAAGTAATGATAAAAGTGGGTGGAACTAATATTTTGAATGAGTACTACAGAAACGGTTTTGGTAATGCGACTATTGGCGGACTGTATTATGTAGGTGTAGGGTATAACATCTTTTAATTAAAAACCTGTTCAACTTTTAAATAGATAATATGAAGAACAATAAAATGAGTTTACGGCTAAAATTGGTTGCAGTGGCAGCAATAGCCTTTTCGTTTACATTCAGCTCATGCAATAAGGCACTTGAAACTCCCGAGCCAATAAAGACTCCGGAATTGAATTCGGGAGCTTCTCAAAGTATAGGTTCTAAGATCGAGAGTGATGCCAATTACAGCATCTATCTGGCCGCGGTAAAAAGAGTGCCGGGTATGCTCGATAAGCTGAAGGATAAGAATAACATTTTTACTGCCTTTATTCCGGATAACGCGGGATTCCAGGCTTCGGGAATACCCTCTGCAGCTGTAATCAATGCGATGCCTGTTCAGACAGTGGGTGCTATCGTTCAGTATTCCCTTTTACCGGGGCAACAACACTCGTCCGGCGAATTTGAAAGCTTCCCGAATACTCAGTACCCGACCAGTTTGAATATTCCTTTACCTCCGGGTGCATTACCTGTACCTCTTCAGATGAGTATTTTTCCGCGCAAAACATCTGCAGGATTTTATGCGAACAACATCCCTGTAAAAACTGCTGATGAGAGATATACTAACGGTACGATCCACAAAATGGCAGCACTGGTTGCTCCTCCATCTCAACTGCTGAGCGATGCAATCGCCGCTAACGACGACCTGGTTTATTTCAGAAATGCAATTCAATATGCTGATGCCGGTGCCACCGGAACATCAAGCCTTGCTTATCTGTTGGGATATCCGGTTATGAATATGACTGTCTTTGCACCAAGCAACGGCGCTTTCCAACAATTGATTTACGGATTGGCTTACTCTTATTTCATTAGCCTGGGATTTTCTCCTGCTGAAGCTGACGGTAATGCCACTGCCCTGGCCTCAGATCCGAATGTATTCTTCATCCCGGGTTTCAGCACACTGGCCTCTCCTGCTACGGTTAAAGGTATCCTGGCTTATCACTTCCTGGCTTCACAGGCAACAGGATATCAGCCAATGCAAAGAGTATTCAGCAACAACTTCTCTGCTACTCCTTCGTTCTATCCGACTCTTGTGAACGGTAGTGTTTCAGCACATCCGGGAGTTCTTGTTGCACCTACTTTCACAGGTCCGATGGTGTCTTCTTTGAAGGTTACAGGAATGGGTACCTTCCCGCCGGGTGGTGCACCCTACTCCGGTACTGCGGCAAATGCTACATCTCTTGATCAGAATTGTGTGAACGGAGTATATTATGTAATTGACAGAATCCTGTTGCCGCAATAACAGGTCAAACTGATAAAATAAGAAACAGCCACGTTTTTGAAAGTGTGGCTGTTTTTTTTGGGATAAGTTTTTTATCTCTGGTGATCAGACATTAAATCTGAAGTGCATCACATCACCGTCTTGTACTACATATTCTTTTCCTTCAATACGCAACTTTCCGTTTTCACGACAGGCAGCTTCAGACCCGTAGGTGACGAAATCATCATAAGAGATAACTTCAGCCTTGATGAATCCTTTTTCAAAATCGGTGTGGATAACTCCCGCTGCCTGGGGGGCTTTCCACCCTTTATGGATAGTCCAGGCCCGTACCTCCTGTATGCCTGCAGTGAAGTAGGTGGAGAGGCTAAGTAAGTTGTAAGTTGAATGGATGAGGCGGTCGAGAGCAGGTTCTTTCATGTTGTATTCGTCCATAAACATTTGCTTTTCTTCCGGGTCTTCAAACTCTGCGATTTGAGCCTCGATATTGTTGGACATTACGATAAGCTCGGCTCCCTCCTTTGCTGCTCCTTCAGCCAGTCTCTCTGAAAATTTGTTTCCCGTGTGCATTGAAGCCTCTTCCACATTGGCTACGTACAATACGGATTTGCTTGTAAGAAAGAAGTTTGAATTCAGAATTTCTTTTTCTTCTTTATTCAATTCCAACTGGTTGAGATTTTTGCCCTCACTCAGGTGATCTTTAGCTTTAACCAATACATCGTATTCGGCTTTAAGCTTGGCATCACCCGATTTTACCATCTTCTCTATTTTTGAGAGCTTCTTCTCAATACTCTCCAAATCTTTCAGTTGTAATTCTGTTTCTATGATTTCTTTGTCCGAAATCGGATCAATCGGCCCTTCATCGCGCAAGATATTTTCATCTTCGAAACAACGAATCACGTGAATAATAGCATCAACCTCTCTGATGTTCGCAAGAAACTTGTTGCCGAGTCCTTCTCCTTTGCTTGCACCGCGAACAAGGCCTGCAATATCTACTATCTCAATTTGGGTCGGTACAATCCTCTCAGGCTTAACTAATTCTGCCAGTTTGTTCAATCTGGGGTCCGGAACATTCACGAGCCCGACATTGGGCTCAATAGTGCAGAAACGGTAATTACTTGCCTGAGCTTTTGCACTATTACTGACTGCATTAAATAAAGTTGATTTCCCTACGTTTGGCAACCCTACAATACCAGCTTTCAAAGCCATAAGATGTGATTTTTAATATTTGCTTCCTGAAAAAGTTTGCAAATATACCACCTTATTCTTTGAGCGTGAAAAGCCGGGTATTTGGTCAGTTTTAGGGAGACTTATAAATCACACCGTCTTTCATAATGAAGATCGAATTCCTGACATCTGAAATATCTTTTGCAGGGTCTCCTTCTACCGCAATGAGATCGGCCAATAGTCCTTTTTTAATCCTGCCAATCCTGTCGCCCCATTCAAAAACATCAGCATTTACTGATGTGGCAGACTTCAGCACGTCAATAGGTTGCATTCCGTACTCGACCATCATTTCCATTTCACGGGCATTATCTCCATGGGGAAAAACGCCCACATCACCACCCATTATGATTGTCACTCCTGAGCGAAGTGCTGCGGCAAAGGTTTTTTTCTTATTAACAATGCGTTGAGGTTCAGGTTCAATCCCTTTTTTCCATCCGTTGTATTGAGTAATAGCATCACCGGCAGCGAGGGTAGGGCAAAAGGCAATATTATTCTCCTTCATAGCTCTGAAGATTTCTTCAGTACCATCATCGCCATGTTCTATTGAATGTACGCCCGCTCTAATGGATCTTATCATGCCCTCTTGAGTTGCACTGTGCACAACAACCTGTCTGCCTCCGCTTTTTGCGATACCTACTGCAGTAGCAAGCTCTTCAGCTGAAAAGGTAGCCGCTGCTTTACCGCCGAGTCCCCAGCGATAGTCTGCGTAAATTTTAACTACGTCGGCACCCTTGGCTATTTGAGTTCGAACTTCGTTTGCCATTTCTTCTTTGTTAGCCACTTCCGCCGCTCCCTTTGGATAATCGACATCGGGGTTATCGGATTTTACCCCATATGAACCTTTTGCCACAATTGCTTTGGTAGCAATAATCATTCTCGGTCCGGGAATCACTCCTTTTTCTATAGCTGATTTCAGGCCTGCATCATCGTACATGGCTCCTTCAGTGCCCAGATCGCGAACAGTGGTGAAACCCGCCATGAGTGTCGCTTTAGCGTGGTTGACCGCTCTGGCCGTTCTCTCTGCACGACTTTCTTTAAGAACCTGATCATTCCAGCTTGTTTCGCTGTAAGGGTGCAGGTAGAGATGAGAGTGCCCTTCAATGAGCCCGGGTAACAACGTTGTCCCTTTCAAATCCAGAACTTTTGTACCCGCAGGCAGTTTGAAGGTCATCGGTCCGGCTTCTGCGATCTTGTTTCCTTTTACGAGTACCACCCAGTCTGTGTGTATAATTTCCCCGTCGAAAACTTTTGAAGGCTTCAGGAGGTAGTAGTCGTTTGATTGAGCCGAAATAGATTCTGCAGCAAATGCAGTAAAGAGAATCAGTAAATATTTCATGGCAGAAAGGTAAGAATTCCTGAAAATTCTTCCTTTGGAGGTTATAGACAAAGAAGCCTTCCTCCATCGACAGGAATATTGACTCCTGAAATATATCCCGCAGACGGCGAGCAAAGAAATGCAACTACCGCTCCGAAATCAGCCGGGTCACCGACCCTTCTGAGGGGTATACTGTTTACCATTGCCTGTTCAAGTTCTTCAATTGTTTTACCTGTTTTTTGTGAAGATGAGATCATCAGTTCATCATAGCGTGCTGTGCGGGTGTAGCCGGGAAGCACGTTATTAACGGTGATTCCGAACGGGCCCACCTCAGAAGCAAGTGTCTTCGACCAGCTTGCCATTGCACCGCGGGTAGTATTAGAAACGGCCAATCCTGCTATCGGTTGTTTTACTGATACCGATATGATATTGATGATTCTGCCATAACCTGCTTCTTTCATAAAAGGAACAAGAGCCTTGACAAGGATATGACTACAGATGAGGTGGCGGTTGATGGCCTCTATAAATTCAGATTCGTCTGCATCCATTAAAGCACCTCCTTTCGGACCGCCGGAGTTGTTGATGAGGATTTCAACAGAGGTTTTTCTCTCAAGAAATTTTTCAATAACTGACTTTACCTGATCGGGATGATTAAAATCTGCAACAAGATAATCGTGTTTTTGACCTCGGGATGTATCCAGAAGCGTCAAAGCCTTTTTTAATTTTTCTTCATTTCTCGCAAACAGAATTACATTAGCGCCGAGCATTGCTATTTCTTTGGCACTCTCAAGCCCAAGCCCTTGTGAGCTTCCGCAGACGATTGCTGTTTTACCTTTCAGGTTAAGATTCATTTTTTTTAATATTTTTACCAGAAGTTATTCTTATTATTGAAGCGAAGCAACGATCCGTACAGTACATTTTCAGATTGCGAAAACGCTTCAATAAATTGATTTATATTTCTTTCTTTTGCGACAAAATTAAAGTTTGAATGGCAGAAAAGCAGTTGTTTGATTACAATGAAGACTCCATTAAAAGCTTAGACTGGAAAGAGCATATCCGCTTGCGTCCGGGTATGTATATCGGAAAGTTAGGCGATGGCAGCAGCCCTGATGATGGTATATACGTACTTCTTAAAGAAGTGATAGATAATTCGATTGACGAGCATACAATGGGCTATGGCCGCCAGATCAATATTACCATCGAAAATAAAACAGTAACCGTCCGCGATTTCGGACGAGGAATTCCTCTGGGCAAAGTAGTAGATGTTGTGAGCAAGATTAATACCGGTGCAAAGTATGACAGCAAGGCTTTCCAGAAAAGTGTTGGACTGAATGGTGTAGGAACAAAGGCTGTGAATGCGCTCAGTCAATATTTCAGAGTGAGTTCTTTCAGAGAGGGTAAGGAGAAGGTAGCAGAGTTCGAAAGAGGAGCGCTGGTGAACAATCGTAAAGAAACCAAGACGACTGAATTGAACGGAACAGAAATCGTTTTTATACCCGATGAAAAAGTTTTTAGGAACTATCGGTATTTGAATGAGTTTCTGGAAAACCAGTTCTGGAATTATTGCTACCTGAATGCGGGACTGGTTATTAATTATAACGGAAAAAGATTCGTCAGCCGTAACGGCTTACTGGATTTACTGGAACGTAAGACCAATGAAGATGAGCTGAGATATCCAATCATTCATTTGAAAGGGGATGATATAGAAGTTGCGATTACTCATAACAATCAATACGGAGAAGAGTATTACAGTTTTGTAAACGGTCAGTTCACTACTCAAGGGGGCACACACCTCTCCGGATTCAGGGAAGCATTTGTAAAAACAGTCCGCGAATTCTACAAGAAGGACTACGATTACACAGATATACGGGGCAGTATTTGCGCGGCTATCAGTATTCGTGTGCAAGAGCCGGTGTTTGAAAGCCAGACCAAGACCAAGTTGGGTAGTACATTGATGTATGAGAAAGGCCCTGCAGTAAAGACCTTCATTGCAGATTTCCTGGGTACAGAACTGAATAATTACCTGCATAAAAATCCCGAAACGGCAGATGCGCTTAAAAAGCGCATTGAGCAAAATGAGCGGGAGAGGAAAGACCTGGCAGGAATTAAGAAACTTGCCAATGAACGGGCTAAAAAAGCTAACCTTCATAATAAGAAATTACGCGACTGCAGGTATCACTTCAACGAAATTTCAGAGGGGAAGAACAAAGAAGAGGAAAATGAAAAACGACTTGAATCTACTTTGTTTATTACTGAGGGAGATAGTGCCAGTGGTAGCATTACCAAGAGCAGAAACGTAGAGACACAGGCAGTGTTCAGCCTGCGCGGAAAACCTTTGAATAGTTTTGGGTTGACCAAGAAAATTGTTTACGAGAATGAAGAGTTCAATCTGCTGCAACATGCCCTGAATATCGAAAGCGGGTATGATGATTTACGCTATAACAAGATAGTCATCGCTACCGATGCTGATGTAGATGGTATGCATATACGTTTGCTATTGATGACCTTCTTCCTGCAATTTTTCCCTGATTTAGTGAAGAACGGGCATTTATTCATTCTGGAAACACCTTTGTTCAGAGTAAGGACGATGCCCGGTAAAGGTAAAGGAACTCAGGAGACAATTTATTGTTATGACGAACAGGAGAAAGATGCTGCTGTTGAAAAACTGGGAGGGAAACCGGAGATAACCAGATTTAAAGGGCTTGGTGAAATTTCGCCGGAAGAGTTCGGTAAATTCATCGGAGAAGATATGAGATTGCAACCGGTGATCCTATTGCCTGAGATGCATATTCAGCAGATGCTGGAATACTACATGGGAAAGAATACCCCGCAACGTCAGGAGTTTATTATTGAGAACCTGAGAGTTGAAATGGATTTGGTTGAGAATTGATTGTGCTTAATTGAAACGAAAAGAAATCATGTATATAGTATTTGGAGAAGAGGATGCTAAAGTACTGGCTGCGAGTTTTGATCTGGACGAGAATATGCGTTCAGATATAATTGTTGTGGACGATGATTGGTCAATCGGCCCGCTGAATGAAGAAGAGGGTGAAGACGGTGAAAAGGCGACCCGGGATGAGTGGATCGCTAAACTTTACGAGAAGAAAGCTGCTGCAGAGGAAAGTTATACCGACAGGATACGAAAGATATTGAACGATAATCCTGAGGAAGAGGCAATAATGTGGATAGCCCCGAACAGCAGGGATGTCTGCGGGTATTATTATTTAGTAACAGCACTCTCCGACTGTAAAGGCCGGTTATATACAATCTGGCTGAATAACTTGCCATTTATTAATGAAAAGGGAATGATTTTTTATCCTTCTTTTTTAAGTGAGATTCCCGCCAGAGAATTTCTGAAAGCAAGAAAGCTGGCGACGGAAGTCTCGCTTTCTACCTTTGAGACAGATCCTGATGAATGGAAGAAGTTAGTTGCACAGAATAAGCCGTTAAGAGTACTTGAAAGTCATAAAAGACTGCTTTCAAAGGATGAGAATTACTTTGACAAAGAAATCCTCAATCTTCTGCAGAACGATTTTCAAAAGGCATCCCGTCTTACTGCAAGTTTAAAGGGTAAGAGTAACCAATATGTAAATCCCCGGTTTATTCTCTGGAGATTACGTGAACTTATCAATGCCGGAGTAATTGAGGCGCGGGGTGATTGGCCGGCTCAGGAAAACTTTGAAGTAAGAAAGTTTCAGGCAAATCCCAATCCTGAGGCATCATGAAAAAGTATTTGATAGTAGGGCTTGGTAATCCGGGACCGGATTATGCACAAACACGCCACAATATTGGCTTCGATGTTGTCGATACCTTTGTTAAGGAAAATGAGGGTAGTTTTACTGTTGAGAGACTCGCCTTGCGTGGTGAGGTGGATTGGAAGGGAAGAAAGTTTATATGCCTGAAGCCCACTACTTTTATGAATCTGAGCGGCCGGGCAGTCAGGTATTGGCTGGATAAAGAAAAGGTGCCTGTAGAGAACCTGCTGATAATTGTTGATGATCTGGCTTTGCCATTGGGAGCCTTAAGGTTAAGAGGAAAGGGGAGTGATGGAGGACATAATGGGTTGAAGGATATTTCTGCTGCCTTAGGAACAGAACGGTATCCCAGGTTACGGTTTGGAATCGGTCACGACTTTTCCAGGGGGGCTCAGGTGTCGTTTGTATTGAGCCATTGGGATCAGGACGAAGTGCCGGTTATCGATAAGAAAATAAAAGAGAGTATTGAGGTGATTAAAAACTGGTCGGTTTTGGGGATAGAGAGAGCGATGAATGTTTCGAATAAGAAAGATAAAAAATGAACCTTCTGAAATTCAAAACCTTTTTTATATTTTCGCAAAATCCATTGAGAAGCCGAATTTAATCTGCTTTAAACATGAAGATATTTTGTATTGGCCGAAATTATGCAGAACATGCAGAAGAATTAGGCAATGAGGTACCGGAGGAACCGGTAATATTTATGAAGCCCAAAAGTGCGCTTTTACAGGCGCATAGTCCGTTTTATTATCCTGAGTTTACAAACGAACTCCATTATGAATGTGAGTTTGTATTGCGCATTAGTAAGAACGGAAAATACATCCAGCCGAAACACGCTCCCAACTATTATAATGCTTATTCCATCGGGATAGATTTCACAGCAAGGGATATCCAGAACCGTCTGAAGGAAAAAGGCCTTCCATGGGAGAGAGCCAAGGCTTTTGATAATTCTGCTGTAGTGGGCCCGTTCACGGAAGTTAAACCCGGAGAGGATTTAAAAAAACTTGAGTTCTCTCTGAAGAAGAACGGAGAGCAGGTTCAGAAAGCTAAGGTTGGAGACATGATCTTCCAAATCGACAATTTAGTCTCTCACTTATCCAACTATTTCTCACTTAATATAGGCGACCTTCTCTTCACAGGTACACCTGCAGGCGTTGGTGAATGTGTGGTTGGCGATGAGCTGGAGGGGTATCTCGGCGATCAGAAGATTTTTGAGGTAGAGATTAAATAATCTCCGATTCCTGTTATTTCCGGATTTTAAGTTGTTAGAAGAATTTAGACACCGTATTTTCTTCTGATTTCTCGTTCTGTTTCTCGAGCTTTGATTGTTTCGCGCTTGTCGAACGATTTCTTCCCTTTGCCCAATCCAATCTCGACTTTGGCAAATCCTTTTTCGCTTATGAAGAGCCTTAGCGGAACGATCGTGTAGCCTTTCTCTTTGATTTTGGCTTGTAGCTTTCTGAGTTCTGGCTTACGAAGCAATAGTTTTCGTTCTCTGGTCGGTTCATGATTGTAAACCCCACCGAAACCGTACTCTGCAATATGAAGGTTTCTTAAAAAAAGTTCTCCTTTAAAGAAAAGGCAATAGCTGTCGTTGAACGAAGCTTTTCCTTCCCGAACGGATTTGATTTCAGTACCTGTAAGCACGATTCCGGCAGTATACTTTTGCAGAATACTGAACTCGAAATACGCTTTGCGGTTACTGATTTCCATTATGAAAGCGAGGTCAATACCCGAAGAGGGTGAGTAGTTGCGTCAGCCTTTCCTTGAGTTCCTTTCTGTTTACTATTAGATCCAGAAACCCATGTTCCAATAAAAATTCACTTCTTTGGAAGCCCGGAGGCAGATCTTTCTTGATGGTTTCTTTAATTACTCTTGGACCTGCAAAGCCTATCAGGGCACCGGGTTCGGCCATAATAATATCTCCAAGCATGGCAAAAGAAGCCGTTGTACCACCGAATGTTGGGTCGGTACAGAGGGAGAAGTAGGGAATTTTAGCTTCTGACATTCTAATGAGCCCACCGGAAGTCTTTGCCAGTTGCATTAGAGAAAATGCGCTTTCCATCATTCTCGCACCACCACTCTTGTTGATAATCATGAACGGTATTCTGTGTTCAATGCAGTATTCGGTAGCTCTTAATATTTTTTCGCCCATCACACTGCCCAGGCTGCCACCGATGAATTCAAAATCCATACACGCTATCACCAGATCCTTTTCCGATATTTTACCGTGGGCTACCGTTATGGAGTCGTGAATGTGTGTCTTTGAATAGGCCTCTTCAAGTCTTTGCGAATATGGCTTAAGATCGACAAACCCAAGGAAGTCTTTCGAAAGTATGTTGGGAAATAATTCTGTATAAGATTTGCCGTCGAAAAGAATTTCAAAGTATTCTTTGCTGCCGATTCTGTGGTGATATCCGCATTTTGGGCAGACAAATAAATTCTCCTCCAACTCTACTATTGTACAGGTATATTTACACTGCGGACATTTAGTCCAAAGACCATCAGGAGTTTCCTTCTTTTCTTTGGTCGAAGTGGTGATATTTTTTTTGACCCGCCTGAACCACCACTTTTTCCCTTCTTCTCCGTTTGTTTCGCCGGTCAGACTTTGGTCGAGATCTTCGTCCTGTCTCATACAGAATTATTGGTTTTTAAATAGTATTCACTCATGCCAAATTTAGGCAATGGTGATGGATTTATCGAGATAAACATCCTGAGTCGCATTCAGAAGTTTTACTCCTTCTGCGAAAGGTCTTTGGAAGGCTTTTCTTCCCAGAATCAATCCGGTTCCACCAGCTCTTTTATTGATAACCGCAGTTTCAATGGCTTCTGCAAAGTCCTTGTCTCCTGCGCTGGCTCCACCCGAGTTGATCAGGCCTATCTTTCCGCTATAAGTACACAAAACCTGGTAACGACAGAGATCAATAGGGTGATCAGATGTCAGTTCAGAGTAAACTAACGGAGATGTCTTACCGAAATTAATTGCAGTGTAACCACCATTGTTAGTGGGCAGCTTTTGCTTAATTATATCTGCCTCAAGAGTGACTCCCAGATGATTGGCCTGACCTGTGAGATCAGCAGCAGTATGATAGTCAACACCATCTTTCTTGAATGCACTGTTTCTCAAATAGCACCACAGGATTGTGAGCATTCCCAGTTCGTGTGCGTAGGCGAATGCTTCAGCTACTTCCTGTAATTGTCTGGTGCTCTCCTCGCTACCCCAATAAATGGTAGCGCCAACACCAACTGCTCCCATATCATAGGCGGTTTTGACTTTGCCGAACATCACCTGGTCGAATTTGTTGGGATAGGTGAGTAGTTCGTTATGGTTCAACTTCACAATAAAAGGAATCTTGTGTGCATATTTTCTTGCAAGGCTTCCAAGCACTCCAAAAGTAGAGGCAACACCATTACATCCTGCTTCAATAGCCAGTTTCACAATGTTTTCCGGATCATAGTACATAGGATTGATGGCAAAAGAAGCCCCTGCACTATGCTCAATCCCCTGGTCTACAGGGAAGATGCTGCAGTAGCCGGTCCCGGCGAGGCGGCCATGGTTAAAGAGTTGGTGCATACTTCCTACCACACGGTTATTGCGATCAGTTTGTGTGAATATATTATCGATATAATCAGGCGATGGAAGAGTCAGTAATGATTTATCTACTTTACATTTATGATTCAATAAAGATTCGGCTTTTTCGCCGAGGATTTTTTCGATTTTGTTTACGGACATGAATTAATTTTTTAAAAATGTTACAGTTGCAAACTTACTTGAATTTTCTTATTTCAACTTTTACTCTATCAATAAGAGTACCTAAAAAATTCTATAATAGATTCATCTGTAATCAAATGTTTCAATACAGGATCTTTCAGGATATCTCTGTAGTGAACTCTTTTTCCGTTAACGGTAATGTACTCATAAATTAACCGGATGCCATGGCTGTAGTCTACATACCACCAGATATGTCCGGTGAATATCGGCTGGATGGGCTTTCCGTCTAGTTTGTGCCACCCGTAAATGGCGACTTTATCGGGGCGCTCTTTTAATTGAGAGGTAATAACAACATCCTTCTTGATACCCGCGATCAATCCTTTTTTTAGTTTTCGTTGCCCTTCGATAATCAGATGATGATGGTACATAGTGACTGAGCTATCGCGAAAAGCATACATGGGTACGGGGGCAAGTTTTACCCTGGCCTGTTGGTATATATAATCCACAATTGTTTTTGTGGGTAAGAAGCAATGAAAGGAATCAGCAATCTGTTGTGCTGTTTTTGGTGTTAAAGGGATACGTGCAAAATTGGAGTTGGTACCAACAGAGAGATAGTCGGATGTTACAAACAATTTCACTTTGTAGTGTTTGCCGTTAAGGGTTGTATCTATTTTGAGGACGGTAAATTTTGTCAGAAAGTCAGGTACATTTCCCGAGAGGATCAGATCTTTAGCAATATTTTCTCTCTCTTCTCTTGATTTTCCAAGTACACTTTCGTAGAAGTCATCTCCCGTTGTTCGTGACGTAATAGGAGACTTAAAAGTAATTCGCGGTGCAGTGCACGAACTACCGAAGAACAGGAAGATCAGGATGATATAAGACCACCAAAAGCGCATATATCGGATTTGAATCTGAAAAATAAACAAGTTAGTGGATATTGTCATTTTTCAAATCGCTCATTAGACTTTAACTTCGCGAAAATTTATTTACTTATGAACTTACATGAATACCAGGCAAAAGAATTACTTAAGAAATACAATGTTCCCGTCCAGAACGGTATCGCATGCAGCACCGTTACTGAAGCTGAAGAAGCATATAGATTCGTAAATGCTGAATACGGAAGCAAGTTTGCAGTTGTAAAAGCCCAGATTCATGCGGGTGGCCGTGGAAAAGGAAAAATTCAGGGAACTGAACAAAGGGGAGTAGAGGTAGCCAAAAACTCTGAAGATGTGAAGAGGATAGCACAAGCTATTCTGGGAAATACATTGGTAACAGTACAGACAGGTCCGCACGGAAAAGTAGTAAATAAAGTTTTTGTTGGACAGGATATGTATTATGACGGGCCGGAGCCTATCAAGGAATACTATCTGTCAATCCTGGTAGATCGCGCAAAAGGTCGAAATGTAATAATGTACAGTACTGAGGGAGGGATGAATATTGAAGACGTTGCACATGACACCCCTGAGAAAATATTTAAAGAATGGGTACACCCCGGCGGTGGTCTGGAAGCTTTCCAGGCCAGAAAGATTGCCTTTAATCTGGGATTGAAAGGTACTGCTTTCAAGAACTGTGTGAAATTTGTGGCCAATCTCTACAAAGCCTTTGTGGAACTGGATTGCAGCATGCTGGAGATTAACCCGATGTTCAAAACCAGCGATGATAAGATCGTTGCTGTGGACTGTAAAATGAATATTGACGACAATGCCCTGATTCGCCATCCGGAGATTCTCGCAATGAGAGATCTCAGTGAAGAAGACCCGACTGAGGTTGAGGCGGGTAATTACCACCTGAATTTTGTGAAGCTGGATGGTAACGTAGGGTGTATGGTAAACGGCGCCGGGCTGGCAATGGCTACCATGGATATGATTAAGCTGAGTGGTGGAGATCCTGCAAATTTCCTCGATGTAGGTGGTACCGCTAATGCTCAAACAGTAGAAGCCGGTTTTCGTATTATCATGAAGGACCCGAAGGTAAAAGCCATCCTGATTAACATTTTTGGAGGTATTGTGCGCTGTGACCGGGTTGCCCAGGGAGTAATCGATGCTTATAAGAGTATCGGCAATATAGATATTCCTATTATTGTAAGGCTGCAGGGCACTAATGCTGAGATTGCCAAAAAGCTGATAGACGAAAGCGGGCTGAAAGTGGAATCTGCTATCCTTTTGAGTGAAGCTGCTGAGTTGGTGAATAAGGCGGTGGCGTGATAGAAGATTGATTTCCGGCTTAAAGCAAAATTTTTCTCCTTATAGTGTTGGAGGTAATTGTTCTTGTGTACAATAAGTACATGGGCGAAGACTTTTTAATCAGCCGATTTAAAATTCATACTTAATTTGCGCAATTGAGCGTTTGAGATAATATGATGATGGAGAAATTGGTTTCTGTCATAGGGAAATTGGATATGTATATAACTGAAAAGAGAGTTTCCGGCTATCATCATAAAGTACTACTCAATTAAAGCTTATGCCAGACCACCAAAACTCGAGTACTCCACCTGCTGATCAGCATGTTGACCCTCCCAAGCATCAGAAGGAAAGAATCTTCTTTCCTAACCTGGATGGATTGAGGTTCTTCTGCTTCCTGATGGTTTTTTTGTTTCATGTGTGGTATATTTATTTTGAGACCGGTAAGGTGAATGGAATAACCCGTCCAATATTTCGTTTCCTTTTTCAAAATGGGGAGCTAGGAGTTAATTTTTTCTTTGTATTAAGTGGTTTTCTCATTACTTATTTACTTATCAAGGAGAAGACAATGGTAGGCAGGATTAATGTACCTAATTTCTATGTCAGGAGAATTTTACGAATTTGGCCATTATTTTATTTAATAGTATTATTTGGAATTGTAGTTTATCCTACAATTCAAAAAATGTTGGGGATTGAAATATGGCCTATTGCTAATCCATGGACCTATTTTGTTTTTCTCAATAATTTCGACTTTATGGAAAACGGTGGGAGTCCGCTAGTTTTAGTGTTATGGTCTGTTGCAGTTGAGGAACAATTTTATTTATGCTGGCCAATAATTCTAAGTTTAACGCCTTTACGCCGTTTGCCTTGGGTATTATTTACCATAGTTACTGCAACCCTCATTTTTAGATCTTTTCATGTTTACGATGAGCGAGTTCTACTCTATCATACGCTATCTGTCATAGGAGACATGGCTGTTGGTGGTTTAGCTGCTTATTATTCTATTTTTAGTAGAAAATTTAAGAATAAGATTGAGAATTTACCTCGATTATATATTGTTTTAGTTTATATGATTACAATTGTATTTGCACTCTTTAGAAAAGACATTTTTGCGGGACAATTTGTAGTGTTTGAAAGGATTATTTATTCAATTCTTTTTGGAGCAATTATACTAGAACAAAATTTTTCAAAAAATTCTATTGGAAAATTTGAGTCTTTAAAACGCATTAGTAAATGGGGTATCTATACATACGGATTTTATTGTATACATATGATAATTATATATTTCTTGCGAAATATTGTTGATAGGACTACTACATTTATGCAAAACCAGGCTTTTTTAATATTATTGTCAATAATTGCTTTGATGGTAACTATTTTTATGGGCACGTTAAGCTATAATTATTTTGAAAAGAAGTTTTTAAAATTAAAAGATCGCTTTGCAGTGATTGTGAAGCATTAGATTATAATAGTGTTATATATGATATAAATATAGCATAACAAGAGTTTATAGTTCTTTTTTAATAGGAAATACCAAAGGCTAAAAAGAAATATGCCTGGTTGAAAGAAGGTGATAGAATATTCAAGATTGTTATTAAATAATGTGCTCTGGTATTTGTATTTTTAAAATTTAGTACTATTTTTACCGCCTGTAATTCCAGTATTCTGTAGAGTCGATTCTATCCTAATATTCCTACCTAGAATTTCCGTAAAAATTTCCAGTTTCCTGTCGTGATTTCTTCTTTGAAGAAACTAACGGAGCCGCTCAACTCTTTAACAGATTAAACAATGAAAAGGATTTTTTACGTATTTATCCTGTCTTTTTTTGTGGGAATTTTAAACTTATCTGCCCAGACTACCGAATTAGATCCGTCAGATCCGGATGTTGTATATACCAGTAGTAATCACCCTAACGATCCTCCGCAGGGGAGTGACTGGTCCAAGATTAAAAAATGGGGACACTCCAATGTGTTGGGTTGGAATCCCTATAGTTATGGGTATAAGTCTTATATCTATAAAGGAATGGCATTTCGTTTAAAATTTCCTAAGACTTACCAACATGGAGTAAATGATGGAAAAAAGTATCCTGTATATATTTTTCTCCATGGAAAAGGTGAGCCCGGCCCCATTTGGGACAATGAGAAGTCTTTGTTATGGGGGGCACAACTTCACGCACAGGCGGTTGATCAAGGCAAGTTTGATGGATTTGTTATTTATCCTCAAGCAACACAAACTACTTATGATGGCTGGCTCATGGGCTATAGGGAGCGTGTAGTTGAGTTAATACAGAAACTGGCGGAAGAGGTAAAAGCGGATGTAGATCGAGTAATTATCTCCGGTCTTTCATCAGGTGGTTTTGCTGCATGGGATTACCTGAGAAATAGTCCCAAAGTATGGGCAGCTAATGTAGTGATTTCTTCGGCTTATGATTATAATAATATAGCAAGTTGGTTACCTGATGTTATAACAGTGCCTGTTTGGCTGTCAAATGGTGGTAAAGATAAAAGTCCATCCCCCTATGTTATTAATATAATGGTGGATGCTTACAATGATGCGGGGGGCAACTTAAAGCATCTTTTTTATCCAGACTTGGCACATAACACTTGGAATGCACTTTGGGCTGAGCCTGATTATTTTGATTTTCTAAGTAGTGTCCACAAGGCGCAGCCGTTAGTGAGGTATGGCAAAACAGAGTTTTGTGCAGGAGAAGATATAAATGTGAGTCTTGAATTGCAACCGGGATTTTATCAATATCAATGGCAAAAAGACGGTGTGACAATAACCTCTGCTACCAATGAATCTTTGGTTGTGACAGAAGTCGGAACCTATAGAGGAAGGTTTAAAAGAACAGCCACTTCGGATTGGTCAGAATGGTCACCAAGGCCTATTGAAATAAAGTTAAAGAATGGCAGTGCATTGCCGGTAATTACAGTGGAAAACGGTCACAGTCGGGTTGTTCCATCCCCTGATGGAAATACGACTGTGCCTCTAATACTTACAGCACAGTTCAATACTTTCGATTGGAGGCGTACAAGCGATAATGCACAAGTTGGAACCCAGTATAAGTACAATGCTCCTGCGGGAGAATATACTGTTAAGGTTACACAAAATGGAAGTTGCGGTGCAGAAGGTATTACTTCTGATCCTTTCAAAGTAATTAATGCCAACGGTCAGAATGGTCCGGATAAAGCATTAGATCTTACTGCCGTGGTAAATGGTACTACTTCAATCAGTCTGAACTGGGACCAGAATCCGGCTCCACAATATAACGAAACAGCTTTTGAAATTTATAGGTCTACAAAATCCGGATCTGATTATAAATTTATCGGACAAGTTGGCGCAGATGTTTTAAGTTATACTGATAATGGCCTTTCGTCAGGAGTAGAGTACTATTATGTTGTTCGGGCTGTTAATGACAATGCAGCAGCGCCACTGAGTAACGAGGCAAGTGCTGCGACATTTTCCGACAAAACTCCTCCGACAATTCCACAGAATCTGGAAGTCGGTATGGTAACTCGTACAAGTGTGGAATTATCCTGGACTCCTTCCAGCGATGTGTCCGGAGTTAAGAATTACGATATTTACGTAAACGGTGTAAAGACTTATACCGTTACAAGTACAAACTTTGTGGTTAATGATCTTACGGAATTTACAAATTATTCTTTTTATGTTAGAGCCAGGGACGTTGCCGATAATGTGTCAGCTCCCAGTGCACAGGTAGCCGCATTCACTAGGAATAACGGATTAAATTATAAGGTTTACGAAGGAACATGGAGTAATTTACCCGATTTCTCGACGCTTACCCCTGTTAAGAGAGGCGTGAGTGCAAACGTGGATATTTCCGTAAGTGAAAGGACAGAGAACTATGCAATGTTGTGGGAGGGGTATATATATATACCAACAAAGGCTAAATACACTTTCTATATAGAGTCCGATGATGGAAGTGCTATGTATCTTGATAATTGGTATTCATCGGGTGGAGCTAAGTTTATAAATAATGACGGTGTTCACGCAATGACAGAAAAAAGTAATTACACCTCAAGTAATTATAGTGTTGGTTATCATAAAATTGCTTTTACATATTTCCAGCAAGCAGGTGGACAGGACTTTAAAGTGTATTGGAAAATTGGAAATGGTGCTAAGCAGTTAATTCCTGATCAGTACTTTAGAGATCAGGAAGAGGGCAGCTCAGCTGTACCTGCAAAGCCTACTAATCTTTCAGCAGTAGCTAATGCATATAATAAAGTAACACTTGGATGGACTGATAACAGCAATAATGAAACCGGCTTTGAAGTCTATCGCAAGGAATCCCAGGCAGGAGAGTTTGAGATGGTTGCTTTACTTGAGGCAAATATTACTTCTTATCTTGATGAAGGTGTAAATGGGGGTGCAGCATATGAATATAAAGTTCAGGCTGTAAATAATAACGGTGCATCCGGGTTCAACGGTAATCCTGTGGGGGTAACAACCCCTGCAGCTCCGCCAATACCTGATGTTCCTGGAGATGTATCTCTTCAGGCATTATCTAATCAGGAGGTTGAGCTTTCATTTACCGATTATTCAAACCAGATTGGATATGAGATTTATCGTTCGGTAAATGTTGCAAATGATTTCAAGCTATGGAGAAGCCTTAATACATCAGATGACGAAGTTAGTATTGTTGATGACGGCCTCTTCCCTCACCAGGCAGTGTATTATAAGGTGAGAGCAATCGGAGAGGTTGGGGTTTCTGAGTTCTCGCAAGTGGCTTCAGGAGAAACTTTGAACTCCAATCCTGAAGTGACTCCTGTCGTTCGTGATAATTTCCTGTCTGTATATACTCAGGGAACTACGATAATTCCTATAGCAGCATCGGATTTAGATGGGGATGAATTAACAATCAGCCTTGCAGGATTGCCTTCGTTTGCAACATTTACCCCGGGAGGGAATGGAACAGGTAACCTGGTATTTAATACAAGTATTGCTAATGTTAACCAGCCTTTTGAGATTGAAGTGACTGCTTCAGATAATTATGGAGGAGTGGGTACATATACATTCTCCGGACTGGTTAGCTATAACAGGCCGCCTACTTTAAGCCGCGTTCCAAGTATGAATGTAAACGAGGGGGGTACGTTGCTCACTAAATTGTCGGGATTTGACCCAGACAGGGGAACTTATTTGAAATTCGGTTTAAGAGGAGAGCCTTCGTTTGTTGAAGGAAGAGTGACCGATGGGTTTTATATCGTTGCTAATCCTGACTTTGGAGATGCCGGTACATATAACTTCTGGGTTATAGTATGGGATGGACATGGAGGATTCGATTCTTCTCAGGCTACCCTTGTGGTAAATAAGGCTACTCCTCCTACTCAGAAGGTGTTTGTTAATATACTTGATAGTGGCACCCCTCCGGAACCGGGATTCCCGTGGAATAATGTTACCGGCACAAGTACAACATCATTAGTTGATGAAGACGGTATGACAACGGGAATTAACCTGACCTTTAATACAAATCAGTGGAATACCACTTCGTCGGGAGGTGGTACCGGTAACCAATCAGGAGTATTTCCGGATGAGGTAATTAGAGATAATTTCTACTTTGGGACTGCAGGAATACCGGATCAAATCAACCTTACGTTCTCGGGCTTAGAGGCAGGCAAGCAATATAATCTTTGTCTATTCTCTGCATCTGCTGTGAACAATGGTGCAACTGTATTTACAGTTGGAGGGCAAACAAAAACACTGGAGGTGCTGAATAACACTAGTAATACTGCTTTATTTAAGAGTGTAACAGCAGACGGTTCAGGTGAGATTATGGTAGAAATGTCAAAGGCTGCAGGTACTTCAATAGGATATCTCAATGCAATGTACCTGGAGAAGGTGTATGACGATGGTAAGTTGCCAAAGGCTCCTACAAATCTTACTGCCACCTTACTCGCTGACAGGAGTGTCCAACTGGATTGGGAAGATAATGCATATAATGAAAATGGCTATGTGGTTTTAAGATCAGAAAGTGAAACAAATGGGTATGTTGAAGTTGAAGGTGGACTTCATAATGCCAACGAGACATCTTTTGTAGATGTGAATACAACCGGCAACAAGACCTATTACTATAAGGTTTATGCGAGAAACAGCAACGGTAACTCAGATATGTCGGATATTGCTACCGTTTCTATAGAAAACAGGATACCTGAATTAGAGGAAATAGCAGATGTGTATTTAAACTCCGGCCAGACTAATACAATTAATCTGGAGGCAACCGATGATGCAGGCGAAACACTTACGTTTGAAATTGTTAATCGTCCTTCGTTTGTTACTATACAAAATACAGGGAATGGTACAGCTACATTGACGATTGCTCCTCAGGCTGGAGATGAGGGAATTTATAAAGATATCACAGTGAGTGTAACAGATCCTGCAGGAGCATCCATAAGCAAATCTTTTCTGGCTGCTATTTCCAATAGTAATATCAGATCTGTTTATATTAACATCGGTCCTGTAGAAGCTACACCGGAACCGGGGCCTTGGAATAACTATCTTGAGGCACCGGGAAATACTGCACCTATTGTTAATTTAATAGATGATAGGAATATTAACACCGGCTTCTCCTTTAAGTTTAATACTGGGCTTAGCGGAGGCTCTTTGGAGGGAATGGTTGATGCGGGGCAGGGTATTTTACCTGACAATATAATGAGTTCGGCATTGTATTTAACCGGGACCGGGGATTATGTTATGGAGTTTAATGGATTGGCTTCTGATAAGAAGTATAATGTGGCATTCTTCAGCAGCAGGAATCATGGGGAATTAGATTCTGCAAGTTTTACTTCCGGGGGAAAAACAGTATATATTAATGGTTCTTATAACACGAGCCGTAAGGTACAGTTAAACGAGTTGACACCTAGCTCCGGTAAAATCCAGGTTACTATAAGTAAGAAAGGGGCAACTCCACAATTTTTCTTGAATGCTATCATACTTGAAGAATATACTTCGGGAACCACAGTGGTTAACAGCCCGGCAGATTTGGTAGCTCAGCCAACGCTCTCAAATAAATCCGTTCTGCTTACATGGACGGACAGGAGTAATAATGAAAATGGATTCCAAGTTTACAGATCTACTGGGCTTAATGGACCCTATACATTGATTAAAACTACAGCTGCAAACGTTACAAGCTACGAAGACAATACTACTTCGTTAGTACCTGGGACTGTATATTACTACAAAGTAAGAGCCAGAAAAACGACGAGTCCTGCGACCAATAGTGAATATTCACGTACAGTAAGGTTTGGGTTGGCAAAGAATCTGGTGTTGTTTAGTATGAATACAAATGCGTTGGAAGATACCCATCAGGGAATCCCTTGGAATAATATGGATAATCTAACTTCTGCAGCGGGTGTTACGGTCCAAAACCTCATTAATACAGAAATAGTTGAGACGGGGTATGATTTTGTTATTACGGAGGGTTTTAATGGTGTTTATTGGTATGGGATGACTCCGGGAGTTTTCCCGGATAATGTAATGAAATCAACTGTTTGGACGGGGGCAGGGCAAACTTCTTCCATTAAGTATACAAACTTAAATTTCAACAAGAGGTATCGAATAGGTATAATGAATAGTACGATGTTCAGTGATCAACCATACGTTGCAAAAATTAGTATTAATGGTAAGATAAAAAAAGTTAACTCAGCTCTTAATACAAGGAAACTAATATATTTCGATAATATAGTTCCTGATAAAGATGGTGAAATTCATGTAAGTATAACTCCAGATGCCGGGTCAGCATTAACTATAACAAATGCTTTCACACTAGAAAGTTATGATACTCCAACAGATGATTATTTCCCACAAAATAATTTTAGATCAGGGAATGAAACAAGTAGTAACCAGTCTGCCGCAGACTTGCTTAGCAGGGATGAGAAGAATGAATTACGAGTGTTAGGCAAAGAGATTTCGCTGAATGCATATCCTAATCCAGTAGTTTCTAACCTAATGGTTAAGATACAATTGCCGGTTGATGTAAAGGGAGGAATTATTGAACTTTACGATATAAGTGGCAAATTGACTCAGAGAAAGATATTTGATGGGTATGTGGGGAATAATTTGTTGAAGTTAACATTAGACAAGGCTTTGGCCCCCGGTAACTATGTATTGAAACTTACAGTAAATAGTGAGTCAAGAAGTATGCTTATCATAAAAAGACAATAGAAACGTTAGATCTTAACAAGCTATGTGGAAATTACATAGATATGGTTTCCACATAGCTTTATTTTTGTTTTCTAATTAAAATAGAAAGAAAAATTTTTACTAGTAAAAAGAAGAGTATATATAACCCAGGAGAATTTTTCAAGCCGGTCAAAAGTGCTTTAATTTAATCAGGTGAGATAAGAAGATCAACCTTTTTATAGAAAAAATTAAAAGATTCAAGAGTGAATGAACAAGTCAAAAAAAGACAGTCATGGGTTGATTTTGCCAGGGGAATTGCAATCATTCTTGTTGTTTACAGGCACGTTTTTGATGGACTTAATAATACTGCGGCCTTAGACACTTATGGTTACATGTTTTTGTTTCATTTGAACACCATGTTCTTCAGCTTTCGGATGCCTTTATTTTTTATCGTTTCCGGGATATTCCTTGCGTCTAGTTATACAAAGAGAGGATTTAAAAGATATACACTTAATAAAGGATATACCATTCTGTATCCATATTTAGTTTGGGGAGGACTACAGATAGCCATTCAAGTTTTTTTTAGTGATTACACCAACAAAGATTGGGCTTATTCTGATTTCTTGACATTGTTATATAATCCAAGGCAAACAGGCCAATTTTGGTATTTAAATGCACTTTTTGGTGTGAGTGTACTCTATGCATTGATGAAGTACATTGTAAAAATCAAGTTTAGGCATCAGGTAATTTTAGGCTTAATTTTCTTTTACGGTGCATCTTTACTCCACAGATATTCAATCAACTTAGGCTTTTTATTAGACATATTTTCTTATTACATTTTTATTGTAATTGGCGACGGGATATCTAAATTTATGAGGGATACAAAAAATTTAGAATTTCTCCAGTCTTATAAACTTGTTCTCTGGTTAGCTGTGCCCTTTTTTGTAGCACAGCTGATTTTTCTTTACTTAAATTATCATCATCCTGAGGTTGGAGGATATCGTTATGTAGAGTATTTTATGCCAACTCTTTTCTTGATTATAGTATTAATAGGTTGTTCTTTTATCATAGCACTATCCTTTCAATTTCAAAAATTTGAAGCACCACAATGGCTCAAAAGTTTAGGATCCTATTCTTTATACATTTATGTTGCCCATGTTGCCTTTGCGTCAGGAACAAGAGTTTTTCTTATTAAAGTGTTTAACTTAACTAATGTACCTGTATTATTTATTTTAGTTTTGATTGCAGGATTATTTCTGCCGGTTTTACTATATAAAGTCGCTAGGAGACTTAGTCTCGAATGGATTTTCAAATTAGATGAAAATAAAATCAGATGGTCAAGAACTGAAGAACAGAAACCGGTTTCTAATAACGTTTTAATTCGTTAAGATGAGAAGTATGATATGTTGACTTAATATCGGGCTTTTTATTGCCACTGTAGTTTATTGAATGGACGATTTTTTAAGTTTTAATTCTTGGATTTAAAGGGTGATACAAGTTCAGGATGAATATTTTCTTGTAATTATTAATGTGGATAAATAGTTTATAAGAACTGATAATAAAGGGTTTCTTTTGCTCAAAAGAAGAATATTAAAATATATGGTAATTGTATACGTTAATATCGAAGAGCCGTATTTGAAAAGTACCGTTTAGAGATTAGTTTTTTTGTCTGTGTTAGAAGTTTTAGGACGACAATAGCCAATATGAAAAACCTATTACTGTTTGGGCGACTTTTAAATCGTCCCTATTTAAGAAACCTGTTCGTAATTCTTACGTTTTTACTGAGTTCCAATTATTTGGTTGCTCAACATCAATTGATTCAGGTAGATGGATGGAATTGTTATATCTACTTGCCAGAGGATTATAGTCAATCTAACAAAAACTATCCTGCAATTCTATTTATGCCTGGAATTGGAGAAGTTGGTACAAACGCGTCTTCTGTAATTCAAAATGGGCCGGGAGCTTATATACGTGGAGGGTGGAATGGCAATGCGTTTGGAGTTCAGTTTATCATAATTAGCCTTCAACCACCGGGAACTTGGCCTACAGGTAAAGAAATACACGATAAAATGGTGAAGATAAGGCAGCAATATAGGATTGGGGAAGTGTATATGACAGGATTGAGTATGGGAGGGCATTCAACTCATGCTTATACTACGGAATATCCCGATGAAGTAAAATCAATAGTTACCGTAGAAGGAGTAGGTCTTAATGCAACAGAGGCGGAGCAGATGCCAAAATGGTCATTATGGCTAGATCAAGGAAACAGAGTGATTTGCTTTGAACAGAAAAATGATTTAAGGGGAGGAACCTGGGTAACAGGGTTTCTAAATAAATATAAAGCTAATAGTGCTGTTTATATCTTGACTAATTTTGGAGGTGGCGGACACTGCTGCTGGAGTGAATTTTACGGGGGACCCGGAAAGCAGCCTGGAATCTTCAATATAGATGGAATTAATCAGACGATCTATGAATGGTTTGCGAGAGAATATTTAAAAAAAAACGACGAAGAGAATATTCCACCAATCGCAAATGCAGGAATTAATCAAACTATTACGTTACCTGCGAATAAGGTAACTCTATCCGGAAGTGGTACAGATAGCGACGGAACGGTAGTGGGTTACGAGTGGACTAAGATCAGCGGCCCGAACAGTTATACAATAGTATCCCCTACATCTGCAACAACTGAAGTAAAAGACCTGACTGAGGGAAGTTACACATTCCAGCTTAAAGTAACAGACAATAAAGGTGCCACGGGTACTGCAACAGTGAAGGTTACAGTGAACCCTGCACCAAACAAAGCCCCGACGGCTAATGCAGGTCAAAATCAAACTATAACACTTCCGATAAATACAGTAACTCTCAACGGCAGTGGTACGGACGAAGACGGTACCATCACGGCTTACGAGTGGACCAAAACAGCAGGTCCGAACGGTTACACAATTGTCTCGCCGAATTCAGCAACTACCGAAGTAAAGAATCTGACCGAAGGTACCTATACCTTCCAACTGAAAGTAACAGATGATAAAGGCGCTACCGGTACTGCGACAGTAAAGGTAATAGTAAACGCTGCTCCCAATAAAGCTCCTACAGCTAATGCAGGCCAAAATCAAACGATTACTTTGCCAACAAATACAGTAACTCTCAACGGTAGTGGAACAGATGAAGACGGTACCATCACGGCTTATGAATGGACAAAGACTGCAGGTCCGACTAGTTACACAATAGTATCGCCAAACTCGGCAACTACCGAAGTAAGGAACCTGACAGAAGGAACCTATACTTTCCAGCTGAAAGTAACGGATAATAGAGGTGCAACTGGAACAGCTACCGTAAAGGTTACAGTGAATCCTGCACCTAACAAGCCGCCAAAAGCCTATGCAGGCGCAGATAAGACGATAACCCTTCCGACCAGTACGGTATCCCTTGCCGGAAGCGGAGA
>JAGFIS010000046.1 GCA_024103425.1 Chitinophagaceae bacterium
CGACCACCCCAGACCCCTCCAGAGGAGGGGAACCTGCGCGCGAAGCCTTTGATTCGTATCCGGAATTGGTTGTAGGTGGTTGAGTTTTACCGACCACCCCAGACCCCTCCAGGGGAGGGGAACCTGCACGCGAAGCCTTTTGATCTAGTGCGGAATGAGCAGGCACCAAATTCCCCTCCGGTGGAGGGGTACTCTCGTCCTGACGAGAGGGGGGTGGTGAGATTACCACCTCATCATACTTCACCTCCTTTACTTCATCATCACCTTTCCCTTTAAATATTGTTATCTCTTTCTCAACAGCCGGGCACTCTAACAAATGCACCAATCTGAGATTGCCACCCAATCTGACTAACTGCCAGAAATCCAGAGAGTCAGTCAGCAAAGGAATTCGGGGTAAACTGTTTTCACCGTCGTTCTGGTACAAACTTGTAAAGACAACTGCGTAGAGGAAATCACGTAAATCGGCAGGAGTGAAAACCTGTTTAAACTCATCACGCATCTCCTCATTGTTCTCTGCAAAACAGACATTACCCTCAACAGGATTGGGAGCAAATAACAACCCCATCTCCCTGCCTAACTTATTAACCCCATCCAAAATAAAATCGCTATCTGAAACAGTATTTTTCAATGCAATCAACAAGTATTCTAAAACATTGCCGGCATCACCATCAAAATAGAGACGGGGATTAAAAAGAAGATGTTTCTGTCGCTCCAGTTGATTTATCTCTTCCCTATCGATAATCTTTTCGATGTCGATAATCTCAGATAAATCCAGTGTCTTTATTTCACTTTTCATCTTTAGAATTCCTTCAGGGCTAAATTAATCTTTCTTCTCCCAAAGAACGTCCGCGAAGTAGCAGAGGCTGTCAGCAAATACGGCTGACTCTGCAAACCCGCTTTCAACAGCCAGCTTGCTTATTGTCTCCATATCATATTTCTGAGAAATCTCCATAAATATGGCCTCCCCCTTTTCAAAAGCAATTTCCTCACCTTGGATGGATACTGTTTGCGATTTTTCGGAAACAAGGAAACTCTTGTTAGCACCCGTCTGCGGATCGTAATTAGAATAGTGGCTGACGAATTCAACCGGTTGCACTACATAATCCTCTGTCATCAACGGCTTACAGAGTTTTTCACTGTGCTTTCGTATCTTTTTATACTGTTGCAACAATATTGCTACCCGGCTTTTCGCTTTAGCATCTCCCTTCATCATATATGTATTTTTCCTGTTTAGCACAATTATTGTGCAAAATTTTTCAGGAGGTACAGAGAGTTTAATTAAAGATGATTAAAAGAAAGCTGGGACAAACTGATTTGATGTTGTCGCCGTTAGTCCTGGGGGGCAATGTATTTGGCTGGACTGCAGATAAAAAGACGTCATTCGATCTGCTCTATGCATTTACAGATAACGGGTTCAACTGTGTGGACACCGCGAGCTCTTATTCACGATGGGTGGAAGGCAATATGGGCGAAGCATCAGAAACAATTCTCGGAGAGTGGCTAAAAGAGTCAGGAAGAAGAGAAGATGTGATCATCTTTACAAAGGCCGGCTCAGAAATGACCGATGGCAAAGGCCTCTCTGCTGAACAAATTATTTATCAGGCAGAGATGTCACTAAAAAGACTGCATACAGACTATATTGACGTATATTTCTGTCATAAGGACGATCACCTTACTCCGGTAGAAGAAATCCTACAGGCTCTTGATCAACTCATACGCGAAGGAAAAATCCGCTACTTCGGCACGAGCAATCTAAGCGTGACCCATCTGCGAAAGTTTCTAAATGTTGCATTACACAAGAATTTACCTCAATATGCTGCCTGCCAGCCGCGGTATAACCTTTGTGAAAGAGGTTATGAAAATGAAATGCAAAACCACGTGAAAAAATATAAAGTCGGTATGGTAGCCTACCAGGCATTGGCAGATGGGTTTCTTACGGGGAAATACAGAAGCAAGGAAGACCTTTCTATTTCTGAACGGGGGAGAAATATATCTAAGTATTTAGACGAAAAAATGCACCTGATCGAGCGCATGGATATTCTGGCAAAAGAGTGGAACTATCCCATACCTGCCATTGCCCTGGCCTGGTTGATGAAAAACGAAACTGTAACTGCTCCTATTGCAAGTGCAACCTCTGTCGCTCAACTCAAGGATTTGATGAGGGTGGGCGAACCGGAGATTATGAGTTTACCTCTGGAACATCTGGCTGACGAATAAAAATCTATTTGATACTTCCGGCCACAGGCAGCGCTTTCCTGACCATTTCAGGATCCCTTATCTCGTGCGGATAATTATTCCTGAACACCCTGATACTGTAGTAAAAGAAATAGAAGAACATCAAAAAATGAAGCGCATATGTGAATCCGCCTAAGAACGGAAAATAATAGAGCACATCCATTAAAATCAGAATCGTAAACAATACTATCAACAGGCTAACCCAAAACCGCATCGGTGGGCTGCCCTTATAAACTTTTGCCCCGGGGTTGGCCAATTTTAAACGCCTGACAAATTCTTGTATAAAGGGAGTATAGGTTGCACGCTGGTCTTCAAAATTCCCTACTCCCTTATAGCCAGAGGAATTGATATTAAACTTAAAACTGCGAAACAGTATCTGACATTCGTAATTAAATTGCCTGAACCTTCGGGGACGGTAACTTAGCCAAACTCTGTGCACATCCTTATACTCAATACGCAACTCATCTCTGCCATCTACCCGAACCACCATTGCAGAATCTGTCAGGGTATGAACAGTTTCTCTTTTTCTTATCGACTCTACTATTTTATACGTGGGTTGCTTGTTCATAAAGTTCGAAATAATCCACCGGGATAGTTGAAATTCAAACTTACTATGTTATTTGGGATACCAAAAACGGAACCCTGTTTCATTTTTTCGAAACGAAACAATTATTTCCCATCGGATATTAAAAAAAGACATCAGTCCGTAGTCACTTGCCTCCATCGGTTACCTGATCTTTCAAATACCAGGAAATTACTCTTTTCGCTTTCATTGTTAGTGCGTGTCAGTGAGGTAGCAGCAATGGTAACCCGTTTTTGGCCTGCCGGAATCTTATTTAGATTAAGCGTATAAAAGTCATTCCCGTAAACGATGATATCGAGAATATTCTTAGGGTCTGTAATGTTCTGATCATTCACATCTTTGAAATCATAAATCACATAACGATTAATGAAATCATCAGCAGTATCCTGACGAAGGTATAAGGCCACGGTATTATCAGCACCAACCGGCTGTGCACTTGCAATAATAAGTTCCGGAGCTGCCGGCCTGTTATCATCAATCCATGGCATCGGAGGTGGTATCGCAGGATATTTATAGTAGTTATTTCTCAGCGTGTCGCTCCATCCATTCGGGTTTGATTCAAATGTCTTACTGCTGAAGTACACACTACCCTGAATCTCTGAATAACTTCTCAGCCTTTTGATCTGATTGGGTAATTCTTTCTTGTTATGCCATGCATAAGATTTGGGTTCTTTCGACCTGTACACTCCCTGGCCGATATACATATTTCGTCCGTAAGAATGTTTTGCCCACCAGTCGGTCAGCACTTCAAAAGCCACCAACTTATGTCCGTGCTCCCAGTAAAGCTGTGGTACGACATAATCTATCCAGCCCTTTCTAAGCCATAACAAAATGTCTGCATAGAGATCGTCATAGTTAGTCTGCCCTGCTTTAGTGTTACTGCCTAAGGGATCTTTGTCATTATTTCTCCAAACTCCAAACGGACTGATCCCAAACTGAACATAGGGCTTCTCTTGTTTAATAACTGTACTGAGTTTTAAGATGATTGAATCGACATTACTCCTCCTCCAGTCATCACGGGTCATGCCCTTACCATATTTCTGGAAAGATTTTGTATCGGGAAACTCAACATTGGGTACTCTGTAAGGATAGAAATAATCGTCAAAATGAATAGCATCTACATCATACCTCTTTACTACATCTTGTACTACACGCACCACGAAGTCTTGTGCTTCTTTATTCCCCGGATCAAAATATTTCTTACCTCCATAATTCAAAAACCATTCAGGGTGTTTCTTTGTGATATGGGTCGGAGCAATAGAAGACTTCGTCAGATTAAAAACTGCCCGGTATGGGTTCAGCCATGCATGAAACTCCATTCCTCTTTTGTGTGTTTCGGTAATCATGAACTCGAGTGGATCATAATACGGTGCCGGTGGTTTACCCTGCTGCCCCGTCAAGTATTCGCTCCAAGGTTCTAACTGAGAAGGATAGAACGCATCTGCAACCGGGCGAATCTGCATTACAACAGCATTCATACCGTTACGCCTATGCATATCGAGAATACGGATGAACTCTGCTTTCTGCTCAGCCGTAGTAAGTGTCTTTTTCGAAGGCCAGTCAATATTTTCAACAGTGGCAATCCATACACCACGGAATTCAAATTTGGGTTGTGCCCAGGCAAATAGAAAAGAAAAAAATCCACAAAAAAACAGGAGAATACTCTTCATCATAAACGGATTAAATAGGATTCGCAATTTAGACAATTGTTTTGCGAACGATGTCTAATAATGCTTCCTTAAAATATAAAATAATGTAAAAAGGACTGGTGCTAATTAAACAAAACAGAGAATCTTTTCAGAAAAAAAGTAAATCTTGTTTATGCTTTTTTTGAATGAGCATCAGTTAGCAGTTTGAGCAAACAGTGGTTGGTCTTCTATAGAAAAAAGACTACATTGCCATTCAAATAATCGAAACGATGAAAAAAATAACCTTGTTTTTTGCATGGGTATGTATTGCCCTTTCCTGTTCAGAAACCTCTTTTGCACAAGCTGATTTCAGCACAGCCACACCGGAAAGAATTGCTAAACTGGAACAGCAAATAGACATTGGTTTACAAAAATCCAAAAAGCAAAAAAGACTTGCCTGGATACTGTTGGGCGGAGGGGCTGCCACAACGATTATAGGAAATGCTGTATTAACCAACAACGATAACCCTTCTTCAGACAGAGGAACCGGTGCTGCCGTTGTATTCACAGGATTAGGAAGTGCTGCATGGGTTGCAAGTGTTCCGGTATTTTTCTCTTCTTCTAAAAATGGAATGAAAGCCCGGCTGGCAGAATTCGAAAAAAATATTGAAACTGCAGCTACTCAAAGCGATCGCCAGCGCAAAATAGATAACGCAGTCATTTACTTAAAGGGAAAATCGAAACCCAATAACATTGCAGGAATTGCACTACTCGCAGTAGGTGGAATTTCGGTAGTCAGCGGGATTGGGGTTGCCAGCAAACATTCCGGCTCTTCCGTCGGTGACTTTCTCGAGAGAGGCTGGGGTACCGCACTTATCATTTCCGGAGTCTCATTTGGAGCCCTTAGTATTCCTTTCTTCGTGCGAGGAAGCCAATACAAACACGCTGCTCAACACCTGGAACAATCCGGAAATATTCCCGATGCGCTGTTTACTGTCTCCCCTGCAATATTTGGGAGGCCGGGTTACACAGGTGTCGGTCTGAGTTTTGCCTTAGCCAGATAAAAAGCAGCTTACTGGACCATGGCATTCAGATACCCGGCAAATTTGTCGAGTACTGCTGCATTGGTATTAATTTGTTGCTGAGCCAACTCCCACTGGTCTTCTTCAATCGCCTCGCGGATACCAGGCATTGTCTTAACGCCGTAACCGGTATAATACCCCGGAGCATAGATCACATGCTTGTACCACGGACGGATGGGTAAACCGTTGCCCAAAAGCTGTTGCTCTGCGCGATATAAGCTCTTATTAAACTCGCTGTTAACCTGTTCATTCATCATCCTGTCGTTGTACGACTTGTTGAGGTTATCAGCGGCTGCCTTCAACTTTTGCATTGCATTATCCAGCGGTGAAAAATCGAGATATGGAACTTCGGGTTTTGCCGGTGTAGTTTTTATACCATTAGTGGGGTCATTGGCAATATTATATGCATCCACCGCAACCAGCTTGTTGTCTGCAGCCACCTGTGCTCTCTTACCATCCAAAAGCGCTTTCAACTCTTCCTTATATCCGTCAATAGTTCTGACAAGATTAGTGAAACGGAAAGGTAAAATATCGGCTTCAGACAGCCGCATTACGGCTCTTCCGGCCACTTGTGCCAATGCCTTCTCATAATGGAATCCCGGATCTTTATATCTGATGAACATAGAATAACTATCATAGTTAGTATGATACTCTCCTCCCCTGTCTTCACCTCCAAATCCCAGGCTCAAAGCAGAAATACCTGCATGCTGAATAAAGGCAGAATAATCAGATCCCGAACCCAGCGCACCTAATTTCATTTCGTTATTGGAAATAGCATTTAACTTTTGCTGAGGATTTGCCGAGCGGGATGCCTGTGCCGCTCTGGAGCGCTCAAATACAGAGACTCCGGTCTGCGGGTCGGTTACTGCCTTGGATATTTCAGTCATATAAGGCTCAAGAGCATGTGAACCTCCGGCATACAGAAACCCGCGTCCGTTATTATCGGAATTAATATAGATAATGGCTTTTTGCTGCAGTTCCGCTTTATGTGTTTCTAACCATTCGGTAGAACCCAAGAGACCTTGCTCCTCTCCATCCCATGCACAATAGACAAGTGTACGCTTTGGTCTCCACCCTGTTTTCAATAATTCACCAATAGCTCTTGCTTCTTCCAGTTCGGCAGCCATCCCGCTTAACGGATCAGCTGCTCCATGTACCCATGCATCGTGGTGGTTACCGCGGATAATCCACTCATCGGGATAGACCGAGCCCCGGATCTTTGCAATAACATTATGGCATTCAACAATGTCCCAGTTAGATTCAATCTTCAATCTTACTACCGATGCACCGGGTCCCATGTGGTATGCAAAAGGCAAACCACCCTGCCACTCCCGTGGCACGTTCTGTCCGGATAAAGACTTTAACAACGGTTCTGCATCGGCATAGCCAATCGGTATCACAGGAATCTTCATGATTGTCTGAGCATCCTTGATGTCGAGCCGTTGAGCATCTTTTACGGCACCAATTCCCGGTGTCAGAGGATCTCCCGGATGTATCACCATATCCATTACAGAACCCCGCTGGGTGGAATAACCATTCTTCATCGGGCCCTTCGGATAAACATCTCCTGCTGCAAATCCGTCATCAATAGGATCACTATAAATGATGCAACCTATGGCGCCATGTTCTGCAGCTACCTTGGGTTTTGTACCGCGCCATCCTCTGCCATACTTTGCGATTACAATTTTTCCTTTCACATCTATACCCATCTTGTCCAACACTTCATAATCTGCGGGTAATCCGTAGTTTACAAACACTAATTCGGCGGTCACATCACCATCTCCGCTGTAACCGTTCATGGTCGGCAAACGGTCTTTCTGATTCGAAGTAGGATCTTCAGGGAATGCAGGCTCGGTCAGCGAAGCCTTGAATTTTACCGGACTAACAAGTTCGAGTACCCTGCTCTTCGGAGTCGGGAACAGCACGTAGAAAGTTTCTATTTGTGCATCCCATCCATAACTTTTGAATTCATTTAAGATATATTCTGCAACCGCTTTGCTTCCGGGAGAACCGAGATGATGTGGTTTGGCAGACATCAGTTTAACATGTGCATCAATTCGCTCAGTGCTTATCTGAGCATCAAACTGCTTCTCGCGTTGAAGCTGAGTGCCGGTGTTCTTCTTAAAAAAACCCGTTATACCCTGCTGGGCAAATAAAGTGAAAGTGGAAAACGACAAAAATGATAAAAGGATAAATCTCTTCATGGCAGTAGGTTATTGAAGTGAAGTTTAAAGGTAGATAATACACGGTATTCGTTAAAATAGATTTTATATGAACGGGGTTCATTTCGAGGTTACCTGTTTCCCTCGCTTTTGCATTTCTTTATTAAACAACAGGTAGGAACTATAACACGGAATCGATAAATTTGTTAGTAATTGACTGTTATGAAGAGAAGGTTTATTGTATTTGCTACAGCATTGTTGTTTTGGATTCCGTCCCTGAACGCGCAGACATGCACTACTTTGGGACAGACTCCTTCTACTGCTTTCCCTGTGTGCGGGACAACAGTGTTCAATCAAACTAACGTTCCGATTTGTTCGACAAACAGCCTTTACGTACCCGGATGTACAAATACTACCAGCGCTAACTACGCCAACAAAAATCCTTTCTGGTACAGATTTACCTGCTTTGAATCAGGAACGCTTGGATTTATCATTACACCCAATGATATGGCCGATGACTACGACTGGCAGCTCTATGATATTACGGGTTTAAATCCTGATGAGGTATTCACCAATCAGAATATCATCATCGCAGGTAACTGGGCTGGTAACCCCGGTCAAACAGGTGCAACGGCTAACGGAGTGCCATTCATCCAATGTGCATCTCCGTATAACGGATCTGAGAGCAGATTTGCCGCAATGCCTCAAATCATTAAAGGACATACCTATATTCTTCTGGTAAGCCACTTTACGGATACACAGAGTGGTTATTCTCTCAGTTTTACGGGAGGAACGGCTGTAATTACCGACCCGAAGGATCCGGAATTATCAACCATTACACCCGACTGTGACGGCCAGAAATTGTACGTGAAGCTTAACAAGAAAATGAAGTGTTCTTCTCTGGCCACTGACGGAAGCGACTTTACACTGAATATTCCCGGGTATAACATCATATCGGCAGTTGGGATTAATTGCAGCGCTTCATTTGATTTTGACTCTCTCGTTGTAACAATTGATAAACCTCTGCCTGCAGGCGATTACCGCCTGATTATAAAAAATGGTTCTGATAATAATACTGTACTAGACAACTGCGACAGAGGTATTCCTGAAAATGATTATTTACCTTTTAAGGTACTTCCGCTGACACCAACCCCAATGGACAGCCTTGTACCTGTGCAATGTGCGCCCGACGAACTGCAACTTGTATTCAAGAAACCCATAAAATGCAGTTCTATTGCACCCGACGGATCAGACTTCTCTGTTAGCGGACCGGGGAATGTAAGTGTCGTTTCGGCAGCGGGAAGTTGCAGTAATGGGCTTACCAATGTGATAATCGTTAAGTTAAACGCACCTATTGTTCAAGGTGGAAATTATTCAGTTGCACTGCAAATGGGCTCTGATGGAGGGACGCTCGAAGATATGTGCGCACAGATTACACCCCCTGTTTATACCCTGCCGTTTTCGATCAAGGATACGGTCAATGCCGACTTCAGTTACACTATAAGCCTGGGATGCGATATCGATACGGTTTCGTTTACGCATCCCGGTGGTAATGGCATTACAGATTGGGATTGGCAACTTGATTACTTTGGAAAATCCACACTTCAGAATCCTGTTGCCTACTATAATATTTTCGGAGAGAAAACAATCACCCTAACTGTCACTAACGGGTTCTGTACCGACTCTGTTATTAAAAAAATAATGCTGGACAACGAATTGAAAGCAGACTTTGAAATGGCTCCGACTATTTGTCCTGAGGACAGTGTGTCTTTTACAAATACCAGTATTGGAAAGAATATCAGTTATCTCTGGAAGTTCGATAACGGTTTCATCTCTACCGATGCCAACCCACCGGCACAGAAATATCCGATGACGGGTATCGAAACACTTTATGATATTCAGTTGATCGCATCCAACGGTCCCTGCTCTGATACGCTCACTAAAAAACTCAAGGTGCTGAACAGTTGTTTCATTGCTGTACCCAATGCTTTTACTCCCAACAACGACGGCATCAATGATTATCTCTATCCACTAAATGCCTTTAAGGCCGACGACCTCGATTTCAGGGTATATAACCGGTCAGGATTACTTGTTTTCTCATCCAATAAATACGATGAAAAATGGAATGGCACCTATAAAGGTGAACCACAGGATGCAGGCACTTACGTCTGGACATTAAGATACGTACACCGGGATACCGGTAAGTTTTTCTCATTAAAAGGGACGAGTACCCTGATCAGGTAGCTCTTACGGTTAAGGATATCCAATGCCTCTGTTCGAATAACTTAGAATTCAATTCTTTTCAGAATCCTCTTTTTGTGGTACTTTGCCTTTGGATTCAATCTTTTTTATCATGGCTATACTGCAGCAGGTTCTTTTCGTAGTACTCTTCGTTGTGGCTGTTTATCTCTTCGCCCGCAAGGTGAAGGAAATCAGGGCCAATATCAACCTTGGGAAAGACCGCGACCTTACCGATCAGAAAAATATACGGTGGAGAAATGTATTTCTGCTGGCGTTCGGGCAGAAGAAAATGTTCAGAAATCCGCTCGTAGGATTTCTGCACTTTCTTGTATATGCCGGTTTTATTATCATCAACATAGAAATTCTTGAAATTATTCTCGATGGTATCCTCGGTACCCACCGTCTATTCTCTGAACCATTGGGAGGTTTCTACAACTTTGTCATCAATTTCTTCGAAGTACTGGCAATACTGGTAGCAGTGTCTTGCGCTGTGTTCCTCATCCGGAGGAATATCATCAGGTTGCCTCGTTTTGCAAAGCACGACTTAGATGGATGGCCACGTACTGATGCTAATGCCATTTTGTTTACCGAAATCGTTTTGATGACACTCTTCATCATGATGAACAGCTCCGACAGGGCTTTACAGCTGCAAGGTGCTGCTCATTATACAGACCAGGGGAACTTCATTGTTAGCGGATTAATCGCTCCCGCGCTTTCAGGCTGGTCTGAATCTTCGCTGATTACCCTGGAGCGCACTGCGTGGTGGCTTCACATCATCGGTATTCTAGCATTCCTTAACTATCTGCCCTACAGTAAGCACCTCCATATCATTCTCGCATTCCCTAACGCTTATTACAAGCCTTTGCAACCCTGGGGCGAGATGGATAACATGCCCAACGTTCAAAAGGAAGTATTATACGTTTTCCAACCCGAGCTGGCGCCGCAGGGAGAACAAGCTCCTGCCGGGGGTTTCGGTGCAAGAGACATCTTCGACCTCAGCTGGAAGAACCTCATGGACGCTTATACCTGCACAGAGTGCGGAAGGTGTACGGCTGCCTGCCCCGCAAATCAGACCGGCAAACTACTCAATCCGAGAAAGATTATGATGGATACGCGCGACCGTATGGAGGAGGTAAGAAAGAACATCAATACCAACGGAGGAGAGTTTAAAGACGACGGTAAAAAACTTTTACACGATTATATTACTGCCGAAGAACTGCGTGCATGCGTATCATGTAACGCCTGCGTGCAGGAGTGTCCGGTAAGCATCAGTCCGCTCGACATTATTTTTCAACTCAGGCGCGGACTCATTATGGAAGAAAGCGACGCACCACCGGAATGGAATCTGCTTTTCAACAATATCGAAAACAACTTTGCTCCCTGGAAGTTTAACCCGGACGACAGAGATGCGTGGACGAAGAATGTGTAGTAGGAAAATAACTCATTCTCCTTCCTGCTTACGATCTCAGCAATTATTTGTATTCCTAATTCAAATAAAAAATGACCCACAATCTTGTGAGCCATTCGGATAATAACTTTTTTGATGATTACCAGCTTCTGTCCATATCGAAGTTTTCCAATTCTTTAGCTACGGCATTCAGGAAGGTAGCACCAAGCGCACCGTCGATAATTCTGTGATCATAGCTGAGTGATAAATACATCATGTGACGGATTGCAATGCTGTCACCTTGTTCTGTTTCCACTACAACCGGACGTTTCTTGATAGCCCCGGCAGCCATGATGGCTACCTGCGGCTGGTTAATAATCGGAGTGCCCATAATGCTTCCGAAGGTTCCGACATTGGTCAGCGTAAAAGTACCGTCTGCTGTATCGTCAGGTTTCAATTTACCGTTGCGTGCAGCATCAGCAAGACTGTTCACCCTTTTAGCCAGACCGGTTAGATTCAACTGATCAGCTCCCTTAATTACGGGCACAATCAGGTTACCTGTCGGCATCGCTGTGGCCATTCCTATATTGATATCTTTCTTGATGACAATCTTATCTCCGTCGACACTGCTGTTCAGCCATGGATATTTTTTCAATGATTTTACAACAGCTTCGATAAACAACGGTGTGTAGGTCAGTTTCTCTCCTTCCCTCTTTTCGAAGTCCTTTTTAACTTTCTCTCTCCACAATACCATATTGGTAACATCACACTCTACAAAGCTGGTTACGTGCGCACTGGTATTCTGGCTATCGATCATATGCTTTGCAATCATCTTGCGCATACGGTCCATTTCAACAATCTCTACATTACCGGAGTAAGAAACAGGTGCTGCTGCTGAAGACTTACTTACCGGTGACGAAACAGCAGGCGTATCGGGGGCTGCCGCCTTAGTTGCAGCAGGAGCTGCAACAGGTGTAGCGCCTCTTGTCTTCAGATAATTGAGAATATCTTTCTTGCTTACCCTGCCATCCTGGCCCGTGCCGGGAATTCTCTCTAATTCGCTCATTGAAATCCCCTCACTTGCAGCGATATTTAAGACTAACGGCGAGTAAAAACGCACTCCCGAAGAACCTTGGGCAGAAGCTGCTTTTTCAGCAGGAGTGTAAGGAACTTCTTCTACCACATCTGCATCCTCGTGTTCTACAGGTTGCGGAGCAGGGACGGTTGTTTCAGGAGCCGCGGGAGCCTCAGTAACAGCCGGAGCTGCAGCAGGAGCTACTGCAGCAGCTGCATCTGTTTCGATACGGGCAATAACTGCTCCTACCGGTACAATGTCATTCTCTTTAAATAATATTTCTGCAATAGTGCCGTCTGCAGTAGAGGGTACCTCGCTGTCAACTTTATCTGTAGCAATATCCAGCACCGATTCATCCATCGCCACCTTATCACCCGGCCTCTTGTGCCATCTTAAAATGGTCGCTTCCACAATACTCTCTCCCAACCGGGGCATTATTAAATCTACCAAACTCATAAATTTCTTTTTAACGGTGTCAAAATTAGGAATAATAAATTTAAGCCCGAGAAGGGTATTACACGAACGGGCAGGTTTACCCCATTTTCTGTCAGTAAATAACATCCGGACTTAAAGCCCGGCTTTGCTGAACCGTTCAAATAACAAAATTGACCTATATAACTGCCAACGACTGCCTGTATTCGGCCGGAGAAACGCCTTTCTGACTTTTAAATCTTCTGAAGAAATAAGAAGGGTTATTAAATCCCGCAGCATAACAAATATCTGTAACCGTTTTGCCGGTTTCTCTCAATAATCTGCAAGCCAGATTTATTCTGTGAAAACAAAGATGTTCGCTGAAAGTTTTTCCTGTCTCCCGTTTCAGGAATCTGCAGAAAGAAGCTTTATTCATTTCCAATAATGCAGCTGCTTTTCCAACCGAAAAATCACTTTGGGCATAAGCTGCCAGAAAATTATTCAGTTTACGCAACTTCAGAAAAACAATGTGATTGGTCATCGGTCTTTTGCTCAGTGTTCCGAGAGACTCAAATTGATGTTCAGATACTATAGTATTCAGAATATCCAGCAAGGCATTCAACTTGCTTAATCCATCCAGTCTCTCCATCTTCCTCATCCGTATAGGTAAAGCGGAGGTAACATTTATCCGGTATCCTGCGCCTGCATTCGATATGAATTCATTGACCGCCGCGAACTCCGGGAGGCCGTTTAGCTGTTCTGTCAGCATTTCTTTGAACTGAACTACCAGCACTTTGCCTGCAATAGCCTTTCCCGTACGGTGATGCTCATCCGTAAAAAGGTGCGGCACACTACCCGGAATGAAAAACAGTTCTCCTTCACCAAAACCTTCTTCAACATCACCGATCAGTAACCGTCCTGAGCCTTTCTGAATGTAAACCAACTCGTGCTCGGGATGAAAGTGTAGCGGAACATTAATCATCGGCCTTGTATAACTCTGTACTTTTATTGAAGATCCGGATCCGGTTTCTATCTGTTCCAGAACAGGCTTCATATACTGCTTTTTTCTTTAATGCAAATATAGTACACATAGTTGCCTGTTTAGTAGATATTTTTTAGCGTCATTTCTGTCAACTTTGTAGAGTCCCGTTCTTAAAATCCTTTTCCATGCTTCGATATTTAATCCTCACCGGATTCCTTATTTCTATTTCGGCGTGCTCCAATAATCGGGAGGCAGGAAATTCTTTTATCGATACTCCGGATAACGAGGTTATATACCACGTGGTACAAAGAAGCTTTTACGACAGCAATGGCGATCTGCATGGCGACCTCAACGGGCTGTATGAAAAACTGGGGTATCTGCAAGACCTGGGGGTAACGTCCATACTGATGTTACCGCTCTATGCATCTCCTTTTTACCATAATTACTTTGCTGACAACTTTGAAGAGATTGACCCCCGGTTCGGAACAAAGGATGATTATCTGAGGCTGGTTAAAGAAATCCATCGCAGAGGTATGAAGATTTATATGGACATGGAAACGCAGTATGTAACAGAGGATCATTTGTGGTACAAAGACTCATACGGAAATCCTGCATCACCATACAGTGATTACATCGCCTACGATGACAGTGCGCAAACAAAACCTTCGACGATTGTGTACGATCTCGACGGACTTAAAGGATACAACGGGGTATTCAAAAAAATTACAACAGTCAATCTCAATAGTGAGAAAGTAAAGGAGTACAACCTCAAACTATTCAGCTATTGGCTGGATCCGGATGGAGACGGTGATTTCTCTGATGGGGTCGATGGATTCAGGCTCGACCACATGATGGATGACCTGGATAAGAAGGGACGTTGGATCAACCTGTTCGAAACTTTCTGGAAGCCGTTGATTAAAAAACTGAAGGCCATCAATCCTAAAATCAGAATTATCGCGGAGCAGGCCAACTGGGCATCCTTCGGAGAAGATTATCTTACACGCGCCGATGTCGATTGGGTGTTTGCATTTCGCATAGCCTTTGCTGTTAGAGATATGAACAAGGAGCAGCTTTCTCTGATGATTGACTCTACATTCCTACTGACACCGAAGGGTAAAAATCAAATTGTGTTTATTGAAAACCATGACATGGCCCGCTTTGCAACCGTTGTAAAAGAAAACCCCGGTAAGCTACGCATCGGTGCTGCACTCAACCTGCTCATCGGCGGTATTCCATCTGTTTACTACGGGCAGGAAATCGGCATGAGAGGAGAAGGAGCATTCATGAAATGGGGAATGACCGATGCCAACGAGATTCCTGAAAGAGAGGCTTTTGAATGGTATGCGAGCGATACAGGGAAAGGAATGGCATTCTGGTATAAAGATACCGGTCCGTGGTGGGACAGTTCTCTCGTAAAACCTAATAATGGTATTTCTTACGAAGAACAAAAAGACAACCCGGAATCATTGTGGAACTACTATAAAAACATGATTCACCTGCGCCGTACACACGCAACGCTTGTAGATGGGACTTATATGGAACTGCCCAACAACCAGGACAGTGTTTTCAGTTTTATAAGAAAGACAGACAACAAGGCAGCAATCATTCTCTCCAATCTGAGCGGCAATGCACTGGAGACTGTATTTGATATTTCGGGAATCCCGTTAAAGGGTAATCCTGTGTTATTGTCAGGCGATTTGTTACCCGAAACGCCGGGAAACGAATGGAAAATACAACTACCTCCATACGCCGTTTTAGTATATGAAGCTGACCTGAAAAATTAATAACAAAAAGAAATGAGCAAACGCTTACTCAATCACCCTCCTGATATCAGTCATGGTTATCGCGATTCTGATAATGATTTTTTTGTCGCGGGCGATATTACAGAATTCGATCCATCATCGGGCACAGGGAAATTGAAGTGGCTGTTCCATAAATATGTTTCCGGGTGGTACTTCAATAAAATAGACAAACACCTTGAATTGCAAACAGAGCGGCAGGCACCGTTTCAGGACTATGAACTACATCCTACAGGCAATTTCTCTATCTCTTTCATTACCGACAGAACCATTCGCTTACAAATAAAAACAGATGAAAGTCCGATAACACCACGGCCTTCGCTTATGCTTGTCGACCACAAGAAGGCAAATTATTCCTGGAAAACCACACAGGAAAAAGGCCGGGTTATTTACTCGGGTCCTTCAGGATCTTTAGAGCTAAATACCGGCCACTTTTTTCTGAAAATCAAAGACGCTGCCGGGCAGCTGCTGACAGAAACACTCGCTATTCCCGAGTTGAAAGCCATGCATTCTAAATACCCGCCTTTCAGTTTTATGAGAGATGCCGGCGATTATTCCAAGAAGATAGCTGCCACCTTCTCTCTTCAACATGATGAAATGATTTTTGGCTGCGGCGAATCTTTCACAGGCCTTAATAAGAGAGGCCAAAAACTCAACCTCTTCACTACTGATGCGCAGAGTTCTGCTTCGGGACAGATGTACAAACCTGTTCCTTTCTTCTTCAGCAACAGGGGGTACGGTATGTTTGTTCACACCTCCTCCCCTCTCACATTTGATTTCGGGAATACACATCAGGGAGCAAGTACGCTTTATGCCGGGGATGACGAATTAGACCTGTTTATCTTTATTGGCAATCCGGCTGAAATTCTTTACGAATACACACAACTGACAGGAAGAGCTTCCATGCCGCCACTCTGGTCATTCGGGCTCTGGATGGGATGCCTTACTTACACTTCGCAACAAGAGGTGATGGAAGTAGCCCGGAAGATGAGAGAGCTTGAATTTCCATGCGATGTAATACACATCGATGCAGGCTGGTTTGAGAATGGCACTAATTGCGATTTCAAATTCAACAAACAGACCTTTCCCGATCCGGAGGGAATGATGCGCACACTCAAAGAAGAGGGCTTCAGGACTTCACTCTGGCAGATACCATACTTCAGGCCGGGCAATTCACTCTTTAAGGAGATCATCGAAAAAGGGCTGCATATTGAAGACGGTAAAGGCAATCCGCCGACCGTAGATGCAATCCTCGACTTCTCTAACCCGGACACCATTGAGTGGTACCGCGACAAACTCCGCGAGTTGTTTAAACTCGGAGCTTCCAACATAAAAGCAGACTTCGGAGAAGCCGCACCAATAAACGGCAAATATGCTTCGGAGGCTGACGGGTGGACAGAGCATAATCTTTATCCGTTGCGGTATAACAAAATTGTTTCCGACCTGTCAGAAGAGACGACCGGAGAGAGGATCATCTGGGCAAGAAGTGCATGGGCAGGCAGTCAGCGTTACCCAATTCACTGGGGCGGCGATGCAGAAGTATCCGACGCAGGAATGGCCGGTACGCTTAGAGGAGGGCTTTCTCTCGGACTCAGCGGTTTTACTTTCTGGAGTCACGATATCGGAGGATTTTCAGACAAACCTGTCGAAGAGCTTTTTGCACGATGGGCATTCTTCGGATTATTCAGCTCACACAGCCGTGTGCACGGTTTTCCTCCGCGCGAACCCTGGTACTATAGCAAACGTTTTCAGCAGCAATTCAAAAAAACAACCGAGCTAAGATACCGGCTTATCCCCTACATCTATACCCAGGCAAAACTCAGCAGTGATGCGGGGCTGCCTTTACTGAGAGCCTTGCTGATTAACTATCCTGATGACAGAAATGTATGGAATATCGACGATCAATACCTGTTAGGTAATGACTTGCTGATTGCTCCGCTTATGGAGTCGGGGTCGAGAAGAAGAGATATCTATCTACCCAAAGGAAAATGGGTCAACCTGCAGACTAAAAAAGTATTGACCGGAGGGAAGTGGTATTCACTGAGAGGGGAATACCTGCCCGGAATCATTCTTGTAAGATATGGGAGCGTGCTCACTGTCGCAGAGAAGTGCCGGTCGACTGCAGACATCAGTTTTGACAACATTACTCTTGTCGCCTTTGGAGATACCGACAAAGAACTCGAAGGCCAATTATTTTTCCCGGGATCAGAAAGAGCAATGGATTTTAAAATGAGTTTAAGCCAATTGGACCTTCCTCGAATCGGAGAAAAAAGTTACAGAGTTACTCACTTCAAAAATTTTGATTTCTAGAAAACCTGCAGTTTGAAATTTTGGGTCAATTCCTGCTGAACAACTTCTCCCTCTCATTCACAGCCGTAGAAAAGTATAGCTGCAAAAAATCCTGTTGGCTCTTTAATTTTTTTCTGACAGCCGCCTCGTTCTCCCGTGCCGGAGCCGTGCCATATACAAGAGTAGCCTCCGATTTATCCACCCTTTCCAGGTGGGCCAATGCAGAATCAAGCAAAGCATCCACACCTTCAAGCATTGCCCTGATTTCTGACTCACTCTTCAAAGGCCTGAAACGCTCATTGCGATAATCAATGAAATCATTGATACGTGCGGTGGCCTCATTCATATAAGAAACTGCCGCTTCAAAATTTTTTACCTGTAACTCCTGCAGTTGTTCCTCCAGCTGCCCCTTCACCACTCTGTAATTGGCATTCACCAGACGGTTTTTTGTCTTTTCATTTTCTATCCGTTTCGCTGAAGACTTGAAACGGTCAACACTGTCCATCGCCAGAAAAACATCTATCGAATCTCTGTAATTATATACTGCCTTCCGCGCTCCCCTACCTCTGTCTTCATAGGGCAATAACTTCCAAATGGGGTCGTAGGGTACATGCGTTACAATAAATTCATCCCCCTTAATTTTATAGTACTTATAATTAGGCCTGAACTGCGCATCCCACGTAGGATCAAACAAGAACCAATCGCCATCCATATACACCGTTACCCAGGCATGCCCTACCTCATCCATAACGCCGTTTTGTAAAGTATAACCCTCAATCACTTCCGACCGGAAACCCATCAGTTTGCACAACTCGGAAAAGATGGCTGCAAAATTTTCACACACTCCTTTGCGCCTCTCAAAAGCTACATCAATCACTGCACGCTTGTCGAGTCCGTGATTGATTGCAAAGGCCTTTTCGGTACTGTATGTAATATTATCCGTCACCCATCTGTACGCTGCATTTACCTTCTGCGAAGCATCCTTATAATGCGTGTCAATCCACTCCGCCAGTTCCTGCACAGAGGATACTTTCTGAGCCTGCAGGCTGCCGGCCGTGAAAAAGCAAATCAAAAGGAGAACCAACCATCGCATACTGTCAAGTTACGAAAGAATTCACAGATTTTTTCAGGGCAGAAAAGACCGTAGAAACAATTTCACAAGGTTTTAAAAGTGGTTATTCTTCCTTCCGCTTCACCAACAAATACCAGTCGTTTTCTAAAGGCAGATAGCCCATATCATAACAAAAGAAGTAAGTAGTGCCTTTCTTATTCGTGTATAAGTGTGTGATGTATTTGAAGTGGAATCCGTTTTCTATCAGTTTCTCTTTGTGCACTTTTCCCATCTCCTCTCCTTCGGGCAGCAGCGATTCCAAAATCCTCCTGTTCTTCATTAAAGCATTGTTGGTATTGCGCACGAGATTAGTCGTTTTGCTCTTCAGCCGGTTGTTATAATTATTACGGCAATAGTCATCACAAAATTTTTTATCTGTCCGTCCGCGCAACGGCTTGCCACAAAGAAGACAAGTATTTTGATTAGAAGTATCCATAAGCGCCCGTTTCTGATAACACTTATGAAGTTAATAATTTTTTTGAAGGTGCGACGGAAAGGCTTGGCAAAGACCTTATTATGGTTGCCACTCTCTCTCCAGATTCTGAAAATAGAGCAGTACGTGGTCTTTCACAAAATCTTCCTGTTCTTTTCCGCTTAGTTCGGGCAACTGCTTTGCTTTTTCGAAATGAGGCCACCCGTCTTTATCGTATCTGCTCAGGTTGTAATATCCGCTTTGGGCAAGGACGGTACAGGTAGCAATGTGCATCAGGTCCTGTTTCTCTTCTTTATTGAATTTGTGTTGTGTATTCCTTAATTCCTGCATGCCAATGAGCATCAGGATGGTCTCCAGATCGGGTTCCTTATTAAATTTCTCCCTGAACTTTTCTTCAAGCCGTTTCCATCTGGATTCTAAATCATCATTCGATTCCATAGTTACAAATATCCGGTAATTTTCCTTTGCAGCGACCCAAAGAAATCCCGATTTTTATCGGGATCAAGGCTGAAATTCTGATTGCTAAAAACAATCTTCTTTCAGATTGGAGAAATAAACTCATCACGCCTACAGCGTGATTCAAACAGTATTTCTCCATGGCGTTCCGCCAACTCTTCTCTCCAATCGTTTTCTTAACGCATCAGAATTAAGGCCAATCAGCTTGAAAAAATTTCCATTAGCAGGAGTTTAATCAAACCTCCTCCAGGGATTTTAATTGTAAATACTGCTCTTTCCCAGAGTATAACATTTCCCGTATATTTTGGTTAACTATCTTTGCAGCCATGTTACAAATTCCATACATCAGACAAAACAAAGAAGAGGTGCTGAGAAGACTTGCTAAAAAGCATTTTCAGGCCGGTGAGATCGTGGAGAAGCTGTTGCAAACCGACGATTTACGCAAGAAACTGTTAACCGAAAAGGAAGATATTCAGTTTAAAATCAATAGTGCCTCAAAGCAGATAAAGGAACTGATGATGTCGGGTCAGAAGGACAAGGCAGAGTCGGTAAAGGCAGAAGTGGTCGAGGTGAAGAATAAAATGGCTCCTGTATCCGAACAATTAGCTGCTGCCGAAAAAGAAGTAGATGAATTGCTGGTACAATTGCCCAACCTGCCACATGATTCCGTGCCCGAAGGGAAAACTCCGGAAGATAACGTAGTGGTAAGGGAAGGTGGCATGAAAACCGAACTCTATGCCGGCGCTTTACCTCACTGGGATTTGGCAAAGAAATTTGACCTGATAGATTTTGAAGCCGGCAATAAAGTAACCGGAAGCGGATTTCCGTTTTACAAAGGCCGCGGTGCCAAGCTGCAGCGCGCACTCATTCAATACTTCCTTGACTATAATACAGCGGCAGGATACCTGGAGTATGAAGCCCCGCTGATGGTGAACGAAGCCAGCGCATACGGAACAGGACAGTTACCCGACAAGGAAGGCCAGATGTACCATGTACAGATCGATAACTTCTATCTGATACCCACGGCCGAGGTACCGCTGACCAACCTTTACCGCGGAGACATTATCCCCGTCGAGAATTTGCCGGTTAAACTGACAGGTTATACACCCTGCTTCAGAAGAGAAGCGGGCAGCTACGGTAAAGATGTACGCGGACTGAACCGCCTGCACCAGTTTGACAAGGTAGAGATTGTGCAGATCTGCGAGCCGTCAAAGAGTTACGAAGCGCTGGAAGGGATGGTAGCTCATGTTGAGAAATTGCTTACTTCACTTGAACTGCCCTACCGCATTTTACGTTTGTGCGGTGGTGATATGAGCTTCACATCAGCGCTTACGTATGACTTTGAAGTATTTAGCGAAGCTCAACAACGATGGTTAGAGGTAAGCTCGGTGAGCAACTTTGAAAGCTTCCAGGCCAACCGTGCAAAAATCCGCTATAAAGATGCAGAGGGCAAAAACCATATTGCTCATACCCTGAATGGCTCTTCACTAGCATTGCCGAGAATTGTTGCTGCACTGCTGGAGAATCATCAGACAGAAATAAACATCCACATCCCCGAAAGCCTGCAACCGTATTTTGGAAGCAGCTGGATGGTATAGTATGCCACACAAACTGAAGAAGGTAATATTCTTTTCTTAGAATCGATTTAGCATCTGTATCGAGCCACTTGTTTAATACGGGGTAGCATAGACAGGCTTGAAGCAGACCTGATACTTCAGGTCGCCATTCACGAAAAACATGTTGTTTTCTGTATCGCGGTCTATACCGCCACTGGCGTTCTGAGCCACTCTACTGCCAAACTTGCTGAAAGTCATTAACACTAATCTTCAAACCGTTTGTTTGTTTTCATATCCTGTACAAAAGGTTTCAATGCGTCATTCAACTCTGTGAATAATTTTTTCTGCTGATACTTTTGCCCTGCATACTTACGAAAACTGCCGAGATTGAGATAGTACACCTTGCTATTGATATCGCTCAGGATCAGGGAATCTGTTGTCTTCAGGTTCTTCCCAATAGCAGTAGCAGGATAGGCCTACAAAGCAGGGCTCTTGCTCCCTTCCCTTAAGAGGTCTCCAAAATTACCAAGAGTATTCTGCCGAATTACATTGAGTAACTGTTGCTGAAGAAGATGTTCACTACCCTGCATGCTAAATGCCCATGCCGGAAGAGACCTAACTTTTATCTCAGTTGAGCTTCGCCGTTAATTATTTCCCAGCGCCACGTAAGGTTAAGATTTTCAATGTCGATAGGCTCTTGCTTTCGCATCTTCGTTTTTTGCTCTTTGGTAAGCTTATCCATCTGAATGACGCACTATACACCTTTGTAAAGCTCATCGGTTGTATTATCTGACTCGTGCACAAAGGATACCTTCCTATCAGAAGTCTATATCAATAATTTCAATAAATCTACTTGTGAGAGATCCTGTATCTGATTCACATTCCCGGTCGCCGGGCTGAAGGCTGCGTGCTAAAGCAAGATCTAATTTTTAAACAGTTGAAAATCTTACCTGGAAATTAATATGCAGTCTTAACAGGCGAAAAAATTTCCGAAAGGATTAACAGAAGTATTTTTTCGAGTAGAATTGCTTCTCTGACATGAGATTGTGGATCAGTACTCGCAATGACACCTCTTTTTTCCGACCGGATGCACAATATCCTCACTATACCCCTTGTCATCCTGCACTCCGGTGCAGAATCTCAAAAATGTGATTCAGAGATTGCGGATTAGCCTCCGCAATGGCCTTTCCTTTTTTCTGCCCGGATGCGGAAGTTCATCATAATAATAACAATCATCCACAACTTATACCCCCTGAAAAACATTTCCACATCCACACAAAAAAGCGCCCCCCTGAAGAGAGGCGCCCTAAAAATCAGACCACCACAATTAAAGTGTAATCTCCTTCGATTTATCCTTATAAGTCAGAATTGCTTTATTATCACAATCTCCATTACCAAAATCCAGAGTCGCAGCTACATCATTATTATTCCACCAAATCTTCATTTTTCCTTTCGATATCCACTTGCAATCAAATCTCTTCACCAATGGATTTACAATTTCTGTCCTCCAGGTCTTGTCGTTCGAATTACTACCCTTTGTCCATCCGGTGATTCTATATCCGTGAGGGAACGGGTTTTGGCCAACAATTGAACCATCCAATTGTGTAAATTCTCTCTTTGATTGGTGCTTTACCCAGAATCCGGAATTGTTATTGGTAATCTTGCCATTTATTACCTCTATTAAAAAACTCAATTTATTCCCATTGCTGGTATTTGTCACCTTATGCGTACCCTCAATTGAGAAAGAATCCACCTGATAATTAATAAATGTTGTAGAGACAACAGATCCCGGCAGGAAAGCCGGTTTGGTAAAAATTGAAACTATCTTCCCCTTTCTCGTCTTACCATCTCTCCCTTTGCACCCATCACCAAAATTTATAGTAACTGTTTTGGGCCACTCACCCCTAATTTTCGGAACTACACTTACCGTGTAACATCTTCCTCCCTCGGTACCCATCGGCCGGCCTTCAGTAAGGCCATCAAATGAACTTGCGAGGCCCAGACTCACATCCTCACCCGCATCCTCGGCAGTTACGCTTTGAGTAATAGAAAACACATCATCAAACTGAGTGAATGCGACCGCGTTATTCTGAACAGCTTCAATTCCGGGATCCAATTCTTCCTGATCATTAGGTGCGGGGTCTTGATTTTCCTTCTTGCATGACACAAACAACAGAGCCAGAAAAAATACCGATACAGCGGCTGCCTGTAACGGCTTAAATGTAGGTTTCATAAAACTTAAGGTTTAAATTTTTTATTCAAAAGACAACGAAAACATTGACGGCAAAAAAAGTAAAAGGTTTAACAGAGAGGAAAAAAGTCAATAAAAAGATTTAATCAACCGGCCTACATGAACACACATTTGTTTCAATTCCTATATGACACAATCTATCTGTGAAAAAGTAAAAAGTTTAAACCCTTTACCATAACCCGTTTCATGCAGGAAATCAGCATATTGCTCATCGCCTTTGGCAATTATTCTATAAATAGCAGCCGACAGCGGATACTG
>JAGFIS010000038.1 GCA_024103425.1 Chitinophagaceae bacterium
TTTATGCTCACCAACCCTCCTTATGGAACCACTTGGAAACAGGATATTGACAATCTGAATGTAGGTGCAGGCAAAAAAGTAGAGATAAAAGACAAACGCTTCAACCTAAAGATTAAAAACTTCAAAGGGGAATTTGAAGAAACCTGCTTGACTTCACGCAGCAATGATGGACAGTTGATGTTTATGTTGCACATGCTTTCAAAAATGAAAGACCCAAAAGATGGTGGCAGCCGTATTGCTTCCGTTCACAATGGTTCGGCTTTGTTTACAGGAGATGCAGGCAGCAGCGAAAGCGGAATTCGCCAATACATACTGGAGAATGATTTGTTGGAATGCATCATTCAGTTGCCCAATGATATGTTTTACAATACGGGAATCACCACCTATATCTGGCTATTGACCAATGTGAAGGAGGAACGAAGAAAAGGCAAAGTACAGTTGATTAATGCCTCATCAGAAGGCTTTTATCAAAAAATGCGAAAGAACTTGGGAGATAAACGAGTAGAGTTACAGCCTGAGCACATTCAAATGATACAGGAAATGTATTTTTCGTTTGAAGAAAACCAATACAGCAAAATTTTCGATAATGAAGATTTTGGTTTTTATCAAATCACCGTGCATCAACCTGAAAAAGATGAGAAAGGAAACATCATCAAAGACAGCAAAGGCAAACCCAAAAGTGATAGCACTTTAAAAGATACTGAAAATGTGCCAATGCGTAAAGGCCTTGTACTAAACACCCTGATTGACGAATATTTCAAACGAGAAGTGCTGCCCTTTGCTCCTGATGCCTGGTATGACAAAGACAAAATGAAAATTGGCTATGAAATTGCCTTCAATAAATATTTCTATCAATACCAACCCTTGCGATCTTTGGCAGAAATTGCAGCTGATATTAAACAATTGGAACAAGAAACCGATGGTTTGCTAAAAGAAATTGTGGAATAATGGAATTGCAAAAACAATTTGAACATATCACCCAACTCATTGCTCAGGCTCGTAATCGTGCTTACCAAGCAGTAAATCAAGAATTGGTTTTGCTGTATTGGAATATTGGTGCCTATGTGTATGAACAAGTAGAGCAAAAAGCTTGGGGCAAATCGGTAGTAAAAGAATTGGCTAACTACATTCAAAAAACCGAGCCTAATATCAAAGGATTTTCTGCACAGAATATCTGGCGAATGAAGCAATTTTACGAAACCTATAAGGACAATGAAAAACTCTCAGCACTGCCGAGAGAATTGTCGTGGACTAATAATGTTTTGATTTTTACACAATGCAAAATCGAAGAGGAATTGGAATTTTATTTGCGAATGACTATCAAGGAAAGGTGGTCATCACGTGAATTAGAACGACAATTAAACAGTGGCTATTTTGAACGGGTAATGCTCGGAAATACAAAACTCGCCACCGTACAGCGGCAAATACCACAAGACATCACCAACAGCTTCAAAGACAGCTATGTATTAGAATTGCTCCAGCTGCCCGAACAACACCAAGAAAGCGATGGTTTGTTAAAAGAAATTGTGGAATAATGGGAAAATATAAACCATACGAAAAATATAAAAACAGCGGCATTCCTTGGCTGGGGGAAATTCCAGAGCATTGGGAGGCATCAAAAATTAAATGGCTTACGCCTGTTAAAAGAGGTGCATCACCAAGGCCTATTGATAATCCAATTTATTTTAGTAAAGACGGTGAATTTAGTTGGGTTAGAATTGCTGATGTATCTGCTAGTAGAAGATATTTAAAAAAAACAAAAGAAAAGCTTTCAGATTTGGGGGCTTCTTTGAGTGTAAAACAATATCCTAATGATTTATTTTTAAGTATTGCAGGAACTGTTGGAAAGCCAATCATTACAAAAATAAAATGTTGTATTCATGATGGGTTTGTTTATTTTCCTAATCTCAAACTAAATCCAGAATATCTATTTTATATATTTACAACAGGTATTCCTTACCAAGGATTGGGTAAAATGGGTACACAACTGAATTTGAATACAGAAACAGTAGGTAGTATTACTATTCCTTTACCTAGTAATGAAGAAATTGAACAGATAGTAAGTTTCTTAGATTACAAGCTGGCAAAAATCAACCGCTTTATCCGCAAGAAAAAGCAACTCATCAAGCTGCTCAACGAGCAAAAAGCCGCCATCATCAACCAAGCCGTTACCAAAGGCTTAGACCCAAATGCCGGAATGAAAGACAGCGGTATTGAGTGGCTGGGGGAAATTCCGCAACATTGGGAGGTGAGGAAGTTGAAGTATGTGGCAAAAATTTTTAATGGTTCTGAATGTGATAAACAGATTGAAGGTTTATATCCAGTATATGGCTCAGGAGGAGTCTTTGGATATCATTCAGATTATT
>JAGFIS010000028.1 GCA_024103425.1 Chitinophagaceae bacterium
GTAAATACCATGTAAGACTGCTCAACCCGATTGGCCAGGTAATCCTTACCCGCGATATCAATCACCCGGGCGGCAACTACAGCGAGAGAATTCCGTGGGATTACAATATGGCTCACGGAACCTACCAACTGGAAGTAAATCAGCCTGATGGTGGTAAAAAGATCATTCGTATCATGTACTAGGATATTTTTCTTGTGATTAAACAATACCAGGTTGTCCGTACGGGCAACCTGTTTTCTTTTATTTCATTCACCGTGAATTAATGTGGATACTATTGTCTCAAAAGTAACAGAAGGGTAGTGTTAAAATACTTAGTTTTGTGACTTACAACAAATGGATTATGACAGACACTACAGAACACGTACAATGTTTGATTATCGGGTCCGGTCCGGCCGGATATACAGCAGCCATATACGCAGCCCGCGCTAACCTGAATCCCGTTTTGTATCAGGGTATTCAGCCCGGCGGACAATTAACCATCACTACCGATGTAGAGAATTACCCCGGTTATCCCGATGGAATTATGGGGCCGGATATGATGATCGACTTTGAGAAGCAGGCTATGCGTATGGGTGCAGATATCCGTTTCGGAATCGCTACAGAAGTAGATTTTTCTGGCTCACCACATAAAGTGAAAATCGACGATGAAAAATGGATTACTGCTGATGCTGTTATCTTGGCTACCGGTGCATCTGCCAAATGGCTCGGGTTACCCAGTGAAGAAAGGCTGAACGGACGCGGTGTTAGTGCTTGCGCAGTATGCGACGGATTTTTCTTCAAGGGAAAGGAAGTTTGCATTATCGGAGCCGGCGATACCGCTGCAGAAGAAGCGCTTTATCTCAGCAAGATTTGCAGTACTGTACACATGTTTGTCAGAAGAGATGAGATGCGTGCCAGCAAGATCATGCAACAAAGAGTGTTGAATGCACCTAATATCAAAATCTACTGGAATACAGAGGTAGATGAAATTCTGGGAGCAGACAAGACAGAAGGTGTTAGAATATTCAATAATAAAACAGGTGAGAAAACAGAAATACCCGTAAGTGCCTACTTTGTGGCGATTGGTCATAAACCGAATTCAGATATCTTTAAAGGATGGGTGGATATGGACGAAAGTGGATATGTCATCACCACACCGGGAACTTCCAAGACTAATGTGAAGGGAGTTTTTGCAGCGGGAGATCTTCAGGATAAGATTTACCGTCAGGCTGTAACTGCAGCAGGATCAGGTTGTATGGCAGCTTTGGATGCTGAGCGGTATCTCTCCTTAGTGGAACATGAACGCTCGCAGGGTAAGACAATTTCTGCTGAAGGGTAAACGGAGTTTCTCCGATAAAATATAGTTAATGCTCTTAATCGAACTGAAAGATTTACTCTTTTTTTCCGCTCATGGAATTTTTGAAGAAGAGAGAATTACAGGAAATCAATATCGCGTAAATTGCAGGGTAACGCTTCCGGAACGGGAAGGTGTTATTGAAGACATTAAGGATACTGTGAATTACGAAGCAATTTTCCAAATCATCAAAGAGCGAATGAACACTCCCACGCCGTTGCTTGAAACTGTTTGTCAGCGGACGGGGTTACAGATTCACAGTTCGTTTCCTCAGATTAAATCAATTTTCATTTCAATAGAAAAAATGCATCCGCCTGTAGAAGGATACAGGGGGTCATTTCTTGTTTCGTGGCAGAGAGAATTTTAAACAGCAATCAATCAAAACAAAATAAAAATTCCAACCGCAATGAAGAAATCCTTATTTACAATTGTTGGTGTATTGAGCAGTTTCTTCCTGTTAGCTCAGGAGAAATCAGCATACGATCATCATGCGCTATTTGATCCAAATTTCTATCCCTCCTCGGTTAACGAGTTCAGGCTGGCAGATGGCAGTCCGGGACCGAAATACTTCACTAACAGAGCAGATTATAATATCGAAGTAACTCTGGATACAGTGTTACAAAAAGTTTCCGGAACGGTAGTCATTACCTATACAAATAACAGTCCGGCGAATCTCGATTTCGTTTGGTTATACCTTGATCAAAATCTTTTTACCCAGGATTCCCGCGGTCAGGCTAAAATGCCCGCAACGGGCAGAAGCCGTTACGGTGACGCGAATTCTACATTTGACGGAGGCTTCAAGCTGGAGAAGGTACAGGTAATCAGCACAGTTAACGGAAAGAAAGAGACAAGCGAAGCTGATAAAATCATCTCCGATACCAGAATGCAAATTCGTCTGAAACAACCATTGGCGGCAAATGGCGGAAAGATCCAGTTCAGCATCAAATACAATTATTTGGTTCCTTCCTACGGAAGCGACCGTACGGGTATTCAAAAGACTCAGAATGGGGATATTTATGCAATTGCACAGTGGTATCCGCGTATGTGCGTGTACGATGATATCTTAGGTTGGAATACCCTTCCTTATCTTGGAGCAAGCGAGTTCTATCTGGATTACGGAAACTTTGATTACAAAATTACAGTTCCCGGCAACATGGTGGTAGGCGGAAGTGGCGAACTGGTGAATGCAAAAGAAGTTTTGTCGGCAACGGAATATCAGCGTTATCAGCAGGCGGCCAACAGCGATAAGACAGTATTGATCAGGAGTGCTCAGGACGTGCAAAAAGGTACATTCAACAAACCGGGATTACGCACCTGGCATTTCAAACTCTACAACGCAAGAGATGTGGCCTGGGCTGCATCTGCAGCTTTCATTTGGGATGCAGCAAGAATGAATCTCCAGGACGGCAAAAAATCATTGGCTCAAAGTGTTTATCCGATAGAGTCTGATGGCAATAACGCGTGGGAGCGCAGTACAGAATATGTAAAAGCATCTATCGAGGGATATAGCAAAAGGTGGTTTAACTACCCTTACCCTGCAGCAGTTAACGTAGCGAGCAATATCGGAGGCATGGAGTATCCGGCCCTGGTATTCTGCAACATGCGTTCAAAAGGTGCAGGGCTCTGGGGTGTGACAGACCACGAATTCGGGCACACCTGGTTTCCGATGATTGTAGGAAGTGACGAGAGAAAGTACGGTTGGCAGGATGAAGGATTTAATACTTTCATCAATGATATTTCTACCCAGGATTTCAATAACGGCGAGTATGTAAGCAGAAGGCGTTTGGGAGGCGGATCAATGGCTCGTTTTATTTTTGGTCCCAATAGTGAGACTGTCATGAGTACACCGGATGCCATGAGAGAGCAGAATATCGGTGTAGCTCTTTATTACAAACCGGGATATGCTCTCGGATTGTTGAGAGATCACATACTGGGGCAAGACAGGTTTGATTATGCGTTCCGTCTCTATATTGAAAGATGGAAATACAAACATCCAACCCCGTGGGACTTCTTCCGCACAATGGAAAACGCAGCAGGAGAAGACCTCGCATGGTTCTGGAAAGGCCTGTTCATATACAACTGGAGGCTCGATCAGGCAATTACTGATGTAAAATATGTGGACAATGATCCGGCAAAAGGCGCTTTGGTAACCATTAAAAATATGGACCAGATGGCAATGCCACTTTATCTGCAATACACTACTGAAAGCGGTAAGACCGAAATGATCAAGGCCCCGATAGAAATATGGCAGAACGGAGATACCTGGATTCAGAAAATTAAGAGTACGGAAGCTCTGAAATCAGTAGTTATAGATCCCGATGGAGTTTTTCCTGACGTAAATCAGGACAACAATAAATGGGAAGCTAAATAAACAGCGTTTTTTAAGGAAGAATACGGAGAGGTTACCTAATGAGTAGCCTCTTTTTGTTTTAAGTCTTTTCTATTGGAAATTGCTCAGGAAATTTTACCTTTGCGCGCTTTATGAAGCCAATAGAAGAATTATATAACCAACTCACTGAGCCTAAAAACATTGTTATTACCTTTCATCAGAAGCCGGATGCAGATGCTATGGGTTCAGGGCTTGGCCTCTATCATTTTTTAATTCAACTGGGCCATAATGTTACGGTTATTTCTCCGACAAACTGGGCTGCATTTCTGAACTGGATGCCGGATGCCAAAAAGGTTATCGACTTCGATGCTGCAAGAGCGAATGCAGTGAATAAACTCACGGAAGCCGAATGGATTTTCTGTCTGGACTTTAACACACTCTCCAGGACCAAAAATATGGAAAGTGAGCTGGCTTCATCATCTGCAATTAAAATTTTAATTGACCACCATAAGGAGCCTCAGATCGAAGCTTTTGATTACGGAATCAGTAAGCCTGATAAGAGTTCAACAGCAGAGATGGTCTATGATTTCATCGTAGGAAGCGGTAACGACAATAAGATCAATATTGAGATAGCCCAGTGCCTATATGCAGGGGTAATGACGGATACAGGTTCCTTTAAATTCGATAGTACAACGCCATCCGTACACCTTATGGTAGCGCGGCTTATGCAGACGGGATTTGACCATAGCAAGGTGCACGAGCATCTCTTTGAAAATTTTCTTGAGAACAGATATCGCTTCTTCGGAAACACGCTGCTGAACAGGATGGAAATCTTCTATGAGTATAACACTGCACTCATAGTGATTCCTCAGCAAGATCTTATCAAATACGAGATAAAAACAGGAGACACAGAAGGCTTGGTCAATTTTCCTTTGAGTATTAGAGGAATAAAACTGGCAGCAATTATTATTGACAGAGGAGACGAGAGAAAGAGCTCTTTCAGAAGTAAAGGAGATTTTGATGTGAACCTGTTTGCCCGTAAGTACTTCAACGGAGGAGGGCATTTTCATGCAGCCGGAGGAAGAAACATCGAACCTCTGGATGAAGTGGTGAGGAAGTTCAAGACTGCAATGAGAGAAAACAAATCAATTTTAGAGTAAAATTTAAAACAACATAAAATGAATAAATCAGTCTTTTCAGTTTTCGTGCTCGCAGCAGTACTGATTATGGCAAGCTGTAACTCACAGCGTTTTAAGAAGACCGATGACGGTATGGACTATAAGATCGTCAAAGGTGGCGGTGGCGATAGCTTGAAAATGGGCGACTTCGCCTTGTTGGTTATCAGTCAGTACTACAATGACTCTCTCTTATCAACACCCATCGACTCTGTACCACAGTTAGTACCCGTAGATTCGGGACAGGTGCCACCGGTGTATGTTAGATTATTCCTGCAGAGCAGAGTGGGAGATAGTGTTGTAACAAGAATGTCAACAGACACCTTAATTAAACATGGCCGTCCGTTACCTCCGTTTGCAAAAGAGAATAATTATTTCTTCACAACCTTTCGCATTGTCGATGTTGTTCATAGTAAGGAGGAGGCTCAAAAAATGAGCCTGCAACTCAGAGAAAGAGCTATGAGAGCAGATTCCATCGGCAGAGAAGACCAAAAGAAAGCAGATGATAAAGCGATTCGCGACTATCTGGAGAAGAATTCTATCAAGGCCGAAAAATCACCGGAAGGAACGTATGTTCAAATAATTAAACAGGGTACAGGCCCGAAAGTGGACTCCGGCCTTGCTGTTTCTGTTTTATACAAAGGGACTTTCTTCAACGGCGATGTATTTGACCAGAGTTATGATGCAGATGGCAAACCAACCGAACCGTTTACTTTCATACCAATGGAACCCGGCGCTATTCAGGGCTGGAGCGATGGTATGGTGTACTTCAACGAAGGAGGTGAAGGTCGTCTGTTCATACCTTCAGCCAGAGCATACGGCCCTATGGGCAACCAGGGAATACCACCAAACACTCCGTTGATCTTTGATGTGAAAATTACAAAAGTGCAGAGTAAAGAGGCTCACCTTAAGGATGTTGAGGCTCAACGTCAGGATGCTCAAAGACGATTGGAAGAAGCTCAGGAAAAAGCAAGAGCTAAGGCTAAGCAGGAGAAGAAATAAGCGAGTGTAATTAATTCATAATAAAAGTTGAAGTCTCCGGAGTTGAAAAGTTTCGGAGGCTTTTCTTTTCGAGTATATTCGATGATAAGTTTACCCGGTTAGCTATCAGGAGTTTATTGGTCAAAGTAATCAATAGCTGAACTTGATATCTACCGAACAGGGTTTCAAATATTCCCTCCTTTGGAGGGCTGCATCACACGTATGCGTGATGCGGGGTGATTTGGTTCTTCACTTTGTGTAAAGCTTCGTGTTTCGGGCGCCTCAACGTGCGGCTGCATTTACATCGAGATTGCCTGCCTGATTGCCGTTCAGGCAGACAGGCTTCGTCGTCCCTCCAGGACATCCTCGCAATGAAGGCGAGTATGGAATAAAAAGCAATCCTTCCTTGACGTCATTGCGAAACACACGTGAGTGTGTTGTGGCAATCTCTATCGTACCAAACGCCATTGGATTACTTACAATTGCGAAGAGGTTGCCTGCCTGATTACCGCTCAGCCAGACAGGCCGCGTCGCCACCCTTTCTGAGTGACTCCTCGCAATGATGGTGAGTAAGTGGCTGCGCTCATTGGTCAAGCCAACAACAACCTATTAAACGAATAAACCTCTAAACAAATAAACGCTACAGTTAGGTACTAAGACACATTCTTAGAAATGCCGTTGTTGCGGTACACTAAATCTTACACGCCCAGATAATCCTGTCTTTAAAGCCATCCCAGGTCTTGAGGCTTTGGTTCAATTGAGTATTGAACTCCTTGTTATTCACAGGATTTCCGCCCTGAGGAGTAACTATCCTTCGTTCGTCAAATTGAAGTTCTACTTTGGTAGCATACCATGTAGTATGGAGGCGATTAATGACCAACCCCATAATCATGCCCGGGAGGCCGCAGAAGTTTTCGGGGCCATCAGGTAAAAGAATTTCGTCTGTGTAAAAAGCTACTACAAAGACAGAGTCGAAAAGTATCGTAGTTGCTCTTCTGCAATTGAAACCCGCGATCTCCCTGAAATCATCCTTGATCTTCCAGGTAATTTCCGGTAACGAATCGCTGATGAAAAATTGCTTTTCGAAAACCTTTTTAAGCGAAACCCCCCAGTCTCTTTTAAAGTCCTTGTAAACAACATTATCCACGGCTGTTCTGCTGAAGATGTGGTTCTTCACTTCTCCAACCGGACGGTAAATCGAACGTGAGTTATCAAACTCCAGGGTGAAGAAATCCGCTACGGACTGGTTGACAGGCTGTGTTGCAGCAGTGCCATATTCATCTCTGAAATAGGCACCAAGGTTGACCTTGCGTTCGAAGGTAATCTTGCCCTTGCCGATAAAATGCTGTGCATTCGCCCCGGAGTCACACAGCAAGAAAGAGAGAATTAATATCGTAATACTCAGCTTCATCTTTATAAATGGATTCCATCCAGAGGAGCAGGTGCAGCACCTCCTTTATTCTTAAAGTTATAAGTTAATTGAATCAAACCGTATTGTCCGAAAGTAAGATAAGACTGTTCCATTACTTTTTCTCCCATCTCAAATCTGTCATATCCTTTATTTTTATCCAGAATATCAAAGAATGAAAATCTCAATGCAAGGCCATTGTCTTTCAAAAACCTTTTTTCAATATAGGCATTCCAGAGGTACAGATTATTATTGGTATCGAAATTGGCTGTCTTTTGCCTCATTACACCGGTAAAGTCACTTCCTATTTCAATCTTTCCGGGCAGTTGATAGCTTCCATCAACAGAGAAGTTGAACCTGCCGTACTTCGTTGTAATGTCCTCGCTAATGCTGGATTTACTCAATCTGTATCCCGGCTGTGCTGCAAAATTCAATTCTAATTTTTCGGGAATCCTTGCTGCTAGTGTGAACCTCCAGGAGAGATTATAATTAAGCGTTACATTTTCTTCATGATTAATAATGTTTGTGTAACGGTAACCCCATAGAATCGGCCCTGTACCGAACCTCCAAATTGATTTCGGAATCTGCATATTAAATGCTCCGTATATACCTGCAGTATAGTTATTATCGGTATTCACATATTGAATTGTCTTATCTCCACGAGGGTCCATGGTATAACTCATATTGATTTCGTTATTCACCAGCGAAACTTGTCCACCCAGGAAGAAGTAAATGCTATTTAACATTTGGAAACTGTTGTACAGAATATTGAAATCATGCTGATAAGCAGGCTTTAAGTTCGGATTTCCGATAGTCGTTGTCATCGGAGAAGAGTTATCCCGCAACGGCTGTATCTGTGACAGTGACGGATAAATACTGGTTCCTTTGTATTCAATAGAAAGATTCTTTGACGTTGAAAGCCTGTAACTCAAACTAGCTTTAGGATGGATGTTAAAGTAATCGGACCTCCTGCTTGTATCCTTAGACAGATTAGTTTGCCCGAACTGAGTGATTGCAGCAATTCCCCCTAGGGAGAAGTTTACTTTATTGGTATTAAGCCTGTAGGTGATACCACCGGAACGAATGAGATATTCATATCTGAAATTTGAACTCAGGCTGTCAATATAATCGGAATAATCATTAGTGAGATTATTAAAATTTCTGTTTCGAAGGTTTTCTTTTGCGTCAAAATACTGCATTCCTGCACTGAAACCCAAAATACTGTTTTTTGAAACAGGATGAGTGTAAGTGACATTGAAAGAAGTATTCATGAAAGCAGAATTGGAAATCTTTTTCTGATGGATAGAGTCTTTTACAAGTGAGTTTCCGGTCCTGATGTTGTAATATTCTGATGTATCAAGAATAAAGAGATCATACCCACCTTCGCTGTAACTTTCGTTTAGGGAAATTGTCAGCGATTGTCCTTTGCGTTTGAATCTTTTATTGAAGATGCCGCCTAATGCTTCGCCCATATCGTATCCCTTATAGCTTTGCTGCCTGAAGCTTTCATTGATCTTGATTTCATTCTGACCAAAATTCCTGACATGATAATCAAGAACAGATTCACTTTCAGAAGTGAAACCATTGGCTGTAATCTTCAGAGACGTCATTGAGTCCAATTGAAAATCAAACACTCCGGTGAGTGTATGCCTCATCTTCAGGTTCCCTGCATCAATACTTTCTCTGTTAAAATAGAACGAATCGCGAAGGATATTTTGTGAGAATTCGTTGTAATCAGTGTTTGTTTTCAAGCGATTGAACAGGTAAGTCATATTTACTTTGGTCCGGTCGTTATTCCAGCTGTTATTATAATGCAATCCTGCTTTGATACTTTCGGGTAGCCCCTGGCCCGTAAAGTTGCCACTTCCCATTTCATCTGCATTTTTTTCTGAAACCATGATGACACCTGTCTCTTCATTTGTCTCAACATTACCAGAAGAGAAACCATAATTACCAGCAATCGTCCAGTCTAAACCCGTTTCTGAAGTTGTACTCGCGACGCCGAAAGCGGATAACTTACGTTTCTCTTTGAACGCATTGATCATCGCTCTGAAGTTGTAGTACTTATCCAAAGCGCCTGCAGAAGCAGTTCCGAAGTAGCCTTGCCTCGCATTGTCTTTTAATTCGAGATTGATCGTTTTAGTACGCTGCCCATCATCGATACCGGTAACTTCCGCCCGATCACTCTTTTTATCGAAGATCTGAACTTTCTTTACATCTTCCGCCCTCAGATTTTTAGTAACTATAGTCGGGTCATCACTAAAAAATTCCTCACCATCTACCAGTATCTTTTTTACAGTCCGTCCTTGAGCAAGAATTCTACCGTCGCCTGTCACTTGCAATCCGGGCAGCTCTTTCAGCAGATCTTCCACGGTTGCGTTAGCACGAAGGTGAAAACTGTCAGTCATATATTCTGTCGTATCTCCTTTAATCCGTATAGGCCTTCCCGAAACAATCACTTCCTGTAACACCTTAGATCTCGGTAACAAATAAACCAGGTTAAGGTCAAGCCTTTGGTCTGCCTGAATATCCACCTTGAAAACAAAATCAGCGTAGGTCGGACAGGTAATAAGTACCAGATGTTGCCCGGCAGGCAGTTCTTTTTTGAATGCCCCGTTCGGACCGGTTCGCAGAAAGCCCGTCAGAGAAGAATCGACCGGATTGAGGAAGGCTACCACCGCATTTTCAATTCTGTTATTTTCTACGGTATCTACCACAACACCCCTTATCTCACCTGTCTGAGCCATCATGACGAGGGGGTATAGGAGTAATATCGTAAATACAAAACGCTTCATTGTATGACGGGGGCTTTCAGATTATTCTTAACGGACCGGATATTTTAACACGTTATGGATTTTCAGAGAGGGTAATAACCACCTCCCTTTTTATCGGCTTAGATGATGAATTGGGTGCTAATATATAGAAAACTTCATTATTACGTGCATCATGAAAGATTATTTAGATGCGCGTAATTGCAGGAGGGGATTATAATTTTATCTGTTTATTTGTTTATATGTTTATCTGTTTATTTGGTTATTGGGCGAATTTGTTTTCTGCTATTTCATCCTCCGTATATTAAATTAAATACCGGCCTTATGGAGCTCATAAGATTCTTTTCTTTTTTCTATTGACATTCCACCGCACAAGACTTACAAGTGAGTGATTGCACCGGCAGCTCGCCCGTGCCTGGATTCCTTCGTCGTAACGGATTAGAAGGGCATTCCCCTCCTTTGCAGGGGTACTCTCGTTTTAACGAGAGGGGGTGGTCTTTTTCTCCACAATGTCTTTCCAACCATTCCGTCATTGCGAGAGAAGCGAAGCTGAACGCGGCCTGTCTGCCTGAGCGGCGCGGCAATCAGGCAGACAATTTCAAACATGCTATCATTGAGATTCCGTGTTATACCGAACGTTGAGAACGTAATGACGGCACACCCATATGTCATGCTGTCCCGATAGCTGTCAGGATTTCGCTTGTGCCTACTATTCATAATTCTTCGTTGTGACTCTCACACAATAGTGTTAGGACGATGTGATTGCCCAAGCTTGAAACCTATGAGGTTCCAAAAAACCTCATAGGTTTTGCCTCGCTTTCAGCTAATAGTACCTTGACCATCCCTGGTCAAGGCTTAAAATTCTCACCGGACCAAGGATGGTCCGGGTACATTACTGCAGATTCTTTTTCATGCGTATGCATCCTGCTTGCGCCTACCATCTTTTTTCAGCTTACAACGCCTCGTTTCGGCACTTCGGCAAGCTCAATGAGCTCCTCAACAGGCGGCTGCATTTACCTCGAGATTGCCACGTCGTCCTTTCAGGAGCGCCTCGCAATGATTGTTATGATTTAAACAAATATTTTTTATCTAAGTTTTAGGCAGCCTTGTTTGCTTTATCCACATAAGGTCTTTGGTTATTGACAACTGCTACGGCTCTTAGAACAATCTTATTTCTAATGGCATTTAATATACTCATAGGGTGTTTTCCTTCTTGTTTCTTTCGTTCATAATAAATTTTAAACTCAGGATAATACTGTATGACAGAAAGAGCTGATAGATGCAATAATTTTTTGAGGTCTTTATTGGCCATCCGATGTACCCGGTTTCTACCTTTTATGCTTATGCCACTACTATGCTCGAAGGGAACTACCCCTGCATAACAAGCCAACTGCTTACCATTGATTTTAATAGTAAAGTTGTATGTACAGCAGATCAGGTAAATAGCTGTAAGATGCCCTATCCCCGGTACTGTTTTAAGTAGGTTGTAATTTGCCAGAATAGAGGAGTCTTCTTTTACGATTTTTACCATTTCTCTCTCTATGGTTTTAATAGATCCCTCTAATCCGTTAAGAGCTGTTTTATGAGCAGCTTCTATGATCTTTTGAACGGACTTGTCGTTTATGTGTTTAAGTTCTTTGAGGTAAGTCTTAATGGCATTTTTCTGGCTTAAAAGCTTACTCCTGGAAGTCATTAAGTCTTTGAGAAGTATAAGCTTCTTATTAAGATGTGGCGTAGGTTTGATGGTATCATAATACTTAACTGCGTAGTCGCATAAACGTTTGCTGTCTATTTGATCATTCTTACCTCTGGCAATACCAAAACTCCATTTTATATCTGCAGCATTACCGATGTATAAAGGGATGTTTTTTTCGGTGCAGAATGTCCAAAGATGGCGATGATAAATGCCGGTATTTTCTGCCACTATCAGCGTCTTATTATCAAAGGAGACCCGATGTTTCTAGAGCCATCTTTCAAAGGAATGAATACCCTTGGTATTATTATCAAAGCGTTCGGTTTTTATGGGAAGTTTTTGACCGGATTCCACAGTCAGTAAACTGGCATCAAACCACGGCTTGGACAGGTCAATACCAATAAAGTTTTCAAGTGTGTTAGTCATCTTTTATTAATTTAGCTTTCTAAAATTTCCTAACCATTTTTGCCCCATCGGTCCAAGTCCTTAATAATGGGTATAAAAGCCCTAATTGTTATATGGCCACTAAGGGAAAAAACGGCAGCGGATTTTATCATTGCTTGGGTAATTAACCCTGACGAACGGTAAATGAGCCGCTGCCGTCGGTTAGGCTTATCCACACAAATATGTGGATTGTCAAAAGAAAAAAAGTAACAAAAAAAGCAAAAAACGGTAGTAATAATAATATCTATTATAATAACTGAATACAAATCTAAAGGACGGTGGGTGTCAAATTTTGAATTGAATCTTAAATCTTCAATCTTAAACTTTGAACTCGCCGAAGGTGCAACCACGGACCCTCAAACACCGGACTCCGAACTCCGAACTTTGAATCTTCAATCTTCAATATTCAATTTACCGCCTTCGCCCACAAATTAGCTACCTTTGTAACTTCAAAAAAGGATCAGAAGAGTGCCCGATATTATCAATTTATTGCCCGAAAATATCGCTAACCAGATAGCCGCAGGAGAGGTGATCCAGCGTCCGGCCAGTGCGGTAAAGGAACTGCTGGAGAATGCAATTGATGCAGGCGCAACAGAGATAAAGCTGATTGTAAATGATGCAGGTAAATCGCTGATTCAGGTGATTGATAACGGCAAAGGGATGAGCGAGACAGATGCGCGGATGTGCTTTGAACGCCATGCCACTTCCAAGATCAGTAATATTGACGATCTGTTCCACATCAAGACGATGGGCTTTCGCGGAGAAGCGCTCGCAAGCATCGCAGGTGTGTCGCAGGTAGAGTTGAAAACCCGAAAGCAAGGCGAACCAATTGGTACTTATATCGAAATCGACAACAGCGTAGTGCGCACACAAAAGCCTGTTGCTTGTCCTGAAGGCACTAATATCAGCATGAAGAATCTTTTCTTCACCGTACCTGCCAGGAGAAATTTTTTAAAAAGCGATTCACGCGAACTCAAGCACATCATTGAAGAGTTCACCAGGATAGCACTTGCTTTTCCGGATATATTCTTTTCGCTGACCAGCAACGGACAGGAAGTATTTCATCTGCAGCCCGGTCCGCTTAAGCAGCGCATTATCAATATTCTAGGCAACAGTTACCAGTCCAAATTGGTGAGTGTCAAAGAGCAGACAGATTATATCAACATTCTCGGATTTGTCGGCAAGCCGGAGACGGCCAAAAAGACAAGGGGTGATCAGTATTTCTTTGTCAACAACCGTTTTATCAAGAGCGCTTATCTCAATCATGCTGTGGTAAATGCATTCGCCGAAATGATTCCGAAGGATACCTTCCCTATGTATGTGTTGTTCATTGACATCGATCCGTCAAGGCTGGATATCAACGTGCATCCTACCAAGCAGGAGATTAAGTTTGAAGACGAGAAGGTGATTTATGCTTTTGTCAATTCTGCCGTTCGGCATGCACTCGCGCAGTTTAGTGTTACTCCGTCTCTTGATTTTGAGTTAGATGCTGATGTGCAGAAGCAGGAAGCTATTTCAGGACCGTTTACGCCCGAGCAAAGGGCCTCAGCGATGAGCGGTTCCTTGTATCATACTTTTGCAAAAGGCAATCAGGCGCATTTTATCGAATCCAGGAGTAATCTGGAACAACTTGACATACTGTACGGCCGACGGGAGCCTGCTGTGGAAACATCACAACCGCTTTCTTCTGAATTGCATTCCGGACCGGAACTGAAACCGGCAAAGCCCGTAAATGAAGACTGGATTCAAATTGCGAATAAGTACATCCTTGTTCAGATGCAGGGTGGTTTTTGGTTAATTGATCAGCAGCATGCACATGAACGGGTTTTGTATGAACGTATTGAATCAGCTCTTAAGGATAATCCTATTGCAGTGCAGAAAAGCCTGTTTCCGGAAGTTTTGGAACTTTCTCCTGCAGATGCTGCCTTGTTGGGAGAACTGCAAAATGATTTGTTCTTGTTGGGCTATATGATAGAACCATTCGGAGCGAACTCCTATGTCATCCACGGTACTCCTGCCGATGTCCTGAAAGGCAATGAGAAGAATGCCATTGAGGAACTGCTGGAAGAATTCAAGCACTTCAATCTTTCACCCGATTATTCCGAAAGGGAAAAACTGATGCGTGCGATGGCCCGCCGGCAGTGCATTAAATCAGGTACAAAACTTACGGATAAGGAAATACATACTCTGGTCGAAGACCTCTTTGCCTGTAAGGTGATGAACACTAATCCCGGTGGTAAACCGGTTTTTCTTGAATTCGGCTACTCCGATATCGAAAAGATGTTTGGAAGGTAATTTTTCTGTTTAATTATGAAGGGAAGGATAACCTGTAAGGGTTGTAGTAGAGTAATGTGTGTGGTAGAAACTTGCAGTGTTTGAATCGATTGTACCCGGACCATCCTTGGTCCGGTGAGAATTTTAAGCCTTGACCAGGATGGTCAAGGTACTATAAGCAGTATTAAAGAAACGTGCAGTCGCAAGCATCCCACTTGTGACTAGTACCAGGATGTCATGCTGAACTAGATTCAGCATCTTTAATCCGTGTTGTTGATGAGATTCCGTGTCATCCCGAACGTTCGGGACGGAATGATGGTAGTAAGGAATTGTATAGTCCTGAAATAGGTTGACTCCAAAAATGTGGATAAGTCAACTTAAATCAGGATTAAAATGAGTAAAGAAAAGCGGATTCACTACAGTGAGTCCTTCAAATGGAAGGTCGTTCAAGAGGTCATCAGCGGTAAGTTTACCAAAGAAGAAGCCCGGAGAGTTTACGGTATTAGGAGTAACTGCTCCATCCTTTATTGGATGCGG
>JAGFIS010000047.1 GCA_024103425.1 Chitinophagaceae bacterium
CCTTGTAACAAAACGATTACACAGAGGAAAAGACAGAGAAGGCACGGAGTTTCACAGAGAAAATCTCCGTGCTCCTCCGTGAATTCTCCGTGGCACTCCGTGTAACAAAAAACATTACACAGAGAAAAAGACAGAGAAGGCACAGAGTGGCACAGAGAATATCTCCGTGGCTCTCCGTGACTACTCCGTGGGTCTCCGTGTAATAAAAAACATTACACAGAGAAAAACCAGAGAAGGCACTGAATCGCACAGACTAAAAAATCATCTCCCAGTGAAAAAGACAACAAAAACTGTATCAAAACCGTACACTCCTGTTTTAAAACTGAACACAATTGTGCACGAATAAAGTTGTAACACACTAATTATCAGTTACATCTACTCGGGCATTCTTATTGTTGTTTTTGGCTTATGGAGTTCCCTATTCAACCATCAGATCACAACTTTATACTTTCTAAAAATTATTTTTCTCCACTGCCTTGCACTGCATAACAAATCAATACAAGAAATGAATTTCATTAAGATCACCTATCGCACCCTCAGGAAAAATAAGATATTCTCACTGATAAATATCTCGGGGCTGGCTGTGGGAATGGCAGGAGCCATGTTAATAATCTTATGGATTCAGAATGAACTGAGCACTGACCGCTTTCATAAAAAAGCCGACCGAATCTATCTGCTGTATAATCGCGATAAAAACCCCGAAGGGAATACATTCGTGTGGCCCAATACACCCAAAGTAATGGCACCAACCATCCAAAAGGATTTCCCTGAAGTGGAAAGTGTAACACGCTATAATAATATCACATTCCTCCTCACCGCCGGCGAAAAGAAAATAAATGAAAGAGGGGCTTTTGTGGACAGCAGTTTTCTGAACATCTTCTCATTTCCTCTGCTGGAAGGCACTGCCGCCAACGCCCTGAAGGGAAGCTATAACATTGTACTTACCGAAAAACTTGCCAAAGTGCTCTTTGGCAATGAAGAGGCGCTTGGAAAGATTGTAAAAATAGACAGCGTAAACAACTGTACTGTTACCGGCGTACTAAAAGACCTCCCTAACAATACACGCTTCAACTTTAGCTATCTACTACCGTGGGATTACCTTGAAAAGATTGGATGGAACGATGACCTCTGGGTGAATAACTCTGTAAACACTTACGCACTCTTAAAGCCTGGTACTTCACAAAATGCATTTGACAAGAAAATAAAAGACATTACAATAAACCATACCAGAGGAACTGCAAATGCTTCCACTACAGAAGTGTTCACCCAACCGCTCAATCGGGATTACCTCTATGGAAAATCTGAAAATGGAAAATTGGTTGCAGGTCAAATAGTCACCGTACGGTTATTTGGAATCATCGCCGCGTTTATCCTGCTCATCGCATGTATTAACTTCATGAATCTGAGCACCGCCAGAAGCGAAAAAAGGGCCAAAGAAGTAGGTATCAGAAAAGTGATTGGAGCCAATAAGAGATCACTCATATCGCAGTTCCTCGGTGAAAGCCTTATTCTGAGCATTATATCGTTCGCTATAGCATTATTACTGGTACATATTTCACTGAGTTCTTTTAACCAATTGGTGGATAAGCGGCTCTACATAGATTACGGCAGTCCACTGTTTTGGATATTCTCGCTCTTGTTTATCCTGATCACAGGATTAATAGCAGGAAGCTATCCGGCCTTTTATCTATCTGCCTTCAAGCCTGTGAAGGTTTTGAAAGGAACTTTTACGAAAGCAAATGCACTGGTAACTCCAAGAAAAATTCTGGTAATCGTTCAATTCACTTTTGCTATAATACTCATTATATCCACCATTATCGTTGCCCGCCAAATTAGGTACGGAGTGGAAAGACAATCGGGGTACGATAGGAATAATCTTATTTATCTCTTCACACAGGGAGATGTCAACAAACATTTTCAGGCTATCAAAAATGAATTACTGAATAGCGGGACAGCAACCTCTGTTACCCATTCAGCCAACCCCATTACACAAAGGTGGATGGATAGCTGGGGATATTACTGGAAAGGAAGTTCGGAAGCAGACAAACGAATTGATTTTGTGAGGATGGGTACCGATGCGGATTTTGCAAAAACGATGGGATTAAAAATTTTAAAAGGGAGAGATATTGACGTCTATAAATATCCGACAGACAGTGCTGCCATCATATTAAATGAATCGGCAGTGAAGGATATGAATATTACAGACCCGATTGGCCTTGAGATCAGACAAGGTGGCGACAGCAATACCTATCATGTGGTGGGTGTGGTACAGGATTTTGTATTGGAATCGCCATTTCAAAAGGCAATAAGTCCCATGATGATTTTCGGCCCCGGATACGATTTTTTTCAGGTCGTCCATATCCGGCTGAATCCTGACAAGCCTACTGCCACCTCTATTGCAAGTGTCCAGAATATCTTCAAAAAATACAACCCTCAATATCCGGCAGACTTTGTGTTTGCTGATGAGTCTTATGCCAGAAAATTTGAAAGTGCAGAAAGAACCGGCACCCTTGCCTGGTTGTTCGCAGGACTTACGATTTTCATTTCCTGTCTCGGACTTTTTGGCCTCGCAGCCTATTTGGCTGAAAGTCGTACCAAAGAAATAGGAGTGCGGAAAGTATTGGGAGCTTCAGTTGCAAGTATAGCAGGATTACTATCTTTTGACTTTATCAGACTGATCTTGATTTCTTTCGTAATAGCAGCACCCATTGCCTGGTGGGCAATGCATCAATGGTTGGCATCCTACACATACAGAGTAAATATTGGGTGGTGGGTATTCCTGCTGGCAGGATTTCTGGCTGCTGCAATCGCATGCATTGCGGTGGGTTACCAGGCAATAAAAGCAGCGGTGGCCAATCCGGTTAAGAGTTTGAGGACGGAGTGAGGAGAGGTGATAGTTGTGGGTTGTGAGTTGTGGGTGATGGGAGTGAGAGAGGTGAGAAAAGATTGATTGAGATTGGAGTGGATTGATGGGAGATTTATGTAGGTTGATTAGGTGAATAAGTACTTGGAAATAGGCAATGTGTAGTTTAGGGAAATAAAAGAATTCAGGAATAGTATTAGACTTTAAGATTTCCGTGGCACTCCGTGAATCCTCCGTGAAACTCCGTGTAACAAAAAATATTACACAGAGAAAAAGTCAGAGAAGGCACGGAGAACCACAGAGAAAATTGTGGCAGGTCAGAAGACCAACCCCAGGAAGGAGAAAACTCAGTGAACCTCAGTGCATCCTCCGTGTGCTCCGTGTAACAAAAACATTACACTGAGAAAAGCCAGAGAAGGCACGGAGCTGCACAGAGAGCGTCATGGTCGGTCTGGAGACCAACCACCAGGAAGGAGAGAACTCTGTGAACCTCAGTGCATCCTCCGTGCGCTCCGTGTAATAAAAACAATTACACAGAGAAAAGCCAGAGAAGGCACGGAGAAAATTGTGGCCGATCAGGAGACCAACCACCAGGAAAACATTTGATCGGGAGCCTACCAAAAAAAACTTAATACCAGCGTGTAAAATCAGAAATTGAATTACGTAATAAACAATTATTGAAATGACCAGGAACTACTTAATTATTGCATGGCGAAATATTCTTAAAAACAAACTCCACAGTTCAATCAATTTCTTAGGATTGGCGACAGCTTTCACTTGCAGCATTTTTATACTGCTGATTGTGTACTATCAATTCTCCTACGATAACTTTCAACAAAATAAGGATAAACTGTACAAAATCTATACTTTTCAAATTGGACCAAATGGTGAAGAACTCAACACGGCAATGCCTTATGCACTAGCTCCGACCCTCAAGAGTGAGAATATTGGAATAGAAAATGTAACAAACATCCTGAATGCCGGGAGGCTAGTACGATATAAGGACAAGACCCTTGATATGCGATCTACTTTGGTTGATGAGGACTTTTTGCGTATGTTCTCATTTCCCGTGTTGCAGGGAGATACATACAATCCATTGAGCAGTGTAAGCAATGTAGTACTCACCAAAAGAAGTGCAGACAATATATTTGGCAAGGAAGACCCAATTGGAAAATCCATTGAAGTAAAAATAGGGAACAAGTGGCAAAAGCTTATGGTAACAGCAGTAGTAAAGGATGTTCCTGACAACTCTACCATAAAGTTCTCATTGCTTGCCCGCACTGAGCTTTATCCTACTTACCCTGAAATGCTAAAAACATGGGATAGCCGCAACCACTCAGTATATGTGCAGCTTGCCAATAATACCACGTCCCAAAGTGTTCAAAATCGCCTGAGGAGCCTAATACAAAAACACAACCCCACAGATACGGATGTGGCAAAAAGAAACGGATTTAAACCGGACAGAAACGGCGATTATTTTAGCCTTCGGCTATTACCATTCTCAATAGAACATTTCACACCACACTTGAGCGAAAGCGGAGGAATTCCTAAAACCATATTATATGTGCTGATGCTCATCAGCATAATGATTATATTGATAGCATCTTTTAATTTTATTAATCTCAATATCGGGCTTTCATTTACCCGCACAAAGGAAATAGGTATCCGTAAATGTCTGGGGGCAGGTAAACGACAAATATGGATGCAGGTATGGGGTGAAAGTTTTTTTATGGTTTTCTTTTCGGCTCTTGTAGCAGCGGCATCGGTTGCAGTATTAATAAAAGGATTCAATCAGATGTTTAACGCGAAACTCAGCCTTGGCTTATTGATTAAACCAATTCCGTTAATTGTATTGGCGGCATTGGTGCTGCTTGTATCCTTTATCGCATCAGGATTCCCCTCCAGAGTAATGGCAAGATTGAAGACCGTTGACATTCTGAAAGGAAAGATTACTATTAAGAAGCCCGGCATATTACGTTCGGCCTTAATTGTTACTCAGTTTGTTATTGCCATCGTACTTCTTTGCAGTACGGTGATTATTTTCCAGCAATTTGATTACCTCCGTTCAGCACCCCTTGGGTATAACACACAATCCATAATTAGTATCCCCATAAAGGATAATGATGCTGGAAAGGAGATCGTTTCAAAACTTCGCACACGTTTGTCTGACCAGTCATCCGTAATTTCTGTAACAGGAACCGACACCAACCTTGGGATGGGAGAGGATCAAAGTTCAAGTACCTCAGTCACCTGTTTTACTTTTGGCGAAAGCATCATTTGCGGACAGACAATTACTGCTGATTATGATTTTCTGAAAACACTGGGTATTAAGCCGACTTCAGGGCGCGACTTTTCTTTAGACTATGCATCTGATACGGGTTTTCAGGTAATCGCCACTAAGAGTTACGCAGATCAATTTGGGGGAAAGGGCGTGGCCGGATTTTCTTACTATGCAGATAGTGCGGGTCCTAAAATCAATATTGTAGGCATAATACCTGATATTCAAATTAAAGCACTTACTGACCAGCAGAAGCCAGTTACAATCTTTCTAAATCGGGGCGGTAAAATGAGTTATGCACTCGTCAAGGTGAGCACATCTAATCCTGTCGCAGCAATGGACATTGTAAAGAAAGCCTACCTGAGTGTGGAACCTGGAACAGAATTCAAGGGTTCTTTTGTAAACGAAAATATTGACCGTCTGTACAAGGATGAAAATATGATGGCCAAAATATTTACAATTGCCGCATTCATAACCATTATACTTTCCTGCATGGGATTATTTGGGATTGCCTCTATTATTATTCGTCAGCGAATAAAAGAAATAGGCGTGCGTAAGGTGCTGGGAGCATCTGTAGGGAATATTTTTACAATTGTGAACAGGGAATTTGTAAAACCCGTAATTATTGCGTTTTTAATAGCAGTACCCCTATGTTGGTGGGCGATGAATGCATGGTTACAGAATTATACACACCGGATTACCATCCACTGGTGGATATTTGTGATGATCGGGCTATCGGCATTTATAGTCACCATTCTCACAGTGAGTTTTCATTCTATAAGGGCGGCACTCGCCAATCCTGTAAATAGTTTGAGGACGGAGTGAGGAGAGTTGATAGTAGCGGGTTGTGTGTTGTGGGTTGTGAGTTGTGGGAGTGAGAGAGGTGAGAAAGGATTGATTAAGATTGATTGAGATTGGAGTGGATTGATGAGAGATTTATGTAGGTTGATTAGGTGAATAAGTACTTGGAAATAGGCAATGTGTAGTTTAGGGAAATAAAAGAATTCAGGAATAGTATTAGACTTTAAGATTTCCGTGGCGCTCCATGATTCCTCCGTGAAACTCCGTGTAACAAAAAATATTACACAGAGGGAAACCAGAGAAGGCACAGAGGCGCACTTAGAATATCTCCGTGGTGCTCCGTGATTCCTCCGTGGGTCTCCGTGTTACAAAAAACAATTACACAGAGAAAAAGACAGAGAAGGCACGGAGTGGCACAGAGAATATCTCCGTGATCCTCCGTGGTTCTCCGTATAAGAAATAATAATTACCCGAACAAAGGCCTGGAAAAAACTGTATCAAAACCGTACACTTTGCTATGTATCCGAACACTTTAAGTAATTACATTATTGTAACATTACTGATAATCAGTTCATTCTAATATGGCATCTTTGTTGAACACCACTATTGCCACAATTATAAATCAGCCAAATCATGTTCAAAAACTACCTTAAAACTGCCTTGCGTACCATCACCCGAAACAAAGTTTACTCAGCTATCAATGTCATCGGACTATCCATTGGTTTATGTACCTGCCTGATTGTAGGCACTATTGTGGTAAACGATTTGTCGTACGATCGCCAGTGGAGCAAAGGCGATGATATTTACCGTATTCTGACGGTGAATAAAATGGGGGAAGGGATGTATGATAAGTTTCCTGCTTCCTTTGTGGGGCTGAATTCCGTTTTGAAAAACGATTATCCGGAAGTAGAAAACACATCTACCATCTCCCACAACAAAATCAGGCTAAAGTTGAATGAAGACGTTCCTAACGGTGTAGAGATAAAAACTCTTCAGGCAGATACGAGCGTATGGCAGTTACTTGACTTTAAAGTATTGGAAGGCACACCACAACGGTTTATCGCCGGGCAGAAAAACCTGGTTATCACCGAAAGTTTTCGCCAAAAATATTTTCCGAAAGAGAATCCCGTAGGCAAAATTGTTTATGATGTGCCTACTTATCAGGCTAAACCTACCCCATTTCTAATTTCAGGTGTGATAAAAGATTTGCCCGCCAATACTGTTTTCCGGTCCGAGGCACTTATCCTTACCCCACCGTTTACCGAAGCGCTGAACAAACAGGTATGGGGCACATTTACACCGAGCTATGTGCTGTTTAAAAGGGGCACGGATATCGCAAAGTTTTCACAGAAACTCAATAAGTGGTATGCCGGATTCGTGGATAGTAAAAAACCTTATCAATACGAATTTCAACCATTGAAAGAAATTTATCTGCATTCCGATTTTGCAACCGGACAAGAAGTAAAAGGCGACTATAAAAATATTTTTATCCTGGGTGGTATTGCACTATTGGTGCTACTGATATCTTGTATCAACTTTATCAATCTGGGCACAGCCAGGGCTGTTTTCAGGCTTAAAGAAACCGGGGTGAGGAAAGTACTTGGTGCCGGCCGGGGACAATTAGTCGGGCAATACCTTGCAGAGTCTTTTATCTTTTTTCTCATTGCAATGGCCATCGCATTCCCCTTGTACGGGATTGCATTCCATCTTGTTGAAAACTTCCTGGGGTATCCGCTCGGAAATAACATACTTACTACACCGTTATACTTGTTCTCTGCCATCGCAGGAATAATAACACTTAGCCTGGCGATTGGTTTCTACCCTGCATGGCTGTTGTCCGGATTCAAGCCGGTGGCTACATTGAAAGGGAAGCTTTTTACCGGGAATCAGGCTACCCAAAACTTTGTCAGGAAGGGATTAGTAGTACTCCAATTTGCTATTTCTATTTTTGTTTTAATTGCCTTAGTAGTAATTCAGTATCAGGTAAACTTTATGAAGAAAAAAGACATCGGGTTTCAAAAAGAAAACCTGTTGAATATTTCTTTTATCAATTGGCAGGGCAAAGGGGAAACTTTTAAGAACGAATTAAAAAAGATTCATGGAGTGGAGGATGCGGCTATTTCGTCTTACGTTCCTGCTGGGGGCGGCGGAGGTGATATGTCAAGAGAAATTGATAACCCTGAAAACCCTAATGAAAAGCTTACGGTCTGGTATATCAACGGAGATGCCGACCTGGCGCAGACGTTGGGCTTGAAGTTGAAAGAAGGAAGATTCCTAAACCCGGCGCTTAAAACAGATGCCGTACCTGCCGATTCAGCACAAGAAAATATGCAGAACCGTTCGGCTATTTTGACCAATTTGACAGCTAAAGTTTTAGATGTACGTCAGCTTAATCATCGCCTTGCCAATGTGCAGATAGTGCCGGTGGGGATAGTAGATGACTTTAACAACCAGTCGTTGAAATCTGCAATGCAACCTACCATTATCACTGCCGAAGATTCGCTGAATTACGGTTTTATGCTGGTGCGCATTTTGCCGGGTACTGACAAAGAAGTAGTAGCCGGAATCCACAAATTGTGGAAGCAGTTTTACCCCAATAATTATCTTGAAATCAAATGGATGGAAGATGTGGTAGCTCAACAATATCAGGCTGAAGACCGGTTGGGAAAAATCTTTACATTCTTTAGTATGCTCACCATGTTGATAGCGGCCTTAGGTATATTTGGGTTGATAGTACAGGCCACCGCCCAGCGAACTAAAGAAATCGGCATCCGAAAAGTATTAGGCGCTTCGGTGAGTGGTATTGTCCGATTATTCACTTATGATTTCGTGAAACTAATTTTCTTATCCCTGATTATTGCATCTCCAATAGCCTGGTGGTTAATGAATAAATGGTTAATGGATTATGCTTATCGCGTAAAAATAGGCTGGTGGATTTTTGTGGTAGCTGGTGTGGCCGCCATTATGGTGGCGGTGGTTACCATAGGTTTTAAGGCGGTGAAGGCCGCAAGGGCGAATCCGGTGAAGAGTTTAAGGACGGAGTGAGGAGAGGTGATAGTAGTGGGTTGTGCGTTGTGGGTTGTGGGTGGTGAGTGGTGGGAGAGAAAAAATTGATTGAGATTGGGTAGGATTGATGGGAGATTTATGTAAGTTGATTAGGTGAATAAGTACTTGGCAATAGGCAATGTGTAGTTTAGGAGAATAAAAGAATTCAGGAACAGTATTAGACTTTAAGATTTCCGTGGCGCTCCGTGATTCCTCGGTGAAACTCCGTGTAACAAAAAAACACACAGGAAGAAACAACAGCCAACTGTATCAAAACCGTACACTTCTGTTATGATAGTGAACACAAAAACAAGGGGCACTAAATCTAATTGCCTAATTATCAGTAGTATAAATATCGGCACTCCGGTTGTTGCCTCTTATAGCATGAAGGATATTTTTCATCCGTGGTATTTCAAATAAAACCATTTCATATTGGTAAATGGTGAGTTAACAATCTTTAGAGCTAATGAATTTCATTAAAACCATCCTCCGTTCTTTTAGGAAAAACAAAATATTCTCCCTAATAAATATTATCGGGCTGACAGTGGGACTTACCAGTTGTATCCTTATCGGGTTGTACATTCAACGGCAATTAAGTTTTGATAAATTTCAGAAAAACGGTGATCGCATCGTTCGTGTCATCATGGAGTATAGTTTTGAAGGAAGTGATGTCATCAACAAAGGCAACTACACCAGTGTAAGGGTGCCGGTTGTATTGAAAAAGAACTTTCCGGAAGTAGAGGACGCCGTAATAATGGTCAACACTTCAAGGATTATAAACACGGGGGAAAACCTGAATACAGAAAAGAGTTTCCTTTATGCAGGAAGTTCGTTTTTCAAAATATTTAGTTTCAAATTATTATCAGGTAACCCCAATACTGTTCTGGAAAACCCGTTTGATGTCGTACTGACAGAATCCACAGCCAAACGCTATTTTGGAAATCAGAATCCAGTAGGCAAAATGCTTCGGTTAACCGGATCGGATAACCCGTATAAAGTTACCGGTGTAGTGGCTGACTGTCCGCCTAATTCACAAATCCAGTTTGATTTAGTGGCTTCTTTTTCTTCTCTGAAAATTGACCCTCAGATGGAAGATACGTACTGGAATGCAAACTACACTACCTATCTTCTACTTGCCAACGACTATTCAGCCAAAACGCTTCAAACTAAGTTGCCTGCTTTTATGAAAAAAGAGATGGCAGGCACACATGCCACCGTCAATTTTGAATTAGAACCATTCTTTGCTATCCATACCCGTTCACCTTACGATGCGATGGTGCCCAACGTAAGCCTGTCTGATATTTACAGCCTCGGATTGATTGCCTTGTTAGTTTTAGCAATTGCCTGTTTCACCTATATCAACCTGAGCACAGCTGCATCTATAGAGCGCGCAAAGGAGGTGGGAATCAGAAAAGTAATCGGTGCCACACGTGCACAACTTTTCATCCAGTTCATCGGAGAGTCTATATTGGTAAGCCTGACAGCAGTCATCATCGCACTTATTATTTCGGCATTGCTATTACCTTTCTTTAGCAATCTGACCAGTCAACACTTCAATATACCTGCTCTATTTTCTCTCCCTGTATTGGCCATTGCAATGGCTATTGTATTTGTGGTAAGCCTTGCGGCAGGAAGTTATCCTGCGTTTATTTTATCTTCATTCATTCCCGTAAAGGTGCTTAAAGGAAGTTTCAAGAATTCAACCTCAGGTCAGTGGCTGCGAAAATCACTCATCGTTTTTCAATTTGCTATTTCCATTTTCCTGATCGCTGCTACTTTTATTATTCAGCAACAACTAAATTATATCCGTACAAAGAAATTAGGTTATGACCGTAGTCACCTATTAGTGGTGGATGTACCTTATTTTTTTAACAAGAGTGATCAATTAAGGAGTCAGTTTGCAGAAAATCCTAACGTATTAGGCGCCGCCAGAACCCAGCATTCACCCGTTGAAATAATAGGAGGATACAGCATGAGCAAACCGGGAATGCCTGAAAATGCGCAGATAACAGTTACTGCCAATCCTATTGACGATGGATATATTCCTGCTACAGGATTGCAATTGATCGCCGGCGAAAATCTAACGCGTCAGGATATGTTGGATATGGCACATGAAGCCGAAAGAGATACTAATACTTATCATTTTATCCTCAATGAATCAGCAGCAAAACAGTTGGGATGGACCCCTGAAGAAGCTATTGGAAAAAAGATGTTCCTTGGAGACAACCGGCCGGGTTTTGTGAGAGGTGTGGTGAAAGACTTTAACTATCAATCGCTACACGAAGCTATCAAACCTGTTGTTCTCTTTTCAAGTTATTACGGAAGCGGGCTGTTGGTAAAAATCGGGGCAGGCAATATTCCGAATACCCTGCATTTTCTGGAAACCAAATGGAAAACCTTCTTTCCTGATCGTCCTTTTAATTATCAGTTTGCCGATGATCAATACAACTCCTTGTATGCAGCCGAAATGAGGATGGGAACGCTTATGAATATTTTTACGGTTATAGCTGTAATCCTTGCCTGCCTTGGTTTATTCGGACTATCAACGTATTCTGTCAAACAAAGAGTAAAAGAAATTGGAGTGCGAAAAGTCTTAGGAGCATCTGCAGTAAAAATTGTAATGATGATCTCCAAAGATTTTCTGAAACTGACTGTCGTGGCACTCTTAATCTCTATCCCATTAGCATGGTGGGGGGCTCATTCATGGTTACAGGATTTTGTGTACCGGATACAAATAGGTGCAGGAGTTTTCTTCATTACAGCACTGATCATTTTTTTGATTACACTAATAACCATCAGTTTTCAATCAGTGAAGGCAGCAGTAGCAAATCCGGTGAAATCATTGCGAACCGAATAGCGGAATAATAGCATTGATTTGAAATAATTTCAACCAGGGAAATCAATTCTCGTCTGCACCGAAACAACTTTAATTTTACGATGTATTAGGAAGGTAAAACTCACTAATGGCTTTGAAGTTATAAATGTATAATCCATATCTTTAAAAAGGTTATTTTAAGTTTATGGAAAACAAAGAAAATATTATCAGGATACTTAAAGAAATGAGGCCCACACTTCATAAATATGGGTTATCAGGTATTGGACTTTTGGGGTCTTATTTATATGGCATGCAAACCCCAAAAAGTGATATAGATCTTCTGATTGACTTTGAGCCTGGCAAAGAAAGTTACGATGGTTTTATGGCAATTTATGACCTGATTGAGGAAGCGTTTGAAAATGAAAAAGTTGAAGTTATTACTAAGAATAGTTTGAGCAGACATATAGGACCTGAAATTTTAAGAGAAGTTCAATATGTCTAAAGATTTCTTTTATTTTTTAAGACATATTTACGATGAATGCTCTTTTCTGCTTTCTGTCAGTAAGGGAAAAGATATAGAGGATATACTAAATGATGAAATACTAAAGCGTGCAATAGTGAGGAGCCTGGAAATTATTGGCGAAGCAACAAAGAAAATTTCAAAGGAGTTCAAAGACAACCACTTCAATGTAAATTGGAAAAATATGGCAGGAATGAGAGCCGGTTAATTCATGATTACATGGGGTAGATTATCTGATTATTTGGGATGTAATGAAGAACAAAATACCCGAATTGCATACCCAGATAGAAAGGATATTGGCTGGAGATGAGGTATAAAAAGAACCTGAAAAGGAAATTCTCCTCCGTGGCGCTCCATGATTCCTCCGTGGCACTCCGTGTAAGAAAATAATAACACCGAAAAAAACCAGAGAATCACAGAGAGAGTCATGGTCGGTCTGGTGACCAACCACAAAAAGCCTCCGTGGTGCTCCGTGATTCCTCCGTGGCACTCCGTGTAAGAAAATAATAACACCGAAAAAAACAGAGAATCACAGAGTGAGTCATGGTCGGTCTGGAGACCAACCACTAAAAAAGAAAATCTCCGTGCCCCTCCGTGAATCCTCCGTGAACCTCCGTGTAACAAAAAATAATTACACAGAGAAAAAGTCAGAGAAGATACAGAGTGACACAAAGGAAATCTCCGTGATTCCTCCGTGGTACTTCGTGTAAGAAAAAATTAATTACACAGCGGAAAACCAGAGAAGACACAGAGAAAAAAAGAAGGATGAAACCTGTTATTCTTTTAAATTTGAATAATAAAAATGATAAAAAATGATTGCTCAAAATATGCCAACGAAGTTTACACCATTGCAACTGGAGCTATTGAAGCTGTTTGGCAGGGAAGTGTCACAGGAAGATTTAATCGCCATTAAAGATATGATTGGCAAGTACTTTTTAGATAAGTTGCAACAAAAAGCAGACAGCAGTGTAAAGGAAAAAGGTTATACCCAGCAGGATTTTGATTCATGGCTAAACGACCCTTCACAATAAACCCGGGCAGCAAAAGATGAAAGTCGTCATTGATACAAACGTATTCCTTGTAATCATACCTTCCACGTCACGATATCACATAGCCTATCAGGCGATAAAAGATAATAAATATGATGTAGTAATTTCAAACGAAATTCTGATGGAATACGAGGAGCAACTTTCGTTTAGATATGCAATTCCGGATGCTTCAGAAATATTGGAAAATCTCCTGAATAACCAAAACATAGAACTTTGTAATCCCGAATACAAGTGGAGCCTTATTTCTCAAGACGCTGACAACAACAAATTTGTTGATTGTGCTATTGCTTCCAATGCAGATTGGATTGTAACCAATGATAAACATTTTTTAGTGTTGAGAGATATTGACTTCCCTAAAGTAAATGTCATTTCGATTGAGGCGTTTATTGAACTGCTGACAAACCAGAGCTGAGAAATTAGGAGCCATCCTTTGTAAAGGACTTATGCATCCGTATAAGAAAACCTGCGTATAACATCCCGAATCCTCCGTGGTACTCCGTGTAACAAAGAATAATTACACAGAGAAAAGTCAGAGAAGACACAGAGAATACCTCCGTGCGCCTCGTGACTCCTCAGTGGCGCTCCGTGTAACAAAAAAAATCACCATGCTGTATCAAAACCGTACACTCGTGTGTTATATCCGTACACCCCACACATTATCCGCAACGATAGTGTGCTGATATTCAATGAGGTACAAAAAGGCATCTTAATTGAACCGCCTTGTTCACGTTTCCTTCTCAGTAAAACTTTGCATCTGCAATCTTAAAATCATTAATTAATGTTTAAGAATTACTTCAAAATCGCTTACCGAAACCTAAAGCGAAATAAAATATTTTCAATCATCAATATTGCAGGACTGGCCCTTGGCCTTGCATCGGCCATGCTGATCATCCTTTACGTTAAAGACGAAGTGAGTTTTGACAGATTCCATTCAAATGCCAATCACATTTATCGGATTGTAAACAATTCGCACTTTCTCGGGGAGGATCGTACCAATGTGAACAGCGGTATTCTTCAGGGGCCAAAATTTAAGGCTAATGTGCCGGGAATAGAGTCATTTGTAAGAATCCAGTCAGGCAATGAAGATTTTAAAAAAGACGCCGAAGTGGTATCCAGAGATTTGCTTTTTGTGGATTCCAACTTTTTCAAAATGTTCACCTTCCCTCTGTACAGCGGAGACCCCAATAGTTGTCTTAAAAATTCACATTCCATCGTCATCTCAGAAGAAGAGGCCATGAAACAGTTCGGCACCAGAGACGCTATCGGGAAAATGGTCTTGATAAAAGAGGACACCACATTTGTCCCCTATCAGGTAACAGCCGTCTCAAAAAAATGCCCGCAGAATTCATCTATTCAATTTGATATCCTCTTACCCTTCAAAGAAAATCCTGAAGAGGCTGCTAACAACGACAACTGGTTTAGCTTTTTCCTGAGCACCTTTGTAACAGTCTCTCCCAACGCCAATATTGCCACAATCAATAAACAAATGCAGGCATTTTATGTAAAGGATGCCACAGAGACTTTTAAGAAGCTGATGAAAATGTTTGGAGGCAACCCGGATGAGACCCTTAACGAATATTTTCTGCAGCCCTATACAGATATTCATCTGAACCCTGAGATGCCTGCACAGAATGGATTGGTAAATGCAAGTAACCCCATTTATTCTTATATACTTTCGGGTATTGCACTCTTCGTGCTCCTGATAGCGTGTATCAACTTTGTCAACCTTACTGTGGCGCGCTCAGTGAAGAGAGCAAAAGAAATCGGCATCCGCAAGGTGGTGGGGAGCAATAGAAAACAATTAATCCTCCAATTTTTGGGAGAGTCATTTCTTTTGTGCCTTCTGGCGTTCATACTTGCTATGTTATTGGTGCAGATTGCACTTCCATTGTTTAATCATCTATCTAACAAAGCACTGGCGATATCCTATTTATTTGACTGGAAACTTATTGCAGGATATACAGCCCTTTTCCTGATTACTTCGCTCCTGGCAGGTTTTTATCCGGCATTGATATTATCCGGCTACAAACCTGTAGCCACCCTGTATGGCAGATTCAGGTTAGGCGGGAAAAATTATCTCCAGAAATCATTAGTGGTACTCCAGTTTGCTTTAGCCTCTTTCCTGATAGCAGGAACATTTATTATCTATAGTCAGTTTAACTTTCTTACGAATACGCCATTGGGTTACAACGATACAAATATAGTAGAGGTTAGCCGGGAAAACATGTCGCATCAGCAGGCTGCTATTTTCAAAAGGACTTTACTACAGAATCCCGACATTCTATTCGTAGCGCCAAAAAACGACGGCAGGTGGAGCACTACAGCTAAAATCAATAACGATTCAAACATTAACTTTCAATATGAAACTGTAGATGAATCCTACCTGCCTGCATTTGAAATCCCGATTGTCAGCGGAAGAAATTTCTCTGAAAATTTTCCCTCGGATTCTTCAAACTCCGTCATTGTTAATGAATCTTTTGTCAAGAAAGCCGGATGGAAAAACCCGCTGGGCCAGATGGTAAATTTCAATTTTAAGAATAAATCTTACCAGGTAATCGGTGTGGTAAAGGATTACCACTTTCTTTCATTGAATAATAAAATTGGTCCCCAATTATTTACTATGACCGAAGCAAATACTTATGATCAATTTGACATTAAAATAAAAGCCGGGACAGCGACAAGCTCTTTAAAATTTATCCGAGATAAATTCAAAGAGTTCTTTCCGATATCACCCTACAGCTATGTGTTCAAAGACGACCAGAATCGCAAACAATACGAAGCGGAAGCCAAATGGAAACAAATCATTTTGTTTGGCGCTATGCTCACCATTTTCATTAGCTGTATCGGTTTGTTTGGCCTGACAGTATTGGCTACGGAAAAGAGAACCAAAGAGATTGGCATCCGTAAAGTACTTGGAGCCACTGCCGGAAGTATCGTTTCTATCGTTTCTAAAGATTTTTTGAAACTGGTGCTGGTTTCACTAATCATTTCAATTCCAGTGGCCATCATTGCAGGAAATAGATGGTTAGCAAATTATCCTTACAAAATATCCATCGGATGGGCATTGTTTGCACTTGTAGGATTATTGGTGATATTGATTGCGCTGATAACGGTAAGCTTTCAGGCCTTTAAGGTAGCTACTGCTAATCCGGTAAAGAGTTTGCGCACGGAGTAAAATGCTACCAAAGAAAAAGCAAATTTCTTATAGCCCATAGCCCACTCCAGGCACTATTACACTTTTCAAAGTTCTTTTTCAATTCGGGGAAAGAACTTTTTTTATTCCTATTTGGAAATACTATTGCACGATCGAGTTGAGTTAAAACCCAAGGGGCCCGGGTTTTAAAATTTTTATCCCACCCTTTAGGGCGGGGATATGAAAAACTTACACATCAATGGCTTTAGCCACATTGGGAATAATTTAGCCGGACAACAATGATTTGGAAAATATAAATCAATAATATACTTTTGATATCAAAATAATATCATTTTAAACTTCTTGTTATGGAAAAGACATTAAAACCCATCCCTGGATTCGCCGCGTTGATCTTTGCACTGGTCAGCCTTGTACTGGCAATCTTCAGCTTCGCCAATTCCGGCACTGATGATCATGTAAATGTCTGGTTTGTCGTACTTGGAATACTTCTTACACTTACATTTTCTGTGTTGATAAAAGGATTAGTAGTCGTGAATCCCAACCATTCCAGTGTATTGAATTTTTTTGGGAAATATGTAGGTACTATTAAAAAGAACGGATTCTTTTTTGTCAATCCGCTTTACACCAAAACAAAAATCAGCTTGCGTGCCGATAACCTGCAGGGGCAAATTCTCAAAGTGAACGATAAGATGGGGAACCCTATCGAGATAGGCGCGGTTATCGTGTGGAAAGTAGGCGACACTTATAAAGCCGCCTATGATGTCAGCGATTATCAATCGTATGTGAAGACTCAGAGCGAAGCAGCTGTAAGGCATCTGGCCGGTAGCTTTCCGTACGATAATCTGGAGGATGAAGCAGCTATGGTTACACTGAGAGAAGGCGGAGATTCTGTAAACCAGATACTTGAAAAGGAACTTACGGAGCGTCTTGAACGCGCCGGTATTGTCATAGAAGAAGCCCGAATCAGCCATTTGGCCTATGCATCAGAAATTGCGGGAGCCATGTTACAAAGACAGCAGGCCACCGCCATTGTAGCCGCCAGATCCAAGATTGTAGAAGGTGCGGTAGGCATGGTTGAAATGGCACTCCAGAAGCTTTCAGAAAAAGATATCATTGAGTTAGATCAGGAGAAGAAGGCTGCCATGGTAAGCAACTTAATGGTGGTACTCTGCGGCGAAAGTGCAGCTACGCCCGTGCTGAATACAGGAACCCTATACCAATAGATTCGTTATCAGGAAATGTCTGAAAAGAAAAGTTTTGTTTTGCGAATGGATAAGCGCACGTATGACGCGCTGGAGCGTTGGGCTGCCGATGAATTCAGAAGTATCAACGGACAGATAGAGTACCTGCTGCATCAGGAACTCCGTAAGGCAGGACGCTTAAAGGCAGGAGCCAGATCAAATCCTCAAAAAACAAACGAGAAAAAAAGCGGGAAATAGTAAGAAATACCTGACTGGATACTTAGGTTTACAGTAATACGTACCGGAGAATATAAATGTAAACAGGCCACGGGCTACCGCTTCTCTATGTATCAAAAGCGTACACTATTGTTTTGGAAACGGACACCCGGCAGGTACAAAGATTCAACAAAATGCTGATTATCAACCTGATAGTAATCGGCACCCCTATTGCACCAAATGGGTAAACAAAACTATTATAGTCCATGCTCTCTCTCAGTAAAATCTATAAATGGGTAAACCAGGGGATTAACCGCACTTTTCTGCTCAAGGATATTAATCTGGAAGTGAAGGAAGGGGAATTCATCACTATCATGGGGCCATCAGGCGCAGGAAAGTCCACACTACTCAATATTATAGGCATGCTGGATACTCCCAACGAAGGGAGCTATACCTTCATGGGTGAAGAGGTGTTTTCACTGAAAGAAAAGCAACGTGCACAACTGTTCAAAACTCATATCGGTTTTGTATTTCAGGCATATCATTTAATTGATGATCTGACAGTGTATGAAAACCTGGAGACACCCTTAATATATCAAAATATCAAAAGTTCCGAGCGAAAATCAATGGTAGCTGACATGCTCGATCGATTCCGGATAGTAGCTAAGAAAGATCTCTTCCCTTCCCAGCTCTCCGGCGGGCAGCAGCAACTTACCGGCATTGCACGTGCTCTCATCATTAAACCCAAAATCATCCTGGCCGATGAACCTACCGGCAATCTGAACTCCAAACAGGGTGAAGAAATCATGGAAATATTCAGAGAGCTGAATAAGGAAGGTGTCACTATCATCCAGGTAACGCACTCAGAGAAAAATGCCGAATACGGAAATAAAATCATTAACCTTTTGGATGGACGAATTGAATCTATTAAAGAGCACTGATAAATTTTTAAGTTGATGAAATCTTATGTTATCACGGTGTTGCTGTCAGGACTTTTTTTTACTGCGACAGCACAGACAAAGCTTACCCTGCAACAGGCAATAGAACTGGGCATCAGGAACAACGCGGATGTATTACACTCAGGCCTTGCTGCCGAACGGTCATCTGTATTGTGGAAACAATCCAGAATGAGCAGGCTTCCCAATCTGAATGCTTCAGTAAATCAAGGTAATAATTATGGTAAAAGTATTGACCCATTCACCAATACATTTATTGACCGGAAAGTAACCTATGGCAGCTATGGTGCCAATACCAATATCCTGCTGTTTAATGGGCTTTCACTACAAAATGAAATCAAATCAAATAAACTGGGGTTAGAAGCATCCGAGATGGAACTTCAGCAGGCAAAAGATAATCTTACCATCAACATTATCCTCGCCTACCTGCAGGTATTGAGTGCACAGGACGTGCTGAAGCAGGTACAGGAACAGGTACTGGTTACCAAAAACCAGGTAGATCGCCTGGCATTGCTGAATAATGAAGGAGCAATCTCGCCTTCTGACTATTACGATCTAAAAGGTCAGTTTGCCAGCGAACAGGTAAGCATAGCTGATAGCAAAGCCAACGTAGAAGCGGCCAGATTATCCCTATCTCAACTCCTTAATATTCCCTATAGGAAAGATATGGAAGTAGTACCCCTGCCCGAAGAGAATATCTCTTCTGCAAATAACCCGGCTCCCGAAGAAGTATATGACATCGCATTACAACACCTCGCTGCAATAAAGGCTGCCGGCCTGCGCACACAGAGTGCAGAAAAAAATATCCGATCGATAAGAGGAAGACTACTCCCCTCATTGTCATTTGGAGGAAGCATGAGCACCAACTATTCCAGTGCTGCATCTATCAGCGAATACATTAACTCCACTGTGGCCGCATCGTCTGATTATGTTGATGTAGGAGGCACTCAATATCCGGTTTATAAAAATCAGGACCACTATGCCAACCGCAAACTTAAATTTGGGAACCAGCTAAATAACAACATGTTTTATACGCTGAACCTTGGACTAAGTATCCCATTATTCAACGGGTCTAATGTAAGAAGCCAGATAAAACTGGCTGAAATAAACCTGAGAAGCGCCGAATTGCAGGAACAGCAAACTAAAACACTTTTGCAACAAGCTATTGAACGAGCCTATCTCAGCCTCGTAACCTCATCCGACAAATATCAGCTACTGCTCGGTCAGGTAAAGTCATTTGAAGAATCGTTCCGCATTGCTGAGGTGAAATTCAATGAAGGTGTTATCACTTCTGTCGACTTTCTGGTTGCCAAAAACAATCTGGACCGGGCTAAGAGTAACCTGATTATCTCGAAATACGACTTCTTACTGCGCAAGAAAATATTGAGCTACTACGAAGGGAAGCCTATGTGGTAATGAGGCTTTAAGTTATCTTACCGTGACCTTATCTTTACCCGTCATTCGTGCTTTCGACTTCTAAAACGAATTCTTCCACATCATACTTTCTACCGGCCTGTCGGGTTGATGGCTGTATTTAGCCCCTTTCTTTTTATCATACGCGATTGACACTTCGCCTTCGAGTGGGAAGTAGATCAACTGGCCTATGGGCATTCCCCAATAAATTCTCACAGGCACTTTGCAGCTAATCTCCAGTGTCCAGTGCCCACAGAATCCGATATCTCCCTTACCGGCAGTGGCATGGATATCAATACCAAGCCGGCCGGTGGATGATTTGCCCTCAAGAAACGGTACATGGTGATGTGTTTCGGTATATTCCAGTGTGACACCCAGATACAACTGATCAGGCTGCAACACAAACCCCTCATCGGGAATTTCAAAATGAGCTACTTCATTATGCCTCTTAGCGTCGAGCACTGCGTCCTTGTAAACGGCCAGATGCTTCCCCAAATGCACGTCATAACTATTACTTCCCAGTTTCGTCCTGTCCCACGGAGTGATTACAATACTACCCTTCTCTACCTCCTCCAGAATACGTGTATCCGATAAAATCATTTATTTGCACCAATTTAGTTCCTGCAAACATAAGAGAAGTATGCCTTTGTTTTATACACAGAATATCAACGAAACCACAAGGCTGGCGATCTGGCATATAACAGAGACGGAAGACTTCTTCAGAAAGATTTACATCCCCATTACCGAAATATCACATCCGCATAAACGGTTGCAACATCTTGCCGGCAGATTCTTATTACAGTTGCTCGATTCCAAATTTCCCGTCAACAAAATTCATTTAGACGGACGCAGGCCATTTTTGCCCGATAATTCGCGATACTTCTCTATTTCTCATTGTGGCGATTATGCGGCAGCCATCCTCAGCAAAGACACACCTGTGGGGATAGATGTAGAATTAGTAACGCCCAAACTGCAACTGCTTGAGAAAAAATTTCTAACCGAACAGGAACAAAAGCTTATTAAAGGAAATGATAGCTCAACGTCTCTGAAACGGCTGACTTCCTGCTGGAGCGCTAAGGAAAGTATGTTTAAATGGTACATACTCGGCAATGTAGACTTTAGAAAGGATATGATTATTACCTCCTACACAGAGAATGGAGATAAGGCGGGAAAGATTACTGCCATCTTCGGTAAAGAGTTAAATACTAATTGCGATATTGAATATCGTTTTTTCGACGATCTGTGCCTGGCCTGGTTGTGCAGGGAAAAACCTTACCATTAAAATCCCTATTCATAAAAAAAGAAAGCCCCTTCCGGAGCTTTCTCATATCAACAATAACATTTCCGGCTAACCGGCTGTACTCAATTAAATAAGGAATCTACATTGGGGACAGGCATGCTCAAACCAAATAATCCCATAAATATCTTACCCATCACAAAACCAACCAATATAAATACAACAAACATCACGATCAGTGAAACCACAAAATAGGAGGTATGCTGTGCCTTAGGCGTTTTCTTCATTATTGCCAAACCGACATATAACAGGTAAAATCCATAGAGGCTGAACAAGCTTCCAATCCAGGCTATAGAAGGTAATATAGCCAGAATTCCTCCTACCCATGCGGGAGTATATGCATATGCCGTCAATTGGACAGATTTATTCATGTTTTTCTCAGAGCCGAAACTCGGAGCCAGCATATCAATGACCCAGGCACTCACCAACACACCAACAATTGCCCCAAACAGAGCACTTAACGCATAATATAGACCCCAGTTTATACCCCCCAGCTTCATTCCAAAAGTGTTATAGCCGATAAGCCCGTAACCGATAAAAGAAGCTACTGCAGCTACTGCTGCCAGCGGAATAACATATTTTTTTAGGATGTCCTGTGTTGTTGTACTCTCATTGTCAATTACTACCCATTCCGACTTGGGATTGACAATGATATTTTTAACTCGATCGATTAAGTTCATAGTCAAAAGTTTTGGTGGTTAAAGAATGAGTAATAAATATATAATTTTTCACAGATATTCCATTAAGAATTTAAAAATGTTCCTGTTTTATATCTCATTTTTTACGCATATCGCAGGCAGTTTGCCCTGATCATTTGCTAACTTTGAAAAAAATATAAATACCATGCCTTCATTCGATCTTGTCAGCAACGTTGATATTCAAACACTGGATAATGCAGTGAATACAACTAACAAGGAAATCACCAACCGGTATGACTTTAAAGGAAGCCATGTGGTGATCGACCTCAATAAAAAGGATTTTATCCTGAACCTTGAAGCAGACAGCGAGATGAAGCTGAAGCAAATTATTGATGTGCTGATCAGCAAAACAATGAGGCAGGGTCTGGCCGCAGAAATCTATGATTTGAGCAAGGAGCCTGTTCCCAGCGGGAAGATTGTTAAACAAACTATTCCCGTTAAAAACGGGATTAAACAGGAAGATGCCAAGAAAATAGTCAAGTTAATTAAGGATGGCGGATTCAAGGTGCAGGCCTCTATAATGGACGATATGGTGAGGGTTACCTCTAAAAAAATCGACGAACTGCAGGCTGTGATTCAAGCCTCTAAAGGGTGGAACCTGGGGATAGCCTTCCAATATATCAACATGAGGAACTGATTTCATCAGACCCGGATGCCTATATCACAGCTAAAAAAGATTTTTCTTTTGAGCCCAAAAATGAGGGTATCTTAATTGTTTTTATTACCTTTGCCGTCCTAAAAATATTACATGGAGACCCTGTGCGGTTAGCCATGTTGAAAATCAAGCAATTATGAAAAAGAATATTCATCCTGAGAATTACAGATTCGTTGTTTTCCGTGACATGAGTAACGGTGACTCTTTCCTGAGCCGCTCTACTGCTACCAGCAAGGAAACCGTAGTATGGGAAGACGGAAACGAATATCCGGTTATCAAGTTGGAGATTTCCAACACATCACATCCGTTCTACACAGGTAAAAATGTACTGGTAGATACTGCCGGAAGAATTGATAAGTTCAGAAAGCGTTATGAAAAGAAAAAATAAACGGACTCCCGTCAATTGATCCTCTGTACTTCACAGAGGATTTTTTTTGCCCGATAATGAATATTTTCGCCTTATGACCATTCTGCTGGATGATATTACAGTTTCAAAAGATTTATATCCCTTCGGCCAGGTTAACAGTATCGCACATATCCGCATAGGGATGATGACTATCCTGGAGCGGTGGCAACTCTTTTTTAAACAGGTGCTGCTGAAGTCTGAAAAACCCCCTCATCACAGTAAGACAATCACTTTCCCGGCCAATATTGTTCCCTCACACGATATGCTGAAAGCGCTTGCCGCCGGTAACCGACGCAACGAAGAGATATTTGTGACACTCAATAACGCGGCCGACATATTTAAATTCAACGACTGGGTACTGCGTCAGGATTTTGAGATGCTGACAGAAAACAGGGAATCACAACCAATACCCGCACACGTTCAGGCTAAAACACCGGAAAACATTTTCATTGAAGAAAATGCAGACATAGAATTTTGCTACATCAATGCCGAGGCGGGGCCTGTTTACATTTCTGAAGGAGCGACCATTATGCAAGGATCAATGTTGCGCGGACCGCTCTTTATAGGGAAAAACAGTTTGATAAAGATGGGGGCAAAGATTTATGGGGCAACAACAATCGGTCCGGCTTGTCTTGCCGGAGGAGAAATCAAAAACTCCGTGATCATGGGATTCTCCAACAAGGCACACGACGGATACCTTGGTGATTCCGTAATTGGCGAATGGTGTAACCTTGGCGCAGGAACGAGTAACAGCAACCTGAAGAATAATGCCGGAGAGATTACGCTCAACATCCCAACCTTCAGCGAACCTATAAAGGCAGGAATGAAGTGTGGTTTGCTGATGGGCGATTACAGCCGCAGTGCCATCAATACCTCATTTAACACCGGAACAGTTACAGGAATCAGTTGTAATATCTACGGGGCACCACCGGAGAAGTATATCCCCAATTTCTCGTGGGGCACAGAAAAATATGAGTTAGAAAAAGCACTTCGCGATATAGATAACTGGAAAAAACTAAAAGGGTTTGATATTACACCCTTCGAAAAAGAAAAAATTCAAAAACTTTATAACGAATCATGAGAAGAAAAATAGCCGCTGCTAACTGGAAAATGAATTGTACGCTGCAGGAAGCAGAAGATTTGCTTAAAGCACTCAATGAAAAGAACTTCAATCTGAAGGACAATCAACAGGTTATTATCGCAGTTCCTTTTCCGTACCTCCTTACTGCAAAACAAATATTGGGAGATAAACCCTCTTTTTACGTAGCTGCTCAAAATTGTTACAACAAAGTATGCGGTGCTTATACCGGAGAAGTGAGCGTAGCCATGCTTACCTCCTGTGGTGTGACGCACGTGATACTGGGGCACAGTGAGCGCAGAGAATATTTCAATGAAACAAATAAAACGGTAGGACAGAAGGTCGAGCTGGTAATTGAAAACGGCATTACACCCATCTTCTGTTGTGGAGAAGAGCTTTCGATAAGGGAAAGCGACGCCCATAACCGTTTCGTCGATTCCCAGATCAGAGAAGGTTTATTCCATCTGAGTCCCGATGCTATGTCAAAAGTCATCATTGCCTATGAACCAATCTGGGCTATTGGCACAGGGAAAACTGCTACCGCCGATCAGGCGCAGGAGATGCACGCACACATCAGGAATATCATCAGAGGAAAATACGGAAATGAAATTGCCGACAACCTTACGATTCTCTATGGCGGCAGTGTGAAAGGTAGCAATGCTGTTGAACTCTTTTCCGAGCCAGATGTCGATGGCGGGCTTGTCGGAGGTGCTTCATTGAAGGCTGATGAATTTGAAATAATAATCAATTCACTCAGATAACCGGGTTAGGATTATCGCGCTCCGTACAAACATCAAATTTCGGATGATAGTAGCACAGAGTGTTAATCCTGTTTTAACAATAACCTGTCCCCGATTCTTTCTGAATTCTTTTTCAAATACGTATCTTTATTTTCCTTTTACCTTCTGATAGAATGAAAAAAGCCCTGTTCCTGGTTCTGGTTTTTGTGATGATTTCAGGCTATAACTATGCTCAGGATCCGCATTTTTCTCAATTTTTTGCTTCACCATTGACACTGAATCCTGCACTCACGGGAAAATTTGACGGCACGGTGCGCGCAGCCGGTAACTACAGGAATCAGTGGCCCGCGCTGAACAATGTGTACACTACTTTCACTGCAAGTGCTGACCTGCAGATTATGAAAAAGCATATCCCTGAAACAGATACCTGGGGTATCGGGATTCTTGCGTTGAAAGATCAGGCCGGTGGAGATATTCTAACCAATACTTATCTCGCTCTTTCAACCTCATATCACAAGTCGCTGGATGAAGATGGATTTCAGCAAATAGGAATTGGCTTCCAGGGTACTTACGGACAAAAAAGGTTAGACCAGACCAAGTTGTATTTCGAAGATATGCTGACCCCTTTCGGATTCACCGGTGTAACCCAGGAAGTGTTTTATACCCAAAACCTGAATGTCAATTATCTCGACATCAATGCCGGTATAATGTACTCAGGCTCTACTACGGGAGATAACAACTTCTACATTGGCGCGTCAATGTATCACATCAACAGGCCGAAGGAAAGCTTTATGGGAGCGGATTGGAATATCGGCACACGTACTACCATCCACGCCGGAGGTTACTTCCCGGTTTCAGATCTCATCACACTCCACACAAGCGGAATTTTTCAGATTCAGAACCAGGCAACAGAAACTGTAATCGGTGCAGCTGCTGCAGCAGAAATTGATCCCGGCAGCGCAAATCCTTCTAACGTTTACTTCGGTTCGTGGTACCGGTTTGGTGATGCCCTGATTCCATACATCGGGCTTGAGTTCGCAGGATTCAGACTTGGTGCTACTTACGACATTAACCTTTCGAGCCTGAAAACAGCTTCACAAAGCAGAGGAGGAATGGAGCTCTCTCTTATTTATGTCCTCCGTCCGTACGAAGGCGGCAGAGGCATTCCTTGTCCGAAGTTCTAATTTCACAGTCGTTTATTACAGTAATATTACCGGGGGGCTTATACTCTGACGAACACACCTTCTTCAGTCGTTTTCACCGGATACGTTTTCAGAAAATACCCTTCATTCAGCGCGTCTCTACCGGTATTTAAATTGAACTTATAATAGTGAACGCAGCAAACGATGTTACCTTTATTATCGATAAAACCTTCGCTTAAATTCCCGCCCGCATGAGGGCAACGGTTAGTACAAGCCTTTAATCCGGCTGCAGTATTAATCACACAAATCTTCTTGCCCGCCACTTCAACAAGAGCTATTTTCTTTTCGTTAAATGGAATCGCCTCCACACTTTCAGAAACCTTGTACCACTCTCCCGTTTCTTTCATCAATAAAAGAATTCTACTTTGTAAGGATACTTTTTCTGATAGAGGTTACGCACTTCATTCAAGACCTTCTGCCTTAAGCCTTCGATATTGTCTTTTTCGATGGCTGAGATAAAGACAGCCATACCATGAGTACGTTCTTTCCAATTTTCTTTCAGATCATTCAGCAGTTGTTCCTTTACCTCCGGGGCCAGCCATTCGTCAAAATGAATCTTTTCGTACATATCCATTTTGTTGAACACTGTAATTACAGGCTTGTCCATACTCTTCAAATCCTGTAAGGTTTTTTCTACTACAGCAAGCTGATCTTCATACTGAGGATGTGAAATATCTACAACGTGCAACAACAAATCTGCCTCGCGCACTTCATCCAATGTACTCTTAAAACTTTCCACAAGATGATGCGGTAATTTGCGGATAAATCCAACTGTATCACTCAACAAGAAAGGAGTATAACCCAGCACTACTTTCCGGGTAGTGGTCTCCAGCGTTGCAAACAACTTATTCTCTGCAAATACATCGCTCTTGCTCAGCAGATTCATGATGGTGCTCTTACCTACGTTGGTATATCCCACGAGTGCAACTCTGATAAATTCGCCCCGCTCTTTTCTTTGTGTGAAAGCCTGCTTATCTATTTCAGCCAAACGTTTCCTTAGGAGTGTAATCTTATCCTTAACAATACGGCGGTCGGTCTCGATCTCAGTTTCACCGGGACCTCTTGTTCCGATACCACCACCCTGTCTCTCCAGGTGTTTCCACATTCCTTTCAGACGCGGCAGCAGGTATTGATACTGCGCCAGTTCCACTTGTACTTTCGCCTGAGCTGTTTTTGCGCGTGAGGCAAAGATGTCCAATATCAGATCAGTGCGATCGATGGTCATCACCTTCAGCTCTTTCTCAATATTTTGAATCTGAGAACCGGTAAGCTCATCGTCGAAGATTACGAGTTGTATATTCTTCTTCTCGCAGTAATCTCTGATCTCTTCCAACTTGCCTTTCCCGACATAGGTTCTGCTGTCCGGATGATCCAGTTTCTGAATAAAAGTTTTTACTGCTGTAGCACCTGCAGTTTCTGCCAGAAATGCCAGTTCTTCCAGATACTCTCTGGTAACCCGCTCAGGCTGATACTGGTGGACTATCCCCACCAGCACAGCGTTCGTCTCATCACCGTAATTCTTCTTTTTTTCTATCAATGTAATTGATTCAAATTTAAACTGCAAAATTACTGATTCGCAACCCGGTTTTCAGGCTTAAGGCAAAAAACAATTCCTAAAATTGGAATACCTAAATACCCAATGCAGCCCGTAGTCTGGCATAACCGGTTTTGCTCACCGGTAGCCGCTCGCCGGTTGAAAGAATAACGAGTGGCTGATCTTTTTCGTATGGCTCTATCCGTGTAATCAATTGCGTGTTGACGAGGTACGACCTGTGGATACGAATGAACTGAAAAACACTGAGCGACTTCTCATAGTATGCCATTGTTTTGTTCTTCAGAAAAGTACCTTCTTCTGTAATGATTTTCACATAATCATCCGCCGCTTCCATATAGCGGATACGCGACACGGGAATGATCTTGATTTTACTACCTTCCTTCAACACTACCCTGTCTTGTCTTCCGGGCAAAACAGAACTTTCTTCTGTAAGATCCCTGACAACTTCAGAAGCGGTTTGGCCTGACTTTTCTATCGCCTGCCTGAAACGGTCTTTATTGAATGGTTTGAGAAGGTAATCCACAGCATTCTTATCAAAAGCCCTGATGGCAAACTCATCAAACGCTGTTGTAAAAATTATTTCGGGTGGTGTATCTATTAATTCCAGCATCTCAAATCCGTTGATTTTCGGCATCTGAATATCTAAAAAAACAAGGTCAGGATTTAATTGCTGAATAGCTTTTAATCCCTCAAACCCATCACTACACTCAGCCACCAATTCAATATCAGAGTATTCCCTGAGGTATTCTTTTATAATCTCTCTGGCTAGGGGTTCGTCGTCTATTATTACAGCTCGCTTCATCAATTCGGTATTAATATTTTAGTTACAAATACCCCGCCTTTGGTGTGAGTACTTACAAGGTCACTTCTGGAGTATAATAAAAACAATCTCCGGCGAACGGATGCCAATCCAAAACCTGTTCCCTTGGCGGGATTCACAGTTTCGGGATCAAATGGGTTGGAAACAATGAGGCCAAGTTCTCTTTCTCTGCGTTCTACCCGCAATTCAATCGTTACTTCACCCGTCGTATCATACAACCCAAATTTGATTGCATTCTCTACAACCGGTTGCAGCAACAACGGAGGTATCCGGTAATCTTTCAATGCTTCGTCACAATCGATGACAGTCTGCAACCGGTGTCCGAATCTGACTTTCTCAATCTCAAGATACAATTCCAAATGCCGCAACTCTTCCGAAAGCGGATATAGTGTTTCTTCTCCTTTGCGTAAGGTATCTCTCAAAAAATCACTCAATTGCTGAATCATCGTTCTCGCTTTATCAGGATTGGTAATAATGAGCGAGCTGACGGAGTTCAGACTGTTAAAGAGAAAATGGGGTTGTAACTGTTGTCGTAATTTAAACAATTCTGCTTCGCGATTCAAAGCATCTGCCTCCGATTTTCTATCCTCCATTTCCTTCTGCTCCTTATCGCTGTACAACATCAGGCTGAACATTATCTGACTACTCGTCAACAAGAAACCAGCCCCCATCCTGATTCCAAAAGAATCCCTGAGAAAATCTATGTAATTGTCTCCGGCAGGGAAAATTAAATACAATACAACCCACAAAAACGCAAGCCATAACACACAAAGCAAAAGGGTGGCTGCGAGTACATAAATATACCTTTCTTTCTGCGGTACATAAAACCGCATATTGTTGGAGAATAAAAAACTCAGGGATCCCAAAATCAAAGACGACGCTACCGCATCGGTTATGGCATGATAATAATCAAAATCCAATTCCTTAAGAATCCAGAAATGCAAAAGCATCACCAGGAGCCACCATAGCTGGAAGTAGATGAGAAACTTTCTTTCTGAAAATAAGGAATTCATTCTCCTGGTAAATTAAACAACTTCAACACTCTGCTGCAAGCACCGTTCATACAAATGTGCGGCCTTTCTTCTGATAGTGTCAATATAAAAACCGGTTCGCTCCTGCTCTTGAATGCGGGAATATATTTCAACGCCATCAGTCAGTTTGCTCACTAAATATAACTCTGAAACATCAATAAATTTCCATCTAACCGTCTTCAGTTGCTGATTCAGAAATGACTCTTCTTCCCTTTCACCCAACCTCCGAGCCTTCAGGAACGCCTGCAATTCGTCTTCAGCAGTGATGAGTCTCAGTTGTTCGTCAAACTGCGGTTCATGTTCTCCTTCGTCACAAAGGATATGATAAACAATTTTGGCTAAGTACCAATTCATCTTTTATCTGTTTAAGATTTTAATCAATAAGTCACTATATCAATACCACCAAACAGGCAGGTCCCGTTGATCAGTAACCGCTTATTTGGGTCTGCCTCCATATTCATCTTGAAGGTTCGCTTATCATTCACCCCTCCAAATATGGCAGTAACATTATTCTGCACATCCCAGTCGGGAGGCACTACGAGTTTGGTACCTCCAAAAATATTATTGATCTCAATCATCGTTGCAGACTTCACTTCAGCCTGCGATAAAATGAGGTCGGCCCCACCCATAAAACAATTGACTGTACCTCCTTTGAAATTCTTTGACAAAATAATTTTCTTGACTCCGCCAAAAACCGCATTGACATTGACATACTCTTCATCACCTGTAGCCACTGAAAGTTCTCTTGCATCTTCATCTTCAATATCCTGTCCGGAAGTTTCATAAAATTCACCTTTATCATTAAAACGTCCCACACGTCTGATGTGTACCGGCTTCGGACGTAATAAGAAAATCAAACCAATGCTTATCAGAATGATCGGAGCGATATATCTTCTTAAATCAATTCCCGTCGACGCTTCGTTGGCAAGAAAAATAAAACCAATTAAAAGGAGAATCCACGAACCGGGATTTTGAAATCTGTCTTTAATCCCCAGCCCTATCCCTAACAAAACAAGAATCATAGGCCATTGAAACATCCAATCGGGTAGAGGTGCACCCATCTTTTTTGCCAGCAGGGCAAGACCTGCCAGAAATAAAGCCAACCCTAGCCATAATCTGGATTCTTTTCTTACGGGAGCATTTTCTGTTCTTTTATTTTCCATTTCTTTCGTTTTTTAATTTCAAATCAAAAGTACCCCGATACCACAATCATGGCAACTCACATTAGGTATTTGCCATATTTTTTTCGGTAAACGCCACCTTATTGTCGGTAAGCAAACTTTTAGACTTCTTACACAATTCGTTACTCTTTTAGTGTTTATTTTTGCCTGCATGGGTAGGATGATTCCAAGATGGTTGCTTCTGATATTTATTTTCTCAGGATTCGGGGTAATTAACGTCTTTGCTCAACAGACAGGTGATACCTCTTTCTTTAAACAGGTGATTCCCGCTACTCCAACGGGCGATACACTGAGGATTGTAGATACCGTCTATCTCAAGGCTCCGGATACAGTATTGAGAATCAAGAACTTCAGTCCGTACTTTACGCTCCATGTCGACAGCACGTTATCTTACAAATTTGAAATCAATAAAGAACCTTCCCAATACTACTGGTATTTGAAAAACTCACCTGTAGGGCTCAAAATAGATAAGGATAACGGCAATCTGCAATTCAAAGCAGAAAAATCTTTCTTTCTCTCCGGAAAACTCAAGTATGATAAAGAATACAAGGTAAATCTGGGAGTCCAAAACCTCAACGATGTAAAAGATAAAGTAGACACCTCGTTTACCCTCGTATTCTACAATACAGAAATCATTCCTTCTAAGATAAAGCCGACAGTTGATGGGGAATTAGCAATCGACGAGGGTGATACCCTCAGTTTCAGAATTCAGTGCGAAACAGGCAGTTTCCCAATCGAATCAATGACTTATTATACCAACCTGCCGATCAACTCACCTACTCCGGTTACTAAATGCGGCGACATGTTTCAATGGGTTGTACCCTATGATTTTATCAAGGAAGATGAAAACATTAAATCTAAGAAACTGATTATCAAATTTGTCGGAGTAGATAAATTTTACAACCGGGACACAGCAGCTGTAGTGGTCAACGTCAAGGAATCTATCAACTATCCACACCGGATTGCAGAGTATACCAAGGTGACGGAATCGATTGAATCCTATATCCTGCAACTTAAGTCGACATTCAGAGAGCTCGATCAGAAAATAAAACAGACCCGGAATACCCGGACTACTTTCGACCTCACATCTGCATCTACAGCACTTGGAGGAACTGTATTCTCTTCACTCCCGGGCGACCAGGGTAAAACAACAGGGAAAATCCTTCCCAGCGTAGGGGTTGCACTGGTCCCGGTTAAAGAGGCTGTAGCCCCAAACAAGAGCTATGAGCAAAACTCAGCCTCCCTCGTCAGAAGCAGCATTAAACGGCTGCAATACCTACTCAACGATCAGGCACTGATTGGCGAAAGGGATTTCGAAATTATCAACAAGACCACACGCCTCAAAAACGAACTCAAACAAGTTCAACTGCAACTCATTGACGTTCCTATTTTTGACGATTCCAAAAATGCCAAGGAACTGGAAGAATACTTCAATAATCCCAAGGTTAATAAGAAATACAGACTTAAAAAAGGTAAATAGTTTCATTTCTTCCCACCTAAAATAAAAAGCGTTTAAAAACGTTTATATACATCCCTCCCGTTTTGTTAAGTTTTTTGTAAAGCAGCTTTGAGCACTAAACCCTGGCAAAATTTTGGACTCTATTTTGTATAAACAAACCAATATAAAAACCTTTAACCATGAACATTAAAAGACTTTTACCTCTTACATTTCTGGCAGTGATCGCCTTCTCATGCGGACAGAACAGTTCGGATAGAAATGTAGAACTTTTAGAGGACAACGCAACTCACACGAATAACGACCTTATCAGCGACTCAACTAAAAACGACGCTACGACAGTTCTCGACAATGACGCTGTCAAAGAATCAGCCACTCCGGCTGTAAATACAAGCAGTAAGAAAACTGCCTCTAAAAATACCGGTAACTCCGGCAATCAGGCTTCGGCCAATACCTCTCAAACAAAGCAGGAAACAGCAAACACTGATACCAATTCCGGTTCTGAAACTAAAAATGAGGGTGTAACTGAGAACAAAGGAGAAACTACCGCAACTTCGGGGGTAGGAAAAGAAGAATCGGTATCTAAGAAAAAAGGCATTTCCAAAGCAGCTGAAGGCGCTATCATAGGTGCTGCAGCAGGTGCCGTTGGTGGTGCTACCGTAAGCAAGAAAAAAGGTACCGGTGCGGCTATCGGTGCAGCAGTAGGCGCAGTAGGTGGTTACATTATCGGAAAGAGCAAAGACAACAAGGATAAAAAAGATTCTACTAAGACCAGGAAAAATTAATACGGAACTGATTACAATCCGTACCCTACCCATAACAAAAAGGCCTGCGTCTGCAGGTCTTTTTTATTTGGAGAAACTTAATTAGTGTATCCAGTTTAGACCCAAGCTACATCTGCACCTTCATACCGTAGGCAAGGTCACCGGCGTCTCCTAAGCCCGGGACAATATATCCCTTGGCCGTCAGTTCATCGTCAATATCACCACACCAGATCGTCGCAGTCGGCGCCGCACGCAACACATACTCAATACCCACAGTACAAGCCAGTGCACATACAATATGTATTTCAGACGGCTGCCCCTCCTCACGTATAAACTGAATCGTCTTAACAAGCGAAGAACCTGTTGCCAGCATAGGATCTGAAATAATGACTACTCTTCCCTGCATATCGGGGCAACTGATGTAATCCAGGCTGATCTCAAAACTACCATCACGGTTATGCTTGCGATAGGCACTGATGAAAGCATTATCTGCTTTATCAAAAAATCTCAACAAGCCGTGATGCATAGCCAGGCCTGCCCTGAGGATTGTAGCCAATACAGGTTGTTGTTTTAAGACTTTACATACCGAAGTTCCTAAAGGCGTTGTGACTTCCTTCTCCTCCCACTCTAACTTCTTGCTGATTTCGTAAGCACAAACTGCTGCTATATTTTCCAGATTGGTTCTGAAGCGCATTCTGTCCTGCTGAATTTCTACATCGCGCAATTCGCTGACCCAATTGCTGATTAAAGAGTGCTCGTCGCTGAGGTTAATAACCATTGAAGAAGAATTGAGAAGTTTTGAAAAAACCTTTTAACTGTATTGCTCTAAATTTGAACAAAACTAAAAAATCTTGGCTAATATAAAGTATCCTGCCATCGGCCTCATGAGCGGCAGTTCTTTAGACGGACTGGATATTATCCTCGCAGAATTTACTGTTGAGAATAAACGGTGGGCTTTTAGAATAAAGGCCGGTGACTGTGTCCGCTTTCCGGCTATACTGAGAAAAAGATTGCAGGAGGCCATTCACATGAGCAGCCGGGATTATATGCTGCTGCATACCGACTTTGCAAGATGGTGCGGAGAGAAAGTCAATCAATTTATTGAGAAAAATAAAATCCGCCGAAGGGCGGATGTTATTGGCTCACACGGACATACCACATTCCATATGCCCGAAAGAGGTATGACTCACCAATTGGGTGACGGCGCTACTATTGCTGCCGTAACCGGGATTCCTGTTGTGTCTGACCTTAGAAATACAGATGTTGCTCTCGGTGGACAAGGCGCTCCGATAGTGCCCATTGGAGAAAAATTGCTTTTCCCTGAACATCAGTTTTTTCTGAACATCGGCGGTATCTCCAATGTTTCCATCCACCAAAAGAAAAAGGTAATTGCATTTGATGTTTGTCCGGCTAATCGTGTTCTCAACCTGCTTGCCAACAAAAAAGGTAAGGCCTACGATAAAGACGGCAGAATGGCCTCAAAAGGAAAAGTGGATTTGAAGCTATTGGAAAAACTCAATCAGATGAAGTATTACAGTCAGGCCTACCCGAAAAGTCTGCCCAACAGTTTTGGAACGGATATTATTTTTCCTTTGCTGATGAAATCAGGACTTTCGATTCCCGACGCGCTGGCCACCTATACAGAACATATCGCAATGCAGATCATGAAATCACTGTTGCCCTTCTCAGGTAAACATGGTAAAATCCTGATAACGGGAGGCGGCGCCCTCAATAAACATCTGATAAACCGAATCGACTACTATCTCGAAACCATCAACATCGAAGTATCGCTTCCTTCTGAAGAAACTATTAATAATAAAGAGGCGCTGGTAATGGCGCTCATTGCTGTACTGCGGCTTCGGGGCGAAGTCAACGTACTTTCAAGTGTCACGGGCAGTAAACGCAATAATGTGAGCGGAGCTTTATGGCAACCGTAATCAAGTGATGGGTTATGCTATTTGTTTATTTGTTTATGCGTTTATCTGTTTAGTGTACAAACCATACTCCATATCCAATTCAATACATATCATCATTGCAAGCCGTGCCTGAAAGAATAGAGAGGGAGTCTCTCTGTAATTAAACGCTGCCAAATCATGTTGTCATTCCGTCCCGAAGATCCGGGGAACAATAACTACTCTTTTTAAGGTAAGCCTTACCCCAACATCATTCCGCATTTGATGCGGAATCTCACAGACCAATTAATTGAGATTGCGGATCAAGTCCGCAATGACATTTAGTAAGTATATTTTTTTAAGATCATTCTTCATCTCCATATTTTCATTCCGCCTCTGCACACTGTCATTCCGCTTCAAAATTTCAGGATTGCAAAGACAATACAACTTGACCGTTCCGGTCGGGAATGTACCGTTATTGTGGGGTAAGTTCTTGAAACATAATTCATGTCGGGGAGGTTCAAAAACGGATGAGATGCAAGTCGTTGAGAATGAGATGCTTGGAGTGTACTAAAGTACATGACAAGGGCCGAACTTCGAAAACAACCCAGCAGATCGCTGCTTTTTGGACATAACCTAATCAATCTCAATCCTATTATTATTCTTCCTCATCCTCTCTTGTCTCTGCTTTTCCAACTCTTCCATTGAGACTTGCCGGCCGCTTGCATCACGCACTACCATTGTCGTACTCATATTAGTACCTGCGGCCAGTCCGCCTATAGTAGCTGACAAAGATTTATTTCTGGCATTTTCAATTATCTTCCTCATCTCCTTCTTAGAGACAGATTCAGCTTTGGAAATAGCCGGATTGGCCTCGACATTTCTAGCTACTTCTGTTAGTTCATACAGACACTCACCTTTAGCATCTTCCATTTTTACAATCAACCCCGGCAAGCCCATAAACTTATATGGTCCGTTCGGAACAGGAATCTCAGTCGTAAACCATGCAAACCACTCCCTGCCTCCATAATAGGTTTTAGCCAGCTGACATGTGTAATTGGAGTAAGTTGTACTGCTGTCCAGAATTTCCCAGTCGAGAAGGTTCATATCTTCTTTATGCTCGTATCGCACTCCACTCACTTTATCCTGATATCTAATCTTTCCGTCCGGGAATTTATAAATCACACTCTCTGAAGCAGCTCCTGCAGGTTTAACTATATTAATCGAAGTTATAGCCCCCACTCCTCCGGCATTCTCTATGCTTTTGGTAAGGCTGTCCAAATACTTGTCATTCCTGATTTTATTCAGGCTTACAAAAGAAGAATGATTGTTGAATACATCCAGAACAAAAGGCTCTTTTACCTTAGAATTGACATCAGCCGTATCCCTCTGAAAGGTAAACTGATATGTAAAGCGGTAAGAACTTTCAGACTGTGCAAAAGTTTCTGAAAGAGTTCCCTGAAAAAGAAGAATAAAAAAAAGAATACAAAATTTCCTCATAACTCCCGATGTTTAAATATAGGTATTAAAACCTGCTCAACTCACTAGCTTCTACTAAGAGTGAATTTATCTGTATCATCCCGGATAACCTTACCACTTACCACCTCTTTAAGAATCTTTAACAAGTAAAGTACAGGGGCATATAGCTTTTACTGCATAATTGCTTTGAAAATTTTGTTTCTCTTAAAATAGGGAGTAATTTCAGTTCCCAAAATCCCCGGATATGAAAACAATTCCATTGTTTCTTTTTGGTTTCCTGATTCTTGCTTCCTGCAACTCTGATACAATATCAAAGCAGGAGAAAGAAAAAGCCAGTTATGAGGAGACAAAAAAAGCACTGCTGGAAAAAGAGAAAAACAATCCCCTGCTGTTTTTAAGTATTACAGGATCTGAAAAGAAAAACTTAGTAGGACAAACTGTAATTAAGGGGAAGCTATCGAGCACGGCTACCGTAGCTGTTTATAAAGACATCAGTATCAAACTAGACTTCTACAGTAAAACAAAGGCACTGCTTGAGTCTGACAAAGAAGTTATTTATATAGAACTGAAACCGGGCGACAGCGAAAGTTTTAAGACAAAATACTTTGCACCCAAAGGGACGGATAGCGTGGCACTGAGTGTTATAAGTGCGCGGGTTGTGGAGTAAGGCAAATTGCAGATTTGAAGTTTAAGATTGAAGATTTTTTGGCGACGGCCAGTTCCGGGTTTATGGTTTGAAGAGGGGAATTGTTTAAAAACTTAGTCACCACAGCATGAAATCCGCAATACTCTGATAACAGGATATCTTTTGCAATAAAAAAAGAGGAACCCTGATGGATTCCTCTTGTATGATCTTAAAAACTTTCTTAGAAATTACTCTTCTTCATCAAATGCCATTGCTTCCTTGGCAGTCAACAGTAATTCGTACTCTTCCTTGCTTCCTACGATCATGTTCTCGTACTCGCGCATTCCGGTACCTGCAGGGATCGGGTGACCTGTGATTACGTTCTCCTTCAGACCCAGCATCTGGTCGCTCTTACCCTGGATGGCAGCCGACGAAAGTACTTTCGTAGTTTCCTGGAAGGATGCTGCAGAAATCCAGCTCTGAGTTCCCAGTGATGCCTTGGTGATTCCGAGCAACAGCGGAGAAGAAGTAGCGGGCTGTGCATCGCGGTATTCTACCAGCTTCTTATCCGCACGGCGCAACTGGCTGTTCTCTTCTCTCAACTCGCGAAGCGTAACAATCTTACCCGGACGCATCTTAGTGCTGTCGCCTGAGTTGGTAACGACTTTCTTATCGTAGATCCAGTCGTTCTCTTTGTAGAAGTCGTAACGATCTTCTGTATCTCCTTCGAGGAATTTAGTATCACCTGCATCTTCAATAGTCACCTTCCTCATCATCTGGCGAACGATTACCTCAATATGCTTGTCGTTGATCTTCACACCCTGAAGACGATACACTTCCTGAATCTCATTCACCACATATTCCTGAACGGCGTGTGGCCCTTTGATGCTCAGAATATCAGCAGGAGAGATCTGTCCGTCGCATAAAGCAGTACCGGCTTTTACGAAGTCACCTTCCTGAGCCAGAATCTGACGGGTCAGCGGAACCAGATACTTCTTAACTACATTATCCTTAGCTGTTACAATAATCTCACGGTTACCTCTCTTAATATTACCGAAGGTTACAACACCGTCAATTGCTGATACCACTGCAGGGTTTGCCGGGTTTCTCGCCTCAAACAATTCGGTTACGCGCGGCAGACCACCCGTGATATCCTTCAGCTTACCAAGCACACGCGGGATCTTCGCTAATACCTGGCCTGCAACGATCTTATCACCACTCTGCAATACTACGTGTGAGCCTGCAGGTAAGTTATACAATTTTTTATCTTTCTTTCCTTCAATAATGAGTGCCGGAACACGTCCTTTATCCTTAGTTTCAATTACCACTTTCTCACTGTGTCCGGTTTGCTCGTCCACCTCTTCACGGTAGGTAATACCGTCAATCAGGTTTTCAAATTCAAGCGTCCCAGCTATTTCTGCAATGATTACGTTGTTAAACGGATCCCAGCTACAGATTACATCTCCTCTGGAGATATTCTGGCCATCTTTCACATTCAGGGTTGAGCCGTAAGGAACGTTATGAGAAATCAGCAGACGATCAGTCTTTTCATCTGTAAGTCTTACCTCACCTGTACGACCGATAACTACTTTCACCTTCTCTCCGGCACTGTTTACTGTATCAACAACACGTAACCCGTCAAAGTGGATCACACCATCATACTTAGCAGTCAGTGAAGACTCAACTGAAGCAGAACCTGCAACACCACCCACGTGGAAGGTACGCAGTGTCAACTGTGTTCCAGGTTCACCGATAGACTGAGCTGCAATAATACCTACTGCATCTCCTTTCTGTGCAACATATCCTGTTGCCAGATTCTTTCCGTAACATTTTACACAAACACCTCGGTGGCTTTCACATGTTAAAACTGAACGGATTTCAACTGTATCAATTCCTGCTTTCTCAATTGCCCTTCCTAGATCTTCGGTAATCAGTTCACCTGCACCAACGATCAGTTCATCTGTTTCAGGATGATAAACATCGTGGAGCGATGTACGGCCGAGAATTCTGTCGTACAGCGGTTCAATAATATCGTCGTTATCTTTCAATGCCGAAGTAGCAATACCCCTCAGAGTACCACAATCTTCCTCATTGATCACCACGTCTTGTGCTACGTCCACCAGCCTTCTGGTCAGGTAACCTGCGTCGGCAGTCTTAAGAGCAGTATCTGCAAGACCTTTACGGGCACCGTGTGTGGAGATAAAGTATTCCAACACGTTCAGTCCGTCTTTAAAGTTAGACAAGATCGGATTTTCAATAATTTCACTTCCTGTGCTTCCCGATTTACGCGGCTTAGCCATCAAACCTCTGATTCCTGCCAACTGCTTGATCTGCTGCTTCGAACCTCTCGCTCCGGAGTCCAGCATCATGTACACAGAGTTGAACCCTTGCTTGTCTGCTGCGAGTTCCTGGATCAGTTCTTCAGTAATACGTGTATCCACACGGCTCCAGATATCAATGATTCCGTTGTATCTCTCGTTGTTGGTAATCAGACCGGCATTATAGTTATCCCAAACTTCGTCGACCTCTGCAGTAGCATTCTCCAGCAATTCTGCTTTGTCTTCGGGGATAATCAGGTCATTAATACTGAAGGACAATCCTCCCTTATATGCCATATTGAAACCGAGCTGCTTGATATCATCGAGGAACTTAGCAGTAGTCGGGACGTCTGTCCATTTAATGATATCGCCGATTACTTCACGAAGTACTTTCTTCGTCATCAAAGCATTGATATAGCCTGCTTCTTTAGGAACATACTGATTAAATACTACCCTTCCTACGGTTGTATCTATTACTTTCTTCTCCAGTTTACCATTATCATTTCTAACCTCAACCTTCACCTTGATTTTCGCATGAAGAACAACTTGCTTCTCGTTGTATGCGATAATAACCTCTTCAGGCGAATAGAAAATCATCCCTTCACCTTTCACGGGGTTTTCTGGAGTTGATTTCTTACCCTTTGTGATATAGTACAGACCCAATACCATGTCCTGAGAAGGCAGGGTAATCGGAGTACCGTTCTGAGGGTTAAGAATATTGTGCGAAGACAGCATCAGCATCTGTGCTTCCAGAATAGCAGCATTGCTCAGCGGAACGTGAACAGCCATCTGGTCACCATCGAAGTCGGCGTTAAACGCTGTTGTTACCAACGGGTGTAATTGAATGGCCTTTCCTTCAATCAGTTTAGGCTGGAATGCCTGGATAGAAAGCCTGTGCAGTGTCGGGGCACGGTTAAGCATTACCGGGTGTCCCTTCAGAATGTTCTCTAAGATATCCCAGATAATTGCTTCTTTCTTATCTACCAGTTTCCTGGCACTCTTCACAGTTTTTACGATTCCTCTTTCAATAAGTTTACGGATGATAAATGGTTTGAACAATTCTGCAGCCATATCTTTTGGCAATCCGCACTCATGCATTTTCAGTTCGGGACCTACTACGATTACTGAACGTCCGGAATAATCAACACGTTTCCCCAACAAGTTCTGACGGAAACGTCCTTGCTTACCTTTCAGCACATCGCTGAGAGATTTCAAGGCACGTCCACCTTCTGCTTTAACGGCATTCGACTTACGTGAGTTATCAAACAGGGAGTCAATAGCTTCCTGCAACATACGCTTCTCGTTTCTCAGAATCACCTCAGGGGCTTTAATCTCCAGCAATCGCTTCAAACGATTATTACGTATAATCACCCGACGATAGAGGTCGTTCAGATCAGATGATGCAAAACGTCCGCCATCCAACGGAACTAACGGACGCAGTTCCGGCGGAATAACAGGAATGTACTGCATTACCATCCACTCGGGGCGGTTGGCAATACGGGTATTAGCATCTTTGAAACCTTCGACAACGCTCAAACGCTTCAACGCATCAGCTTTTCTTTGCTGAGAAGTTTCGTTGGCTGCAGCGTTACGCAGGTCTTCAGACAGCGTATCAAGATCGATTCTTGCCAGAAGATCGTGAACAGCTTCAGCACCCATCTTGGCGATGAATTTATTCGGATCCTCATCCGGCAGGTACTGGTTATCGGCAGGCAATGCATCCAGAATATCCAGATACTCTTCTTCCGTAAGGAGGTCGCCATAAGCTTGTCCTTTTTCTTCTCTGATACCTGCCTGGATTACCACGTATCTCTCGTAGTAAATAATAGTCTCTAACTTCTTAGAGCTCATACCTAACAGGTAACCGATTTTGTTGGGCAGTGATTTGAAGTACCAGATGTGTACAACAGGCACCACTAATTTGATGTGTCCCATACGCTCTCTGCGCACTTTCTTCTCTGTTACTTCCACACCGCAGCGATCGCAGACAATCCCCTTGTATCTGATACGCTTATACTTACCACAAGCGCACTCATAGTCCTTTACCGGACCGAAGATTCTTTCGCAGAACAAACCATCACGCTCAGGTTTGTATGTACGATAGTTAATCGTTTCAGGTTTTAATACTTCTCCGTAACTCCTTTCCAGAATAGTATCGGGAGAAGCCAACCCGATGGTTATTTGAGAAAATGTTGCCTTAGGGCGATTCTCTTTTTTATTCATAGTTTTTTGTAATTCAATTGTCTGTTGAAAAGTAATTTTCTAAAGTCCTGATTAATCAAACTGAAGATCTAATCCCAGGCCTTTCAATTCGTGAACAAGCACGTTGAAAGATTCCGGCACACCCGGACGCGGGATATTATCACCCTTCACGATTGCTTCGTAGGTCTTAGCTCTTCCGATGATATCATCAGACTTCAACGTCAACAACTCCTGCAGGATGTTGGCAGCACCATAAGCTTCAAGTGCCCATACCTCCATCTCACCAAAACGCTGACCACCGAACTGAGCTTTACCACCCAGAGGCTGCTGAGTGATCAAGCTATACGGCCCGATAGAACGCGCGTGCATCTTATCGTCAACCATGTGGTGCAGCTTAATCATATAGATAACACCTACAGTAGCTTTCTGGTCGAAGCGCTCTCCGGTCTCCCCATCGTAGAGGTAAGTATGACCGAAACTCGGTAAACCTGCCTCTTCGATTTCTTTTGCAATCTCATACGGCTCGGCACCGTCAAAAATCGGAGTTGCATACTTCTTACCCATCTTCTGCCCAGCCCAGCCCAGTACTGTTTCATAGATCTGTCCGATGTTCATACGGCTTGGTACCCCCAGCGGGTTCAACACGATATCAACCGGGGTTCCATCTTCGAGGAACGGCATGTCTTCTTCTCGAACAATCTTAGCTACAATACCCTTGTTACCGTGGCGTCCGGCCATCTTATCTCCTACTTTCAGCTTCCTCTTAACGGCCAGATATACTTTAGCCAGCTTCAACACACCGGCAGGCAATTCGTCTCCGATAGAGATGTTGAATTTCTCTCTCTTGTAGCGACCGAGCTCTTCGTTATACTTAATATTGTAGTTGTGCAACAGAATGTTCACCTGGCTGTTGGTCTTTTCATCGTTTGTCCATCCCAGCGGATTTACATTCTGGAAGTCAATTCCCGCCAGACTCTTGGCTGTGAACTTTGTTTGCTTGCTAATCAGCATCTCGCCGAAGTTGTTGCTAACACCTGCTGAGGTCTTGTCCTTCAACAAGGTCATCAATTTTTCAAGCAATAAATCCTTCAGCTCAGCTTCGTTCTTTTCGTGAATCTTATCAATTTTCTCCAGAGCTGCTTTTTCTTTCACTTTGCTTGACTTGTCTTTTTTAGCTCTCTGGAAGAGTTTTTTATTGATTACCACACCCTCTGTTCCGCTCGGAGCTTTTAATGAAGCATCCTTTGCATCACCTGCCTTGTCTCCAAAGATGGCACGCAGGAGTTTTTCTTCAGGAGTAGGATCGCTCTCACCTTTCGGTGTGATCTTACCGATCAGGATATCTCCTTCCTTAATGTGAGCACCAATTCTGATTACACCGTTCTGATCCAGATCTTTTGTAGCTTCTTCACTTACGTTCGGAATATCCGGAGTCAGTTCCTCTTCTCCTAGCTTAGTATCTCTAACCTCCAGTTCAAACTCTGTAATATGAACCGAGCTGAACAGGTCTTCTTTTACAACTTTCTCGCTGATTACGATAGCGTCTTCAAAGTTGTAACCCTTCCATGGCATAAAGGCCACTTTCAGGTTTCTACCCAAAGCCAGTTCTCCGTCTTTTGTAGCGTATCCCTCAGTCAGGAAATCTCCGTTCTTAACAACCTGTCCTTTCTTAACAGCAGGTCTCAGGTTGATACATGTGCTTTGGTTGGTTTTGATAAACTTGGTCAGATGATAAACAACCAAATCAGATTCAAAACTTACCAGTTGCTGATCCTGACTGCGGTTATATCTTACATGAATTTCGTTAGCATCAACATACTCAACTACTCCGTCTCCGTCGGCGTGGATCTGAATTCTTGCATCTCTGGCCGCCTTTTCTTCTAACCCGGTTCCTACAATAGGAGCCTCAGGAAGAATCAACGGAACTGCCTGACGTTGCATGTTCGATCCCATCAAAGCACGGTTAGCATCGTCATGCTCAAGGAAAGGAATAATGGAGGCGCTCAGACCCACAATCTGGTTTGGAGCGATATCCATGTATTCTACTTCGTCTTTTTCGAGAATCGGGAAATCACCTGATTCACGGGATTTAACTCTGTCGTTAATGAATCTGTTCTGATCATCAAGAGGTGCATTTGCCTGTGCAATCTTCGCATCGTCCTCTTCCTCGGCACTCAGAAAGTAGATCTTATTCATATCTACTTTACCGTGATCTACTTTGCGGTAAGGAGTCTCGATGAAGCCCATCTCATTGATCTTCGCATGTACACAAAGTGTAGAGATCAACCCGATGTTCGGACCTTCCGGAGTTTCAATAGTACACAACCTTCCGTAGTGAGAATAGTGTACGTCTCTTACCTCAAACCCCGCTCTTTCACGGCTCAGACCTCCGGGGCCCAGAGCAGAGATACGGCGCTTGTGAGTGATTTCACTCAGCGGGTTTGTCTGATCCAGGAACTGCGATAACTGAGATGTTCCGAAGAAACTGTTGATCACAGATGACAATGTACGGGCGTTAATCAGGTCTACGGGAGTGAACACCTCGTTGTCACGAACGTTCATTCTTTCCCGGATGGTACGTGCCATACGTGCCAGACCCACACCAAACTGAGCATATAATTGTTCGCCCACTGTCCTTACTCTTCTGTTGCTCAGGTGGTCAATATCATCAATCTCGCTCTTCTGGTTGGTCAGCAATACGAGATATTTAATGATGGCAATAATATCTTCTTTAGTCAATACCTTTTTAGTAAGAGGAAAATCAAGCCCCAGTTTTCTGTTGATCTTGTACCTTCCTACTTCACCAAGGTCGTAACGCTTATCACTGAAGAACAGCTTGTCGATAATACCACGTGCTGTCTCATCATCGGGCGCATCAGCACCACGCAACTGGCGGTAGATGTGCTGAACCGCTTCGATCTCACTGTTTGAAGTATCCTTATTCAGCGTATTATATATAATGGCATAGTCGCCACTTACTTCTTCTTTCTGAACGAAAATGCTCTTCACTTCCAGTTCGAGAATCATAGCGATATTCTCTTCATCAAGAACGGTATCTCTTTCAAGCATGATTTCGTTTCTCTCAAGGCTGATTACCTCACCGGTATCATCATCCACGAAGTCTTCAACCCATGAGCGAAGCACCCTTGCAGCCAGGCGTTTACCAATATGCTGGTTGAGTGTCTTCTTGTCAGCCTTAATCTCTTCGGCCATGCCGAACAGTTCAAGGATGTCCTTATCTGTTTCGTAGCCGATAGACCTCAGCAATGTAGTAACCGGGAACTTTTTCTTACGGTCGATGTAAGCATACATCACGTTGTTGATGTCGGTAGCAAACTCCATCCAGGCTCCTTTGAAAGGAATCACCCTTGCAGAATAAATCTTAGTTCCGTTGGGGTGAGTGCTCTGTCCGAAGAATACTCCGGGTGAACGGTGCAACTGGCTTACAACTACTCGTTCTGCTCCGTTGATTACAAATGTTCCGCGAGGCGTCATGTAGGGAATGTTTCCTAAAAACACGTCTTGCACGATGGTCTGGAAGTCCACGTGTTCCTCGTCGTTACAACTGAGTCTTAATTTTGCTTTCAGTGGCACCGCATACGTCAATCCTCTTTCGAAACACTCTTCGATAGTGTAACGCGGGGGGTCAACGAAGTAGTCAAGAAACTCCAGCAGAAAAATATTACGGGTATCACTGATCGGAAAGTTTTCTTTGAAAACTCTGAACAGCCCCTCGTTGTTCCTTTTGTCCGGTGTTGTTTCTAACTGAAAAAAGTCTCTGAATGATTGGATTTGGATCCCAAGCAGATCCGGTGTCTCTGCCAAATGTTCGATTTTTCCAAAACTGATTCTTTTGGCAGGAGCTACTTTTTTTGAAGGCATATTTTAATTAAAATATTTTAAAATGAGGTAGCTTTAAAAGGGTAACCCATCTCAAAAACACTTGTACCCAAAATTTTAAAGGATTGCAAAAGTACAACATTTTTTTTAATCCAAAATTTTCCTTATAGCAATCTTATATTTTCTTTAATTCCTGCAACTAAAGCCCCTGATAATCACCCTTAACCGGAAGGTAAAACCTGAAAAATTATCCACATTTTAACCCTCATAATTTGATACGGAATTGAAGTTTCAATGAGAGTAGTGTCGCCTTATGATTTTTTATCATATAATATGCCTGTCCTTACTACAAATTAGGTATTTGCAGGGGGTATCAACTGTTCCAAATTTGCCTTGTAAACAAAGTAACTCATTTAATACCCATAAAAATATTGAGTCATGGAAAAAAGAATCTCCTTTATACTGGTTACCTGCCTGATTTGCTCATCCTGCTTCAACCAGACCCCCGCCCAGAAGGCATTTACAACCGAAAGCGGGGTAGAATACTTCAAAATTACTCCTGTAAACGCAAATGCTGCGACTCAAACAGCCGCATTTACCGGCTACGAAGTAGTGGATCCCGGTATAAATAACATGTCTGTAATGATTGTCCAGATACCGGCCGGATGGCAGGCTCAACAGTCAGTTACCAGAATCTGGAACGGTTCTCAACCCATACCTCAGATTTACCTGAAGATGTCAGATGCAAGTAATACCATCGAGTTCCTTCCCAGCGCACCCTACTATTATGCAGATGGCCCTACTACCCGTAGCCTTAGACAGACAGCTGCCTCAATGGGTATACCTCAACAATATCAGCCTTTTGAGCTGCCGCCGATGCGGCCGGTACAATATATTAAACAAGTACTTATGCCTTATCTGCAACAAAATGGATTGAGATTTCAGCTTAACGGCGAGCGCGACCTGGGTACGCAAAAACAGTGGTTGGACCTTTCACCTTCTGAACACGGATACGTGGAAGGCCAAATGGCTGATGGCAGAAAAATCAGAGTAGAGTGTGCTATCTCAGTAAACACTACGCAAATGAACGGAGAAGTCTATTACAACTGGACAGCCTCACCTTCAATTATGACAACTACGTCAGGCGACCTCGAAAAGCTGTACAGCACCATTAAACATGTGAGACAAACGAGGAAGGTTAACCCCGAATGGGTAGCACAGACCTCGGATATGTCGCGCCGTGGTAATATTTCCAACCGGGAAATCGCACAGCGGGATTATGAAAACGTAATGGCATACCGGAACGCTGTATCAAACATGCACAAACAAGTAATGGAGGAGAGGGGCCTCTCAACAACCCGGAATAATGAAGCTTTCAGAGATGCTTTGGGTGGTACAGCCCGCTTTGAGAATCCCCGCAGCGGGAAGCGGATAAATCTCGACGATTCTTATAAATACTACTACACAGATAACCTGGGTAATTATTACGCCAGTAACCGGCCGATTGACTTTAAAGCCCGTGGATGGACAGAGGTAAAAAGGCTTGAAAACACTGAATACTAGGCGGTCAATTCCACAGGTTCCGGGATTATTTAAAGACTCCGGAACCTTTTTTATTTCCGGTTCCCGGCAGAGTTATTCCCTGCGACCGTATAACCACACATTCAATTCTCATTTTAATGTAAAAATTCAGCCAAAATAAAAGATTAGATACTCTTTTTTTTCATATTGAGAGTTTAACCCATTAACTTTGCGGGCTCAAAAATCAATTCAAAAGAAATTTAGTTATGAAAAAAATCTTATTTGTGCCCGCAGTTGCTTTGGGAATCTTCTTTGCATCATGCGGTGGTGGTAGCGAATCTACCGAAGCAGAAACAACTACAACTGAGGCTCCGGCTGCAACCGAATCAAGCAGCTCTGTATCAGGCATCCCCGGAATCGAGGACGAGCCTGTTACAAGCACTATTGACCTGACCGGTAACGACCAGATGCAGTTCAACAAAACCCTGTTCAGAGTTAAAGCAGGCGAAGAAATCACTTTACACCTGAAAAACATCGGTACTCTGCCTGCTGCAGCTATGTCTCACAACGCTGTTGTCCTTTTACCGGGAACTGATGTTCAGAAATTCGGTGAAGCAGCTGTTACAGCAAAAGACAGCGAGCACATCCCACAAGATATGCTGGGTGATGTTGTTGCTCACACAAAAATGTTAGGCCCAGGTGAAGAAGATACAATCAAATTCAAACTGGATGAAGCCGGAGTATATGACTTCGTTTGTACTTTCCCCGGCCACTTCGGTACAATGAGAGGAAAAATCGTAGCTGAATAATCTGACGATAAATTTATACAGAAATGGCTGTCCGACAGGATGGCCATTTTTGTTTGGATGAAATCGGGCACCAAGAAATATCCCGGTTCCATCACTATTTCGTTTTTCAAAATCTCAACTGCTGATAATTAATTATTTTTATCCCTATATAAAAACAACTCTCATTGCTTTCTATAGTCATTCCCGTTTTTAACGAACAAGAGAATATTTCACCACTGTTAGCAGAGTTGAGATCGTATACCGGAGCCAAGACCGAGTTTCTCTTCGTAGATGACGGTAGTACCGATGATACTGCTGCTGCTATTGAATCGGCAGCCCGGGAAGACAAAAGAGTCAAATGCATCGCGCTCAGCAGAAATTTTGGTCATCAAAACGCACTCATGGCTGGCCTGCACTACGCCAAAGGAGATACCATTATAATAATGGATGGCGATCTTCAGCACCCTCCAGAATTGATACCTCAAATGCTGGCGAAAATTGAGGAGGGATTCGACATTGTGCAAACAAAGCGAATCAGTACTGAGAAGATAGGCTTCAGTAAAAAGGTTTCTGCCAACTTATTCTACAGATTCCTAAACAGCATTTCAGATGTTAGAATCGAGCCGAATGCAGCCGACTTCAGGGCATTTACACGAAAGGTACTGGACAACATCCTGAAGTTTGAAGAGCGGGATTTATTCCTGCGCGGAATTTTTAGTTGGGTAGGATTCAGTACTGCCACTATTGAGTTCACCGCACCACGAAGAAAGTACGGACACTCTAAATATTCATTTGGCAAAATGCTACTCCTCGGTCTACGAGGGGTTACGTCTTTCAGTTTAAAGCCCTTGCGCATAGCTTTTCTTGTAGGCTGTTGCGTCTCACTCCTGGCATTTGGGATTGGCATTTATTACTTCTCTGTCTATTTTCAGGGGCGCACAGTTCCCGGGTGGATGTCGCTGATGACAGCAGTGCTATTCCTCGGTGGAATTCAATTGCTGGCCATCGGGTTATTGGGAGAGTATATGGCCGGAGTGCTGACTGAGTCCAAGAAAAGGCCTTTATTTCTCATCAAGAATACTCTAAATATCGAGTAGGCCTCTCAGTTTTTGGGTGCCTTTTGTGAAACTTTTACTTTTAACCAATGCTGCAATCAGGGCAAAATAATACAGATCGGATAAAGGTTTTTCTTCTTTTCCTTGGTGTATTTCTGTTGGCATATCTGCCGGTCAGTTCTTTTCTGTTTTCTCTCAAGAATGATTCTTTCAATAATTATTTTCCCCCTCGCTTTTTCCTGAGTGAAAGCCTAAGTGCCGGGCATATTCCTCTATGGTATCCGTATCTGAATTTCGGATATCCGTTATACGGGGATATGAACTCCGGTTTTATGAATCCCATTACATGGGTTATCGCCTCCACCGCCGGATATAATGCATACAGTTTTACAATGGAGACGCTCCTCTATATTTTCATCGGCGGGTTAGGCATGTACAAGCTGACGAGCTTTTGGGGCATTCGACGTAACATCGGCATAATAGCAGGGGTTGCCTTAATGTGTTCGGGTTATATGACGGGACACCTACAGCACATCAATTGGTTAAGTGGTGCTGCTTTTCTTCCGTGGTGTTTATTACTATTACTTCGGTATCTGAAATCACCATCTCCAAAAAGAGGTATTGCAACGATTATCCTTTTCTATTTGCTGATATCATCTTCTCATCCTGGGATTATTATCGGGGCCTTTTATTTCTTTGCCGGGATATTATTTTTTCAGTTGTTCAATAAAGGAAAAAGCTCTTTTTGCATCAGGCTTGATAAAAGAAAGATTCTTTCCTTTATAATTCTATTATCAGGAGTTCTCCTTTTATCAGCCGGTCTTATTGCAGGATATTCCGACATTATACCTCAATTTACCCGTGGAGAAAGTGGCTCTTTTGCCGATTCGCCGGCTCACACTACCAGCATCCAATCGTGGATTAGTCTGTTGCTCCCGATGGCTGTTGCCAAAAAAGAAGTCTTCTTCAAATCTGACCTCTCATTAAGAAACAGTTACATGGGGCTTGTATTGCTGACCTTTCTTATCATCGCTCTTTTCGGCAAGAAAACTGCATGGCAGAAATACCTGCTTTGGTCCGGCTTCTTTTTCGTTTTGATTTCTTTGGGTGGCCCAATTAAGGGAGTAATCCAGAAAGTGTTTCCACTCGTTGATTATGTACGTTTAAGCGGTGAGTTTAGAATCTTTGCAATTCTTTCTTTTATACTGACCGGGGCTATTGAAGCCGAAAAATATTTTTCCAACTCAACGACTCCCGCACTGATAAAAAGACGAGCTATCCAACTCCTCTTTGGGATTACGGCCCTTATTGTTCTTTGTGCTGCTGTAAAATTATTATACGGCAAAGACAGTATTCTGTTCATGATAAATGATGGCGGGATATCCGGCGGCTCACTGCCTCTCAGATTAAAATATTTAATCGACCACCTAAGCCTTTACGATTGTATCCTGATACACGGTTGTATTCAGGCGCTTTTATTATGGTTTATCTACCGATCTCTCAAGAGCCGGAATTCTCGTAAACTGATGATTACAGGTTGCATCGATCTTATTATAGCTTCTCTATTGATTATTCCTTTTACAGGCGCCGGCAAGACCTCACCGACAAAAGTTCAGTCTGTCATTGCACAGTCCCCGGCAGGTATTCCTATACCACCACTACATCCTATCCGTGATAACTCAGACATCAGCAACAAAGAAAGAGAACTTATCCTAAGCTGGTCAATGTATAACAAAGAGATAGGGACAGTGCAGGAGGTACCTTATCCCATCCGGTTAAAACATTCCGCAGAACTCTTCCAAGAAGACACTCTGTTATTGGACTCAGCTTACTTCAGTAAACCTTTTATCTATCTGAAACACTCCGGTGGCTCCTTTCCGATACGGATCGTTTCTTTCGCGCCGGGAAGAATTGTAGTCAATATCCGGACAAAAGTTATCGACACCCTTGTTCTGCAACAGAACTTTTATCCTTACTGGCGAGCGACTGTTAATGACAGTCCTGCTACAATCATCAGAGAGGGACCGGCGTTCATGAGTGTACCGGTTCCGGCAAAAGACAGCAACATAATCTTCAGCTTTGAACCTGCTGGTATTACCAGGGCTTTAGGTTTCAGTCTTGCATTTCTTATTATTCTCCTTATTGCACTTTCTGTTCTATTCTTCAGAAAGAGTTCGGGCAAACCTAACTAATAAAAAAACATGAGGGTGAGTCATCAGCTGGAAATATCAGACAGCCCTTCCTGGGCACTCATTAACCTAAAAGAACTATCGGAGAATTCCGTAGAAAAATCTATCCGGATCTCCAATAGGATATAATCCTCCTAATAAATCCAGACCTGATCCCTCGGCCCAATCAATCTTAAACGATGCATCATCAAAATAGTCAACAATCTCACTTCCAATCAGGGCGATACGAGTATTCCAATTGGAATTTGAAATACTCGGAATATAATTTGACAGGGTTATAACATCTCCCTTTATCACACAGGCATACTCTGCACTATATATATACGTATATTTTCCTAATTCAGAAATATGCTTTTAGAAATTTGCGCACAAGATAAACAGTGATAATGACACCACACGAATCTGCCACCCAGTCCCAGATATCAAAAGACCGGCCGGGGATAAAATACAACTGAATGAATTCTGTAACGATACCGTATATAACAGCAGCAGCGGCTATAATAACAAGCCATTTGTTTTTGAAAGATACCGTCGCATCCGAAAAGAGCAATGGTTTAAAAACCAGAAAAACAAGAACAGCAAATAGAAAAAAATGGACAGCTTTATCTACATGTAAGCGCTCCATCCACCCAATAGAGGGAACTTCCTTTCCCGGAAGGTAGAAAAGAAAACAGAGAATGATAAACCAGATAATTGCAGGAAGGAATCCTTTAAAAGGAATTCTTGGTTTCACAGCCGTTAGCTTAAGCTGATATCATTTCGTCGTATGCAGCTGCATCCATCAGACCATCGACATCAGCAGGATTGTCAACTTTCATTTTGATTATCCAGCCTTCTCCATAAGGAGCAGTATTGATGAGAGCGGGATCACTTTCCAGCGCAGTATTTACTTCTGTGATTGTACCCGAAACAGGTAAAAAGAGGGTGCTTACAGTCTTAACAGAGTCGATAGAACCGAAGGAATCTCCTGCAGAAAGCGTCTTGCCAACGGCTTCCACTTCCACATAAACCACATCGCCCAACTCATCCTGAGCAAACTCGGTAATACCTACTGTGGCGGTATCTCCGTCTAATAATAACCACTCGTGATCTTTTGAATACTTTAAGTTCTGCGGACTACTCATTACTGTGTAATTTTTATTCTGAAAAATGAAGTTGCAAGTTAAATAATATTATTGCGATAACCTTTTTTACTGACACTAATTTTATGTTATTGTAAAATCAGGAGAAATTTATTTCACGACTTGCTCTTCGGCTAAATACTCTGTAAGTCAATACCGGCACGCGTTTCACCTATTTTATATCCGACCATAATCATTTACAAACGGCTATATTCGTCTATAAATGACTAAAAACCGACTACCGTTTTTCGCTACCACCATCTTTGTCCTGTCGTTGCAATCAAGCATCGCAAAACAAACAATCTTTTTTTAACCCGCTCCTACAACGAGCACAAATTTTAGAATCATGAACGCATTAAGGAACAAGGTACAATTGATCGGCAACATTGGCAAAGCACCGGAGTTTAGAACTTTCGAGAGCGGAAAGAAAATGGCCAAATTCTCACTTGCCACTAACGAAACCTATCGCAACTCAAATGGCGACCGCGTAACAGAAACCCAGTGGCATAATATTATAGCGTGGGGTAAGGTTGCCGAAATAGCCGAAGAAATCCTCGATAAGGGAACCGAAGTGGCTATCGAAGGTAAACTCACCAACAACAGTTATGTCGACAAGAACGGAGTGAAAAGATACTTCACCCAGGTACAGGCTAACCAACTGCTGCTGGTTGGTAAGAAAAGCGGAGAGGGAGAAGCTGTTGAAAAAAACTAATACGGCTTATCCATCCCAAACAAAAGGAGGCTCTTATCGGAGCCTCTTTTTGTTTCTTTTTTACAAACTACTTTAACCGTGGACACTACTTAAACCTAACGGTGCCATGACCGATCTGGAACCCGTTGTTATATACTTCTACCTTGTAATCGCCGGTTTTAAAATTACTGTCCTGACCCCACTCTACCACCACCTCCTGCTTCATTCCCTGCACGTAATTAATATTAAGCCTCTTGGTGAAGAAATGTTCGACACCATCTCTCGTCCTGAATCTTCCTGAACCAAATGCATCCACAGCCACAGGTTGGCCATCGGGTGTCATAATCACGACATAGATGTCTTTCTCTCCACTCGGGGTAATCCTGTTTTCATCCAGATCAAAAGTGATCCGGATTTTATCTACCCTCTTGGCTCTGGTAACCTCTTTCTCTTTGCCTCTGTTCCTTTCCTTTATCCCGATAATTTTAAAATTACTGGCGTGCAGTGTTGAGCCAATGTCAATCACACTTTCTTTTTCGCGGATAACGGTTGTTGCGCTGTCGTAAATTTTCAGTGCAGAATCACGCTCCGAAGTAATGACCACATTCCGCTCAGAAAGTGCTTTATTCTCCCTTTTCAGTTGTTCTATCTCTGCCGCAAAGACGTCGATATTTCCTTTCAGTTCTCCTATCAGCCTGCGAGCTTCATCCAGTTGTGCTTCCGTAGCTTTTTCATCTTTCAGAATAGCCTCAATCCTGTTCTTTAGCGCTGTAATCTCTTTATCCTTCGCCTGCAACATTCCGGCTGCCTGAACATTCTCGGTTTTCAAAGCATCCAGCCTGAGCGTTGCATCATTCAGTTCGTTTTGCAACTCATTTCTTGCAGAGTCAACCGTCTTGACCTGCTCTGCCAGTTCCTGCTTTTCCTGTTTGTTTTTATTGTTATCGTAAATAATGTATCCCCATGTACCTAACAGGGCTATTACAAGTGCTGCAGTCAGAATATTTCTGCCTTTGCCCTTCTTCTCTTCCGGCATTTCCTGATTTTTTTCGGGCATGTTATCCTGTTCCATTTTCTTGTATTTAAGTTTTAAGGAATCACAGTTTTGGTACCACTCAGACGGTGGTTTTTCAAAATTACAGAGTTTGTTGAGAAATATATCCTAATTCTATTCTTTATTGGCTCTATCTTTGTTTCAATGGCAGAAGCATCTATCATCGATGGATGGAAATCTAAAAAATACCATCCCATCTACTGGTTAGAGGGAAATGAAGATTACTTCATTGATGAAATCGTGTACTATGCAGAGCACAAGCTGCTGCCTGAAGAGCAGGCGCCGTTCAATCTTACTGTTCTGTACGGAAAAGATGCCGATTGGTCTGAGGTTTTAAATGCGTGTAAGCGTTATCCGGTATCAGCCGATAAGCAGGTTGTACTGTTGAAAGAAGGGCAGCAAATGAGGGATTTAGACAAGCTGGAACCTTATTTCGAAAAACCCAACGAAGCTACAATTTTCGTGATCAGCTATAAGGGTAAAACTCTCGATGGGCGTACCAAGCTTGCCAAAACAATAAAGAAAAACGGCATCATCTTTACCAGCAAAAAAATCTACGATAACCTGCTGCCCGCATGGACTAACGGTTATATTCAATCTAAAGACTTCCGTATTGAGCCTAAAGCTTTATCGCTTCTGGTCGACCACATCGGCAACGATCTGTCAAGAATTACCAATGAAGTTAATAAGCTGACTTTAAATATCGATAAAAACCGGTCAATTACCGAAGATGATATTGAGAAATACATCGGCATCAGCAAAGACTATAATATCTTCGAATTGCAGGAAGCACTGAGTTTCAAAAACAGAGCGAAGGCTATCCGCATTGTTCAGTATATGGAGTCGAATCCTAAAGCGATGCCGATTCAAAAGCTCCTGCCATCCCTTTATGGTTACTTTACAAAACTGATGATTGTGGCTCAGCTTGGCGACAGGAGTGACAATACTCTGCGTGCACACTTTTACAATAATCCCGCCGCTATCAGCCAGGCAGTTGCCGCATTGCGAAACTACTCATTCAAGGATATGGAGAATGCTTTGATTCTCCTACACCACTACAATCTGAAGACGATTGGCATCGATTCGTACACAAATTCTCCCGGCTCCCTGCTGAAAGAACTGGTCTATAAAATAATGGAATAACGAGAGCTATTTTACCTTCTTACGGATCCGGCTCAATGTCTCCAACTTCATACCCAGATAGGAGGCGATGTATTTGAGCGGGATTCTATTCAACAACTCTCCACGATATTCGATAAACCTGCGGTAACGAGCCTCAGCCGATGGTATGCGACTAATGTAAGCCCGCTCTTCGGCCTCACGGTAATTCAACGAAACTACCAAACGTGCTATACGATTCGCCTCAGGATACTTATCATACACATAATCAAGAGTCTCGCTGTTTATTCTGACGAGAATCGCGTCTTCAATCACTTCAAGTTCCTCATTAGAAGGTACAGGTAATTCAAAGTTTCTGATAGTTCCTACCATCTCGCCCTCTTCTGCAATCCAGGTGGTGATATTCTGGCTACCATACTTCATGTATCCTCTTACCACCCCTTTTATAATAAAGAAGACATTAGAATTATTCTCACCTGATTTCACAAGGATGCTTCCTTTCTTTTTTCTCAACAATTCGGAGTGATTGAATAAATACTTCTCGGCAGGAGGGATAGGTTGTCCGAACGACCTTAGAAAAGTAGAAAACTTACGAAGGTATTTAACATCCTCCTCGTCATGAACACGGCTTCCTTTGTCTGCGCTCTTCTTCCCCGGGGCAGCGTTTTTCCCCTCACGCATTTTGCTATTCATTCCTGCTATGTTTCACTAAAAGCAAATATTAAATCTCAAAAATATGTATTTTATACATATTACACGTGTATATTCTGAATCTGTTTACTTTTGCGCCAATGAAAGAATCGTATATCAATATCAAGGTAACACTGGATCAGGATAAGGTACCTCATGACATCCAGTGGAGTGCAACGGACAGTACGGCACAAGACACACAGCACGCAAAAGCCATGCTTCTGGCTTTTTGGGATGATAATGAAAAATCAGCCCTCAGAATTGATCTCTGGAATAAGGATATGACAATGGATGAAATGGCTGATTTCTTTTATCAGGTCCTGGTAACCATGGGAGATACCTTTAACAGAGCTACCGGTAAAGCAGAATTAGTGAATGACCTGAAGAAGTTTGCAAACGAATTCCATTCGAAATACGAAGAACTGGAGTACGGCGAAAAGAAGAAATAAAATATCCCGTGACGAAAAGGCGTCTGTTCCTCTTGAGTAAACGGGCCCAAAGCCCTCTAATTAAAATAATTGCTATGTCTTTAGAACAACAAGTGGCTGATGGTATTAAAAAAGCCATGCTGGCCCACGACGAAGCTACACTCAGAACTCTGCGCGATATCAAGTCGGCTATTCTCCTCTTAAAAACATCTGAAGGGTTTTCGGGAGAAATTTCAAAAGAAGATGAATTGAAAATGCTGCAAAAAATGGTAAAGCAGAGAAAAGACTCTCTTGATATCTATGAAAAGCAGGGACGAGAGGATCTGGCATCAAAAGAACGAGAAGAAATTTCTGTCATCGAAGGCTTCCTGCCTAAGCAAATGAGCGTAGAAGAAATAAAAGCAGAGGTAACAAAGGTCATCAGTAGCACAGGAGCCTCTTCAATGGCTGATATAGGTAAGGTAATGGGTATTATTAATAAACAGCTTGCAGGCAGGGCTGACGGAAAGACGATTGCTACAATCGTAAAGGCAGCTTTATCCGGCGATTAAAAACCTGATAGCCATTGGGGTTAGACTTTACTTTTCTATTAGCATTAATACCTGCTGTCTTCAAAGGGTTCAGCAAAGGGCTAGTGGTTAGTGCCCTTTCGTTTGTTGCGTATTACATTGGCCTTGCAGCAGCCCTGAAACTTTCGGCTGTAGTAGCAGGATACTTGAGCCACGACAAAGACCCATCTCCCTGGCTGCCTTTATACTCTTTTGTCCTGGTATTTATTGGTGTTGTTTTAATCATAAACTTTGCATCCAGAGCCCTAAGGACAATAATCAGGATAGGTCAACTAGGCATATTCGACCGCCTTGGGGGAGTTGCTTTTTATATCCTCATCTATCTCTTTATTTTCAGCATCCTTATTTTCTACGGAGAAAAACTGGGATTCATCAGTTATGAAATGAAAAAGTCCTCCATAGCCTGCCGGTATATCGGCCCTATAGCTCCGGCGATGGTAGGATTTCTCGGAAAAATGATTCCTGTTTTCGGCGATTTATTCTCTCAGTTGAAGGATTATTTCGGTAGCCTTAAGAACTGAAAATCTTCATGCCCACGCTGTATCAAAATATAAATTCCTTAATAATCTGAGTAGAAACAATTATTTTAGCATTAGATGTTTGGCATCTTAATATAATTGAAACCAATAAGATGGACTATACCGTAAGAGAAGACAGCAAGTTTAAATTCATTGAAGAAGGAGAAGGAGAGCCTCTTATCCTGTTACACGGATTATTTGGAGCACTCAGCAACTTTGAACATCTGATAGATTACTTCAAAAACACACACAAGGTAATAGTCCCCATGCTTCCGCTTTTTGATCTCGATCTGTTACACACTACTGTTGGCGGTCTGGCAAAATTTGTAAAAAGATTTATAGAACACCGCAATTATAACGGGATTCATCTGTTAGGTAATTCTCTCGGAGGCCACGTTGCCTTAGTCTATATTCTCAAAAATCCTCAAAGAATTAAAACACTTACATTAACCGGAAGCTCAGGACTTTTCGAAAGTGGTATGGGCGACAGCTATCCGAAAAGGGGTGACAGAGAATACATACGCAAGAAAGCCGAACTGACTTTCTACGACCCGAAGATGGCTACTGAAGAGTTGGTCGACGAGTGTTTTGAAATTACGAATAACCGTCTGAAAGTAATCAAGATCATCTCTCTGGCAAAGAGCGCCATCAGAAATAACCTGGGCGATGAGTTAAACCAGATACATCAGCCAACCTGTCTGATATGGGGGAACAATGATATCATCACTCCGCCATTCGTTGCAAAAGAGTTCAATAAGTTGATCCCCAACAGCGAGCTTCACTTCATCGACAAGTGTGGCCACGCCCCGATGATGGAGGTTCCTGATGAATTTAACCGTATTTTAAGTGGTTTTTTTGCAAGACTTAAAGACCGGGCTGCAACATAATCACACTTTTGCTTGTCTTATTGACAGAACTCTTTTATAATTGTTGCGAAAAAGCATCAACAATAAATAAATTACTATGACCTGTCTTCAACTAGCCGACCAAAATTTACCGGTTCTGTCTCCTGAGGATACAGTGGTCCGTGCATTGAAGTTGATGGACGGTCATACCTGCAACGGTCTTCCTGTTATAAGTGAGAATAAATACAAAGGCCTGATTGAAAGAGGAACTCTTCTGAATTACGATGAAGATCCGGAAACCAAGATTAAAGAACTCTTAGATGAACTGAAGCCGGTTTCAATTCACGGATCCAATCACTTCCTGAAGTCTGTTCCTTTAGTAAAACTCTATCGCACAAACGTCATTCCCGTGGTTAACGAAGAAGGCGATTATCAGGGAAGCATCACTCACCTCGACTTGATTCAGGCACTCGGCAACTTCAGCGGAGCGGGAGAATACGGAGCACTGATTGTCCTTGCTGTTGAACAGCCCAAACTTATCTTCTCTGAGCTGAATACCATCATGGAAAGCGATGGTGCTACGATTCTCCACTACAATGTATCTCCTATAGCAGCGTCTTCGGTAATGGAAGTAACCATCGGGCTCGATAAGAAAGAAATCTCTACAATCATTGCCAGCCTCGAAAGGTACAATTACACTATTCTGTTTACTTCGGGAGAAGATATGCTGGAATCACAACTTGAAGATAACTACAATAATCTGATGAATTATCTTGATATTTGATCCGGCTGTCGCCACTCTAAACCTCAATGGCATTGCTACTTAAAAAAACCGGACTCAGCCTTTTCTTCTGGGTTATTCTATTTCCATTATTTGCTCAGCCTCCAGCGGGATCAGTTATTATTGGCGACTTTCGAATTGATGGCAACACGCGCACAAGAAATCATATCATCATCCGCGAGATGCCTTTCAAAACCGGTGACACACTTACACTGGAAGCCTTATACAGAGGTCTGCAGAAAGCAAGAGAGAATATTTACAACACCAAGCTCTTTAAATCTGTAGAGGTTTATCCCGGTACTCTTGAGCAAGGGGCTCTCGGAATTCATATCAAGGTAACAGAGCAATGGTACACTTATCCGCTGCCATATATCGAACTGGCCGACCGCTCACTCAATGCGTGGATTGACGAACACAATGCCAGCCTCGACAGGTTGAGCTACGGGATCAGGTTTATTCAAAAAAATCTCTCCGGCAGGAATGACAATCTGGAATTGGTATTTACAACAGGATTCGACCACCAGGTAAAGCTGCTCTATACCACCCCGTATCTGTCGCGCGCCATGCAAAGCAGAATCAGATTTGAAGGGGGTACTCATGTATCACGCGAGATCCCTTACGGGACCAGCCCTGATAACAGACAGGAATATTACCAGGGTACTGAAATGAGCTGGCGGCAGTGGTATCTCTCAGCCGGATATATCATCCGAAAAGGGATTCACAAATCGGAGTGGTTAACCTTCAGACTAGACCACATTAAGCTGGCTGATACAATCCTCACTCTGAATCCTGACTTTTTTTACGGGAATCCTACTCATCAGTACTTTCCTACGTTAAGCTACAAACTTCGATATGACAAAGCAGACAATGTGATGTACCCTTTGCGGGGATACAATTATGAAATCAATTTGAAAAAGCAGGGATTAGATTTGAAGGGAGGCGTCAACAGCGCACAAGTGACTTCCCAAGGCAACTATTATATTCCCCTGGGAAATGACTGGTTTGCATCAGCAGGATTGAAAGGCGGGATCACGCTGCCATTCGACCAGCCATACTACAACACCAAAGCCATGGGTTACGAAAAAGATGTCATCCGCGGCTATGAAAACTATCTTATCGACGGCCACGCTTTTTTAATTGGAACAAGTGAGATTAAAAGGCGGCTTTTCCATTTTAATATATACACTCCCGTTCAGGAAGGTGGGTTGAACAGCATTCCTTTCTCTTTGTATCTGAAAGCATTCTCGGATGCCGGACGCTCATGGAGTAATCGCCCGACTCAATTGACCAACAAATGGCTTTGGGGTGGTGGTATAGGACTTGATATCGTTACTATCTACGACATCTCTCTAAGCATCAACTTCGCAATAAATTCTCAGGGAGAGGCCGGACTCTTCTTTCACAAGACTCCTTAGCCGGTATCAATCAACGGATGTGTTCTTTTATCAGAACTTCTCGTCGAGCAACTTATTCCTTACTGCAAACAGAATGAGTCCCGCAGTACTTTTGGTACCCGTCTTTGCTTTCAGCTTATCGCGGGTAGCTTCAATAGTTCTTGGGCTTTGTCCGATAATCTCTGCAATTTCCCTTGTGCTTTTTTCTTCACACATCAGACGCAGGACCGTAATTTCCTTTTCAGTCAATTCGGCATCTTCGTTTCCTGATTTGAGAGAATCCGCAACGGTTTTCTGCTTCAGGCTGTTCAGCAGTGCCTGGTTAGTAAGAGTATTGAAGTAAAACTCCTGCTTATAACATGTCTTGATCGCATCGTAAATAACCTCTGCATCTGATGTTTTTACGAGATAGCTGTTAGCACCGAGCTCCATCAGCTTTGTTACAAAAGCCTGATCATCAACCAGGGTCAGCATAATCACCTTTATTTGGGGGTATAACTTCTTTACTTCCGGAAGAGTAGCCGTGCCATCCATAATAGGCATCTGTATATCGAGCAGTATTACATCAGGTATAGTACCGGCTTTCAACATATTCATAAGCTGGAGACCGTTCTCAGCTTCACCTATAACTTTTACGTCTTTTCTTATTGAAAGGGTTGTTCGTACACCTGCACGGAATAAGGCATGATCATCGACAATCATCACCTTAATCACATCTTCGTTTTCTTGGCTCATAAGATTTTCCTTAAGTTTAGTTTTAGTAGTCTTCGCAAAAATCTTATTTTAATACAGTAAATCAAACAGGAGATTTACTCAATTAACATTTTGGTAATATTACGAAATAAAAAGTAAAATTCCCCACAATATTTCCTGCGATAAAGGGTTACTCAATAAATTAAAACCTACAGATAATCTGTTTCATTTATAATCACTTTACCCTCAACAAAAAATGAAAAAATTATTCCGCACAGTACTTTTACTAACATCTTCCGGTCATAACAAAACAAATTCTGATTCGTAATTTTTATTATAAATTACACCCTTCTAAATCAAATATCTTATCAAAAATTCGTTAGTAAAAAGATATGCCCCCGCCCCAAAAACTGAAAAAGAACAAGATACCCAGTGATGATATTTCAAACAGTATCGACCGGCCTGTTCTCATACTAGATAAAAACCTTAAGAGTGTTGCTTTTAATGATAGGGCAGCCAGTACTTTTAAGAGTGTGTACAATGTTGCAGATTTCACCCGGTTGCTCAGCTCGTCGGATTCCAGGAATTTTTTAACTGCCTGCAAAGCCGTTGTTTCAAAAAGAAAAGAACAAAGAATTTCTTTAACTGTTGCCAAAAAAATCTGGAATGTAAAAGCATTCGCCGGGCAAGATAAAAACGTTGTTCTGCTTTTTGAGCCCGCAGAAGAATCTAAAAGTCCGGATCTGGGTTACCTTCCGCTGCTCGAGTCTATGGGTGATGCATTTTTAGTAACTGACGAAAATTTTAAGATTGTCTATGTCAATTCTGTCTTCTGCAAGAGAATCGGTATAGCCAAAGAAAAACTGCTTGGCACCGATGCACTCCGGTTTGACAAGAACCTCACACGAGCTCAGTTAAAAGCCTTCTATAACAAAGCGCTGAAAAAGTCTATTCTGTACGACACCATCGGGTCAGACAACCATGGCGATCCGATTGATATAGAAGTACACCTCTTTACTGTCAAATGGCATGGAAAAACGCACTACGGGTCGGTAAGACGTGATATCTCTCTGTATAAAAAGGCACAGGAAGAACTGAAGAATAATCACGAACGTTTCAAGCGAATTACTAATGTAAGCACGGATGCACTCTGGGAAATCAGCCTGGCTAATGATGAAAGCTGGTGCAATGATGTGTACAAACAAATGTTCGGGCTAAAAAGAAATGATATAACGCCCTCTATATCTGAATGGCAAAAAAGAATAAGTCCTGAAGATTTCAATGACGTTATGGAATCATTCAAGAAAGCCATTAAAAATAAAGACACTTTCTGGTCGGGAGAGTACTGGTTTAAGAACCACAAGAACAAGTGGGTCTATATTCTCGATCGCAGATGGTTAACTTATTCAAAGGGCGGTAAAGCAGAGAGAATGCTCACGGGAATGGTTGATATTACCGAACTGAAGAATACCCAAACCCAGCTGGCAACTCAACACAATCTCAGCCAGAGCATCATCGATTCGCTACCGGGCATTTTCTACCTGATTAACAAAGACCATGATATCATCCGCTGGAATAAAAACTTCGAAATTATTACCGGTTATTCTGAAGATGATATCAGAACAATGAAGCCCCACAACTTCGTCCCTCAAAACGATTCAGAACTGCTTTACGAGAAGATTAAAGAGGCATTCAAGAAAGGATGGGCAGAGATGGAGGCTTTACTTGAAAACAAATCGGGGCAACGCACTCCTTTCTATTTGAGCGTAAAGCGCACGGTTATCGACGGTAAAAAATACCTGATTGGCGCCGGGATGGATACTTCGGAAATGAAAAAAGCGCAGCGCAAACTCAGGAAGATGCAATCTGAGATTGCCGAACAAAAACTCAATGCACAAAAAGAAATTTCCCGTGCATTTATCGAAGCTCAGGAGAAAGAGAGGAACTTTATAGGACGCGAATTGCACGATAATGTGAACCAGCTGCTCGCCGGTGCAAGGCTTTACCTCACGATGGGAATCAGAAACCACGAAGGATTTGACGAAGTGGCGCGTTACCCGATAGAACTGATTGATTCGGGAATACAGGAAATTCGCGCACTAACCCACCGCAGTATATCTCCATCAAAAGATCTCAGCCTGGAACAATTAGTTCTCGGTATCGTCGATATGCTGAACGCAGCGGGCATTAACAGCACATTAGACTTTAATCTAAACATCGAAATGCTGGATAATTACAGAACCAATATCTACAGAATCCTGCAGGAAGCCAGCACCAATATCGTCCGGCATTCAGAGGCAAAGAATGCTTCAATAATCATGTACGAAAAAGATTGTAAAATTCATATCTGTATTTCAGACGACGGCAAGGGATTCAACCTGAAGCAACAAAAAGAAGGAATCGGACTTTTGAACATCAATAACAGAGTTGATGCTTACAACGGCGAATTCTCCATTGAGTCAAAACCCAAAAAGGGTTGTATCATAACTATCACCCTACCGGTCCCGGATTGCTCTCAGAGAAAGAAAACATCGACAACCCAAAAAAAATCTAAAAGAAAGAAATAATGTATCCGGCTCAAAATTGAAAGAAAGATTATTCGTGTTTTATTTAACTTGTGGGTTCTTTACTACAATTACTGACACGAATGAAGAACAAAGTTTTCCTGTTTATTATTTCTATTTTCACTCTTACATCTCTCTCAGCGCAGATTAGATTCTCTCCTGAAGCCGAACGGTGGGCTGACAGTGTTTTCAACTCTTTAACCGACGATCAGCGGATAGCCCAACTGATGGTGATGCGTGAGAGTAGTTTTACCGCTGCCGGGCCTGTTTATTACGACAGCCTGATCCGTGAATTGATTCAGAAATACAACATTGGTGGTATCTGCCTCTTTCAGGGGACTCCGGTAAGGCAAGCACAACTGATTAATGAATTTCAAGCGATGGCACAAACGCCATTAATGGTAGCCATCGACGGCGAGTGGGGATTAGGCATGAGGTTAGACAGTATCATCTCACTTAATCATCCTATGATGTTGGGAGCCACAAACGATTCCATGCTTGTATATGAATACGGCAGGCTGGTCGGAAAGCAAATGAAACGTATCGGTATCCAGGTAAACTATGCACCCGTTGTTGACATCAATAATAATCCTGCAAACCCTGTAATTAACGACCGCTCTTTCGGAGAAGATAAATATAAAGTGGCACGCTACGGACTGGCGTATATGCATGGCATGCAGGATGTGGGTATCATGGCAAGTGCCAAGCACTTTCCCGGACATGGAGATGTGTCGGTAGATTCGCACAAAGACCTTCCTGAGATTCATAAATCTATGGAAGAGTTGAATAATCTCGAGCTGTATCCTTTTAAAAGGATGATTGAAGAGGGCGTGGCAAGTATCATGGTAGGGCATCTATATGTTCCGGCTATTGACGCCACACCTAACACGGCAACTTCAATATCAAAGCCCAATGTAACAGGATTGCTGCGCAATGAGTTAAAGTTCGACGGACTCACTTTTACTGATGCATTGGGGATGCAGGGGGTAGCAAAGTTTTATCCGGGTGGTACCATCTCTGCGCATTCGCTCATTGCCGGAAACGATATGCTCTGCCTGCCCGAAAACGTCGCTGAATCTATTGCTGCCATCAGAGCGGCTATCGATTCGGGCAAACTCTCCTGGGATGATATTTATGCAAAATGTAAAAAAGTATTACGCTATAAATACAAATACGGATCAGCTACTTTCCAACCGGTATCTCTAAACAACCTCACAGAAGATTTGAATGCCGGTATCATTGAGATGAAAACCCGCGTTGCACGTCAGGCCATCACTCTGCTTAAAAAGACCAACAAAGAGTTCTTTCCGTTGAGCACTTCAGGCAATAATAAAATTGCATACATAGGTATTGGAATAGGAGAGGCAAATGCTTTCGCCGATGGGTTGCAGCAAAACTTCGGAAGCGATAACTATTACTTAAACTACAAAGACAGTAGCGACGCAGCGAAGAATATTCTGCAGATGGTAAACGGGAAATACGACAAAGTAGTTATCGGGCTTCATAAATACAACCGCTACCCTGCCAACAAATTTGGAATTTCCGAACCGGCACTGTACCTCATTAAACAAGTATCGGATAATAATAAAACCATACTCTTCGCCTTCGGGAATCCTTATGCCGTCCAATATTTCTGTGATGCACCCAATCTGGTCGTATGCTATGAGGATGATACTCAAACTCAGAATGCAGCAGTAGAAATGATTACCGGAAGAGTTCCATACAGGGGTTCGTTACCGGTTACAGTCTGTCCGGAATACAAAGAAGGAAGCGGTATTAATACTGCAGGCAACCTGATACCTCGTGTGAGTCCCGAAGAAGTAGGTATGGATGCGAAAAAACTGCTTGCGATCGACTCAATAGCCAATAATGGAATTGCAAACGGCGCCTTTCCCGGATGTGTGGTACTGGCAGCGAAAGACGGAAAAGTATTTTACGAAAAATCTTTTGGTACCTACAACTATGGCGAACCGGCCGAAATGAACCTTGGCTCCATCTTCGATCTTGCTTCCGTTACCAAGATTCTCGCCACTACCATCAGCGTGATGAGGTTGTATGACGAAGGAAAAATCAGGTTAGATAAGACTCTTGGCGATTATCTTCCCTGGGTAAGAAACAGCGATAAAAAAGACCTGAATATAGAGAAGATACTCCTGCATCAGGCAGGACTGGTGGCATTCATTCCGTTCTATCAAACAATGATTGATAAAACTACAGGCGAGCCGATGCCCCGTTATTTTCGAAATGTAAAGAGCGATCAATTCAGCATCCGCGTGGCTCAAAACCTTTATTTAAGAACGGATTATGAAGACTCCATTTACCAAAGAATTCTCGACAGTAAACTCGGGCCTCAGGATAAATACATATACAGTGATAACGATTTCATTTTCCTTGGCAAAATTGTTGAGGCTGTTTCAGGGATGAATCTCGATGAATACGCAACAGAGAGCTTTTACAAGCCCATGGGATTGACCTCTACCGGATTCAAACCGAGGGAGAAGTTTGATACTAACAGAATTGTACCAACCGAGTTTGAAAAGTCTTTCAGGTTGCAACATCTTCACGGCGATGTACACGATCCCGGAGCAGCCCTCTTCGGCGGCATAGCAGGTCATGCAGGGCTTTTCAGCACAGCAGGCGATATGGCTGTTCTGCTGCAGATGCTTCTCAACGGAGGTTCTTTCAACGGGAAACAATACATTCAACCTTCAACCATTAATCTTTTTACAGCATACAATAGTTCGATCAGCAGAAGAGGGTTAGGTTTTGATAAACCGCAGAAAGACAATTATACAACCAACGATTTTGACCCCTACCCTTCACGATTTGCTACCCCATTAACATTCGGCCACACAGGATATACCGGCACTTGTATCTGGGTAGATCCCGAATACAATCTTGTTTACGTATTTTTGAGCAACCGCGTAAACCCTGACGGAGGCACCAACCTGAAGCTATCTACCATGAACATACGTGGAGGGATTGAAGACAGCCTTTACAAGGCAATGATTAACGAACCGGCACACGTAGCTGCACGTAATGCACAAAAAGAAGAAGAGACATTATAAATAGTTAAACATTTATACCATGAATTATCCTTATCAATTAACTACTCAAGCCGCCTATGAAGAAGCCTACCGGAAAAGCGTAGAAAACCCTGAAGAGTTCTGGGCAGGGGTTGCAGAGAACTTCGTCTGGAGGAAGAAATGGGACAAGGTACTGGAGTGGAACTTCACCGAACCTTCCATTAAATGGTTCATCGGGGGTAAGCTCAACATTACAGAAAGCTGCCTGGATCAGTGGGCCAAAAAACAACCGGATACGCCCGCACTGATATGGGAACCCAACAACCCGGATGATCCGGGAAGAACACTTACTTACAAGGAACTGCTTGAAAAGGTAATTGAGTTTGCTGTTGTCCTGAAAAACAACGGCGTTAAGAAAGGCGACAGGGTGTGCATCTATATGCCGATGATTCCCGAACTGGCCATTGCCATGCTTGCATGCGCACGCATCGGTGCCATTCACAACATAGTATTTGGTGGATTCAGTGCCAAGAGTATCCGCGATCGTATCGAGGATTCGAAGTGTTCTGTCGTTCTGACTACAGATGGCGTATATCGTGGCACCAAACCGATAGACCTGAAATCTGCAGTTGACAATGCGCTTATTGACGATACTCTAATCAGAAGGGTGATTGTTTACAAACATATCGATTCTGATATTACAATGAAAGAAGGCCGTGATGTATGGTGGCAGGATGAGGTGGCAAAATTGCAAGGACAGACATTAACTGACCCGATCGAGGAAATGGATGCCGAGGATATGCTTTTCATTCTTTATACATCAGGATCGACCGGAAAGCCAAAAGGTGTAGTGCATACAACAGGAGGTTATATGGTATATATTACCTACACCTTTGTAAACGTATTCCAATACAAACCCGGTGATGTTTATTTCTGTACTGCTGATATCGGCTGGGTTACCGGGCACAGCTACATTGTGTACGGTCCGCTGGCAGCGGGAGCTACTTCGCTGATGTTCGAAGGAATTCCTACCTACCCCGATGCAGGAAGATTCTGGGATATTGTAGATAAATACAAAGTCAATATCTTATATACGGCGCCAACAGCTATCAGAAGCCTTATGGCCTTCGGTACCGAGCCATTGAAAGGAAAAGACCTCGGCTCACTTAAAGTAATCGGAAGTGTTGGTGAACCCATTAACCTGGAAGCATGGCAATGGTATTATGATAATGTGGGCAAGAAAAACTGTCCGGTTGTAGATACCTGGTGGCAGACAGAAAACGGAGGTATCCTTATTTCTACTCTGGCAGGTGTAACACCTTCTATACCTACCTATGCTACTAAACCACTACCGGGAGTTCAACCGGTATTAGTGGACGGAAACGGGAAAGTATTAGAAGGAAACAACGTTGCCGGCAATCTCTGTATTAAGTTTCCATGGCCGGGGATGCTGCGGACAACCTATGGTGATCATGAGCGATGCAGAGTAAACTACTTCGCTACCTATCCCGGATACTACTTCAGCGGTGACGGAGCCTTAAGAGATGAAAACGGGAATTATCGCATTACAGGAAGAGTTGACGACGTGATCAATGTAAGCGGGCACAGAATAGGAACCGCAGAAGTTGAAAGCGCGATTAACGTTCAGGACAGTGTAGTCGAAAGTGCAGTGGTGGGCTATCCCCATGATATTAAAGGACAGGCATTATACGCATATGTTATTCTGGATGGCAACATATCTGAAGAAGATGCTCTGCAAAAAATTAATGCTGCCGTTAACAAGGAAATCGGCCACTTTGCAAGACCTGATAAGATTCAATTTGTGAAAGGACTGCCGAAGACAAGAAGCGGTAAGATTATGAGAAGAATCCTCAGGAAAATTGCCGAAGGCGAAATGAATAATCTCGGTGATACTACTACACTTCTAAATCCTGAAGTGGTTGAAGAGATTAAGAACCACAGAGTAAATTAGATTTTACTCAAACTATTTCAAAAAAAATCCGCTGCTTTCACACAGCGGATTTTTTTATATCACGAGCGTTGGCTCTAATTCTTGATCAACTTCACTCTCACATCTCTTCCTTCTCCCGTCAGTCTCACGATATACAAACCCTGGGTGAGTTTGCTGATATCCAATCTGGTTTCATTACCTGAAACAGGCTTAGTCAACATAATCTGACCACTGACGTTCATCACGGTAACTTTATTGAAACCTGATGTATTCTTCAGATCTACAAAATTGTTTGCCGGATTGGGGAATAGCTTTACAGGCAGCACGCCATCAAAATTCACTTTAACCACTTCACTATACTTTGTCTTGCCGTCTATATCAATGATTTTCAAGCGGTAAAACTGTGTGCCCGCAAGCGGAGCATCGTCGGTAAACGAATAATCATTTTGCCCTGTACCACCATTACCCTTCGCCGCAACAGTGCCAATCTTTGAAAAAGTACTGCCATCAGCACTTCTCTCTATTTCGAATCTGTCGGAGTTTTCTTCATTCTCTGTTCGCCAGTTGAGAAGCACATTATTGCTTCCGGCTTTTGCTTCGAAAGAAACTAAATCCAGTGGAGTAGGATCATAGAGGGTAAACTTTAGAGTGGCGCTCTCTCCTGAATAATAGGTTAACACCAACGTCCATTCTCCGGGTGTAGCTAAAGTACTCGCCTTAAACCAATAATAAATACTGGCATAATAATAATTATAAGACCATCCCGGGTGTGTCCAGCTGGTATATAGCGTACCATTCGGCCTGTATAACTTAAAAGAGAACTTAGTAGTTCCGTCATTAGCACTAAGATCAGCAACAAAGCCGTTCATATAGACGGTATCACTAGTTATTGAGAAAGATAGTTTATCATAAGTATTCTCGGGAGCTCCATTATAACACTGTTTCCAGACTTCAGGTGCATGGTCACTTGTATATGCTTTTAAAAGTTTCGGATTCCAATAGGGCAACTGGTTTTCCCAGAGGCCTTCCTCCGGTGTTTTATAGTCCGGATTATCGGGACCACCCCATGGGTCAAGCAACTTCGTAAGACTGGCATCTTCCCATACTTCAAAGTGTAAATGAGGGCCGGAAGAGTTGCCGGAACTGCCGACAATACCGAGAAATTCACCTTTAGTTACAGCATCTCCAACTCCTTTAGTAGTGAGAGAATTTTGCTTCATGTGTCCGTAGTAGGCAATAGTACCATCCTCCTGACGAACGTAAATAGCATTCCACCACCAGCATGATTCAGGAGAGGAGGGTGTACAGTTAGCACAAGACGTATCTGGCTGAGATCCGTCTTTAGCCACAATGACACCATCAGCGCCGGCTATAACTTCCACTGCATTCTCATCTTTCTTTTTCCACCAGAAAGGAGCAGTAAAAAAATCGGTACCCAAATGCTCGTTATAAGTTCTGGTACCTCCATTAAAATCTTTCACAGTTCCACCGGCACCATGATCAACAAAGTTACTAATACTGTAAAAACCGGGATCATTGAATCCCGTCGCCTGTCTCAAAGGAAAGGCAAACTTAACCGTAACTTCTTTTTGGCCTCTGGCTCCAGAAGAAGGAATAATGCCTTGCTCTCTGAGCATTGCAACGTTCTGTTTTATTTCTTTTGCAATTCTCTGCCGCTGTTCAGGTGGCATGTTATCATGAGTTTCGGGATTAAAACCAAAAAGACCACCGAAGTTAGGCCCGGGAGATTGCGCCATTGAAACAATGCTAAAAGAGATTAAGCAGATTGTAAATAGAAATCGATTCATAAAAGTGTGTTTTAAACAGTAAATGATCCTTTACTTACTCGTAATTTTTACCAAAATGTCATCAATAGAAACTTAAAATTATAAAAAAAACCCTTCACATGAAGGGTTTTTTTATCTGCTTATTGTTTCAATTAGAACGGGAAACGGTTGGCTCCGGCCTGAGGCATTTCTTTCCTGGGTATCTTTTGGTCTCTCATTGCAGCATTGTACACAAAAGCTGCCACAATAGTAGCGGCTTGCTTCAGGTCATCAGCTACCAGGTGGTCGTAGCTGTCCATATTACTATGGTGTGTACGGGTATCGTACTCAACTTCGTCCTGAATGAACTGGAAGCCCGGCAGCCCTATGGCATCAAAAGACAGATGGTCTGTGCCCCCGGTATTTTGAAGCGTGATTGTTTTTGCATCCAGATCGTGGAACGGAACCAGCCATTGCGAGAATATCTTTCCCGCCTCTTCATTGCCCTGCATATAAACGCCTCTGATCCTACCTGTACCGTTATCGAGGTTGAAATACACAGAGAAGTTATCGTGGTTGGGCTGAACTAATTGCATGGTTCTGCGGTCTCCGAAAGTCTTGGTTACATATCCGCGCGACCCCATGAGGCCCTGCTCCTCTCCTGTCCAGAGTGCAATACGAATCGTTCTGCGGGGCTGCACGCCCAGTGCCTTCAGAATCCTCACTGCCTCCATCATCACAGCAGAACCGGCCGCGTTGTCGGTAGCACCATTGGCCCCCTGCCAGGAGTCGAGGTGTCCGCCGAGCATAACCACCTGGTCTTTCAGATTCTTATCTGTTCCCGGAATTTCGGCGATTACGTTGTATCCTTTAGTATCATTAGTGCGGAATGAAGTCTGGATATCCATATCCATTTTAACCGGAATATCAGCCCTCAGTAATCTTACAATCATATTATAGTCTTCAAGTCCCAGTGCTACTTCAGGAAAGTTAGCAGGATCGCTCAGTTTATACGGTCCAGCTTGTTGTACGAATACAGTTCCATCATGGTTTCTGGCACCGGTAGAAAGCAGCAACAAAGCTCCTTCTTCCTGAGCCATCTTTTTGAGATTAGCCAGTACATTGAATCCACCAAAACCACCTCTTCTTCTGAACTGTTCCATTCTCTGGCGCATGGCAGCGGTATCGGGCGGTGTAGGTTTCCAGTTAGCCATTTCCTTTAACTGCTCATCAGTCCAGCGGCTTGCATCCGGTTTGAAGCTCTGTTTATAATCGATAAGATTATCGATAATGAGCACTTTACCTTTCAGTCTGCCCCGATATCCCTCCAGCGCTGCTGAGTCTTTAGCCGAAACCAGAAGCACATGGCCGCTTTGGGGTCCATCAGTACCGTCTGTCCATACTTTTGGATAAGCCGAGAATGAGCGGTACCAGGGTGCTGTCATGGCAACATAAGATTTCTCCAAATCCCATCCTTTTCCAAAGTCGCCCCACTCATCGAGCCTGGAATTCTCCAATCCCCAGTCGGCAAGTTGTCTTTGTACATAATGCGCAGCCTTCATCTGGCCTATAGAATTAGTAACCCTCGGGCCGTTTACGTCAGTAAGTTGAAATGCAATATCCATCACGCGCGAGTTCTCTAACCCCTCTGTGCGGATTTTCTTCATCATGTTTTGGTCTATCTTTTCCTTCTGCGCATTCAACATGGCAGGCATCAGAAAGAACAGAAGCAGATAGAAATGTTTGACTCTTTTCATAAAAATCGATTTTAATAATAAAGGTGTGTAATTGTAAAAGGGAATAAATATACCTTATTTTTTTGTTGACGAACCCTATTTTTTGATGAGCGATAAAATGCTTTTTCAGTGACAGTTTGGACCTGAATTCTCCGGACTTTTTTCGGTCTGTTTTGCTAACCATCATACAATTACCCGTCCGCCTTACTACGCTCCCTCCTGACTCTGGTCTTCCAATTCATAATTTATAATTTATAACTCATAACTTCCTCTCTTACCTTTGCGCCCATGCATCCGAAAGATTTGTCGATTCACGACTTTACCTATGAGTTGCCCGACGAAAGAATCGCTCTCTTTCCGGTTCATCCGCGGGATAGCTCAAAACTTCTCGTTTATAAAGACGGACAAATCTCTGAAGACACTTATCGCAATCTGGCAGATTACCTGCCTCCGGATGCAGCACTGGTTTTTAACGACACGCGTGTGGTTAAGTCCCGGGTTCTCTTTCCAAAAGAAACCGGGGCCGTTATTGAAATCTTCTGCCTTGAGCCACTTGAAAAATATACCGACTACAACCTCCTGTTTCAACAAACAGGCAGTTCTGTCTGGAAGTGTATGATCGGTAAGGCCGGAAAATGGAAAGAGAAACAACTGACACGGACAATTAGAATAAACAATACTGATGTCACACTCCGAGCTGAGCTGATTGACAGGTTACCGGAAGCCTTCGTTGTGAAATTTAGCTGGACACCTGAAACATTCTCTCTTGGAGATATTTTATCGGCAGCAGGGGTAACTCCCCTCCCTCCCTATATCAAGCGCAAAGCCACTGAAGAAGACGAAACAGATTATCAAACTGTTTACTCAGCTCATGAAGGGTCTGTTGCTGCACCCACTGCAGGGCTGCACTTCACTGATGAAATGCTGGAGGGTTTTCACAAAAAAGGAATCTCCACCCTTTTTACAACACTTCATGTCGGTGCAGGTACTTTCAAACCTGTGAAGTCTGATACCATGGAAGGCCATCACATGCATGCTGAGTGGATGAATATTACAACAGACTTTTTAGAACAGCTTCTGATCAACATCGACAAGAAAATTATCAGCGTCGGGACAACAGCTACACGCACCCTGGAAAGTATCTATTGGATGGGGAATAAAATCCTGAATCATCCTGCAATAAAAGAAGAAGACTTGAGGATTTCTCAGTGGGAGGTTTATAATATGCAGAAAATCCATGATGCCGGAGATGCTATTAAAGCTCTTTTGCAATGGATGAAACGAAAAGATGAAAAGCATCTTATGATAGAAACCGAAATCATCATCGTCCCGGGTTATCAATTCAAAATTGTAAAAGGTCTTATCACAAATTTCCACCAGCCCCAATCTACCCTGCTTCTGCTTGTTGCAGCCCTTGTTGGAGAACAATGGAAAAAAATATATGACTATGCGCTATCCAACAACTTCCGGTTCCTCAGTTATGGCGACGGTTCGCTTATTTTACCCTGATAAAAATGCAGTTGGTTGGGATTTACTACCTTTAAGGGACTCAAAAAATCATTGCCATGAAGCACATTCTTACTATCGGTCTGTTGTTCTTTTTAGGGAACAGCTACGCCCAGGAAATTCTTCCTGCTGATATACAAATTAAAACAGCTCTTCTGGCGGCTCCGGCAGATCAGAAAGACAATGCCACAGTGCTGGGATACGATGCCTCCGGGAAATTGGTTACTTTAAGAAAAGGAGACGGGAAGCTCGTATGCCTTGCTGATGATCCTAAAAAAGAAGGCATCAGCGTGGCTTGCTATTCTGCTAATCTGGAACCGTTTATGGCACGCGGCAGAGAACTCCTTGCAGAAGGAAAAACTGAAAAAGAGAAACAAAAAATCCGCAATCAGGAAATCGACGAGGGTAAATTAGTAATGCCTAAAGAGCCCAACATACTCTACGTTCTGAACGGTGCCGAAGCAAATTACAACAAGACAACCGGCGAGTTGAAAGACGGCAACATCCGCTATGCGTTTTATGTGCCATACGCTACACAGGAATCAACCGGTATGTCGACAAAGCCTTCAATTCCCGGAATGCCATGGTTGATGGAAGCTGGTACAGCTAAGGCGCATATCATGATAGTACCTCCGAAAAAGCAATAAAGTTTCCGGGTAAACAAAGGAAAAGATCGGGAGCTCAGTTCACCACCTTGTTGGCACAACTGCTGCTGGCAAATGCTTCAGGTTTGGCTTTGAACGCAAAACCCATTCCCAGGATATAGCCCATAGCTTCACGCAGAGCTTCATTACTCTTGAAATTCGGGTTGGTATTGATATCGGCATGTACTTCCATATCAACATCATAGAGGGTAAAGAGATCGCATAGTTCGTATGCAACTTCTATACTCTTAGCCACCTCCATCAGCATCCGCTCTTTGATCGTAAAAGAATGCACTGTTTTTTCATTATGGATAAACATAAAACCGCCTCTTCCCTCGCGAAGGAAAACGATGACTGTGGCAAACTCTGTTTCCTGAGAATGCACCTGACTATCGGTCCCGATGCAAACCTTTAATTTGTTACCCGCCTCATGCTCGCGTTTGATAGCGGCTTCCACTGCCGATTTGATAGGTAATTCTATAGGTTCTCCATTAAATCTTCGCCAAAGCATAACAAGATAATTAAAAGATGAAAGAAATCTTACAACGGGAAGTACCTGAGACAGTGGCAACAAAAAAGTACAACGCAATTCTCCCTCAACACTCTACATAACAGGAGACCCGCCATTAGTATAACCCCACAATTTAATCTATCGACACAACAACACGAATAATTTTTTATTCACGCTGCCAGCGATTAAAAAAGAAAGACCCGGTAAACAGAAAACAAAAAAGGGCCAGCCCCTAACGCTGACCCTTTAACTTACACATGAATCTACCTTACATTCTTACAATTCTTTCAGTTATTCTTTGGGAGTTACCAGCTATTTGGATAATGTAGATTCCTTTTGGTGTGTTAGCGATATTAATAACGTTATTACCTGATGTTCCATTGCCTTTTTGCAAAATTTTTCCGTTCATATCAGATACGATATATCTGAAGTTTTCATCAGCAGAAACTTCTACCTGATTTGTCACAACAGTGGCCCTGATCGAGAATCCGGCATTTCCTTTTTTCAGGATGCTGATACCATTTGAATAGCTGGTCAGGTTTGACTTTGTAACTACTTTAAGACGATAAAAAATATTTCCTGCTTTTTCAGGATCGTAACGGAACGCTCTGGCTTCTCCGTTCAGTTCTGCCACCTTTTTAAAATTGATTCCGTCATAAGACACCTGAATTTCCTGAAGTATGAGCGCTTCATCACATACAATATTCCACGTCAGTAAATGGCCGTTTCTGTCTTGTTTACCGGTAAGTTCTATGCTTGATACAGGGTTCGTTGAGAATGGCGAGAATGCTCCGGTGAAGGAGTAAGAGCCAAGACTTCCGTAATTAGAAGTATACTGGTTACCGGCACCTCTGACAGATATAAAGTATTTCCCCGGTTCCAGCACTACATCAGCTGTTGCATTCAATAACGTTTCAGGATTATATGTACCGACCAGATCACCGTATTCAGTGAAAATTTTAAGTTCGATATCGAGATTAGCTCCTGCATTATTTGGTCCTACTGAAAATGGTTTAGCATCTAAAATTAGACGGCCTACCGAAGGAAAGAATACTTCAAAGAAGTCGATGTCTTCATTAGTCGTAACTATTCCATCACCTGAGAAACTGTTACTGGTCAATTCCAGTTTAGTGGCCTTTGTGGGATTGTCTCCGTGATCATCTTCTCTGTATGAAAAACCATTCCCAGAGGTGATGATAGAGAGGTTATCCTGCTCAGACATACACCCTGTAGGTGTCGGACCGTTATTCCAACTACTGAAGTTCCTTCCGTAGCTGTTTCCCATCACAGGTGCCCAGGATGTTTCACCGGCACCTTTTCCATCATTATATACGTTTACGAGCTTGCAATTGTCATCATACTTAGCCTGGTGTGAAAGACCAAGCGTGTGCCCGGCTTCGTGAGAGCAACATTCTGCAATCGATTTTGTCTTCCACGAAAGCATATCTGGGAAGACAAAAAGCGGTGTCTCATCTCCCCAGGTAAATGATCCTGTAAAGGATACGCCACCCGCGCGTGGAGCCCATGACGGACTTGGTGTAATTACCACCCTTATACGTTGAGTCAAAGGAGCGGCTAAGAATACCGTTGAATCGGTGGTTACATTCACATCAAAAGGGCGGAAATCTTCTGACACGCGGTGAAATATTTCGGTAATCTGCTCATTAGTCAGATTAGGCGACTCGCAATAAAACGGATTTCCGCTGTTCCAAAGCGTTCCCTCTACATAGTGGCCATCAAAATCAAGGAATATAGTAGCTCGGGCAGAAGGATGGCTGCTTAATTTTGGCTGTTGGGCAAATCCTGTCATAGTAAATAACAACAGAGAGCATAAGGCAGTTAAGGTTTTCATGGTTTCGGACTTTAGGTAAGGTTATTAATTAACAGGCAGATCAGAAGTCCTGCAGTAGTTCATCGGTCTTAATTCGTTTAAAGTTGTACTTCCCTTCTTCACTTTTCACCAGTTGATAGCCATCTGCTGATTTCTCATTGAGAATTCTCCCCACATAGGTTACAGACATGTCATCTTCAATTCTTTTTGAGATAGAAAGTAAGCTGTTATTCATTGAAGCACTTCTTACTATTACAGTATGAAGGGTCTCATAGCGCTTGACAGAGCTAACAACTTCTCCTTTAAAAAGAAGGTCGTGAAATTTGAAGGTTATGGTTTCTCCCTTAGTGGCAGTAAATGCTTTATCCAGTTCACTGGTCGTTACAGGCAGTCTGTCTGCAGATCCTCTGAATAATGCGTTCTGACGTTCGGGATGAGATTGTGCAAAGGTGGCATTGGCAGTAAACATCAGGAATAGCAGAGCTATTCCGGCTTGTAAGGTTTTCATAGTTTAGAATTTTAGGGGTTCAACTATTATCCTAAAAACGAGAGAAAACCTGAATTATTACGATACAGCCAACAGAATTAAAAAATCGGGCAAAATTACTTATTGCAGGAGAGTAGAAGTACTATTTCATCTAAGGAAAATATGGACTTAAGTTCAAGTATCAAGTGCAACACCTGTTTAACCGTATGGGCGGGGTACCCCGCCCATACGGTTAAGCTGAAAAACAGATTTTTGTGTTGCAATGACTAAAAATTATTCTCAACTCAACTCGG
>JAGFIS010000026.1 GCA_024103425.1 Chitinophagaceae bacterium
GGGACTTGTATGCGGACCGGATCTCGGCTCAGCCGAGACAACCTCTGCCATGACACGGCAGGACATACCTCGAATAAAAAAGTCCCACTCCTGGGACTTGTATGCGGACCGGACGGGACTCGAACCCGCGACCTCTGCCGTGACAGGGCAGCATTCTAACCAATTGAACTACCGATCCAGTAAATTATATTTTTCACTCTGCCAATCTCCTCTTTTCTTCCGTTTTTCGGACGGCGAAGATAATAAAATTTAATTCCGAAAAAAGTATTTTTTGAGTTCGTTATCAAATTTCATCTTCCCTCCTCGCCTTTCAGTTTTTTAACACCATTTCTGTAATCTTTTCAGGAAATTTGAGAAAAACCTGAAAACATGAAAAGTACCCCTGCAAAACCTAAGGCTAAGCTTTCAAAAGAAACAATCCTCGACTGGTACATGAGTGATATCCTGGAAGGAAATGACCCGAAAAATGTCTATCTCTTTTCAAAAAATCACAAAATAAAAGAAGAGGACTTCTACAAGTTTTATAACGGATTTGAAGGGATTGAAAGTCATTTCTTCGAGCTGGTTTTTGAGAAGACACTGGCTACACTCTCTCGCTCTTCAGGATATAAAGAATACGAAGCAAAAGAAAAACTGCTGAGCTTCTATTATACTTTCTTTGGGAATCTCACTTCTAACAGAAGCTTTGTTCTGTATTTGTTATCAGGTGATAAAATCGGGAATATCAGAAAGCTGAAAGGCCTGCACAAGAACTTTCATCAGTATATTGAGTCTCTGGATATTGACACCGTCGACCTGAAAAATGAAAAGGCGAATAAAATACAGCATCGGGTACTGAGTGAGGCTGCTTGGTTTCAATTAATCAGTATTCTAAAGTTCTGGCTTCACGATGATTCTGCAGAATTTGAGAAGACAGATATCTTCATTGAAAAGTCATCAACAGCTGCCTTTGAGCTCATTAACACCCAACCTTTAAAAAGCATCGCCGACCTCGGGAAGTTTCTTTACAAAGAATTCAACCCCGTAGCCTGATTGAAATGAAAACACTGGATCACATACCTGTTTCCAAAGTCTCCAGAGCATCTAAACTTGTATTGACAGGTGCCAAAATCGGAGTCAATTACCTTAATTATTACAAGGATAAAATTGTTGAATCCGAACAGGAAGCCCGAAAAAAGCTTCACGAAAATAATGCATCTGATATCTACGACAGCCTCTCTAAACTCAAAGGCAGTGCACTGAAAGTAGCACAGATGCTGAGTATGGACAAGAGCTTGTTGCCCCAGCAATATGTTGAGAAATTTTCACTTTCGCAGTTTTCTGTTCCTCCCCTCTCCGGTCCGCTTGTGAACAAAACATTCCAACGTTATTTCGGTAAACTGCCGGCAGAAATGTTCGACGAGTTTGAAGAACAATCTGTCAACGCCGCGAGCATCGGCCAGGTACACCGCGCGAAGAAAGACGGCAAGCTGCTGGCCATTAAAATTCAATATCCGGGGGTGGCAGAGAGTATTCAGTCTGACCTGAAAATGGTAAAGCCTGTTGCCATACGGATGTTCAACCTGCAAGGAAAAGATTCCGATAAATATTTTAATGAGGTCGAAGAAAAACTACTTGAAGAAACAGACTATATTCTCGAAGTAAAACGCAGTATTGAAATTGCAAAGGCATGTGCACATATTAAAGGACTCAGATTTCCAAAATATTATCCCGAGTGGTCGTCGCAACGCATCATCACGATGGACTATATGGAAGGTGAACACCTTTCTGAATTCTCCAAGCGCAATAAAGATTCTAAATTGGCCAATAAAATCGGGCAAGCGCTTTGGGACTTTTATATGTTCCAGATTCATCAATTGCGAAAAGTACATGCAGACCCGCATCCCGGCAATTTTATGGTCTCCAAAGAGGGAGATTTAATTGCTATAGACTTCGGCTGTGTGAAAGAAATACCTGACGAGTTTTACTTCCCTTACTTCGAATTGAGGAAGGAAGAAGTACTGAACTCTCCACAGCTGTTCAAAGAAAAAATGCTGCAATTGGAACTGATTAAAGAAACCGATACTAAAAAAGAAATTCAGTTTTTCTCTTCCTTGTTCAATGAGATGATCTCCACCTTCATGACGCCTCTGAAGTACGATACTTTTGATTTCTCGGATATCAGTTATTTCAACAAGGTTTACGATCTGGCAGAGAAGTTCAATACTGAGCCGCGTTTGAAAAAATTCAACTCCAACAGGGGATCAAAACACTTCATTTATATCAACCGCACATTCTTCGGGCTGTATTCGTTGCTGCACGATTTGAAAGCGAATAATATTAAGATCAACTTTTAAAACAGGAACGATTACTTCTGCATTAGCGCGTCCATGCGTTGGCGCGACTTATTATCAAAAATCTTCTTGTCGTTTTTTCGGCCTCTTCTTTTGGCTTTCCGTTCTTCGATAGGCATGTGCAATTCTTCCCTGCATGCTTCAGAACAGCAGCCTTCCATCTTTTTAGCGCATTCAGGGCATTGGATAAACAACAAATGACATCCGTCGTTAGCACAGTTGACATGCGTATCGCAGGGAGCGCCGCACTGATGGCAGTGACTGATAACCTGATGACCAATAGATTCGCCTAACCTGGCATCAAAAACAAAATTCTTTCCGAGAAACTTGTTAGGCAGGTTCAGACTTTCAGCTTGCCTTGCATAGTTGATTATACCACCGTTGACGTGGTACACATTCTTGAATCCGTTGTGCAGAAAATAAGCGCTCGCCTTCTCGCAACGGATACCCCCTGTACAATACATGATAATATTCTTATCCTTCTTGTCTTCAAGCATTTTCACAGCCATCGGCAGTTGCTCACGGAAAGTTTCCGAGGGTACTTCTATTGCATTTTCAAAATGTCCCACCTCATACTCGTAATGGTTTCTCATGTCCACAACAATCGTTTCAGGATCATCCGTCAGTTCGTTGAACCTCACTGCATCGACATACTTGCCTTTGTTCCTCATATCAAACGTAGGATCCGTAATACCGTCAGCCACAATCTTCTCGCGTACTTTCACCTTCAGTACCCAGAAGCTTTTCCCGTCATCATCTACTGCAATGTTCAGCATGACGTCTTTCAATTCAGGTATGTTCTCTATGTATGCTTTGAATTTTTCAAACTTGTATTCGGGAACACTCATCTGCGCATTGATTCCCTCAGTGGCAACATAAATTCTGCCGAAAGCAAAAAGCGCATACAGATTTTTATACAATTCATCTCTGAAAGCATCCGGATCTTCCAGATGGACATACTTATAAAATGAAAGCGTCACTCGCTTGAACTCTTCTTTTGCAAGACGCTCTTTCAGTACTTTTTGAGAGACTCTGTTGTGTAAAACCATAATGCTGCAAAGGTCATTTATTTTAGTAAGATTTTGGTTTCATATCTCGTTAAAAAGTGTAGAAGCCGCATAAACAGGCTATTTGTTCCTGTTTTAGTAATAATGAAGGGAAGATAATATGTCTTTTTTGTATCATTTTAATTGCGTCCGCACAAAAAAGAAACGTACGGTTACAACTTTAGATTAAGCTCCTACTTTATTCTACCAGAAAATAAATTTTGTGCCGCAGGAAACCGGCACGTCGATGAAGGATATTAATAAGACTTCTTCCTTTAAGAACAACTTTCCTTCTCTTACACTTTTTAATACGAAAAACGAGTAAAACCTGAAAGAGTAAGAACCGCAATCAAACTCTATTACCGACCCCAGTTTTTTTAGACGGCCTACAGTGTGCGGCGTTAAGAAAATGAATGGAGTGAAGTGTGTCTCGTCCTGATTTTGGTTGACTCTTTTTTGAGTTATTAACAGGGGGATAAGATACCTGTTTTTAACCTTAGTCTTAATATTAGTTCCTTTGTCTTATTCAGATCAAACGGACTCAGGCTCTGACTTCCGGGGAGTTGTCAACCTGATAGGGATAATCTGATGCGACGAAGTAGTTTTTACTTTCAAAAATGGTTGCTCTTTAGCGGCCATTTTTTATTATTACTTCAGAGCTCTATGCCTCAGCAAAACTCCCCTTGTTCTTCCTTCTCTTATAGTTCTTCCATTGTCTTCTTAACTCACCTTCCATTTGATAGGCTTCCATTGGCGTAAGCCAGCCGATACTTCTGTGTGGTCGTTGAGTGTTGTAAAAGTGAATGAACTTTTTTATTTCTTTTCTTGCCTCTTCAAAGTCTCTAAAGCTTAACTCCTTATCATCAGTAAACTCTTCTTTAATGGTTTTATTAACCCTCTCTGCTACTGTGTTTTCCAATGGATCACCTCTTTCAGTCATACTTATCAGCATTTTTCTGTTCAATAAAGTTGCCACATACCGGTCAGAACAATATTGAATGCCTCTGTCTGAATGATGAATGCAGTTCTCTAACTGGCCTGGTGCTGCTCCTTTCATTGCCATAGACAAGCCGGCTAACGCTCCTTTAGTCTCCAGAGTCCTACTCACCGAGTAACCGATAATTTTCCTGGAGTACAGGTCGGTAATCAAAAACAAATAACAGAAGCCCGGCTGGTCTCTTAACCACAGGTAGGTTATGTCACTAACCCATATCTCATTGGCCTTCAACGGTATCTTATCTCTTATTAAGTTAGGGTATTTATGATACCGATGGTAGCTGTTGGTTGTGGACACTTTTCTTCTCCTGAGGGGTTTAAGCAACCCATTACTGCGCAAAATATCAAAGAACTTATCTCTGCCGATTTGGATACCGTGTTCTTCAAAGTCTTTCTCTAAAGACTTCAACAGGTTTCTTCCGCTGCCTCTCTTCCATACCTTTCGTTTCTTTTCTATCAGCCCAACTATTAAATATTCATCAAATGCTTTGTGCTGTCGGTATTGACGCTGTTTGTAATAAGCCTGCTTACTATACCCCAATACCTGACAGAGCTCTGTTACTGTTGCTTCTTGGTTTTCTTTGATGAAGCTTTCAATAGTCGGGCACCAGACTTTTTTTTAATGTCAATATTCAATTCTTTTTCTGCCACTTCAATCATCCGCTGCCACAGGTCTGCTCTCTGGTTAGCTGATTGGAGTTCGTGTTCCAGAGTTTTTATTTTAGCTCTTAATTCCTGTAGCTCTTTGTCGCGTGGCATATCAGCAAAACTACCAAGCTTTTTGCTAGTACGATAAGCAGTGTTGCCACTATAAAGCCGCATCCAATAAAGGATGGAGCAGTTACTCCTAATACCGTAAACTCTCCGGGCTTCTTCTTTGGTAAACTTACCGCTGATGACCTCTTGAACGACCTTCCATTTGAAGGACTCACTGTAGTGAATC
>JAGFIS010000031.1 GCA_024103425.1 Chitinophagaceae bacterium
CAGTATCCGCTGTCGGCTGCTATTTATAGAATAATTGCCAAAGGCGATGAGCAATATGCTGATTTCCTGCATGAAACGGGTTATGGTAAAGGGTTTAAACTTTTTACTTTTTCACAGATAGATTGTGCTTATAAAATTGCAGGTGACCGTTTTAAAATTCTTAGCGATTCTGCCTTGGTTCTGGTAGCATTTCATCTTCCGGAAGCAGCAGAAGGGTTTATAAAGGGTTTATTCCAAAATGAGAGAATAGAAATTGCAGACAAAAAATCAAAAGCTACTTTTCAGGTAGAAACCGTAGAGGCTGTTCGCGGAATATTAACCGGCAAAAACGAAAATGAAATAATAACCATAACAGTGCGGCCACTTTCGCCGGTTGTAGCTGCATTGCCGAATGAGCGAGGCCATAAAGATTATCTGGCCCCGGGAGATGAAGGGTTTGTGAAGAATATTTTATTCAATTGGAGAAATAAAATAGAAAGCTGTTTTGATATTGAAACAGCGCGATCAGCAATATTAATTGTTGAGACGTTGTTAAGCGGATACACACCTAAGTCAAGGCTGGTGGCAATCAGGGAGGGTAAACCGGAGGAAACGAGAATCAGAGGGTGGATGAATTTTCGTATTAAACTGACAGCAGAAAAGCGGTTTCTTGAATTATTGCTGAATGCCGGTATGGGCGAGTTTAATGCGATGGGTTTTGGCATGATAGGAGAGTGATATGTGTTTCGGAACAGATGTAATCATTTTCAAATACAAGCAGCACTTCAGGCAATGAATGATCGTAAAACGCAGCGCATCCTTAAAATGCTGATGATGCTAAACGGTGGAAAGCGGTATAAGCTGGAGGAGATAGCCGCTAGATTCAACATGTCGGAACGGAATATTATCCGTGACCTGAACGAAATAGAATTTGCCGGTTTCGTATTAGAACGGAAAGGTGGATACCGGCTGCAACCAGACCATACCAGGAACAAGGATATTCGCAGAATATTACATTTCAGCGAAGACGAAGTAGCCCTTCTTTACAAAACACTCCTGAGCATAGAAGCAGATACAGCGGTGATTGACCGGCTGATGAAGAAAATGAATGCGTTTTACGATTTAAAAGCAATTGAAGAACTGAGCAAGAAAAATGATCTGGCCAAGGTGCGGATGATTAAGGATGCCATTGATTCAAGAAAACAACTGCTCCTGGTGGCTTACAGATCGTCTAACAGCGAAACCATCAGCGACCGACGGGTAGAGCCATTTAAGTTTATGCAAGATTATCAAACAGTGTGGTGTTATGATTGCGAAACACATCAATGCAAGCAATTTAAGATATCGCGAATGGAGTCGGTTGAACTACAAAAATCGGAATGGCGTTATGAGGTACATCACCATGAGCCATTTACAGATATTTTCAGATACTCGGAAGAAAAGCCGAAATGTATTGTAGAGCTGCGCTTGACGCTGAGGGCATATAATGCAATTATAGAAGAATTTCCGCGATCGTACGAGTACATAAGCAAGAAAAGTAATAATGAATATTACCTGAAAACTCCGGTAGCCAACTTTACAGGGGTTGGTAGATTTATACTTAGTATGCTGAATGATATTGAGATTATTAAACCGGCGGTTTTAAGAAAGGAGATTAATAAGCAGGTTGAAAATTATCTAAAAAGGTGACAGAATCTGTCAGACACCGTAAGTAAGTTTGTGGTTGTAAAAAGGGCTAAGACACCCGGAATCTTAAATTAGAAAAAGAGGATTTTTGGGAGTGAGAGAGCCGGAGGCGTGGGGAAGCGAAAAAATAGTATGAATATCAAAAAAAATCATTAAAAAGAAAAAGATGAGAATATATGTGAAGTTGTCAAATAATAGTGAGCAAATAGATTTCAATTATCAGAAACTATTAACCGGTGTAGTTCATAAATGGCTTGGATTAGAGAATGAGGTACACGGTAAACCTGCCAGGTTTACTTTTTCCTGGATACAAAACACGAAAGCTGAAAAAGGTGGGCTCGCATTATCACCTGACTCCTACTTTTTTGTAAGTGCTTATGATGATAGCATCATCCGGCGTATTACTGAAGGTATTTTGAAAGACAACACGGTGTTCCATGGTATCTTTGTTAGAGATGTTATTCTGCAAGAACCACCTCTATTTGAAAAGGTGCAAAGATTTTCTATGGCCAGTCCGGTTCTGCTAAAACGCAGAAGTGACAATAAACATCTGACTTATGAAGATGCGGGGTATGAAATTGCATTGACAGAAAATTTGAAAACTAAACTGGAAAAAGCAGGCATTTCCCCGGAAGGTGTTGAAATAAAACTGGATCCGGACACTGCTTATCGTTCAACGAAGTTGGTTACGTATAATGGAATTCAGAATAAAACAACGTTTGCCCCTCTTATTATTAAAGGGAATAACGAACAACTCACTTATGTCTGGAGTGTCGGTTTAGGCCATTCCACCGGAATTGGTTTCGGTGCCTTAAAATAATGAATTATGGAAAAGTATTTTGTAGTCAAATATTCAGGGCCTTTCGGGTTTATTAAGCCCTGGACAGCCGTCCGAGACAGTGAAACATTTTCTCAACAGTTTCTTACCCCCAGTATTGTGGAAGGAATTGAAAAGAAGCTTTTTCCGGAATTATTGTCTGAAACCGGAATTAAGAAAATCCTGAGGCATAAATTGAACTATTGCGGACTGGATGTTCAACAGGAGCGCACTTGGGCTAAAGGAGGATTTAAAGCCAACAAAGAAAAAGGTATTTACAAGACAAACCTGGGGATTTTAAACCGCGGTGTTATGATTAAGCCTCACTTGTATCTGGCCTTTGCAAATCCCCATGATGCTGAACACGCTGCGCAACAAACTATTTGCTTATGTAGAAATGAAGATTTGGTTTTCCCTGACTCTCCGGTTGAAATGACCCAAGAGGAATTTAATGCGATTGAAGGTTTCGAACTAAAATTTACTGATAACAAGAATGGATTTAAAGTAGGGCATAACCGATTCAAGCAGGCAGAAGAGATGTATGGCGAATTAGAAGTAACCGGAAACCCTATCAGAGAGCAATGATTGATTTGAACAACATATTAGCCAAAAGTATCCAGAATGGCAATACGACTCTTCTGGACCATACCAGGCATGTTGTGACTGCTATCAAAAAAATGGCGGAAGGATTCTCCTTTCCTTTTGATGAACAGATGGCCGTAAAAGGAGCCGTTTTACATGATTTGGGGAAAGCGCATCCTCATTTTCAAAGGCGGATGAAAAATATCAATGCTCGCTCTTTGGCCGATGAAAGGGAAGATGAAAGTTATACTCATCGCCATGAGCTTTCTTCCCTGGCCTTCCTGCCGGCTTTTCCGAAGGAAGAATGGAATATTCTGATTGATATGGTGGTTGCACACCACAAATCCATTCAGAACGATGTCCGCAACCGCGGAATTTTAGATTTGGATGACAACGACCGCAATTGGATTGAAAATCATCTGAAAGATTGGCAGGACTGGTTTCCGGTTGGCAAGGAGATTATAGAAAAGTTTGGCTTTGAATGCAGAGATATAACTTATGACGAAGCAAAGGAAGCCTTGGAATATGCGGCTGACTATTGTTTCCACAAAAAGAAAGGGTGGTCAAGGTGGAGAGGGCTTTTGAAAGCAGCAGACCATTTTGGTTCCGCATTCATGACAGAAACAGAAAAGCAGACAGGAAATTTATTTGAAATCCCCGATTTGAGTTTTTACCAGGACAAGAGAAGGGAGAATGAACTTTACCCCCTTTCAACAGTTGATGTGACAGACCCAAGAAAACATACGATGGTCATTGCACCAACAGGAGCCGGGAAAACCGATTTCCTTTTAAAAAGAACTCATGGTCGGGTGTTCTATACGCTGCCCTTTCAGGCTTCTATCAACGCCATGTGGAAGCGTTTTAAAGACACCATCCCCACAAAAGATATTCGCCTACTTCATGCCACTTCTAGGATTGTGGTTGGGAAAAATATAGAGGAGCAGATTTTGCAGCCACTTGCAGGATCTTCGGTTAAAGTGCTTACGCCGCATCAGTTGGCTGCAATTATATTTGGGACGGCCGGTTACGAAAGTATGATGCTGGACGTAGAAGGATGTGACGTCATTCTGGACGAGGTACATACTTATTCGGATTATTCTCAGGCGATGGTTCTTGAAATTGTAAAAGCGCTTTTAACGCTGAACTGCAGGGTTCATATCGGGACCGCAACCATGCCGTCTGTGCTTTATCGTCAGCTTTTGAATCTGTTGGGTGGACCAGAAAATGTTTACGAGGTCAAACTTTCTAATGACATCTTAAAAACCTTTAACCGCCACCGGATTTTTAAAGTTGAAGATGAATCCGAAATAGATGAGTTGTTACAAGATGCTTTCTCTAAAAATGAAAAAGTACTGTTGGTATATAATACGGTGAAGAAAGCTCAGGAAGCCTTTGCCGGTTTTGAAGAAGAATATCCTGACGTTAAAAAGCTACTGATTCATAGCCGCTTCAAAAGAGGCGACCGGTTTGCTAGAGAGCTCACTCTTAAAAAAGATTTTGATGAGAACACTACAAATGAAGGTTGTCTCGTGGTCTCCACTCAGGTTGTAGAAGTTTCGCTGGACATCAGTTTTGACCAGATGATCACGATGTGTGCGCCGCTGGACAGCTTGATTCAGAGGTTTGGGAGAGTGAACAGGCGAAGAACAAAAGAAACTATTGGTCATTATAAATCGGTTTATGTTCTGAAGCCAGAAGGGAAGGCTTTGCCTTACAAATCTGAAGTTTTAAAAAACAGTTTTGACCAGCTTCCCGATAACGGCGAAGTGCTGGAAGAGACTGAGATTCAGCGAAAGATTGATCGGGTATTTCCCAATCTGGATCTGAAACAAATTGATATTCACCTGAAATTTAAGGATGGTCAAATGGTGATGAAAGAACTGACAGATAACAAGAAATCTGTTATCGTTGAAGCCCTGGAAATTGAAAGTGCCACCTGTATTCTGGAAGAAGACCGCGATGCCTACATGCTGGCCAAATGGGAAGAGCGAATCAATATGGAGATCCCCGTTAACTGGAGAACGATAGCAAGATATAAAGACGATTACGAACAGCTGGAGGCAGGTTCACATCCTTTTGTGATACCTCAAAACCCGGAAGACTATGAAAAATATGGATTGCAATTAACAGAACCCGAAACTTTTTTATGATATGTACACAAGCTATATAGGAAAGAAGTTCCTGAAATTATACAATGAACGTGAGGGTAAAAACCTCACTGCTGAAGAATTCTTTAATGATTATTTCTTTGAATTATTCTTCCGTGATGGTTCTCACCTCATGCATGTGGGTAATTCTCCTTTCTTTCAGAAACCTAAAAAGGAGGATGTTGAAAAATTTGGAAGCCCTTCTTTGGCACAACTTCATAACCTGCAAACTGCCATAAAGGAAGATGTTCCCAATATGTCCATTTATGTGGGAAGTGCTGCCAAAGACCTTCAGGGTACTACTTCCGGTCAGGTAACCAGTATAGATTTTCAGACCGATGCAGAGGAGATGTATGCCTCATGGATAGGGGAAGCCTTAGCCATAGGTGTTAGTGGTGGTTATGTGATGTTAATAGATGAAGAAGAAATTTTCTGGACCTTATTCAAGGGATGGGAAGTGTACAGAGAATACCTTGATCAAACCCCCAACATAAAGGATAAGCAAATAGAAACCTGGAACGGAAACTGGTTGTACCACTGCTCCACCAATCCGGAAGAAGACCGGTATTCCGAGGATAATCTGAATATTGAACACAGTGAAGTACAGGGCAAGACTTCCATATCCACCCAACCATGGTCGCAGATTATTTTTGCCTTGTCTAAATACTTCCCCAAAAAATTACTGACTGTTTACGCTTATAATCTTTCGCAAACTAATACCACATTGGGGTTCATCAACATTTTACTCCCTTCAATCCGGAAAATGTATGAGCTGAGAGATGCAATATTTCTTAACGAGAAAGAAACCGTTTTATCGGACAAAGAAATCGAAACCCTTTCCACTTTCTACAATTTCAGAAGTGCCTGTCAATTTGGAACAATTGGCTTAAGGACATTGGAACCAGCTAAACTAAGAGAGTATATGCCACGAGGATCCATGCTTTATGCACAGGGTAAAGAATTTAAATTTTCTGATGAAGAATCATATCACAATTATCAACTTTATAAAATCTGGATTACAGCTATGCTTAACAAAACAGAATTATTAAACCTCGCTTCCCGGGTAGGTTCTGCGCTTATTGAGCTGGAGAAAAGCGATGAAAGAGGGAAAAAAGTTTTTTCCACTCTTTCTCAGGAAATAAGGGATTCAAAGAACCTAAGGGCTTTTATTGAAAACCTTTCCACAGTTATGGAACATTCTACAAAAGTTGCAGATGTTTTTAAAAATGTAGTGGAGGAGACTTTAAAAATGCCATCGGATAACTTTCCTTTATTTATTACCCTTATCAGATTTGAATACAATTATCAAAAAGCTAAAAATTAAATATCATGAGTAATTCTCCATTTATCTACCTGAGAGGACTCAGGCATGCTACCCATACCGTTTTTGCTGTTAACGACGGCCAGAAATATTATTATGATCCTCAGTTTGGTTACAAGATGGCTTATTCCAGCGGTCAGCAGGTTAAACGATCCATTTTAGAAGCGCTCAATCTTCCCTTTGCTGCAATCACCTTTAACTGGGAGATAGATAAAAAAGACAATAAGGCCAGCCAGAAAGAACCGCATTCGCCATGCGATCCCAGTTTTGCTGACCAGCTTTTAGGCGGCTATATGAAAGCTGAAACAGGAAGTGCAACCGTAAAAAGAAGAAGCCCTCTTTCCATATCTGCTATGAGGCCTTTGCATCCGCTTCTGGGTGGCATAGAGAGTCCCACGGAAAATCTGTCGTTTGACCGCACCTCACATCCCGAACATCATAAGGTGAATGTTTACTGGTCAGATGGCAAAAAAAGAGGAGAAAAATTGACAGATGAACAACTTAACGAATGGTTGACTACCAATAACAGAAGCCTACCTAACCGTGCTTTTATCCAGGACCAAACCAGGGCAACAGGCCTGTTTGTTTATGATGTCGCTATTGACTTACGTACTTTATTCTGTGTTTCTACAAACAAATTAGAACCTGAACTATCTGCTGAAATAGAAAAGAAACTCAGAGATGAAGGCTGGGTAGAGGGGCAAAATATTTTTGGTCACTGCCTGATTTGCCCGAAAGAAAAAAGAGAAGAAATTATTAAGAATCTGGCTCATGCGCTCATTAATTGGAGAATCACTTCCAATCAGGCACGAACCTTTAGTTTAATGGAAACCTTGGCTATAGCCATAAGTGATAATGCCAACCAGGTGGCTTATGCTATCCGGGGCGAACTACGCGATGACAGCGACAGGCCAAGAGCAGTTCCGAAAATTGATGAAACAACAAAAGCAGACATCTTTGTTACACCTATTGCCAATGCCTACATTGCCGGAGCCATTGGAGCTGCAGATGCTCTGGATAAAGCAGAGCAAAAATTGGTGGATATTATGATGTCGTTTGATTTTGAGCATCAATAAGGTTGTTTTTTAAATCTAAAATGCCAATAATCTGCAAAATGGTTAATTGGCATTTTAGGGTTTAAGAGAGAAGACGTTAAATAAAAAATTCCTTTTGTATAAACACTTTAATCTTAAGACCTAATACAAATTTCACGATATAGTGAAAGGGTAGTGGAGTTTTTTCGAAACTAAAATCTAACTTACGGGTACAATCCTTCATAACTAATCAATTTTAGTTGATAGTGTCAAACAAGATACGGGAAGAAACCTCTGTAACTCCACGGCTTTTTATATTAAAGCACTCCATTGCAAAATTGCTTCCTCACTTTTGAACATCACTGCCACACATATCAACTATTATCACGTATGCAAACGTAAGCTATGGCTATTCAGTAATGGCATCAACATGGAGCACACGCATGATAGTGTTTATGATGGCAAGTTGCTGCATGAGAACAGTTACGCTAAACGCAACGAGAAACATTCGCAGATGGAATTGCAGGGTGAATTTGGCAGTCTGAAATTGTATGGAGTGGTTGATTTCTTTGATGCGAAACAAAAGGTTATTCACGAAACGAAAAGGAGCGACCGACTCGAAAGTGCGCATTCCTGGCAGGCTAAATTTTATTTGTGGCTTTTGGAGATGAACGATATTCATAACGCTCGGGCTATACTTGAATATCCATTATTGCGTGAAACTACACAGGTAGTGCTTTCTTCTGAGGATGTTCTTAGCTTAGAGCATACTGTTTTGGAAATTAAACGTATTGTTACCTCCAATGAATGTCCTCCGGTTATAAACTCAAAAATTTGTAAGAGTTGTTCTTATTATGAGCTATGTTATGTCAATGAAGAATGAAAAAATCCTACTATCTCTTCAATCCCGGGCGGCTTGGCCGAAAAGACAACACGCTAAAGTTTATTCCTGTTAGCGGGGAGGGGGTGGATGGACCGCCCAAATACATTCCTGTTGAGGGGGTGTCAGACCTGTATTGTTTTGGTTCATTAGATGCCAACAGCGCCTTATTTAATTTTTTAGGCAAGCAGCAAATAGCTGTACATTTTTTTGATTTCTACGAACATTACACGGGCAGTTTTATGCCTAAAGAGTATCTGCTTGCAGGTAAAATGCAGGTAAGTCAGACAAAGCATTTTTTAAGTAAGGATAAGCGCTTGATTATTGCAAAGAAGATTATTGATGGAGCGAGTTTTAACATTCAGAAAAACCTGAAGTACTATTCTTCAAGAGGAAGGGATTTACAGGGAGTGATTGACAGTATCGAACAATATCGCGAAGGGATACAAGGCGCGTCAGCCATAGATGAGTTGATGGGCATTGAAGGAAATATCAGGCGTGCTTACTATGATGCGTTTGACATAATCATTAATGACTTTCTGATGGAAGGGCGATCCAAGCAGCCGCCGTTGAATGAGATTAATGCACTTGTGTCATTTGGTAATATGATGTGTTATACCATGTGTCTGGGCCAGATCTATCATACGCAATTGAACCCTACTATTAGTTTCCTGCATGAGCCGGGCTTTAGAAGGTATTCGTTGGCACTGGATATAGCAGAGATATTCAAACCGTTAATTGTTGACCGGATCATTTTTAAAGTCCTTAACAAAAAGGAAATACAGGACAAGGATTTTGATATTCAGGTGAATGGAATCAGGTTGAAAGATTCAGCCAGAAAAATATTTGTAAGATCGTTTGAGGAAAAACTCAACGAAACTATCAAACACAGGACACTCAAAAAGAGTGTAAGCTATAAGCACCTGGTAAAACTTGAGTGTTACAAACTGACTAAACACCTATTGGGAATGGAAGAATACAAGCCTTTTAAAGCGTGGTGGTGAAGGGAGACCGATGTCAAAATAATCTTTTCCTGATCTTAGTTAACTGTAAAATATGTACGTCATCTTAGTTTATGATATCGGTGAAAAAAGGGTAGGTAAAATGCTTAAACTGTGTAGGCAGTACCTGAACTGGATACAGAATAGCGTTTTTGAAGGAGAAATAACTGAAGTGAAGTTGAAGGAGTTAAAATTGAGGGCAAGAGAAATAATGAAAAAAGAAGAGGACAGTATTATTATTTTTAAGAGTAGGAATGAAAGGTGGCTTGAAAAGGAAATCGTAGGTTTGGAGAAAAGCAGGTTGGATTCCATTATTTAGTCGTCTGTCTCACTTAAAATTGTGTTTTATAAAGCCGTTCTCAAAAGACTGGCGGAGTTGAATACAGGCCGGACAACGGTTTGGAATGGTTGTCGGTAACAGGGTAAAATGCCATTATTGGCGATTGACGCTTTTTTAGTGGTTATTTTATAAATTTGGCCAATAGAAGCTCTTGAAAAAGAGCTGTTTTTTGTAGCCGGTTAAACGGCTTTTAATCGCACCACATAGGAATTGAAACCGCGATTGGCAGACGCTTTTAGAATATTTTCCTCTACTTTTAATCGCACCACATAGGAATTGAAACTAACAAAGCGTCAGGCTCTGGAGAGTATGATTTGCCTTTTAATCGCACCACATAGGAATTGAAACACGTAATAATCGTTTCCGTTGCTTGAATCTTTATTCACTTTTAATCGCACCACATAGGAATTGAAACTAGGTGTCTTATTTTGTCTTTACAAAAGTAAGTAAATACTTTTAATCGCACCACATAGGAATTGAAACGGAAATATCTAAATCATATTATGATAATCTTATGCAACTTTTAATCGCACCACATAGGAATTGAAACCTCTAACGAGCACTTTAGCGAGGTTAACAATTTTTCTTTTAATCGCACTACAGAGGAATTGAAAAGTGAGATGATTGAGAATTATAGTAGTTTAGGTTTGATTCTAATGAA